>NZ_DCYD01000013.1:0-330085 GCF_002331005.1 Achromobacter sp. UBA2119 | reverse complement strand
AGTTTTCACTGCAAACCAACACACGCCGGCTTTCCTCACCTCTTTGCCCCAGAAAAGCCGATAAAGGTGGAATTCGGCCCAGGGTGGATTCCATTGTGCTTCGCCCTCTGCGAGGAACTTGAGGCGATGTGGGAAGCGGCTCCACCGCCTAAGTTTCACATCGCCACGATAAGGGAAAAGTTTGGCGTGCTGCGAATCGCATTCTGCGTGCCGTCCGGCGATCCTCTGATGAGCTCTCTATATCAGTTGACCCATCGCTATGTGAAGAGGTCGTCTGAGACATGCGAGCTGTGCGGCGGTCCTGGAGTCCTGATCGATCAACCTTGGCAACGTGTGCGCTGCGCGTTGTGTCGAACTTAGATCTCAACGGGAGGCTCCGTATGAAGCTGAATGTCTTCTTCCGCCGGACCTTGCTGGGCACACTTGAACGCGAGCCTGGGGGAAACTTCTCATTTTCGTACGCTGATAACGTGCCGGCAAATTACGCCCTCGCGCTTGGCATGCCTACATCGCAGAAGTTTTGGAAAAGCCGAACTCTCTTCCCGGTTTTTCAAGTCTCGTATCCCGAAGGCTTTCTTGAACGACTACTGGAACAACGGCTGCAATTGAGTGGCGAGACGTCCTCTGAATTGGCGGTGCTTCTCGCTTCTGGCCAAGATCGAATAGGAGGCCTGCAACTAGTTCCTCCCGCGGTCCTAGGACAGGCGGGAACTCTAGCCCCTATATGGCCGAAAGACAGTGGTGCCGTTTCTTCCCTCGCCGATCTGAAAGCGGTCACATTGGGACGGTTGCCCGGAGTGTCAGGAGGCTTTCCGAAGCACCTGGGGACATCACCGGATCCAACATCACCCAGCCCCCTTCATCCCTGCATTGTGAAAACCAATGACGCTGACCATCCAGAACTAACGGTATTGGAATTTTTTGGCATGAAGGTCGCCAGGGCGATGGGGCTTACGACAGCCACAGCACGACTCTCAGAGGACGGCGAAGAGCTTTTCGTAGAGCGCTTCGATATCGATGCCGACGGAGCGTCGCTGCAGTTTGAAGATATGTGCTCGTTGCTCGGACTCGCAGCGCGTGACAAGTACGCCGGTTCTATCGAACGTGTGGTGCGCACAGTTAGGGACCTTGTGGAACCCGAGATCGCGGACGTCAGCTGCTCGAACCTCTTTGGCCAATACTTGCTGGCAGCTTCTATACGAAACAGTGACGCGCACCTGAAAAACTTTGGCGTTCTCTATTCGCCTGAGTCAAGGCCGCAGCTAGCTCCCGTCTACGACATGCTGACGATGGGAGCTTATGCTCCGCGCAGCAACAATGGCGATGCTTTTGATGGCATGGCGCTAACTTTGTGCGGAACGAAACGATGGCCTCGCAAACCGGAGATCGAGTCCTTCGCACGTCTCTGCCGCATTTCAGCAGCCGAAGAGGCGGCTTGGCACGGCCGTCTCAGCGCGGCGATCAGCCTGGTCAGCAAAGAGGTGGCTGAATTCTCCTGTCGAAAAGTGTCAGCCCCGACCTTACATCGACTTAGAAGAATGCTGGAACTATGGTCGATAGGCTGCTCGCCAATGTCACCCGCAGCATCCCGCGCTGCGCTAGAAGCAAGCCACGCCGTGCGAGATTTGCAGTGATGACATACGTTGGGCAACTTTCACGACTGTGTTCCTCCGTTGCGTGATGCCGATGCACTTGGCAATGAGTAGAGGCGCTGCCTGCCACAATGTCGGCTCTGCTAAAAGCAGATGAGAAGGGTTATCGAACTGACGGCTTACCGGTAAGCGGCAACAACATGGAACACTGGATTGATGTTGCTTAGACGCAGTGGAGACCCGGCAGGAACTGGATCTAGCTTCAATAAGTAGGTGGGCGATCAACCTGGTGAGAAACACGTTGCACACTTCCCTTCGGCTAGGTGTCGGGCCAACTGCCGCCGGCGCTTGCCTTTCTTTGCAGCATTCCTAACAACGACCACCTCAGGCTGCTCGCGCCATCCAGCCATCGCCAGACATACGAGCGATTTGCCGGCATGCCCACTAGGCTTGGAAGGGGTACTCCGCCGAAGGTTGACGTGCGAGAATTAGCCCATGGCAACCGTTCGCAAACGCCCATCCACGACTAGTGGGGACCTGTCTGTAGTCCGCTACGTCGTCCAAACCGGCTCGCCCACTCCGAAGAGCAAAGCTCCTCGGAAGCAAACAGGCGAACTGGTGCGCGCCGCAAAGAAGGTAGCAGATCCTAAGCCAGCTTCTAAGAGGGCCAAAAAAGCTTCGGGCCCGCCCGAGTCGGTTACCTATACTGCTCTGGCGGCACCAAAACGCACCAATCCGTTTTTGGTAGGTCATAGAAAGGCCATTGAGATTGCCAAGCGCGTAGGGATTCTCGACGAAGCCGGCAATCTCCAAACGTTCTACCTGTGAAAGCAGGACATTTGATTGCCGGTTACCGCGGTGGAGATGTAGTAGTCCGTGACGAACTGGTGAGCCGACGACTCGCATTCCGCATTCAGAGTCGCAATGACTACGACTGGCTGGACCGGCGTCTAATTTTCGCGAACGACGCGGAGCGAACTCAATTCTTGTTTCCGTGAGCATTGACCCGTTCACATCAAAGTCCTTGCGGTGGGGCCGAACTCTTTAGACAGTGTCGAACAGCGAAGACGAAGACCTGGCCACACCCCGACAGAAAGGACGATCGGCACTAATGCTTCGACCAAGGGTTGGGTTGACGGTATGCATCTCCTCGAACTTACGACCGAATGCTTAGGGGCGAGGGCCTGCACGCCGCTTCATGGCCGCGAGCCGCCGCTGGTGACGGGCGGCTTCCGACCCATAGCTGCCGTTCGAGTTCCATTGCTAAAGTTCGCTTTGTGCAAGCGGTCATTTGATAGAAGCTGCGTCTAAAGATCGATGCAATCGACGCCAGAGCACAAGATCGACCGTTAGCTCTGAGAAAGAGGCGTGTCGTACATCTTCTTCAACAACGGCTCCATCAACTTGTCCGTTAGCTCCCACTCATCTTCGGTAAGCATGCTGTATCTCTCTGTCAGCGTCATCTCGAGGTCGAACTTGAGGTCGATAGGTGTTTCCAAGCCAACGATAAGTTGCATGCCGGCGGGCAAGTCCTTCGCGATGAAACTCAGGACGGCAGGAAGGTTAAAGTCGTCTTGCGCTTGCTGGTTTGGCGAATCGATGACTACCGGGACGTCGTACGTGCCTTCCTTGCTTTGTACGGTGCGCCAGATGGCGGCGTAATAGGCAAGGATCGAGCGAGGTCCACCACTGCCCGAAAGAGAGGGGCGGGACCCCAGTTGCATCGTTTTGGTCGTGACCGAGTGCAGCTGCAGAGCGATGCGGCCGTCCGCGTAGTGTTCTCGGAACTCGGCCAAGATTTTCTTCGTGCGCTTAAGAGAACGCAGTTCCTTCATCCTTGTTTCAAGTGCGTTGATCTTAAGGACCACGGCGTCGATAGCCGCCTGAATCTGCTTGCGCTCGGCCTCGAACGTTGCGAATGCAGACTCAGCGCCGAGGCTTCCCACAACGTCCTTGAATCTCAGCTCGCCCTTGCGCGAGTCCAGCAAACGAGAGATGCGCTGGTAGTTTTCGTTAAGTGAGCTTAGCTCGGCGAAGACCTTATGAGTACGCTTTCGAACCTCTGCGGCATCTTCTCTCAGGCGTGCAGCGAGCTCGCGAAGGACGCGCGCATCCTCTGCAAACTCCAGCAAATCGAGGAACGGTTTTTCGTGCTCCGCGTGGCACGTCGGGCAGATGAGTGGCGCCGCGCCGTCCTTGAGCAGGTATTTGGCATCGCTGTCATGTGCAGCGAGAGCGATGTCCGCAAGATGGATTTGATGGTCCAAACTGTTGAGAAGCTCTTGCTCGCGGACTGCACTACTTCTAAGCACTTCTTGTCGAACGTTGAGCCCATTGACCTCTTTGGTCAGCAGTTCAATCTCGGCAGCAAAATTATCAGCGTCGACTTTTGGTCCAGACAGCGGGACAGATCTGCTGAAGCGATCTATCGCACGTTCGAGTAGTCGGTATTCTTGTCGGTGTTCCTCTAGAACCTTGGAATGTTGGGACTTTTCGGCACTTGCCGAGTAGTACTCCGGTGGGCATATGCCGGTGAAGTACTCAAGAATCGGCTTAAAAGGTGCGTTGAAGCGCTTCATGCCGCTGAACGTGTTCCATTCAGCCTGCCAGCTTCCATCCTGGTTGACGTAGAAGGGTGCGAAGAAACACGCTGGATCTGCAGGGACCACCTCCGCCTGCTTCTTGTCAGAGAAAACCAAATTGAAGTCGGTTATCTCACAAAAGCGTCTGGACCAGTCGCCGAACTTGGATGTGGAGATGAGCAGATTGAACGTTGCATCAAAGAGCGCGCGCCGCCCATCCTGGTGGAGGGCGAAGTAGCTCCGGCTGTCTACTGAGAACTCGAGTAGTGACGCAGCGTTTTCGTCCCATTGTTCGAGCTTTCCCTGTGGCGTCGCGCCTAGCGTCTCAAACAAGCTCCGAATCAGCGTCGTCTTGCCTGTGTGGTTCCTCCCCACTAGCAGGTTCCTGCTCGGATGAAACTCCACGTGACGTGCCTTCTTCTCGCGATGAGAGAGAAGCCAAATGTTTTTGAATCGGAAGCGATGCATAGTCTTTTGTTCTCAGGCTTCGGACGAGGCGTCTTAGTTCTGGTCCACGCATTTCGTTATGGCTCTCATGACAAACCGGGCAATCAGGTCGATATCGCGCTGTGCGCCGAATTGGGCCTTGAGCGCGGTTAGGGCGGCCTCAGTGTAGGGCCGAAGTTTGGATGTAGGCGGATTTGACGCGAGCCATGCATCGCTGAATTGGTCGATGTCGCGGGATAAGTCAGTCCCCCCGGTGAGTCGATCTTGCTGGGCACGCGTGGCTGCGACCCGGATCGACGAGATGGTCATGAAATCCACGCCCTCAGATTGAAGTTGGTTCAAAAAGTCGTTAAGCAAGGCGCTGCGGTCGGGCACGGCCTCGAGGGCTGCTAGAGCACCCATGAATGCTCTTCGCGAAAATCCGCGTTCTTTAACAAGCTCGTCGAATGATTGGCAGCAGTCTGTTCCACGCGTCAGCGGCGAAATCTTCATCACCAATGACTCTACGAAGGCCCTCGCCTGGCCGGCATGTAATGGGCTGCGCTCGATTAGCAATTCAAGCGCTGCGGCAATCGCCGGTGCATTCAGATTGTCGGGATGTATAGCGACCTTCTGCAGCTTCAGCCGAGTCAAATCAGGTGGAGAACCGTCCGTCGACAACGCGGCAAAAGCGTCGGTCAACAGCTGAACATGGTCGGCAGCCAAATCTGCGAGTGTGCAAGGCAAAGTTGTAGCTGCGGATCCGCCTCCTGCAAGTGGGAAGTCGCAGCCCGCGTTTGAAAGGAATACGCCTTCGACAGACAGCGCCGTGAATGCGTTCAGGCTGAGTTGTAGCTTGCCAAGTGCGGAGCCTTGGACCTTCTTAAAGTCCAGCGCCTTTCGAGTTGCGGCAGGAGCCTTGGTGGGCGTCTTTGGAGCAGTCGATGCTCCCTTGGGAGCAACCGTACCTGTGAGCACAGACCAGCTCCAAGTCCCCGCGTCCTTCTTCTTGACTTGATAAACCCTAGCCCGTGTTGGCTGGGTTGCAGAATCTAGTTCTGCGACGTCCTGAACGGATTCAAAGAGGAGTAGGAAATCCGGCTCATTGGCCTTCTCCAACTCCACCATCCGGACGACAGCCCACCAGCGCGCAAAGTCTACGCCCTTGGCCCCGTGCCCGCCACCGGTCTCTGAGTACTTCGGATTGTTTGCAACGGACAAAAGCTCCGTCGTACCTCTGATTCCGCTCAACGCCCCCTCCTAAATCGGCTTCGTTTACATGGTGGAGTTCTTTGACGCGCCGCCTATCATCGTGGATCAATAGATTTATGTAAAGTCTTGCAACATCCGGCCTCGTTATAAACCAAGATGCTGGATCTCGAAATGTAGGAGGAGAGACGCATGAAAGACGATTCAGATCCGTCGTACGCCAAAGAACTCGCGGAGATGGAAGCTTGGGACAGGATGCTCTGGCTTGCTCGGGCCTACCTGGAGGCAAGCGAGGCGTTGTGCCACGCGATGCTCGATGGAGGATTCTCATCTCAGTACTCGTCGAGCCGCGTCGTTCTTCATATTGCGCGCCAGGGTATTGAGCTCTTTCTGAAAGGAGCCATCGCCGCTCATGACGAGGCGCCTGAACACCATGGCCACAACCTCAATAAGCTTTACAGAGAATACCGACGCCTTTACCCCGAGCTTAGGTACCATTTCGAGGTCCCGCGCCAGTTTTTGGTGTCCCTGAACGAGGAGCTGTTTCCTGAAGATACCGAAGCATTCCATGGAGTATTGGACCAGCGCCATCGATACGCGACAGATAGAAAGGGAGCTTCGTTCGCTATTCCGGAGACTTTCGACCCGGTGACAATGAAAGAGACGCTTAGCGAACTTCGCCGCGTATCCCAAGTTATCGAGTGGGTCGAGTTACGGCCTTATCTAAAGGCAGTGCTGGGGAAGGGCGGGATGTGACGTACGACTTCAGGTGTCTGTGCTATGGGTAGACAAATTCCCGGTGCTCGGCCGACGCGGTGGTCCGCGGGGATAAATTAAAAGGCTGCTTCTGGCCGTAGGTCGTCATGCGACACGAAGCGGCCGCCAAGCACTTGTAAGAACCTCGGCTCAGTAGGATGACAGATACCATTCATACTTTCCCGCACCAAAGATGGTGGCTTGTAGGCTAGCCCGAAGCGACTGTAAGTTATGAACCCACTACATCCCTATATGTTTGATGTATTTGCCTTGTCGCTGCCGAAAGGACTTAGTTTTGGCGACGAGCCTCCAGTAAATGCGTGGATTGGTAGCGGCAGGCTCACTGTCGGTGTGTTGACCCAGAACCAGCATAGCAAAAAGCACGGTGTTCTTGTCATGCGGCGCCGAGAGGACGATGTATGGGTAGTGTTGCGTAGAGAAACGGGTGCCTTCAGGCAAGAAGATGCGATGGCGATTATTCGTCAGGCATGCGACGAGCCCGCTAGACGTGTTCCCGTACCGTCGGGGGTCCGTAGACGGGCGCCACTAGCGGATGCCAAGGGTAATGAACCCAGCGGCATTTTCAAACTGCTCGCACATCCCTGTCGAGAGCGTGGAGCCTGGATGCTCAACCAGTTGTATCTCGCCATGCCGAATCCAGACCCTAACTGGGCCAGCGACTGTCGGACTAATAATTTCCACACTCGCTTATGGGAAGCTCAGCTTCTGGCTAGCTTCCGAGAGCAGGGTCTGTTGGTTACCCAGGACCACTCATCGCCAGACTTCCACGTCGCCAATCGCAAGGGTGGCGAGGCTTGGGTCGAAGCGGTAACTGCTAATCCTCCAGTGCCATACGACCATGCCCATGCAGGCACAGCTCCGTTTCCTCTAGATCGACGCGAACGCGTGCTGGGAGTGGCGGCAGAACGTTATGCCAGAACCCTGCGAAACAAGTTGAGCAAGGGCTACAGCAACATGGCACATGTGGTTGGCAAACCGTTTTTGATCGCAATAACGGACTTCCATTCCCCAGGATCCATGATGTGGAGCCGTGAGGCTCTTATCGCCTATCTCTACGGGGTGTATGCCCGGGAAATAAGTGGCGACAAGAGGATGGTCGCTGTAGCTGAAGCAGTCAATTTTCTCCCGGGAGATCCCGATATTCATGCCGGCTTGTTCTTTTTGCCCGAAGGCCAGGAGTTGTCGGCGGTTATCTTTTCGAATGCAGCTACTTTGGCCAAGTTGAGCCGCGTACCTATTTCCGCCGGTGGAAACAGTGGCAACTACCGTTATGTGAGGATTGGTGAGTTCGCAGATGACACCCCGGGGGCACTGCGCGGTATCCCATTCAGTATGGACGTAAACAGCGACGAGTATCGTCAGTTGTGGAAGCCCTACGGCTACGAACCTTGGACGGCGGAGATCGAGGTGTTCCACAACCCAAACGCGAGGTATCCGATCAACCCGGCGCTATTTCCAGAAGCAACTCATTGGCTTCTTATCAATGGTGTGATGGATTGCCAGCGCTACTTCAACACCAGCATCCTCAAGAGCCAGACTTTGATTCAACCGGCATCGCAGCCTGTCCCAAGGGTGGACGAGCTAGTGTTTCAAGATACCTATGATGGCGTTGACACTGAGTTTGTTGAGGACATCGACTGAGGATCAATATCGCGTTAACGTATGCTTTTGTGCCACTGAGGCAAGAGCGCATCCGTAATTCTGGCGTTCTTCAACGTCCGCTCCTGGCCGGAAGCGGTCGGACAAAGCGCCGCGACATCTGTTCCGGTCACTTCTCGTAGCCACTCTGGCCATCCGCTGTCTGAATTGATTTGGCTCCGTTGTTATTAAGACCGCGCCTCCGCAAATATCCTCCGACGATAAGACGGTTTGCAGCCACTCAACGTCGGCGGTCAGAATCCATCGAATTTCGTCAAAGCTGGAAACCCCGCGCCTTCCAGTCTAAAACCACGCGCAATCCCGCTCATCCGCTCTGTCCGCGGCGGTTTCTCTCCACACAGATTTCTTCCGAAAGTTGTGTTTGGGCATGGGAAGTAGGCGATCAATCAAGGCTGGGTTGACAGCCAGCACGGTCCAGCCGTTCGAGATTAATCATGCCCGCTTGGAGCTACTTGCTTGAGTACGCGCTAAATAATGTTCGCCCCACAACTTCATTGCCTCGAGCGTAGGCGCCAGCGTGGTACCGAGTTTCGTAAGTGTGTATTCCACCCGCGGCGGGACTTCCGCGAAGACCTCTCGGGTGATGATGCCGCTCGCCTCCAGCTCGCGAAGCTGAAGCGTCAAAGAGCGCTGCGTCACCCCCCCGATCAACTTTCTCAATTCTCCGAAGCGTTTGGTCCCACTAAGCAGGTAGTGAATGATCAACGGCTTCCATCTTCCCCCCGCAATGTCGACAGTTATTTCAACTGCGCATCTGAATTCCCGCTGCTTGATGTCCGCCATGGCCTGCTCTCCCCCTCATTAGTATATTTAGTATACCTAGGTATCAAAGGTGTGCCTACTTGTACATAAGCCTCTTGCGTCCAATAATGCGCTCAAGAAGGGCGCTGCGTTGGCGCTCGCAGGAGAATGCAATGAAGGCTGCCTACTATGACCGCCAAGGCCCCGCAGACGAAGTACTGCGCGTCGCTGATCTACCTCTTCCCCACCCCGGTCCGGGAGAGGTTCGGATCCGTGTTCACGTGTCGGGGCTGAATCCAACCGATCTAAAGGCCCGGACGGGATTTTCTTCCGCCATGCCATTTCCCCGGATCATTCCTCACCAGGACGGCGCGGGCGTGATCGATGCCGTCGGAGATCCGGCAGACTCCGGTCGCATCGGCGAACGGGTCTGGATCTACGAAGCCCAGTACGGGCGGCCGAGCGGAACTGCAGCGGAGTACGTTGTAGTACCCAACGCGCAGGCTGTGCAGCTTCCCGAGAATGTCTCCTTCGACACCGGCGCATCGCTTGGAATCCCCGCGCTTACCGCTCACCGCTGTCTTTTCGCAGACGGGGACTTGAGAGGACTGACCGTGCTGGTGCATGGCGGTGCCGGCGTGGTCGGGACAGCCTCCATCCTGCTTGCCAAATGGGCCGGTGCGTCGGTCTTGGCAACGGTCCTGAACGAAGAGCAGGCAGCCATAGCCCGGGCCGTAGGCGCGGATCTCGTCTTGGACCGGCGAACGGATGATATCCCTGCAGCCGTGACGGCCCATACGGCCAGCAAAGGGGTTGATCGCATCGTAGATGTAAACATCCAAGCTAATCTGGATATCAATCTGGCATGCATTGCCCCCGGCGGCGTCATCAGTTCATACGCGATGACGAATGCAGCCGATGAGCTGTCACTCCCCCTTCTGAAAGCGATGGTACGGGGCTGCGTGCTGCGATTCGTATTCATCTATTCCGTTCCCGTCGAGGCCAAGCGCCAGGCGGTCGAAGACATCACGTCATGCCTGCAGAGCGGCGCATACACACCGCATATCGGCCTGAAAGTCGGCTTGGAAAGCATCGCGGAAGCCCACCTCGCCCTCGAGTCTGCTTCAGTGATGGGCAAAGTTCTGATCGGCGTGTAAGGCGGAACACTGGATATCAAGGATGGCCCATCCATGCCGTGGAGGAGGCCGTCTCAACACTCGGATTCGTATGAAAAAGAGTATTTCGTTAGACGACATCTACTATTTCGTTCAAGTCGCCCGCCACGGTAACTTCAGTGCGACCGCACAAGCGCTTGATGTGCCGACCGCGACGCTTTCCCGACGTATTACGGAACTGGAGAGGGCGTTGGGCTATGTCCTATTTCAGCGAACCACCCGAAAGGTATCCCTTACGGCGCTTGGCGAACGCTATCTTGAAGAATGCGCCGACAGGCTCGACGGTCTTCTGAATGCGCATGAGCGCGTGCAAACCTATCTTGAATCACCGGCAGGAAAACTGCGCGTTTCCATCTTGCCGGGACTTGCACCCATGCTTCCAGATGTCGCTGAAGATCTGAGCAAGCGTTTTCCCAATCTGAATTGTGAATTCGTACTGAGCAGCGCAACCAAGGAGGCCGAGCTCTGTGGCATGGATGTCCATATCCGCTGCGGGCCGCAGGAAAATTCGTCGTGGATTCAAAAGCCGCTGTTGAACCTGCGCCGAGTGCTGGTGGCATCCCGCGGCTACCTCAAGTGCCATGGCGTTCCGGCCTCGCCGCAAGACCTGTACCGACATATTCAGATCTCGGCGCATGCCGATAGCATCTGGGAGCTTTCGCGGGCCGCAGATATCCAGTCCATCGCGTTGACGCCGAAGCACACCAGCAACAGCGTCATGTTGAATCTGCAGATGGCCAGCCGTGGGTTGGGCATTACGCAGGTTCCGGCGCAGTGCGCCAGGCCGCACATAGCTTCCTTTGATCTGCAAAGAGTGTTGCCGGAATGGGAGCTCCGGCCAACGATGGTCTATGCGTTATTTGAAAGTCGCGTGATATCGGCGCGGGCGGCCGCATTCATCGCAGTACTCAAGGAGCATCTGGTCGCCCAGTTTTCTGAGGACTTGGGAGTCGGGCGCAAGCAAACATCAACGTGGAAAGCCGTCCATGGCTTTGATGGCCTTGAGCTGCTCCATCCCGCGAAATTGCTCGAGAAAACCCAGCCCTGTCCTAGTCTCTGTTGATTTTTACGCCTTCCCAGGACGCGCCAGCGGTCTTCGGCAACGCAGGGGATCCGCTCGGAAGCAGCAACCTTCGGTTGACGCTACGGCACCAGCCCCGCCACCACACCTACAACATGCTGCAGCGCCCGGTCTCTATCCCTGCGCCGATGCCAAGCGAGATGCAAAGGGAATCCGCATACAGCAATCGGCGGCGGCAACACAGTGAGGTCGCCGGCGGGGGGCACGACGCGCGAGGGCAACATCGCGATCATGTTCGAGCCGCGCAGCAAACCCGGGACCATGCCGAATGACGGCAGCACCACCCCGACGCGGCGCTTGCGCCCCATCCGTGCGAGCTGCGCATCCACCGGGCTGCGAGCCTCGGCTCGGCCAGAAACAAGAATGTGCGGGTATGCGTACTTGGATGAAGAAATGTCGATACGAGGAGTGCGGATTATCGCGGCGATTCCCGCCCTTCTAACGACGATGATTAATTTGAAGATATTGAAGAATAATTTCTTTGGGTATAGAAGATAACAAATACGCACAGCAACAACTAGAACACATGTACTGCATTTTTAGAGTTGCACCTGTTCTAGTTACCGCCGCGCGTTGAGGAGACAGACCAAGAATTGCAACGTTATGGCAAGAAATGAGTGCCACGTAACGTCAAGTCTCTGTTCTGATCACGGTTCCGTCCTCGAGTTCGTTCATCGTTTCGCTTACCCAGTCCGCTATCGTATCAACACCAAGCTTGATGTTGTCCACACTGCAATGCTCAGCCCCTCCGTCTTTCAACGTATGCACAAAAAGCTCGGCTTTAGGACTGTTTACGCACTCCCGAATCAGACGCTCTGCTTGCTCCAGCCGAATCTGGCGATCATTTTCGCCGTGCGTGACCAATATCGGGCAACGAATTCTATCGAGAATCCCTTCCAGACTCATACGATCGGCAGTGGTTAGCATGGAGTCTATATCCTTCTCCCCAAAAACCCACATAACGTGATCCCAATAATGCGGTACCGGCAGCCGTTGATCGCGGCTTTCGTAGCGATATCGTTGCGTAGCGCCCCAATCATAATTGGCTCCCCATGCAACGCAACACCGCAATCGGGGTTCGAACGCTGCAGCGCGTGGAGCATGGAAACCGCCTAGCGACAAGGCCATAATGCCAATACGTCCTGTATCCACGTCATCACGGCACTCGAGATAATCAACGCACGCCGCGGCGGGTATCTCTGACTCTGGGAAGTTGGTAAGTCCGTGAAACCGCAAAGCTTCGCCGACGCCGGGATTGTCAACTAGTAATACGGACACACCACGGTTTCGAAGGGCGTCGCCCATCCCCAGGAGGTAAAGAATCTCTTTGGTGACATCTAGGCCATCAAAGTGCACCATGCACGGCGCTAGCCCCTCATCGTGTCCGACAGCGGGAACGAACAGTGCGGGTAGGATGCCGCCTTGGTAGGGAACGTTGACGAATTCAACTGGCTGATTAGTTGTCTCTACATACTGGCGAAAGCAGGTGAGCATTTTGCTATACGCGGTACTGCGGTCAGCGAAGTTCGGAGACTGCATCCTTTCTGCCTGCACATAGTAAATCGCAGCGCGTCTGAACTTTTCGCCAGCACTAAGTTGCCGACCCCGCTGTAAATCTTGATGAGCAAGCAAGGTCAAACGATCACCGAGGCCCGTCCAAGACGCGAAGAGAATTTCCGCCGCTTGGGGATCTTGCCGAAGAGAAGCCTCCTTCGCCAAAAAAGAGGCATCGTCGATTTCGCCAATGGCGGCCCCCATGCCCAGGGCTAAATTAACAGCCATATTCCAGGTGTAGTTTTCGTCAAAGAATTGAAACAAGCTTAGCTCCTAATTCGGGTCTTGAGCACCAACCGACTGGCGCTGGGGATTAAGATAGGAAATCCGCTGGGTCCAGATTGCCATTTTCGCGTCAAAAACTAATCGCGGCAGCACTGTGTCACAGCGAATCTGCAGAAATGTTTTCCTCAGCGATGAGCTTTTCCCAAAGCGTCCTTTCTGCGAGGATATCCTTAGCGAACTGATCAGGAGATTGGTTAACCAGTTCATACCCCTCCTTATGAAGCCTCGCATTCAAACCAGGATCGCTCATAACTATTTTAATTGCCGACGCAAGCCTGTCGCGCACATCAGGGGGTAAATCTTTCGGCCCGAATATACCCTGCCAGATATACGCTTCCACAGGAACCCCATGTTCCGTCATGGTCGGAATATCGGGGACCGCAGCTGTTCTCTTTGCTGCGGTCAGAGCCAATCCCTTCATTTTTCCTGCCTGCACCATGGATTGGGCGTTTCCTACGGAATCGCACATATAATCAACTTCTCCAGACATCAGAGCCGCAATTGTCGGGGCAGCACCCTTGTAAGGAATATGCAGTGCTTGGATGCCTGCGGCGCGATTCATTAGCTCGCACGCGAGGTGATTTCCACTTCCCGTGCCGACGCTTGCGTAAGTCATCGCTCCTGGCTGCGACTTCGCCAGTTCAACAAATTCCTTAAAACTATCGACTTTAACTTTTGGCGACGCCAAAAGGTACATCGGATATCGGACGGGCTCCGTAATGGGAGTGAAGTCCTCTACAGGATCGAAGGGACGGGGTTTTCTCAGCAACGGACTGATGACTTGTGCACTATTAGAGGTATAAAGAAGTGTATATCCGTCGGGTGCTGCATCTTTCACGGCTCTCGTGCCGATGAGGCCCGTAGCCCCTGCGCGATTGTCCACTATGATTGATTGTCCCAATTCGTCGCCAAGTAGCTTGCCGATCAGCCGCGCATAAATGTCGGTTGGACCGCCAGGGGAAAATGGGACTACCAACCGAATAGGCTTAGATGGATACCCTTGTGCGGATACCGTAGCCGTCAGCGCCAGCAGTGCACTAGCAATCCAGGCGCGCAAAGTTCGGCTAGAAGTCAGCATCGATGTCGTCTCCTTTGTATGTGTCCTTTCATTGTGGCGGCCCCACCAACCGACGACAAATGCCAAATAGTTTGCCGTGCTATAAAATTTACTTATAGAGGAGGGGTGCCATGGATTTGGTTCAATTGCGCTACTTTGTGCGGGTTGCTCAGCTAAAAAGCTTTACGAAGGCTTCCAAGGCTCTGCACATCACCCAACCCGCCCTAACGCGCCAGGTTCTTCTACTTGAAGAAGAGCTCAACGTTGCACTCCTGTATCGTCACAGTCGAGGGGTCGAACCCACCGAGGCCGGGGCACGGCTTGCCTCTGGTGCTGAATCGATCTTTAGAGCGGTGCAAGATGTCAGAGCACTCGTCGCAGAGTCAACGTCGACCGTTGCGGGGGTGCTAAGAATCGGCTTCCCCCCTTCTCTGGGCGGCTTCGTGGTAGGTGCTGCAGTTCAGTCCTTCCAGCGCACCTATCCAGATGTACGCTTTGAGCTCCGAGAAGGACTGAGCAGTGACTTACAGGATCATCTTCTCGGTGACCGGTTGGATATCGCCATCTTGATGAGAGGTGCCGACTTTCCTTTAATCAGCGTTCCCCTGTGTGTTGAGGATTTGTGGGTCGTTCGGCCCGTAGGTTCAAAAGGGACGGGGGAATCGGAATGCTGCACCCTTGACGATCTTGCACATCAAGCGCTTATTCAACCTTGTTCGCGGCAAATGGTACGTCAATACCTGGACAGTGAAGCGTCTCGACTTGGCATCACTCTGAACGTCATTGCGGAAGCCGACGGACTAGCCATCACGAAGGACCTCGTGCGACGCGGAGTGGGAGCACATATTTCCCCGTATTCTGGTATTGGCGCTGATATCAAACGAGGAGTTTTTTCGGGCGGCCCAGTTAAAGATTTGGCGATTTCTAGATATATAGCTCGGAGAGTTGACAGACCGCTGACTGTCGCCACGGCCAAATTTCAGGAGGCCCTTCTGGCTACGGTTCACACTTTGCATTTGACGGATGCAGCAATTCGACCAATGGCCGCTTAACAGAAAATTGCGCCCCACTTCGGTCACTCGACCGCAGAGCCGAAAAACAATCTATGCACATCGGACGGTGACTCCAGCAAAGTCCGAGCTTTTGTGGACTTCATTAACGGGTCCGAGAAAATATTGATTTGCGCTCGCGACGGCTATGAAAACAGCTCGCTTGCCGACGAGCTCGAGGACGAAATCCTGGATCTGTTAGCCGAACCGCCGATGCGTATCCCGGCGCATCCCTACGCAACCGCCCCTGAGTGAAATCCGGTCCTGCCTGGACGCTCAGTTCAGAAGCGCCATTCGCGCGACCGAGAGCATGCCAATTAGCGTTGAAGTCAAGCCAGCTCCCGGCCAAGAACGGACTTTCACGCGAGTTTGTAACCGCCAGTCGTGATGGCAGCGCACTGATTAGCCGTTGACCCATGAATTAAGGAAGCGCTTGCCCGTTTCGAGCAAGCATTTCTAGCGCGTCATCGGGCGTTGTCGCCCCGACAGTCTCTCGAAGCACCGCTTCAAATGGCTTCTCTTAAATCAGTTGCTGCCGAAGCACGCAGCAATCCGTGAATGAGGTGGTGGGGGACGCAAAAGCCGATCCTACTGAAGCCGCCGCCGCGCCCCGACGGAAGAAACGACCGGCTAGATTTCATGAAGGGGCCCCCGTCCGGCCGCCTCGGATGAAGGCGCTTGGCGCTTGGCCCAACCGCTTGCGGAACATGGTCGAAAACGCGCTGGAGCTGTCATAGCCGAGATCCAACGCCACCTTCGTGACCGACTGCCCCGCCGACAGTCGGGGCAGCGCTGCTAGCAGGCATGCCTGCTGTCGCCATGCGCCGAAGCTCATGCCCGTTTGCAGCCGGAACAGCCGCGTGAAGGTGCGCAGGCTCTTGTGCATATTCTGCGCCCACGCCTCGGGCGTCGCCTGCAGGCTGGGCGTCTTCAGGAACGCCTTGCACAGTTTCGCAAGCTGGCGGTCCTGCGGGATGGGTGCGAACAGCGGCATGGTCTGCGCCTGCCGCACCTCAAACAGCAGCAGTTGCACCAGGGCGCCATCGCGCCCTTGCTCATCGTAGAGAGCAGGCAGAGCCAGAGAATCCAGCAGCAGCTCGTGCAGCAGCGGCGTGATGACCAGCGGTTCGCAGTGCGCCGTCGGTCGCGGTGCTGCGTTCGGCTCGATGTAGAGGCTGCGCGTGCTCACCCCCTGCATGCGCACCCGGTGACGCTTGCCCGCCGGAATCCACACGCCGCTGTACGGTGGAACCACCCACGCTCCATCGTCCGTTTCAACCTCCATCAAGCCCGTCATGCCATAGAGCACCTGCGCGCGCCGGTGCGTGTGCATATCCAGCAGCGTACCTGACGGATAGTCGGTGCAGATGGCGAGCAGGGGCCGAGCCACGGCGTCGACATCAGCGAGGGAGACGTTCTGCATGATAATTCAATGGCCGAAATAAAAGGATTGTTGACCAATTATCGAATGAAGGCCATTGCCTGCGCAGTTATCGTGATCTTTTGCAAAGAAAACGGCTTTCCATGTATCTGTTACTGGGGTTCTTCGGTGTCCTCGCCGGTGTGACAACCGTGCTGTTCGGCTTCGGCGGCGGGTTCGTCGTCGTGCCCGTCCTTTACTCGGTTCTGCTTGCGACCTATGGTGCCGAAAGCGATGTGGGAGGCTCGGCTATGCACATCGCTGTCGCCACTTCGACTTGCGTGATGATCTTCGGCGCGAGCATGGCTACGCTGCGTCATTACAAGGCTGGCACCGTACCCTGGAGCCAGGTGCGGCCGCTGCTGGGCTACGTTGCGCTGGGCGCCGTGCCGGGCGCGGCCGCCGCGATGGCCTTGAGCGGCGCCTGGGTGCGCTGGGCCTTCATCGTCTATCTGGGGCTTACGATTCTTGACAGTCTGCTGCGACCCGGTTTCACCGAGGAAGCCAAGGCACGGACTCGCCCGCTGGATAGGCTGGGGACTGCCGCCGCAGGGACGACGATTGGCGCAATCGCGGCCTTTCTGGGCGTGGGCGGCAGCGTCATGACAGTGCCACTGATGCGCAGGCGTGGCGCCAGCATGACGGCCGCGACCGCGGCGGCGAATCCCTTGTCGCTGCCGATGGCGGTGGTCGGCTCCGCGAGCTACGTGCTGCTTGCCTGGAATGTGGCGCCGCTGGGCGCATGGCATATCGGCTACATCGACCTACGCGCCTGCCTGGTTCTTGTCGCGGGCTTGTGGTTGGGCATTCGGGTTGCGTCGCGGTGGATCGGCAAGATTCCCGACGCCATCCATGCCAAGGCGTACGTCGCGCTGCTATGTCTGGTTCTGGCCGTTATGCTGGTGGTCTAGCTTTCTACGCGGGACAGGACCGCATCACCTCGGGCGGTCTTTACTGTTTTCGAAGCGGGGCTCACTCAAACCGTTTGGGCGGCCCGGATAGGGCCTGAGGTGCGTTATGGGTCACCAGATGGGCTCAGCCCCCTATCGACAGCATCGCTTTCATCGTTTGCTGGAAGCCTAGGATGCGCATGACCCACTTGAGGTTATAGGCCAGTACATTCAAGCTCATTTCCGTGCTCACATTGCCCAAGCGACGAGTTAGGAAGTGGGTATAGCCCATCCAATGCTTGAACGTGCCGAACACAGGTTCCACCGTGTGTCGCCGCACCTTCATCCAACCTGGCAGTCGGTCTAGTCGGCGCTGCGCCGCCTCAAGCTCGGCCCCAAGTTCCCATCGACTGATACGCCGAAACGCGCTAGGTGTGCATCGCTCCTTTATAGCGCATCGTGGGCAGGCACTACTCCAGTAGCGCCGCAATTGAAGACCATTCTCCTCTCGCGTAAACCGGTGGATGGCGCGCTAGCCTGCAGGGCACTGTACTCATCGTCCTTCGCGACGTAAATGAAGTCCGAACGGTCGAAGCGGCCTACGGCCTTGGCATTGAACGTTGTGGGTTCGGGCAAGATCGCATCTATACCTGTCTCCGCACATACCTTGATCTGCGGCGCGCTGTAGTAGCCGCGATCTGCAATCGCACGCAATCGCTTCTTGCCCATCGCCTACCGCGCGGCTTGTGTCATCGATGCCAATGAGTCCTTGTCATGTCCTCGGTTCGTCACTTCGTGCGCGACGATCAGATGGTGCTTGGCTTCGACAACCATCTGCATAGCAGACCATCTCCGAGCCCCGGCCGCTGGTAGCCATCGAGCGGGCCTCCAGGTCGGTCACTGACAGTTGACCGCCTAGACTGTCTTTTGAGCCTCTCCTTGACGTCATCCAACGTGCGCGTTTATTTGCGCAGACGTTCGATCTTGTCACTGAGCCGATTGGTCCTGACCTCGATCTCGACAGGTTGCGTTCGGTCCGCTGTATCGAGCGCCGCCAGATAGCGGTGGATGGTCTCCTCAATCCGCTGCTGACGACCATCTATCTTGGCAGCCGTGAAGTTCTTGTAAATACGAAAAGTAAAGTCGGTCGCAACCGGAACGAACCAGATCGTCACTGATTGCGTAGCGAAGATGGACTCATCGGTTGTTAAAGCATGCGCGGGGCCGCAGAGCGGCTCTCTTATGGGTGCCTCCGATTAGCTAGGGGCGCACCAGGCTCTGTCCGGCCGGGTTTCGGACCTGCGCGTCTGAGTGCACTTGGGGATAGCGGTCGTCGACGACTGGCCGCTTTCGACCCATTGCTGCCGTTGACGCCTCGTGGCTCGATGTCCGCTGTGCAGCATTCTTGGTCACTCGTCCTGGTTGAGCTGATTCTCGGTCTCCGTACAACTGCGATCATCGAGTGAGCCGGGGCCACCGTCCCGCGGACGGCTGGCATCGAAGGCACGGCGGACGTAGCCAGCATCGCCGCACGATGCACAGTCCGTCCTGTACAAGTCGCCGCGACGCTTTCATTTAGTCGACTGAGTGCTATCAAGCAGCCGCAGGCCCCTTTTCAGTAGTTCCTCTCAACGAGAGCGGTGCACGTCGTCGGCGCGGCCGTCGTGGCAGATGCGTTAGCATCATGTTACAAAAAGCGCCCGCGAACGTCAGACTCAGCTACGCGGGCAACGACGTGGTGACCCAGCGAAGGAGTGAGCATGTATCTGAAACACATACGCGCGCGGAACTACCGCGCGTTCGGGAACGGCACGTCTGCGCCAGCACTTGATTGGGAACTCAATCCTGGGCTCAATATCCTGGTGGGTGAAAACGACGCGGGCAAGACGTGCATCGTTGACTCCATCCGCCAGGTGCTACTTACCACCAGCTACGAGCCCGTCCGGCTCTTCGAGCAGGATTTCCACATCAACGGAAATGACCGTGCGCACACGCTCAACATCGAAGCCACACTGTGCGGCCTAAATCCTGACCAGGAGGCCTCAGTCCTTGAGTGGCTAACGCTTGAGAAAGACGGCACCTGCTCGCTTATCCTTCATCTCGAAGCGCGCTATCACCCGCCTCAGGCGACAAAGAGGGCTCGGGTAGACACCATCGTTCGGACCGGAACGAACGGGACTGGCCCGGAGGTTGGCCACGCGGTCAGAGAACTAGTGCGGGCGACCTATTTGAAGCCGCTGCGCGACGCCGAAGCAGACCTACGCCCGGGTCGGCAATCACGCCTTTCTCAAATTTTGGGTGTACACAACGACATCGCTGGCCAGGAGGTGAACGACTTCGACAAGGCCTCGCCCAAAGAAATTCCAGAGCGGCTGGTTGGTCTGATGGCCTTTGCACAGCATCACCTTAGCGAGCATGAGGTCGTGAAAGGCGTCGAGAAGGATATCAACGACAACTACCTCAGCCAGTTCGCGTTTTCCGGAGACGACCTCCAGTCCCGCATTCGCATCGTCCCTGACCTCGCGCTGTCGCCAATCCTGGAGAAGTTTGAGCTATCGCTGCTTCCGGGTGCGCATATCCATCCCGATGCGCGATGTGCCCGTGGCCTTGGCTACAACAATGCCCTGTTCATGGCTACGGAACTAGTTCTGCTGCGCGATGGTGAGGAACTGGCGCTGCTGCTCGTCGAGGAGCCCGAGGCCCACCTCCATCCTCAATTGCAAGACCGGGTCATGGATCTCCTGAACGAGCATTCGAACGTGGACCAGGCTGACAAGAGGGTTCAAGTCATCATGACGACCCATAGCCCATCGTTGGTGTCAACTGCGCGCATCGAGGATATGACGCTTGTGCACAAAAGCCAGACTTTCCCGCTGGCAGCGGGGAAGACGAAGCTCAAGCGCACAGACTACTCGTTCTTGCGCCGGTTTATCGACGCCACGAAGGCCAACCTCTTCTTTGCGCGTGGCGTCATGATGGTAGAGGGGCCCGCAGAAGCCATCTTGCTCCCTGCCATCGCGGAGATGTGCGGCCGGTCGTTTTCTAAGCACGGCGTGTCGATGGTTAACGTCGGTCACACCGGCCTGTACCACTACGCCCGCATCTTGCAGCGCGAGGGAGGCGGACCGGATATCCCTATTCCGGTCGTTTGCCTGACCGACCGAGACATCGTTCCCGACGTTGCCAAGTCTTACGTGCCGACACCCGCAAAGGGCAAACGCTTCGACTCGGATTATTCCGCGTCGGAGATGGCTACGCTGGTGAAGAACAAGAAGGACCGCGCGGAAGGTGGTAAGACGATCGTTTGTGTCTCAGACCGTTGGACTCTAGAGTACGACCTCGCGCTGTATGGCTGCGCGGAACTTATGTATCTTGCAATCACGCTTGCAGTGAGGGCCGATTCCCGCGAGGAGCGTCTCGACGAGCAGGATGAGGTCGATACGCTCGCGGCTGCCAAGGTGAGTTGGGCCAAGCTCAAGGAAGCTGGGCATGCCCCGGACGAGCTCGCCTCAATCATCTACCGGCCGCTCAAGGTGAAAGAAGCCTCGAAGGCGATCGCCGCACAGTACGCTGCTTACCTAGTCTGCACCGGCGCGTATGGTGAGGGAGAAGGCCTATTCACGAAGCTGCCTCCGTATCTGCAGACTGCGCTTGCCCACCTGACCAGCGCTCCCGCTACGAAATCCGCGGCTGCACCCGTTGCGGCAGCCGGTGTGGCCGTGCCGGCCGCAGTGGCAACTCCCTTGGTGCCAGGAGCAGCGGTGGTGTTTCCTTCGCCGGTGCCAGTTGGTGCGGGAGCTGTCGCATCCATCCCCAGTCCGCCGTGGCCTTCGACTCCGCCGGCGGTTCCGGCCGTGCCATCGGCAATTCCCTCTGTCCTGAAGGTTACGAAGGTTTCCGCGCCTGCCGTTGCTGCATCTGCTCAGTTAGTAGCTACTCAGCCCGCGAATCCGACGCCACCTGGCACCGAGGCAGCAAAGGGAACTGAGGGAGCAGGCGTGTGAATACGGTAAGAATCCAACCCGAAGACCTAGCCGAGCTGGCGACGTTGGCCAAGGACTTGAACTTCGACGATAGCGAGCGCCGCTGCGCGCTGCTCGAGAACAATTCTCGCGATTTCAACGCTGTGCCAGGCAGCGGGAAGACGTCGCTGCTCGCGGCCAAGTTGCTGCTGCTCGCCAAGAAGTGGCCCCATACGCGACGAGGCATTTGCGTGCTGAGTCACACGAACGTCGCACGTGATGAAATTGCTCGGCGCCTTGCGGAGACGGCGGACGGAGCGCAACTGCTTAGCTACCCTCACTTTATCGGAACCATTCACAGCTTCGTCAATCAGTTCTTCGCCATGCCGATGTTGCGAAGCTTGGCGCAGAAGGTCGACGTCATCGACGATTCAGTGTTCGCTGAGAAGGCTCTGGCCCGGTTGCAGCTGGGTCAGTTCTCCAAGCTGCGTTATTTCCTGAAGAACCAGAACAATGGCGATGGCATCGCCACGTCGCTGTTTTACAGAACGGCAGCGCTTACGGTGAATGTCGAGAGCGGTGCGCTGCCGGCCACTCACACGCAGTCCTATCAATCCCTGGTCAGCCTCAAGAAGCAACTCACCAGCCTGGGTATCTTTCGGCATCGCGACATGTTCGCGTATGCAGACTTGGCACTCCAAACGTGCCCGCACCTTACCGACGTCGTGCATCGACGCTTCCCCATGGTGTTCATCGACGAGATGCAGGACACCTCGTGGGACCAAGAGTCCTTCCTGAACCGCATCTTTGATTCGAAGTCCGTAATGCAGAGGTTCGGAGACGTCGACCAGAAGATTCTGTCGGACGAGGAAAACGTTGACTTGCTCACATTTCCGCGCCAGAACTACGGTTGCATCAGTACTAGCAAGCGGTTCGGTGGAGCAATTGCGCACGCCATAGGCAGGGTGCGAATGAGTGGCGCTGCCGTGGTTGGTGAAGGGGCTGATACCCAAGCTCTCACTCTATTCCTATACGCGGCCGATGACGTCACAAAGGTCGTCCAGCACTTCGGACGAACCGTCATCGACCGCCTCAGCGAAGCTGAGGTCAGCACACGTGATGTGAAGGCGATGTGTGCTCGAAAAACGGGCGAGACCACTCAATTGGCTGGGCGTCATTTACGTGACTACTGGCCGGTCTATGGAGATGGGCTGCCCAGCAAGGGCATGCGCTCAGGAAACTTCTGGAGCCTGGTCGGAGATGCGGAGCAGTCTTTTCAAGACACCTCACTCAGTGCGCGAGTTTCCGATGTCCGTAGGGCCTTGCTTCTAGTGCTTCGTGATGCGGATGCTCCGTTAGCTAAGGACCTCCGTGACGGGCGCGCATTGCCAAGAGCCGCCAGCGCGTTCGCGCCTACGGGTCGTATAGACGCGCTGACCCGCCAGTTGACCCTGTTCGGTGAGCGGCTTTGTTCAAACGACCAACGCGCAGTTCTCTTCCAGCTTCTGTACGAAGGGCTTAAGCCCTATCTTCCAGAGGCGCTCGAACTTGACGCATTCAAGGCGTTGAGGGTATTTGCCGAGCCCGAAGTTGCGACCGCTGCGGCTACTCCTGTAGCAACCACGTGCGAAGCTCTTCACCAAGGAAGGTCTCTCCGGTTTGGACTAGGGACGGTCGCAAGCATGAAGGGGGAGACGCATTCAGCTTCGCTGGTGCTCGAGTCCTATGGTGGCATCAGTCGCAAGTTCGATGTTGCCCTCGGGCTCGAGTACATCGCAGGTGTGCCGTCAAAGGCGCTAGCAAAGCTTCCGAAGACTCAGCAGGCGCAGATGCGGAACCTCTACGTGGCGATGTCACGTCCAACGACCCTGCTATGTCTTGCTGCAAATGAGAGTCGTGTCCCGCAGAAGGTACGTGAGGCCCTCGTTAGTCAGGGCTGGCACATCGAGACGGTGACTTGAAATCCCTCTTCGGACGGACGCATCTGCAGCATGGTCCAAGGAAATTGGCCGCATAGAAGAAGGTTTCCCAACCTATATGGCCACGAGGAGGTCAACATCAGCTTCGGGTCCGCCCCATTAATCACCTCTGGCGCGACAGGTCGTTCAAATGCCAAGCTCTAGCGGGCCTGGGGTGAGTGACCGGTGGCGGTGGTGTGACGGGCGTACGAGGCGCGGACCATCGAATGCAGGGCTATCGTCGCAGCGGCCGTTCAGGCCATCGACCACGTATGACCGGGTTCATCCTGAACCGGTCGGCCGAGACACAATCATCAAGGGGCGGCTCTTGGCCAAAAGCGGCCACCATGGCGGCGCTAGGCCTCGCCGGCCTGCATGCGGCAAGAGGCCGTACGACATTTCGATTCGCATCTCGGTCAGATTGAACCCGGGCGGCAGGGACTTTGCGACCGACTTTGACCCATGTTGTTTAATCCTGGATGCCGTTCAAAATCATTGGGTTACCCGGGCCGATCGCGACCGACTTTATTTCCCATTTTCACTTGTCGGGCGTATTGACTGCCTCAGCAGATTTTGATGCAGCCCCCGAGACGCGCCAGCGGCCTCCGGCAATGGCATGGGACCCGGCCGGAAGCAGCAGCTTACGATTGACGCTACGCCAACAGCCATGCCAGCAAACCTGCAACGTGCTGCAGCGCCCGGTCTCTATCCCTGCGCCGATGCCAAGCGAGATGCAAAGGAAATCCGCTTACAGCAATCGGCGGCGGCAAAACAGCTAGGTCGCCGGCGGCAGGCACGACGCGCGAGGGCAACATCGCGATCATGTTCGAGCCGCGCAGCAAATCCGGGACCATGCCGAACGACGGCAGCACCACCCCGACGCGGCGCTTGCGCCCCATCCGTGCGAGCTGCGTGTCAAGCGGGCTGCGAGCCTCGCCTCGGCCGGAAACAAGAATGTGCGGGTAGGCAAGCCAGCGGTCGAGGTCGAAGTCCGGTAAGGCCGGGTGGCCGCGACGGAGCGCGATGACGTACTTTTCTTCCAGCAATTTCTTAGAATGGATGTCCTCATCCTCGCCGGGAAATACCGAAACTGCGATGTCGGTTGCTCCCCCGATGAGCGCGGCGCGAGCGGCCTCGGCGCCACGCCATGGCTGGATCACCAAGTCAATCCCAGGTGCGCTTTCGCCGAGGGCCCGCAGCAATCTGGGAATCACGAACACGGCCGGATAGTCAGCGATCGAAATGCGTAGCGACTGACGGACGTCGATAAGGGGCACCTCGGGCGGATCCACAAGATCGGCCACGTCTGACAAAAGGGACTTCAACGGTGCGCGCAGGCACTCCGCCTTGGGAGTCAGACGCATGGTTCCGCGCCCCCGTTCCAGCAACTCGTCGCCGAACAGATGCCGGCAACGTTGGAGCGCGGCGGACGCTGCGGGTTGGGACAAGCACAGGCGGTCAGCCGCTCGGCTGACGTGCGCCTCGTCCAGAAGCGCGTCGAGAATTACCAGCAGGTTCAGGTCAAGGGAACGCAAATTCATGAAACGGATAACTGAAAAGACGAACAATCAATTGGATTGATTCTATGGATACCGACATCATCGCTTCATTCCCACTTTGAAGACGGCGATGTCCAAAACCCTTCTGCTCCTTTTCCATCCTGACCTGACCCGCTCAAAGGCAAACACCGTTCTGTCCAAAGCCGCCGCCGCGTTGCCCGGCGTCGAGGTGGTCGACATGACTGCTGCCTACCCGGAAGGAATCGACCTTTTACGCGATGGCGAACACGAGGCGGCCCGATTGCTAGCCGCCGATCGGATCGTGCTGCAATTTCCAATCCAGTGGTACTCAACCCCAGCATCGCTGAAAGAGTGGCAGGACGCCGTTCTTACGCGGATGTTCTATCTCGCTTATGAGTCCGAGGGTCAGCGGCTTGAGGGCACTCCGCTGATGGTCGCGACCACTGCCGGCGCAGCGGCGGACGCCTACACACCAGAAGGGCGCAACCTGTTCGCGATGACGGACCTTTTAGCGCCATTGCGCGCCACTGCAAACCGCTGCGGACTGAAATGGTGCGAGCCCTTTGTTCTCTATCGAGCCGACCAGCTTTCCGCTGAAGAACATGAGGTGGCGGCGATTGGTTACGCCACGCATCTGGCTCGTTGGATCTCGAAGACGGCAGTACAGCCTCGCATCAGAACTGCTTGAGCAGAGTGGCGATCTCCGCGCCGAGACGATCCTCTGTCGTGACTCTGACGGGATAACCGAACGCTCTGCCCAGCGGGACCACTAACGCACGCAAGGGAAGGGCAATCACTTCACTCGATACGATCACAATGCTGCCCGCGCAGACGCGCTTCAACTGATCGCGATTGCTCTTAAACCAAAGGGCTAATCGCTTCCGGTCCCGACCATCGGCGTCGTGTTCCCGATCGGGCCTGTCGCGCGTCAGTAACAAGAAGGGTTCGCCCCGGCTTAACAATGCATTGAGTTCCGGCTCCCAATTGGACGGTCCACAAGAGGACATCCAGACCAAAGGGAATCGGCTGCTATCGATGTGCATAAGACGGCTCCGTTAAAGATCAGCGCTGTTGGCTGTTGGCCGCCAGCGCTGCCGCTATGTTTTGCCGCGCCCCGCTGATCAGCAGATCTAAGCCGACCGAAAAACGCCCGTCGAAGTCTTCCGAAAAAATTGCATCGCGGGCCACCCAGTTATTGGGGAATTTTTCTTTCGCCAGCTCGAAGAAAGCCTGCTTTCGTGATGCCAGATCAAGCATGCTGCCAGGTCCCAACGCCTGCTCTTCCATCACGAAGCCCAGCACGAAATAAGTCACGCTGAAGCTATACGTCGCGGCGAGTTGCGCACCTGCGCCTGACTGAACAAAGGCTGAGATCAAGGCTTCGCTTGTGCGAAGCACATTGTCGGTAACGACATACGTCCCCGCAAATACGCGAGCGCCATCACGGTGCTGCAGCAAGGCTCGACGAAGTTCTACTGCAATCCACCTGACTCGCTCATCCCACGACTGCCGTCTTGGAAGGTCACGCGCCACATCTTGAACCAAGGCGTCAGCCATACCGTCGATCAGCACTTGCTTGCTCTCGAAATGCCAATACAGCGAGGGCGCCTGTATCTGCAACGCCTGAGCCAGCTTGCGTAGAGTCAGTCCCTCAAGGCCCTCCCGGTCCAGCAGTGCAAGTGCGGCTTCAATGACCTTTTCTCGTTGGATTTTTGGTGCTTTCACGCCACGATTTCTCTGTAAAAAGTGCAACCTAACAGTGTTAGTGTATCATTAGGCTTTCCATCTAACGATGTTAGGTTAGAAATGAAGCATGTGTTGTTCATCAGTTTGATTGCGGGGTGTCTTGCGGGCTGCGCGGGAATGCAGGGTTTGGACACCGAGCCCCGGGCATCCATGACCGGCCCGGCAGACGTCGGAGCGACCGGCGAATCGACGGATGAATGGCCGCCCGTCCGTTGGTGGGAGCGCTACCAGGATCCGAACCTGAATAACCTTCTTGATCGGGCGCTGGAGCAAAGCCCGGATCTACGTCTGGCACAAGCTCGTATGGAACAAGCCGCAGCCATGGCAGAACAGGTAGGCGCGCAATCCTGGCCGAAGATCAATGCGAACGCCAGCACGGCGCGCAAACGATATGCCCAAGAATACGACGCAGGCCCGCCGCTCGCCGGCAACTATGGATCGGCGTTCACCTTGGGCGTTGAGGCTCAGTACACCTTTGACTTTTGGGGCGGTCAACGCGCCGCACTGCGAGCCGCGCTGGGGGAGGCCTCCGCTCGTAACGTCGAAATTCAGGCAGCGCGATTGATGCTGACCAGCCGCATAGTCCGAGCCTGGTTCGAACTCGCCCATTCAATATCCACGCTGGAACTGGCGAAAGAGGCCTTGGCGCTGCGTAGCCAGACGCTGCGAGTCGTCGACCGGCGGGTCCGGGCCGGTCTGGATACGGAGGTGCAATACCAGCAAGCCCAAGGTGATCTGCCTGCAACAGAAGGCGACATTCTCCGTCTGACAGAACAAATCGCGTTGCAACGCAATGCGCTCTCGGCATTGGCAGGGTTACCAATCGACGCTCTTTCAGAAGCAAAGCCGCGCACGACGTCAGTCGCGCAAAGCCCGCTGCCCGCATCGGTGCCGGCGGCGCTGATCGGTCATCGTCCCGATCTGGTGGCCGCCAGATGGAGGGTGGAAGCGGCTACCCAGGACGTGGAAGGTGCCAGAACAGAGTTCTATCCAAACATCAGTCTGCGGGCATTTGCTGGTTTCGCGCGACAAAGTCTGTCAGTGGGGCTGTCCGACTGGTTGAACGCAGGCAGTCGGACCTATGTTATCGAGCCCGCAATCACGTTGCCCATTTTTGACGCAGGTCGGCTACGTGCCCGGTACAAGGGGCGAGCAGCAGAGCTGGACGCGGCGATCGAAACCTACAACCAGACCTTGTTGAGCGCCGTGCGCGACGTGGCGGATCAGCTCGTCTCGCTTGAAGCGCTGGCGCCTCAATCCTCGGCCCAAGCGAGAACCCTGTCGGCGAGACAGACCGCATTCGATCTCGCCCAAAAGCAATATCAAGCCGGCTTGACGGATTACCTCACGGTGTTGAATGCGCAGAACGTCTTGCTGCGAGAGCGCGAACGGAAACTGGATTTGCAGACGCGCGCGCTAATCCTGGATGCGGAACTCAACCGCGCCCTGGGCGGTGGCTTTGACGCAGCCGACACCACGATTAACCTTGCACGAAAACAGCGATGAACACACAGGAAAACTTGAATCAAAGTAGAGCCTTGGCCCTCCGCGTCGCTCCTTGGCTGGGATGCGCCGCGATCATCGCCCTGGTGGTACTGGCAACGACCCAATGGCGTGATTGGACCAGCAGCAGAGCCGTGCAGACGACGCAGAATGCCTATGTGAAATCCGATTTTGCCGTCCTGAGCGCCAAGGTTTCAGGCTATATCGAGGCGCTGCCTGCCGGCGATTACCAATACGTAAAAGCAGGCGATCTGATTGCACAGATCGACGCAGGCGACTATGCGTTGGCCGTGATGGGAGCGGAGGCGGATCTCTCCAAGGCGCAAGCGACGCTGGACAACCTCGACGGCGAAATTGCACAGCAGCGCGCCCGCATGGCAGAGTCGCAGGCCAACGTCAGATCAGCAGAAGTCAGGATTCGCCAGCATCGTAACAATCCGGCACGCCAAGCCGACCTGGTTAAAGACGGCGCGCTCTCACGTCAGCTATACGAGAGCGCACAAGCAGATCTCGATTACGCGGTCAGCCAGCGCGATGCCGCCGTCGCCCAGGCAGACATGGCAAGCAGATCCCTCGAGGTGCTGCAAGGGCAGCGTGCGATTCGAACGGCGGGCGTCAGTGCGGCAATGGCCGCCGTACAAACCGCCAAGCGCAACTTCAGTTACACACGCATCGTCGCCCCCTTTGATGGCATGCTGAGCAAACGCCATGTGCAAGTGGGCAGCCTAGTGGGGAACGGCACGCAAATCGTGTCCATCGTGCCCGCGGCGAAGGCCTACGTCATTGCCAACTACAAGGAGACCCAACTCGCTCGCGTTGCGCCAGGGCAGCCTGTGCTGGTGACGGTTGATGGTCTGCCGGGCAGCACGTTTCGCGGCCGCGTCGGCGAGATTGCTCCCATGAGCGGAGCTGAATCAGCCCTGCTGCCTGCGGACAACGCGTCGGGAAACTTTACCAAGGTGGTACAGCGTATTCCGGTTCGCATCGAGTTGGACCCCCGACAGCAGGCGCTTGAACGACTGCGCCCTGGCATGTCGACCGAGGTCAATATCGACACCCGGGGCAAGGCCGTAGCACCCTATGCGGCACAGACCGTCCCATTGATGCAGCCGGTCGCCATCGCTGTGAACGAAGGGCGTTGATCATGCGAGTTTCCGGCCTCTGGTCCAATACGGTCCGTCCTCGGCCTTTGCTGACAGTGGCGGCCATTTTTCTCGGGGCGGTACTCACCACATTGCAGGGAAGACTGTTCTCGGCAGCATTGCCCGACTTACGCGGGCAGTTTGGCCTGGACGTGTTGGAAGCGGCGTGGCTGGGCACGGCGCTCAATGGTGCGCAACTTGTCACCATGCCGATCGTTCCCTGGCTTGCATCAGTTATCGGCCCAACTCGGGTGTTGGTTGGGCCCAGCCTGCTGCTTGGCCTAGTCGCCGGATTGATTCCCATATTCGCCCATCATTATCCCGTGCTGCTGGCGCTGCACGGTATTGGAGGACTGTGCCTGGGCATCTACTTGCCGCTGACCATTTCCTTGGCGCTGCGAAGCGTGCATCCGCGGTTCTGGCTGATCGTCATGGCTGCCTACAGCTTGCGGGTCTCCACCGGCATGGACGCAGGGTACGGCGTATCAGGTTTCCTGGTAGAGGAGATCAGTTGGCAGTGGGTGTATTGGCCGACGGTGCTTGTAGGTCCGGCAATCGCATTGCTGGCATGGAAGGCTATGCCATTGACACTAATCGAACACCAACAATTGCGCGAAGCCGACTGGGCTGGTATGGCCCTGTTCTGCACGGGGCTGGTGCTGCTATTCATCGGCATCGAACCCGCCGAGCGCATGGGTTGGAACGATTCCGGGCTGGTGATGTCCGCGCTGTTGGGTGGCGCCATTCTGTTGTGCGCGGCGGTGATACGCACTGCAATCCTTAAGGACACTTTTGCTGGCCTGGCTGCCTTCAGCAATCGAAACATCTGTATCTGCCTGGTGATCGCGTGCTTGTTCGGGGTGCTGATGACACCTACGTCGTTGTTGATTCCGACGTTCCTGTCTCAGATGGGAAGTTTGAAACCCATGCAGGCCAGCAGCGCCACGTGGATTGCCTTCGCCGCATATCTTTCTGCAACGCCTATTGCGATCTACCTCGGAAGACGTGCGGAACCTCGACTGCTCATGATATGTGGCCTGATTATTATTGCCCTCACGGCGTGGTCGGGTACGCATATCAGTCACGACTGGCGAGTAGACCAGTTCATCACGATGCTTATTCTGCAATCGCTGGGGGAAAGCATCATGTTGATTGGACTGATCGCCGCGTTTGTCACCAATCTGAATCCGCAACACGGCGTGGCACTGGGCGCTTATGTGTCCATCGCACGTGTGCTGATGCCCGTGGCGGCCGGAACAATCATGTCTGCGTGGCTGCGCATCGCCGGCGACATCAGCCGCGCGACGCTAAGCACCTACCTTCCCGCAGGAGACCCGCTAGTGATCGAGCGTGCGGCATCGGGCTTGGCGGGCGTTGCCCAAGTGCTCAACCGTGAATCTCAGGTGGCGGCGCAGATCAGCGGATACTATTTGGTCTTCTGGTGTAGTGTGCTCGGACTTGCCTTGGCAGTGCTGATCCGCTCGTCGCCACCGAATCCGATCGCCCCACCGTTAAAAACGGCGGACAGAGCATGAGGGCGGCATGTGCAGATGCAACTCGCATCTAGCCGGCACTGCACAGGTAGGGACTTCTGGCGCAGCGCTCCATCATCGCTTAAATTCGGTCGCCATCCCTTATAACTTCATAGCGGAAAACAAATGGAATATCTGCCCCAGTTGGTGACGCTGGCCAGCATCGTCCTTTTGGCGTGCGCCAGCCCTGGTCCGGACTTTGTAGCAGTGACGTCGCATGCGCTCCATAGCAGGCGATCCGGTGTATTCGTGGGCCTGGGTATTGCCTGCGCCGTCACGGCATGGGCCACGTTAGCCATCCTTGGCTTCGGATTGCTCATCAAGGAAATGTTCTGGCTCTATGAGCTCATTCGCATCGCGGGCGCGGTCTATCTGACTTACCTGGGCATTCGCATGCTGCTGGCGGCTTGGAGGCAAGCACCAACAGATGGTCTCGTCATCAAAACCGCCACCGCCACCGCCTGTCATTCATGGAAGCGCGGCTTGCTCGTGGGCATGACCAACCCGAAGACAGCGACCTTCTTTGCCACGCTCTTCGTGACCTTGCTGCCAGTCGGTGCGCCCGTTTGGTTCTACGTCACTGTCGTGGGCCTGGTTGGCACCATCACCGCCTTGTGGTTGAGCTTGCTGGCGGCCTTTTTCTCTGTGGGATGCGTGCGCTCGGTTTACGCCCGCATCCAACGGCCTATCGACGCTTTGATGGGTGCAGCGCTCGTAGGCCTTGGCGTTCGCATGGCGACCAGCCGTTGATACTGCCCGGCGTGGCCATCTGGATCACAGCGTGGCTACGACCTGGACCTCCACCAGAAACCCGGGCGCGAACAGCGTCTCGACACCTACGGCGACGCTCGCCGGAGGCGTTTCACCCGGTAACCTCGCGGCGGATATCGCCCCCATCAGGTCCCCCGCCTTTTCCGGCGTGTAGCCGACAAGGTAGATGGTCTCGTTGATCACGTTCGCGCGAGACGTACCCGCTTCCTTGAGCACAAGATCGACATTCTCGTAGGCAAGCTTGAACTGCTCGACGAGACTTCCGGGAACCAGATCCCCGTTTTCGTCCCACGCAAGCTGCCCGGACGCATAGACCAGCCCAGCCCGTTCAACCACGACGCCATGAGAGATGACCGAAGCCAACTTGGGCAGCTTCGCGGGGTTGATCGCTCGAATTTCACTTTTCATATCAAAACTCCATGTGAGGTTGGACAGACTGCGCCGCCGCGCGGCGATTCATCTCTTGTTGATGTTTATGACCTGGACCTGGGTGAACTCGTGCAAGCCCTCTTCTCCAAGTTCGACACCGAAGCCGGAGTGCTTTGCACCTGCCTGCGGGATATGAGGGGCCAGGTCGATGTGCTGATTGATCCAGACGGTACCTGCGATCAACTGCGAGGCCACCTTTTCCGCCCGTGTCAGATCGGAAGACCAAACAGAGGCGCCCAGTCCGTAGTCGCCTGCGTTCGCTCTGCGAATCGCATCATCCAGGTCACGGTATCGAAGCACTGGAAGAATCGGTCCGAACTGCTCCTCTTTCACCAATCGCATTCCGTCGTCTCGGTCGGCCGCGACTATGGTCGGTTGCACGTAGTAGCCGCCTCCTTCGGGTATGTCCCCACCAGCCACAATGCGCCCGCGTTCACGCGCGTCCGCCAGCAATCCTTTCACTCGCTCATACTGCATTCGGTTCTGTAGGGGACTCACACTGGAAGGCGAGTCCACACCATTTCCGACGACCGTGCTGGCGGCGACTCGCCCCAACGCGCGACACATGTCTTCGTACATGGCGTCTGGCACATACAGTCGCTTGAGTGCGATGCAGGCCTGACCACTATTGAAAAAAGCGCCGCGGTAAATGTCGTCTGCGATCGCGGAAGGATCAGCGTCATCAAGAACGATGCCAGGGTCGTTTCCGCCCAGTTCGAGCGTTACCCGCTTGAGCGATCGAGCGGCGTTGGCCATTACCTTCATGCCGGTGGCCGTGGATCCTGTGAACGAGACCTTCGCGACGTCCGGATGGCCGGTCAAGACGTCGCCCAGATCGTTTGCGTCACTTACGATATTAATCACGCCCGCCGGAACAACATCGGCGATCAGACTGGCAAGTCGCAATGTCGTCAACGGCGTGGTCGCCGCCGGTTTGATGATCACCGTATTGCCCGCGAGCAAAGCTGGTGGCACCTTGAAGGCCATGATCAACATCGGAAAGTTCCAAGGAACGATCACCGCCACCACGCCAAGCGGTCTGCGATGCAACTCCGCGCGACGCTGATCACTGTCCTCCAGGATGCGCGGAGCAAACGCCGCTTCGGCAATGTGACGAAAAAAGGCGGCGGCGCCACCGATCTCAAAAGACGCGTCCGCGAGCGGCTTTCCTTGCTCCAGGGTCAGCAAGTTGGCCAGCTCGGATTTGTTCGCGTCGATGATGTCGGCGATTCTGTGCAGCAGGATCCGGCGTTCGGCGATCGGTGTTTCGCTCCACCGAAGGAATGCCGTCTTCGCGGCGGCGACCGCAGCTTCGAACTGCGCGACCGATCCTCGCGGGCAGGTCGCGCCCACCTTCCCGGTCGCGGGATTCACCACATCCATGCGGCTATCGCCCGGTGATAGTTCCCCGCCAATCAACAGCTGGAAGTCGTTATCGGTGCTGAGCTGGACTGTTCGCTCGGGAGCGCCAAGAGGGAAGGTCGTCATGATGGTTCCTGGAAGCTGGAGAAGCACGATCGGTGATCAAGATCGTTGGGCAGGACCGCAAGCCCAGCCGAATCATCGATCCTCATATGCGAGGACGTGATGCGCGCTTCAAACGCGCGCCAATAGAACAACGCCTTCTACCGGTCAGGCATGCGTCGTACGCGGCGAATCGATGGCTCGCGCCCCCCGGGCGGTCTGGCCAAGAGTGGAAGCCAGCACCGTATCGAGTTCGCGGGCGAGCAGATGATGATGCTCTTGCCCGCTTGCCCATGCCACGTATCCGTCAGGCCGAATCAATGCGGCGGTCACGCCCGACCACGCGCTGTGCGCTCCGGATATTGATCCGCGGTGGAAGCGCCGTTGCGGATGGACGTTTCGTACATGTGCGGCTTGGACTGCCGAAGGCCCATCGTTGGCGGAAAGGTCGAGCAGAATGTACTGCCCACCACGCATCATGGAGAACAGACTCCCCTCCGCTCCGACGAATACAAGATCCGGGGCTCGCGTTCCCACCAATTGATGCCCTTCGTGAGACGAGTATTCCACATGCAACCCCGTCAAACGCTTGGTCAGCGAGACCTCGATCTCGGGACGTTCCTCCATCAGCGTAGTAAGGAAGGCTCGAAGTCCTTGATTCTCGACGGTGAAAGCGCTCATGAGTGCGGTTTGGGCTTGCGTGTGCTCCAGCAGGTCTCGCCCGACCGCGTGACGCTCCTCGTGGTAAGTATCGAGCAGGCCCTCCGGTGCCCAACCATGAATCGTTGCAGCCAGCTTCCAGCCCAAATTCATTGCATCCTGCACCCCCACATTCAAGCCGACGCCTCCCGCCGGAAAGTGCTGATGTGCAGCATCCCCGGCCAAGATCACTCGTCCTTTTCGATAGGTCGTCGCTTGGCGACTAGCATTGCTGTATCGCGACAGCCAGGTCGGCGAATGTAGTCCGAAGTCCGTTCCAAAAATTGCAATGGTATTGGCGCGCAACTCCTCGATGGAGAACTCTCCCGGCCAGTCCGTGCGCACATCATGGGGATTTATTCCGACGACGCGGTAGCGACCATCCGCCAGGCGAACTATCATCCCCGCACCGTTGAGACTCCACTCGGAAATGACAGGTTCTGACGGAGGATTGCGAAGCTCGACGTCTCCCAGCCAACCCAATACCGTGGACGCCGTTCCTGGAAAATCAATGCCGGCAGCGGCGCGTACCGTACTGCGCGTGCCATCACAACCCACGAGGTAGCTCGAGTCGACGGTGTACATGCCATTTGGTCCATGGATGGTGGAAATGATCGATTCCCCACTCTCTACGAACCCCATGAGGCACTGCCCTCGCCGGACCACAGCACCCAGCTCTATCGCACGTTGCTGCAACAGCGCGGTGGTACGTGCCTGAAAGATTGCAAGCGTGTAGGGATAAGGTGTATCGAGCGCGGAGAAGTCCAGCTTGCTATTCAACAGCGCGAAATGCCCCGTCGGAATTCGAGCGCCTTCCGCAAGGAGTTGCTCGTGCGCGCCCCGTGACGCCAGAATCTCGATCGTTCGAGGGTGGATCGTGAGTGCGCGAGAGTTCGGATCGATTTCCTCAGTCTGCTCGACGACCAACGTAGAGACGTTGGCGAGCCTGAGTTCACACGCCAGCCACATTCCGACCGGACCTCCGCCTGAGATCACAACTTGAAATTCCATAGCATGCCCTTTCAAAAGTCTCTGAGAGTTGGCGCGTGCTCACCGCGCTTCGAGTTCCAACAACGTAATGGCCATGACACAACCGATGAACGGTGGATCAACGGTTCGACAACGTTCCCGACTTTCCTACGCAGCCCAATAAGGCATCGAGCGCTGCATCCGCTGCGGTGCCTTGTGGTGTTTGATCAACCGGCAGCCGCCTCAGCTATGCAGTCGGGATCCGTTTTCAAGACTCGCCGAGCGAAGTACTGAAACGTCAAGTCGATGATCTCGGGCTTGAGCAGGAAATCGCGAGACTCGGCCGCCAACTCCGGCGGAATGTCACGAATCTGACCAATCGCCGAGGCACGCAGTTGCGCCTGGGCTGCCTGTTCCATCCAGATCGCGAGTACGGCCGCCTCTTCGACGCTGACCCCTGCCGTAAGAAGCCCATGATGTGCCAGTAAAATCGCCTTGTTTTTTGGACCCAGGGCGGCAGCGATAGCCTCGCCCTCACCATCGCTGATCGGCAATCCAGGCCATTCCGCCAAGTAGCTGCAGTTCTCATGAAAGGGGGTTGCGTCCATCTGCGCCACTTTCAACGGTTGCCCGGTCATCGCTAGCGCCGACACCGCAGGCGGATGGGTATGCACGATGCTGCGAACATCCGGGCGTGCGCGATAAACCCAAAGATGGAAGCGAATAGCTGGATTCGCAAGACTGCCGCCTTCCAACACGTTTAACTGATCATCGACGAGGATCAAATCGGACAAGGTCGCCTCATCGGCCCCCACCCCGAAACGCAAGGTCCAGTACGTGCCTTCGCGCTCTCCTTTGGTCGAGATTTGCCCAGCCAATCCCCCATACCAGTGGCCATGCGCGCCCAGCATCCGGCAAGCGAGAACCAGTCGTTCCCGTGCACTGTGCCGCGTTGGCGCCAGCTTCTCGGAAATTTCCATGTCGACACGTGCACGTGTCAGCAACTTTTCTTCCATAAATTCCTCTGCGTCCTGTCCAAACAATCTGGTCAACATGTTGACCACAAGTATGCTTTTTCTCTTATTGGTCAACACGTGGGACTTACCCTAAGATTGTGTCTTGATAGGAACCTGCTGGACATTTCAAGTACTCCGCCACACATTCAATGACCAACTCCCAGATCGAATCGACTCTTTCCGCCAGCAGTCTTCAACTAGGCGCCAGACTTCGCCAGCTTCGGCGAGCCAAGGGAATGACGGTTGACGGCCTCGCGCGGGCAATCGGCGTCAACAAGGCACACCTCTCGAGAGTTGAGAACAACGTCAAGACTCCATCCATCGCGATGCTGGCGCAGCTCGCTCATGAGCTGGGAACCACCATGGGGCGCTTACTTGGCGAAACGTTGGACGAATCGGAAATCAGGATTACGCGAGCCAAGGACTTGGAATCCACCGACGACTACAGCAGTTCTCATCGGTTTCTTCCGCTTTCGCACGGCAGTTCAGTGGGATCGTATGAGGCCTTCCTGTTCTATCCAGGAACGAATGCGGACGAAGTGGAGGGGAAGCACGAGGGCCAGGAAATGATTTTCGTGGTCGCGGGATCGATGGAGATCATCATTGGGACGCAATCGTTTCAGTTGCGGCGAGGCGATTGCGTTCAGTTTCCCGGATACCTTTCGCATCGGCTCCGGCGAATCGGTCGCGCTCAGGCAGCCGCGCTCCTTGTCTTGTCAAACGAATAGAAACGAATAGACTGGATGATCTGAAGCGTGAGCGCAGAGGTCAGGAAAGGCTGGCGGCTATCAGTCCCCACAGCGCCTGGGTCGCCGGTTTAGATTGCGACATCAAGCCGCGCGCCAGGCGCAATCATGCCGATCGCAGGCACTATTACTCTGGCGAGGGCGATCGCACCTCTGGCCCCCACGTCACGCCGCCATCGACAGCACTGTTGGGCATAGCCGGATGGGCTTGAGCGCGCGCTTCGCGGATGTTCCGTCCGGGAGGCTGACCGAACATTCGCGCGTATTCTCGCGTGAATTGAGGCACGCTCTCATAGCCGACTGCGTAAGCGGTGGTGCTAATCGCCGCCCCTTCCGCGAGCAGTCTCCGGCGCGCTTCTAGCAAGCGGAGCTGTTTCTGGAATTGCAGCGGCGTAAGCGTGGTAACTGTGCGAAAGTGCGTGTGAAACGCCGATAGGCTCATGCTGGCGGCCTTGGCAAGCGTCTCAACGGGCAAGGGCTCGGCAAATCTCTTCCGTAAGACGGCAATGGCTCGCGCAATCCTATTGGCATGACTGCCGTTGACTCCCAGTGCGCGAATGCTGCTGCCTTGTCGCCCGACCAGCAGCCAATAGTGCAGCTCACGCACAAGTTGACGACCCAATACGGCAATTGAGACCGGCCTGTCCAGCAATCGAAGCAGGCGCAATGCAACGTCAGCCACTTCAGTTTCGGTACGATCTACGCACGCGGCGTGGCCCAGCTTGGTCGACGCGGATCCAATCTCGTTAACCAGGTCCGCGATCACTCCGGCGTCCAGCTCCATGACCAGTGAGTAGTAAGGCGTGGCACTGCTGGCAGCGACTATCTGACTAACCGTGGGCACTTCCGCCGTGATCAGCAAGGACTCGCCCGCGCTGAATTCGAGAGTTTCCGTGCCCATGGTCACCCGCTTGCGGCCTTGCAAGACCAGGGCAACCAATGGTTTGGTGATGGCATATTGAAGCGCCGATGGAAACATCTCGCGCAGGATGACCACGCCATCGATGGGCGTCGCCGCGACGCCTTCGCGGTTCACATTCACATCGGCATAGCGTCGCGCCACGTGCAGCAATGCGTCCGCCACACCGGCATTCATGTATAGATCGGCAGCAGCGTCCACGATTAGGAAGATTGGGCAAGAGCGTTCATTGTCTTCGGGAGACGAGAATAGGCGAAATCGTAGAGAAACATGATGCCTATGATCTTCGATCCTCTACGACAAAACGATTAGGCAATGGGCCAACATGATCAGGCAATCCGATTAGTACGGCAATTCCTAAGATAAAAGCTCAACGATTCAGGAACTCTTTCATGACAACCATTTCTCTCGTTACTGGTGCAAGTCGTGGTCTAGGCCGCAACACCGCATTGAGCATCGCCCGCCAGGGTGGCGATGTGATAGTTACCTATCGCGTCGACCGGGCATCGGCGGATTCCGTGGTCGCCGAGATAGTGGCGCTCGGCCGCAAAGCCGTCGCGCTGCAATTAGACACCAGCCAGGTGGCCGCCTTCACCGGCTTTGTGGCAGCCTTGCGCGACGCTCTGAAAGAAAACTGGGGCCGCGACAGCTTCGATCACTTGGTCAACAATGCCGGGCATGGCGAAATGGCGGACTTTGAATCCACCACCGAGGCGCAGTTCGACACTCTCTTTAGCGTGCATGTAAAGGGAGTTTTTTTCCTGACCCAGGTACTGCTACCGTTACTTGCGGACGGCGGACGCATCGTCAATCTATCGTCTGGTCTGACCCGTGTGTCATTCCCGGGTTTTTCAGCCTATGCCGCCGCCAAGGGTGCCGTGGAAACGCTCACCGTTTATATGGCTAAGGAATTTGGGCGCCGAGGCATCACGGTTAACGCCGTTGCCCCGGGCGCCATCGAGACCGATTTCCTCGGGGGGGCCGTTCGCGACATTCCCGACTACAACGCGACCTTCGCCAACATGACTACGCTTGGCCGTGTAGGTATTCCCGACGACGTCGGTCCAATGATCGCCAGCCTGCTGGGGCCGGGCAACCGCTGGGTCAACGGTCAGCGCATCGAAGTCTCGGGGGGGCAGTCAATTTGAGTGAATAGGGGCGGATCCTGGCAAGGTCCCGCCATTGCCCAGCGCTGGCGAGATTCCAATCGGGTATTGCATCGCCCGCGCGCAGCCGGCTCCTTCGCTTAGCTCCCGCATTCACCGCCGCCTTCACCGCCGCCTTCACCGCCGACAACGTCTGAACCGGCAAAGTGTTTCGAGCGCCCTTAGTCTTGTTGAAGAATTGAAGGGCGAAGCGCTTCGTTGATTTCATCGGCACGACGCGGCCCCAGAGCCTGATGCACTTTCAGCCTCTGGAGCCTTTTTCATGTTTCGAGACTCCTGCAGTTGCGGGGCGAAGTGGAAAGGGAAGTTGTCGCGCCAGGCCTTTTCCGCGTCACCCAAGCCCGACCCGGATCTCGAGCAACAGGCGGAGGTAGCTCACCCGAACAACGCAACGATTGGGCACTGAATGACGAACGCTCTACCTGCCGTGGGTGTTGACCTAGCCGATATTGGGGGAACAGGCTTTCTGGACTGCGGAAGGCCCGCCGACAACGGGGGCTTTGCTCCCGAAAACCTCTGCAGTTGCTCAGGAATTCTGCTTGTGAAGCGCGCAGGCGTCTTTTACTGGCCACTGACGCATATCACTTGTAAGCCGCTTGCGCTCAAGCTCTGCAATGTCTAGTGCCACGTATGAAATAGTCTTTCCCAAAGTCTAGACAGTTGATTGAGGTAACCTCAACCCCGTCCCTGAGGCAGATAGACAGACAGGAACATCCGTGGACAAACGAATTTCGTTGGACGACATCTACTACTTTTCTGAAGTAGCGAAACGCGGCAATTTTTCGGCCACTTCTTTAGCACTGGACATTCCCACCGCCACGCTCTCAAGACGCATCACTGAATTGGAGGGTTTGCTCGGTTATGCGCTATTCCAACGCACGACACGGAAAGTGAGCCTGACTGCCCTCGGAAAAAGATATTTCGATGAATGCACCGGCCAACTGGAGGGGTTGCTCAACGCCAACGAGCGAATGCAGGCTTATCTACAGTCGCCAGACGGAAAACTGCGCGTATCGATGTTGCCTGGCCTAGCGCCAATGCTACCGGCCGTGGCGGCGGACTTGTCTCGACGGTTTCCACGATTGTCGTTCGAGTTCGACTTGAGCACAGCCGCGATGGAGTCCGAAATCAACGGCATGGACGTCTACATCAGAGGAGGAGCACCAGTTAATTCTTCGTTGATCCAAAAACCGCTATTGGACCTACGGCGCGTTCTTGTGGCATCTCCTGGGTATCTACGAACCAAGGGAGCCCTTTCAGAACCCGATGACCTTATTCATCATGACCATATAGCGGCACAAACGGACGAGTCCACGTGGGAGCTCAACCGAGAGGGTGACAAACGAATTGTTCAGCTCACTCCGAGATTCATAAGTAATAGCGCAATGTTGGGTTTGCAGCTTGCCGCGCAGGGACTCGGTGTCACCCAGGCGCCTGTTCAGCTAATAGGGGATACGCTTAAAGAACTCAACCTCGTTCGCGTATTGCCTGGTTGGGAGCTCCCGCGTGCAATGTTATATGCCCTGTTTGAGAGTCGGGTGCTATCCGCGCGAGCTATTGCATTCATCGACGTCTTCAAGGCACACCTTCACGCGCACATGGGTGCTTCGGAGGCGGTCTAAAGTGGCAGCCCTACTGGGTCGGATCCCAGAATCGGCTGAACATAGTGATCAGACGCCAACCAAGCTGGGCAGATGATCTACAGACGTATCTTCTCCTTCGCCGAACGTTTCCAGAGCGGACCACCATTTGCTGAACCTTAAAAAGTAAGGGCCGCATCCGCAGCCCTTACAGAAAACAGATTTTGTGAACCCTTCAGCGAAAATAGCAGGAGTTGACTGAAATTGTTGCGGTACCGACTTTATTCCTAAGTACCGACTTTATTCCTCGTTTTCATTTGGATAAGCGCTGCGCTACCGCATCACTCCACCGTCACGCTCTTAGCCAGGTTTCGCGGCTTATCCACATCCGTCCCCCGCGCGCATGCCGTGTGATACGACAGCAACTGCAGCGGCACCGTGTGCAGAATCGGCGACAGCTTGCCGTAGTGTTCCGGCATGCGGATCACGTGCATGCCTTCGGCGCTCTGGATCTTGCTATCGGCATCAGCAAAGACATACAACTCGCCGCCACGCGCACGCACTTCCTGCATGTTGGACTTCAGCTTTTCCAGCAGCTCGTCCTTGGGCGCGATGGTGACGACCGGCATGTGCTCGGTGACCAGCGCCAGCGGACCGTGCTTCAGTTCGCCGGCCGGGTAGGCTTCGGCGTGGATGTAGCTGATTTCCTTGAGCTTGAGCGCGCCTTCCAGCGCGATCGGGTAGTGCATGCCGCGGCCCAGGAACAGGGCGTTTTCCTTGGACGCGAAACGATCGGCCCAGGCCATGATCTGCGGTTCCAGCGCCAGCACCGAACCGATAGCGGACGGCAGGTGGCGCAGGGCCTTCAGATGCTCGGCTTCCTGCTCTTCCGTGAGCTTGCCGCGCGTTTGCGCCAGCGCCAGCGTCAAGAGGAACAGCGCAGTGAGCTGGGTGGTGAAGGCCTTGGTCGAGGCCACGCCGATTTCGACGCCGGCGCGCGTGATGTACGACAGCTTGCACTCGCGCACCATGGCGCTGGTGGACACGTTGCAGATGGTCAGCGTGTTTTCCATGCCCAGCGAGCGGGCGTGCTTCAGCGCGGCCAGCGTGTCGGCGGTTTCGCCGGACTGCGAGATCGTCACGACCAGCGAGCGCGGGTTCGGCACGCTGTCGCGGTAGCGGTATTCGCTGGCGATTTCGACGTTGACCGGGATCTTGGCGATGGATTCGATCCAGTACTTGGCTGTCAGGCCGGCGTAGTAGCTGGTGCCGCAGGCCAGGATCAGCAGGGAATCGACTTCCTTGAAGATCTTGTAGGCCTCGTCGCCAAAGAGTTCGGGCGTGATGGACTCGATGTCCTGCAGGGTGTCGCCAACCGCGCGCGGCTGCTCGAAGATTTCCTTCTGCATGTAGTGGCGGTAGGGACCCAGCTCGGCGGCGCCGGTGTGGACGTGCACGGTGTGCACTTCACGGTCGACGTTCCTGCCGGCGGCATCCACAATCCAGACGCGCGAGAGCTGCAGGTCAACGACGTCGCCGTCTTCCAGGTAGATGATCTGGTCGGTCGTGCCGGCCAACGCCAGCGCGTCGGACGCAAGGAAGTTCTCGTTCTGGCCCACGCCCACCACCAGCGGCGAGCCTTGGCGCGCGCCGACCACACGGTGCGGTTCATCGCGGCAGAACACGGCGATCGCATAGGCGCCATGCAGGCGGCGAACGGCGTTCTGCACCGTTTCGAAGAGGTCGCCCGAATACAGGTGGTTCACCAGGTGTGCGATGACCTCGGTGTCGGTCTGGCTTTCGAAGACGTAGCCGACGGCTTGCAGCTCGGCGCGCAGTTCGTCGTGGTTTTCAATGATGCCGTTGTGAACGAGCGCGATGCGCGGCTCGTCGTTGCCCAAACGCGAGAAGTGCGGGTGGGCGTTGTGCGTGGCGGGCACGCCATGCGTTGCCCAACGGGTGTGGGCGATACCGGTGAAGCCTTGGATCTTGTCCTGCGCAACCTGGTCGGCCAGCTCGGCCACGCGCTGCGTGCTGCGCGTGCGGCGCAGATGGCCGTCGGCGTAGACAGCGACGCCGCAGGAGTCATAGCCGCGGTATTCCAGGCGCTTCAGGCCTTCAACGAGGATCGGGGTGATGTCGCGCTGGGCGACGGCGCCAACAATGCCGCACATAGGAGTGACTCCGGGTAAGTTCAGTACCGACGCATTGTGCGCGACCCTTAAAGAAATTTGATTTCTTTATGTGCGTCAATTTGGCAGTTAATTCCCTTACATAAATGTGATTAAATTATCTTTCGTCAAGATCGACATTCTGAATTAATCATGCAAAACACGTCCATTCCCCTGCCTGAACTGGATGATCTGGACCGGCGCATTCTTGAACAGTTACAAGAAGACAGTTCGCTGACCAACCAGGATCTGGCCGCGCGGGTGCACGCCTCGCCCCCGACCTGCCTGCGGCGGGTGCGGCGATTGGTGGAAGAAGGGGTGATCGACCGGCAGGTGGCCATCCTGTCGGCCGAGAAGCTGGGTAGCACGCTGACGGCGATTGTGGAGATCACGCTTGACGTGCAGGCGGCTGAAAGCCTGGACGCGTTCGAGCAAAGCATGCTGACGGAGCCGGCGGTGCTGCAGTGCTACCGCGTATCGCCCGGTCCGGATTTTGTGGTGATCGCGCAGGTGAAGGACATGCCGGCGTATCACGCGCTGGTGCACCGCGCCTTCACCGCGCAGGCCAACGTGCGCAACGTGCGCACGTTTTTCTCGGTGCATCGCGCCAAGTTCGAGACGCGGATTGATGTGCGGGGGTGAAGTGCCGGCATGAGGTGCGGCTATCGAACAGCCGCAGAGAAACGCGGCAGATGAAGCGGCCTACTTCCGCCCCACCAGCCGCTCAAACTGCGCCAGATACCGGTTCCCCATCTTCTGCACGTCGTGCTCATTGCGCACGTACTCATACGCGCGTTCGGTGACCTCGTGCCGGAACGCCGCATCATCCAGGCAGCGCGCCATGCCGGCCGCCATGGCCTGATGATCGCCCACGGCACATAGCACGCCGCGGCCGTCGGCCAGGCTTTCCTTCAAGCCGCCGGCGTCGGTGGAAACAACGGGCACACGTTGCAGGAAGGCGTCGAGCACACTGCTGCCCAGCGCTTCTTCCTCGGAGCTCATGACGAAGACGTCGAGAATGCTGTAGAAGTCTTCCACGCCCTTGCGAAAGCCGGCAAAGCGGTAGACGTCTTCGATGCCGAGCTTGCGGGCCTCGTCCTTGGCCTGCTGTTCGCGGTCGCCGCCGGCGCCGAAGTGCAGGAAGACGAAGTCGCGGCGCGTCTTGGCCAGTTCGCCGACGGCGCGCACCAGCGTAACGGGGTCCTTGTCGCGGATGAGGGCGGCGGAGGTCGCCATGACCTTCTTGCCCTCAAGGTCGAACTCGCGCACCAGGTTGGCGACGTTCTCGGTGTTGATCTGATGCGGTTCGACGGCGCTGCGGATGATGACGGGCTCGATGCCCAGTCGGCGCGGCTCGCCGGCGGCCATCTCGCTGATCGCCACAAACAGATCCGTGTGGCGCCACTTGTATCCGGTCTTCCATTCGTCGCCCGGCTTGACGACGAACGACGTGCGGCGCGAGAACACCACGGGCCGGCGATGCAGCCATTTGGTCAGCACGGCCCACGTGATGGTGTTGGCGGTCTGCGCGTGGATGATGTCGTAGCGGCCGGCGCCGGCCAGAAACGCGAGCTGTCCGGGCACGTTGCGCACGGTGTGGGCGACGAATCCTTCCTGGCGGGCGCGCTCGGCCAGCGGCGCGCCTTCGCGGCACATCACTTCGACGTCATGCCCGGCCTTGCGGAACGCGCGCATGCAATACAGCGTCTGGCGCTCGCCGCCGCGCCAGCCTTTCTCGAAGTTCAGCTGCAGGATCTTCATGCGCGGCCGATGCCTGAATACTCGAAGCCCAGGCCGCGCACGTCGGCCGGCGTGTACAGGTTGCGGCCGTCGATGATGAGCGGCGTCTTGAGCAGGGCCTTGACGCGATCGAAGTCGGGCGCGCGGAAGACCTTCCATTCGGTGGCGATGAGCAGAGCGTCCGCGCCGTCCAGCGCGTCGTACATGTCGGTGGCGAAGCTGACGCCCTGATGGCCAGCCAGCGCGCGGCCGGCTTCGTGCATGGCCACCGGATCGTAGGCGCGCACCTCGGCGCCGCGGCGCGTGAGTTCGGCGATGACGGTCAGGCTGGGCGCTTCGCGCATGTCGTCGGTGTTGGGCTTGAAGGACAGGCCCCACAACGCAATCTTGCGGCCGCGCAGGTCTTCGCCGAAGCGCTCGATCAGTTTCTCGGACAGGCGGAATTTCTGCGCGTGGTTCGCGGCTTCGGCGGCTTCGATGACGCGCATCGGCAGGCCGTGCTCGGACGCCGTGTTGACCAGCGCCTGCACGTCCTTCGGAAAGCACGAGCCGCCGTAGCCCGCGCCGGGATACAGGAAGTGATAGCCGATGCGCGGATCGGCGCCGATGCCGCGGCGCACCTGTTCGACGTCGGCGCCCAGGACTTCGGCCAGGTTCGCCATCTCGTTCATGAACGAGATGCGCGTGGCCAGCATGGCGTTGGCGGCGTATTTGGTCAGTTCGGCGGAGCGCACGTCCATCACCATCAGGCGGTCGTGCGTGCGCTGGAAGGGCTCGTAGATGCGGCGCATGACGCCGATCGTGTAGTCGTCGTCGGCGCCGACGATGACGCGGTCGGGGCTCATGAAGTCGTTGATGGCCGCGCCTTCCTTCAGGAATTCCGGATTGGACGCCACCGTGAACGGCAGGTCGACGCCGCGCTCGGCCAGTTCCTTGGCGACCACGGCGCGCACCTTGTCGGCCGTGCCGACGGGCACCGTGGACTTGTCCACGATCAGCTTGCGCGAGGTCATGTGGCGGGCGATATTCTGCGCGGCGGCCAGCACGTACTTGAGGTCCGCGGAACCGTCTTCGCCGGGCGGCGTGCCCACGGCGATGAACTGGACGTCGCCAAACGCCACGCTCTGGGCGACGTCATCGGTGAAATGCAGCCGGCCGGCCTGCACGTTGCGGCGCACCAGGTCTTCGAGGCCCGGCTCGTAAATGGGAATGCCGCCCTGGCGCAGCAGCGCGATCTTGGCCGCGTCCACGTCCAGGCACATGACATCGTTGCCCATGTCGGCCAGGCACGCTCCCGACACCAATCCTACGTAACCGGTACCCACGACCGTGATTTTCATGCCTGTGCGCCTTCAAATAGGTAATCTTTGCGCCCGGAAAGTGAAACCGGGCGCCGGCCGCCATTATAGAAGCGGCCCGCGCCCGGGGGTCCGAGCGGGCTCAAGCCGGCGCCAGCGGCTGCTAAGTCCGCAGCTTGTTGAAGCGGACGGTGTTGACCACCACGGCCAGCGCCGCGCACACCGTGCCCAGCACAAGCGCCAGTCCCGGCCCGTGGGCCGCGCTGACACTGAAGGCAATGGCCACCAGCGCGGTGCCGAAGCTCTGCCCGAAGACCCGGGTGGTGGCCTGCAAGCCGCCCGCCGCGCCGCTGCGCAGCCGGGGCGCGGCAGAGAGCAGCGCGCGGTTGTTCGGCGTCTGGAAGAAACCGAAGCCCACGCCGGCCACGAACATGCCGGCGATGACCGGCCAGTTCGACACCGTGGACGGCAGGAGCGCCAGCCACAGCATGCCCGCGACCATCGTGGCCGCGCCAATGCCACTGAGTGTGGCGGCGGAATAGCGGTCGGACAGGCGTCCGGCCAGCGGCGCGATGATGGCCGTGCCGACCGGCCACGCCCCCATCAGCATGCCCACTTCCAGATACGGCCGGCCGAGCACCTGCTGGAAGTAGAACGGCAGCGACACATACGAGGCCATCTGCGCGGCGAAGGTGCACGCCGACGCGCCCACCGCGAACGCCAGCGGCCGGATGCGCAGCAGGTCCACCGGCACCAGCGGAGCGGTCTGCTGGCTGGCGCGGCGCACCAGCACAATACCCGCCACCGCTGAAATCGCGACCAGACCGATGCCGCGCAGCAGGTCCTCGCCCATCATGTCCACGCCGGAGATGAACACGCCCAGCGTCGCCATGCAGAGCAGCGCGCTGATCCAGTCCAGCTTCACATCGTTGCGCGGCACTTCGGGCAGATGACGCAGGCCGAACATGGCAAGCGCGCAGATCGGCAGGTTGACGGCAAAGATCCACGGCCACGGCGCGACGGACAGAATCGCCGAGCCGATGGTGGGGCCCAGGACCGACATCACCGCCACCGTGGTGGCGTTGATGCTGATGCCCCGCCCCAGCATCTTGAGCGGATAGATGTTGCGCACCAGCCCGCCGAACATGCACATGAGCGTGGCGGCGCCCAGCCCCTGGAACACGCGCGCGGCGGTCAATTGCCACAGCGTGCCGGCCAGCGCGCAGCCCAGCGAGGCCAGCGTGAACAGCACCAGTCCGAACGTGAACATGCGGCGAAAGCCGATGCGCTCGGCCAGCGCGGACAGCGGCAAGAGCGCCATCACGACGGCCAGGTTATAGGCGTTGACGATCCACACCGCCTGCGCGGGCAGCGCGTTCAGATCCTTGGCGATCGTGGGCAGCGCCACGTTGGCGATGGTGGTGTCCAGCACCGACAGGCTGATGCCCGTCATCACGGTGGCCGCCGCCCAGTACCGGCGCGGCGCCGGCAGGCCGTCGGGCGGCGCGGGCTTGGCCCCGCCGCCCGCGGCCGCTTCCTGTTCCTGCGTCACGACTTCTTGACCGGGCGCTGCCATCCGTCGACGGTGACCTGCTTGGGACGCGACACCGTCAGCTTGTCGGCCGGTGCGTCGCGCGTGAGGGTGGTGCCGGCGCCCAGCGTGGCGCCGCGGCCCACGCGCACGGGCGCGACGAGCTGCGTGTCAGAGCCGATGAAAGCGTCGTCTTCGATGACGGTGCGGTGCTTGTTCACGCCGTCGTAGTTGCAGGTGATGGTGCCCGCGCCCACGTTCACGCGCGCGCCGATGTCCGCATCGCCGATGTAGGCAAGATGGTTCGCCTTGCTGTCGGCGCCCAGCACGCTTTTCTTGATCTCGACAAAGTTGCCGACGTGGCTGCGGTCGCCCAGTTCGGCGCCGGGACGCAGGCGGGCGTAGGGACCCACGCGCGCATCGCGGCCGACTTCGGCCTGCTGCAGGTGGCTGAAGGCTTCGATCTGCGTGCCCGCACCGACGCTGACATCACGCAGCACGCAATGCGGGCCCACGCGCACGCCGTCGGCCAGCGAGACCTGGCCTTCGAACACGCAGCCCACGTCGATGAACACGTCGCGGCCGCAGGTGAGCGTGCCACGCACGTCAAAGCGCGCCGGGTCGGCCAGCGTGACGCCGGCTTCCAGCTGGCGGCGGGCCTGCTCGGCCTGCCAGCGGCGCTCCAGTTCGGCCTGCTGCACACGGCTGTTCACGCCCAGCGTTTCCCAGCCGGCGCCCGGCTGGGCCGCCCCCACGGGCACGTCGTCGACCACGGCCAGCCCGACCACGTCGGTCAGGTAGTACTCGCCCTGGGCGTTGTTGTTGTCGATGCGGGTCAGCCAGTTCTTCAGCTTCGCGGTGGGCGCGCTGAGAATGCCGGTGTTCACTTCCTTGATCTCGCGCTCGGCGTCGGACGCGTCCTTGTGTTCGACGATGCGGCACACGTTGCCGTTGGCATCGCGCACGATGCGGCCGTAGCCGGTGGAATCGGCCAGCACTTCGGTCAGCACGGCGGCGCCCTGGCCGCGCGCGTCCAGCAAACGCTGCAGCGTTTCGGGCTGCACCAGCGGCACGTCGCCATACAGCACCAGCGTGACGTCGTCCTTGCCGTCGCCTTCCAGCAGCAGCGGCACGGCCTGTTGCACGGCGTGACCCGTGCCCTGTTGCGGTTGCTGCAGCACGAAGTGCAGGTCCGGCTGGCCTTCAAACGCCTGCTTGACGCGTTCAGCGCCATGGCCGACCACCACGATGATGCGCGCGGGCTTCAGTTGGCGCGCGCTGTCCAGCACGTGCGACAGCATGGGTTTGCCGGCCAGCGTGTGCAGCACTTTGGGAAGGTCGGACTGCATGCGTTTACCCAGTCCGGCGGCAAGAATCACAACATTAAGCATAGGTTCCAGTAGGTTGAGAGACGGGCGGAGGGCCTTGCGGCCTACCGCGTGTCGATTGAAGGATGGATTCAGGGCTTGCCGTCGGCAGGCCCGGTTTTCTTGGCGGTCTTGGCCGTGCGCTTGGCGGCGGCCGGTTTGCGCGCGGCGGCGGGTTTGGCGGACGGTTTGCCGGTCTTTGCGTCCGGCTGGGCCGACGCCTTGGGGTCCGCGGCTTCGGGCTTGGTCTTTGCGGCGCCGGTAGCGCCCGGCGTTCCTGCCGCGCCCGGTGCGCCGGCCGGCATGGATGCAGCGGTAGCCGCTGCGATCTGATTGAACTGCTGCTGCAGCAGATCCCACCACGCCTTGGACGCCGACTGCGCCGCGGCGCCCATCTGTTCGCTCATGGCGGCGGCCGATTCCGGTCCGCTCCCGGCCGATGCGCCTGCGCCTTCCGGTTGAGCACCCGACTGCGCGGCGCCGTTTTCCTTTTCACTTGAAGGGGTCGCATTGCTGGACTGCGCAGAAGCGGCACCGGCAGAACCCGCCGTTTTCGGCGCCGGCTTCAACCCCAGCGCAACTTCCAGCGGCGACGCCGCGGCGCCGTCCTGGCTTGCTCCCATATCCATACGCGATGCGCTGTCCACGAAGGCGCGCAAGGTGCTGATCGTGGAGCGCTGCACTTCCATGCCCTGGATGGTGCTCGAGAGCATGCTGAGATTCATGCGCAGCCAGTTTTCCACCGAGCGAAGCTCGGCGATGCGGCGGTCCAGGTCTTCCAAATTCATCGGCGGGGCCATGGGCAGGCTGCTGGCGAGGCCGCCGGGACCGGTCAACCCGGCCCACGCCTGACGCATCATCTCCATGCTGGCCAGCAGCGGGTTGCCCGACAAATCAGAGCTCTGGCCCATGCCGGGCAGGACGAACGGGTTGTTGTATTGGTCGCTCATTCCAGGTGTCTCCATAGTCGGGTGCTTGCTGCCGGCGGCCGGGGTCACCCGGGCAGCAGTTGATTGTTCTCCACGCGCACGTGGTCGCCGGAGGCGAACGCGAACGGCTGCGCGCTGCGGAACTGGCGCGTGCTGCCGTCATTCATGCGCACCGTGAGTTCATAGTGCGTCACTGTTTGTTGCTGTCTGATATTACGCTCAACTTCACGGCCTGCCAAAGCACCGCCGACCGCGCCCAGCACCGTCAGCGCCGTCTTGCCGTTGCCTCCGCCAAACTGATTACCCACAACGCCGCCGGCCACGCCGCCCGCGATAGTGCCGACCAGATGGTTGCTGTCGTCCTTGGTGGGCACCTGCACCTGGCGGATGGTCTGGACCACGCCGCAGGTCGCGCAGGCCTGCTGCGCCGGCGCTGCCGCCGCACGCTGGGGCTGGGCGGGTTGCGATGGCTGCGATTGCTGCGCCTGATGCATCTGGCCGGCGGGCCTGCCCGCGCCCGGCGGTGCGGTATTCGCGGCGGTGGGCGGTTCAGCGGCCGGCGCCGGCGCCAGGTTGGCGTCCTCGGGTCCGGCCTCGGCCACGGCGGCCTGCGCGTGCGGATTGGCGGACGGCGACGGCAGCCAGCCCAGCACGGCAGCGACGCCTACCGAACACATGACGATGACGGCGATCGCCGCGGCGGCAAGCAGCGGATGCAAGCCGCGGCGCGGCGACGCGGAAGAGGTCGAGGTATTCATGACGATGCTCCATCGTAACTAACCGGCAGTGGTATAGCACCCGCGCGCGGTTTCGGCATGTTGCGATGGTGACCCTTCATTGCAGGGCAGATGGAGGGTGGACAGGGTGGGGCATTCGTGGACAATAGGCCCCATGGATTCGATCACGCTGACCCAACTGGAACAGGCAATCAACTACTGGCGCAACACGTCGCCATCAGTGGGAGAAGAGTCTCGCCTGTGCCCCGAGGCGGCCGCGCTGGCCACCCCTTACGCGCTGATGATCATCAGCCATCAACGCGAAATCGCCGCCGCCGAACTCGGCGATAAAGCGCGCGCGGCGCTGGCGGCCTGGGCGGCTGCAAAGGTCTGAGCAGGCTGGCGGCCAGTTCCGCCGCAATGAACCCCCCCCGTTATCCCTTCAGCAGCGCCTGGATGTCATGCGTCAGGGCATCAACCCCGACGTTGTTGTTGACCAGCACGCGCGACTCGCCCTTGCCGTCCAGCAGGTAGAACGCGGCCGTGTGGTCCATCGTGTAGTTGCCGTCCTTGGTGGGCGCCTTGGCGTAATACGCCTTGAACGACGCCGCCGCCTTCTTCACCTGATCCGGCGTGCCGGTCAGCCCCAGGAACCGCGGATCAAACGCCGTGACGTACTGCTCGAGCACCTCGGGTGTATCGCGCTCAGGGTCCACCGAAATCAGCAGCACCTGCACGCGATCGGCGTCCGGACCCAGCTTTTTCATGACTTCGGTCAGTTCGGCCAGCGACGTCGGGCACACGTCTGGACACTGCGTGAAACCGAAGAACACGACCACGACCTTGCCGGAAAAGTCCGACAGCTGGCGCATCTTGCCATTGTGATCGGGCAGTTCCATGGCGCGGCCCAGCTGCGTGCCGCTGATGTCGCTGCCCTTGAATACGGGTTTGCTTTCGCCGCAGGCAGCCAGGGCGGCGGCGACGGCGGCAGCTGCGCCCAGTCGCAGGGCCAGCCGGCGGCTGGCGGAAAACACGGACATCAACAACCTCCAGGGGATCAGCGCAACAGGCCGACCCAGTGGTCCACCAGCAGCGCGCCAAACAGCAGCGCCAGGTAGAGAATGGAAAAACGGAACATGCTGCGGGCCAGCTCGTCGCTGTACGCGCGGTACAGGCGCCAGGCGTAGGACACGAACATGCCGCCCAGCACCAGAGCGGACAGCAGATAGAGTTCGCCGCTCATGCGGATGGCGTAGGGCAACAGCGTGGTCGCCATCAGCGCCAGGCTATACAACAGGATGTGCAGGCGGGTGAACTGGTTGCCGTGCGTCACCGGCAGCATGGGCAAACCGGCCTTGGCGTAATCGTGATTGCGATAGAGCGCCAGCGCCCAGAAGTGCGGCGGGGTCCAGATGAAGATGATGAGGACCAGCACCCAGGCCTCAGCCGGCACCGAGTCCGCAACGGCGGCCCAGCCCAGCGCGGGCGGCATTGCGCCCGACAGGCCGCCGATCACGATGTTCTGCGGCGTGCGCGGCTTGAGGATGATGGTGTAGATGATGGCGTAGCCCACGAACGTGGCGAACGTCAGCCACATGGTCAGCGGGTTGACCATGTTGTAGAGCACGAACATGCCCGCGCCGCCCAACAGGCCCGACAGGCTCAGCACCTGGAATGCCGAAATGGTGCCGCGCGCCGTGGCCCGGCGCGCGGTGCGCAGCATGCGGGCGTCGACTTCCTGTTCGATCAGACAGTTGATGGCGAACGCGGCGGCGGCCAGCAGCCAGATGCCGATCGTGCCAAACAGCACACGGCGCATGTCGGGAATGCCGGGCGCCGCGAGGAACATGCCGATCACGGCGCAAAACACCGCCAGCTGCGTGACGCGCGGCTTGGTGAGAACGAGGTACTGGCGGAGCAATCCGGATTGAGGAGCGGCAAGACTGGTCATAGTGGACCTCATTTTAAACGCGCACCAAATTGGGGTCGTACCGCCCCACCGGCTCGCGGCCGGCCGACGCCAGACGCACCATCAAAACCACCGCCGCCAGCGTCAGGCCCGCAGCGCCCCCATTGTGCAGCACGGCGATCAGCAGCGGCCACTGGAAGAAGATGGTGGTCAGTCCCGTAAACAGCTGCGCGGCCAGCAGGGCCAGCATCAGCGTGGCCGGGCCGCGCAGACCGGGCTCGGCGGCGCGCAGCCGCCACGCCAGGATGCCCAGATAGACGAACACCACGAAAGCGAAATTGCGGTGCACCCAGTGGATCGCCGTCAGCGCGGGCTGCGAGATCATTTCGCCGGAAGGCAGCTCGCCCAGGCCCCGGATGACGGAATAGCCGCCGTGGAAGTCCATTTCCGGCACCCACACCCCGTGGCAGGTGGGAAAGTCCATGCAGGCGAGCGCCGCATAGTTGGTGCTGACCCAGCCGCCCAAGGTGACCTGCACCAGCAGAAGTCCGAATCCGACCGCCACCCACGGCTTCCAGCGCACGGCCTGCGCGCTTACCGGGAGGTGCGGACGCTCGCGCGAAGACAGCCAGGTCATCAGCGCCAGCACCGACAGGCCAAAGACCAGATGGGCCGTCACGACAGCGGGCATGAGCTTGTGGGTCACGGTCCAGGCGCCGAACGCGCCCTGCACGCACACGGCGACCAGCGTCGTGATGGCCAGCGCGGGCGAACGGCCCAGTTCGCGGCGATAGCGCCACGCCATGTAGACGATGCCGATGATGAGCATGCCCAGGATGGCGCCGACATAGCGGTGGATCATCTCGATCCAGGCCTTGGACAACGTCACCGGCCCGAAGGGCATGGCCTGCGAGGCCTCGTGGATGTCGCCCATCGCGCCGATCGGCGTGACGCTGCCGTAGCAGCCGGGCCAATCCGGACAGCCCAGGCCGGAATCCGTCAGGCGCACGAAGGCGCCGAACATGATGAGGTCCAGCGTCAGGAACCAGGTAAAGAAGACGAGCTTGCGATAACGCGCTTTGATGCGTTCCATATTCAAATCAAAAACCTACATTCAACCAATGCGCGAGTTATAGACGAGCTTGCTGATGTCCTTGCGCACCCGCACGCCATCCGCCTCGGCGGGATACTGCATCATCAGGTTGCCCAGCGGATCGATCACCCAGATCGGATCCTGCAGGCCGGGCTGGCCAGCGGCCGTGTCGCGCGCCAGGAGGAACCGCGCCAGCTGATCCGGATCCACGCGCACCATTACCGTGCCCTTGTAGGCCTCCAGCACCTTGTCCGGCACCACCGCGTCATCCGTGATGAACCAGACACGTGCCAGGCGGTCCACGTTCTTGCCCTGGCTGGCGTGGCTGTTGCGCGTGATGAACAGCTTGCGCGCGCAGCTTTCGGGGCAGGCCGCGCCGTCGGCGGCCACCAGCAGCCATTTGCCCTTCAGGCTTTCCAGATCGAAGGGCTTGCCGTCCAGCGTGGTCAGACGCAGTTCGGACGCCGCGGGCATGGGCCGTTGGGGCGACAGCAGCGTACCGTAATTGCTGGAATCGGTGGGCCACCACTGCGGGTTCAGGTAGACCACGAACGCCGCAACGATGGGCGCCAGCGAGCACAGGAACACCAGCACCATGGGCGTCAGCGAACGCTTGACTGCGGGCTTGTTGGTTGGAATGTCGCGAGCCACTTTTTATCCTGGATTAGCGTTGGTCATCTGCGCGCACGCATGCGCGCCTGGGCCTGCTGGTCCACGCGCTGGCGTGAGCGGCGGATGGCGCCCCCCAGCACCACCAGCCATGCAATGGCGGCAATTGCGCCAAAAGCGAACCACTGTACCGCGTACGACGTGTTCTGCTGGAAATCGACAGAGGGCTGGGGCCAGTCGCGCACCAGGCCATCATCGGCCTGGCCGCCTTGGCTCAGCACCGTAGGCAAAAAATTCAGTCCGGTCGCGCGGGCATAGGCGTCCAGCGGCAGGTTCTGCACCTGCGGCACCGTGCCGCCCGCCACCGGCAGCGCCGCGGGCAGGGTGGAGGTTTCCGCGCCGCTCAGCGACCACAGCTCGAACATGCGCGGCACACGCACCGACAGCTCGCCCTGCACGGTCTGCACGCCCTCGGGCGTAGCCGGCAGTTGCGGCTCGCCCTGGCCCTGGATGACGCGCGGCAGCCAGCCCCGCAGCACCAGCACCGCGCGATTCGTGGCCGCGTCCAGCAGCAGCGGCGTGGCCAGCCAGTAGCCCGGCCGGCCTTCATGGTTGCGATTGTCCAGCAGTACACTGAATTGCGGCAGCCACGTGCCGCTTGCTTGCGCCACGCGCCAGGGCGTCATGTCGGCGGGCGGCGTTGACGGCGTCAACGCCAGCGGCGCTTGCTTGCGGCCCGCTTCGATCGAGGCCAGAATGGCGCGTCGCTCATCGCTGCGGCGCAACTGCCATTGCCCCAGCGACACCAGGACCATCACGGCCAGGCCAAGCAGCAATAAGGCGGCTACCGTGTAGCGGGTGGAATGCGGTCGGGACATCTGTCGTTGCTGAATCTGAATAGTCGGGAGACCACAATGCGCGTTTTCGTCGTTCTGGCCTTCATCGGGATACTGGCCAGTCTGGCATCCGCCCTGGTCTACCTGATGCGGGACAAAGGTACCACCAACCGCACGGTCAACGCGCTGACGGTCCGCATCGGCCTGTCGGTCGCCCTGTTCCTGTTCGTGCTGTTCGCCCATCACATGGGCTGGATCGAAAGCACCGGTTTTAGATAGGCTGCACGGGTCCCGGTTCCCCGGGTCCTGCACTGCATTGCCGGCGCGCCCCTCCAAATAGCCTGAAAGCGCGATGGATGCCGGCTTGCCGCCCAGCCATCCCTTCGCGCTTTCCCGTGCTGCAACCGCAGCCGGCGCCCCCGGCCGCGATCAGAACCACGACGTCAGAACCAGTACACGAACAGGTACAGGCCCAGCCACACCACGTCGACAAAGTGCCAGTACCAGGCCGCGCCTTCGAACCCGAAGTGATGGTCCGGCGTGAAATGGCCGCGGATCAGGCGGATAAGGATGACGGTGAGCATCGTGGCGCCCAGGATCACGTGGAACCCGTGAAAACCCGTCAGCATGTAGAACAGCGACCCGTACGCGCCCGAGTTGAACTTGAGGTTCAGGTCCTGGTAGGCGTGGATGTACTCAAACGCCTGACAGGCCACGAACACAAAGCCCAGGATGACGGTGGCCGCCAGCCAGAACTTCGCCTTGCCGCGGTGGTTTTCACGCAGCGCATGGTGGGCGATGGTCAGCGTGACGCCGGAGCTCAGCAGCAGGGCCGTGTTGATCGTGGGCAGCCAGAAGGGCCCCACGGTCTGGAACGGTTCCACCACGCCAGCCGGACCGAAGTTCGGCCACGCGGCCTGGAAATCCGGCCACAGCATCAGGCGGTGGTCGATGTCGCCCAGCCACGGCGTCGTGATCGTGCGCGTGTACCAGAGCGCGCCAAAGAACGCCGCAAAGAACATGACCTCGGAGAAGATGAACCAGCTCATGCTCCAGCGGTACGAACCGTCGATGCGCTTGCTGTTCAGCCCGGTCTCGGACTCGTGGATGGCATCGCCGAACCAGTAATACATGACGATGACCACGCCGATGAACCCCACCAGCACGGACCACTTGCCCCAGTCCGCGCCGTTGACCCAGGCCGCGGCTCCCAGGCCCATGAAGAGCAGTGCCACGGCCATGCGCACGGGATGGCCCGAGTCGGCGGGGACAAAGTAGTACGGTGCCTCTTTACCTTGAACCGAGTGGCTTGCACTCATGGCTTTCTCCCTGGTACAGATTTAGATTTAGGTAATTCAAGTCAGGCTGGATACGGCCCAACGAACAATTAAAACCAGCACAGTCACAAAGATTGCCGCTGCCAGCAGTCCGGCCACGATCACGTGAACCGGATTGAGCTTGGCGCTGTCCTCACGGTAGCCCGCGCCCTTGCGCACGCCGAAAAACCCCCACGCCACCGCCTTCATCGTCTGAAGGAAACTCAGCTTGCGCTGAGACGTTTCGCGAAGGTCGTCGCTCATGGCCCCGGCTCCTAGCCGACGGCCTTGCCGGTCAGCAAGGCCGAACCGCGGATCACCGTCCAGGCAAACACGGCAACGACGAAAACCAGAAGAACCAGTCCTGCGATCTTGTTACGGCGGCGCTGCTCGGGTGTCATTGCTGTGCTACCTGGAACATGGATAGGGATTTACTTCACTTCGGGCGGCGTTTCGAAGGTGTGGAACGGCGCGGGCGACGGCACCGTCCATTCCAGTCCTTCGGCGCCTTCCCACGGCTTGGCCGGGGCCGGTTCACCCTTGCCCATGTAGCAGCGCAGGATCGCAACCAGGAAAATCAGCTGCGACAGGCCGAACCAGAACGCGCCGATGGTGGCGAGCTGATGGAACGTCGTGAACTGCGCGGCGTAGTCGGCGTAACGGCGCGGCATGCCGGCCAGACCCAGGAAGTGCATCGGGAAGAAGGTTACGTTGAACGAGATCAGCGTCGACCAGAAGTGCAGCTTGCCCAGCTTTTCGCTGTACATGCGGCCCGTCCACTTGGGCACCCAGTAGTAGGCGCCGGCAAACAGCGCGAACAGGGAACCGGCCACCAGCACGTAGTGGAAGTGCGCCACCACGTAATAGGTGTCGTGGACCTGGATGTCGATCGGGGCCACGGACAGGATCAGACCGGTAAAGCCGCCCATCGTGAACACGAAGATGAAGCCGATGGAAAACAGCATCGGCGTCTCGAACGTCATGGAACCGCGCCACATCGTCGCGACCCAGTTGAACACCTTCACCCCGGTCGGGATGGAGATGAGCATGGTGGCGTACATGAAGTAGAGCTGACCGGTCACCGGCATGCCCGTCGTGAACATGTGGTGCGCCCACACGATGAACGACAGCACGGCGATGGAGGCGGTGGCGTACACCATCGAGGCGTAGCCGAAGAGCTTCTTGCGGGCGAACGCAGGCACGATGGCCGACACGATGCCGAACGCCGGCAAGATCATGATGTAGACCTCGGGGTGCCCGAAGAACCAGAACACGTGCTGGTACAGGACCGGGTCACCGCCGGCGGCGGCATTGAAGAAGCCCGTGCCGAAGTGGCGGTCGGTCAGCACCATGGTGATGGCGGCGGCCAGCACCGGCATCACAGCCAGCAGCAGGAACGCCGTGATCAGCCAGGTCCAGCAGAACAGCGGCATCTTCATCAGCGTCAGGCCGGGCGCGCGCATGTTCAGGATGGTCACGATGATGTTGATCGCGCCCATGATGGACGACGCGCCCATGATGTGGATGGCGAAGATGGCCAGGTCCATGCCGGGGCCCATCTGCAGCGACAGCGGCGCGTACAGCGTCCAGCCCGCGGCGGTGGCGCCGCCCGGCACGAAGAACGAGGCGGTCAGCATGATCGCGGCGACCGGCAGCAGCCAGAAGCTGAAGTTGTTCATCCGCGCGAACGCCATGTCGGATGCGCCGATCTGCATCGGAATCATCCAGTTCGCAAAGCCCACGAAGGCCGGCATGATCGCGCCGAACACCATGATCAGGCCGTGCATCGTGGTGAACTGGTTGAACAGCTCGGGGCGGAAGAACTGCAGGCCGGGCTCGAAGAGCTCGGTGCGCAGCAGAAGGGCGAGCGTGCCGCCCTCCAGAAGCATGACGAACGAGAAGATGAGATACATCGTCCCGATGTCTTTGTGGTTCGTTGCAAAAAGCCACCGGCGCCAGCCCGTGGGCACGCCGTGGTGGTGGTCATCGTGACCGTGGCCGTGGCCCGGCGACACGTGGTCTACAGTGACGCTGCTCATGATGGACTCCTTCCTGCTGAGTGCCAGCCCCGTTCAACGGGGCGGCAGGGTATCTCTGACTAAACGGAACCGGTTCTACCGGTGAAGGAACGGCCCACGCGCAATCAGCGCGCGGGCGTGATGTCCTTCGGAAGAACCGTCGGGTCCTGCCCCTTGCCGGCGTTGCTCCAGGCATGGCGCGTATAGCTGATGACCGCTGCGATCTCGACATCGTTGAGCTGCCCGCCGAACGCCGCCATGGCGGTGCCGGGCTTGCCCTTCAGCACGGTGTTGATCTGCTCCCCCTTGGGGCCCAGAACAACCTTGTCTCCGTCGAGCGGCGGGAAGGAACCGGGAATGCCCTTGCCGTTGGCCTGGTGGCAGGCCACGCAATTTGCCGCGAAAACCTTTTCGCCGCGGGCAACCAGTTCAGCTTCCGTCCACTCTTTATTGGGATCGTCGGCGTTTGCCGCCATCTTCTTCTTTTGGTCTTCAACCCACTTATCGTAGTCGGGCTGCGCCAGGACTTCCACGACGATGGGCATGAAGGCGTGGTCCTTGCCGCACAATTCCGCGCACTGGCCGCGATAGATGCCAGGCTTTTCGGCGTTGAACCAGGTGTCGCGCAGGAACCCGGGGATGGCGTCCTGCTTCACGCCGAAGTCCGGAACCATCCACGAGTGGATGACGTCGGCCGCCGTGAGGACGATGCGGATCTTCTTGTTGGCGGGGACGACCAGGTGGTTGTCCACTTCCATCAGATAGAACTCGCCCTTGGGCTCGCGGTTCTCGATCTGGGCGCGCGGCGTGGAAAGCGTGGAGAGAAACTTGATGCCGGCGGCCGAGCCGTCCAGATATTCGTAGCCCCACTTCCATTGATAGCCGGTGACCTTGACGGTCAGGTCCGCGCTGGAAGTGTCTTTCATGGCGACGACCGTCTTGGTGGCCGGCAGCGCCATGGCGATGACGATGATGAAGGGGATGACAGTCCAGGCGACTTCGACGCCCAGGTGTTCGTGGAAGGTCGCCGCCTTGTGGCCGCGGGACTTCCGGTGCGCCCAGATGGAGTAGAACATCACTCCAAAGACGCCGATGAAAATCACAATACAGATCGTGAGCAGCAACCAATGCAGCCACATGATGTCGCGCGAAATCGCGGTGACGCCTTCATGCAGGTTCAGCTGATTGACCTTCGGACCGCCGGGCATGTTTTGCACCTGGGCACCGGCCACGCCGCCAATCAGCATCGCACAAGCCCCCAGTATCCCTCTCCACTTCTTCATGCTTACCTCGAAATACGGCGCGAAGGCCCATTTGCTGGTGGCGGAAGTCACCGGAATACGGGCAACACGCAATTATTAGATGGCAGGGCGATGCAGGGAGATAGAGCGGCCCTGTCGTTCCCTCTCGAAATCACAAAGAAACTGGCGGATTATAGCGGACGCGCAAACAGATGTAATTTAGTGCTCTTGAATTCATGCGGCCCGCCCCCATGTGCGCTCGCCCCTTGACTACGGGCCGTAAACCGGGTGGCTTAAAATCGCCCGCAACCTCATCTCCTTGGCGCCACGATGCAAAAGCAGTTGCCCGATTTGTATGCCGCCCTGTGCGCCCGCGCGCAGGAGCCCGCCCCAGAAGGCGCGCGCGCTTTATATATAGCGGGGCGCCGCTGCGGCTGGGCCACGCACGCAGCCTGCGACGCGCTGCGCGATGCGCCGCAAACGCACGCGGACGACACGGCGCTGCGTATCGGCGAGGGCCTTGCCCCCGGCAATGCGCTGGACGCCGTGCTGGAACAGGCCGCGGAACTGTTGCGCCAAGCCAACTGCCTGCGCGGCTGGCGCGATGAATTGCTGGACGTTCTGGATGGCGACGAGCCGCTGGGCGTCATCGAACGCGCAGCAGTGCGGCCGCTCGGTCTGTTGACCAAGGCCGTGCATCTGAATGCGTGGACGCCCGACGGCAAGCTGTGGGTCGCCCGGCGCTCGCTCAGCAAGTCGACCGATCCCGGTATGTGGGACACGCTGGTCGGTGGACTGGCAGGAAGGGGCGAGGATCTGGAACTGGCGCTGGTGCGCGAATGCGGCGAAGAAGCCGGCCTGGACGAACCCGACCTCGCGCGCCGCACGCCGCTGCGCACGATTTTGCGCATCCACCGCCGGCTGCCCGAGGGCTATCAGGTGGAAGATGTGCTGACCAGCACGTGCATCCTGGCGCCGGACGCGCAGCCCGCCAACCGTGATGGCGAGGTCATGGAAATCGCCACCGTCGACGTCGCGACGGCCTTGCACCATATCGCCGAAGGCGAGTTCACGCTGGAAGCGGCCCTGGTGCTGGTCGAAGACATCATGCGGCGCCAGGCCGCCGGCGACATCAAGATCTGAACCGCTGAATCGGGCCACGCGCACGGGGCGGGCCCTCTCCCTCAAATGAAACTGCCGGCACGCGCGCGGTGGCGCGCCCGGCAGAGTGCGGCTAGCGGGACGCTGGTTCCGGCGTTCCCAGCACGGGGCCGCTCGGCGCAGCGGCGTCCGGGGCATCGGCGCCCGACGCACCGGCGCCCGACGCATTGGCGCCCAACGCATCGGCGCCCGGCACCTCTCCGCCGTCAGCCGGCTCGCCGCGCAGTTCACGCGCCGCCCGCAGGTCCTCGCCTTCCGGCGGACCGCCTGCGCCGGCCGCTTCCGCCGCTTCGGCCGCCTGCGCGGAGCTAGGCCCCGCCACCGGCGCGGGCGTGGCCGCCGCCGCGGAAGCCTGCGAAAACTGCTTCCAGACTTCAATCGCCCGCAGACGCTGCTTGGCCACGACCTGAATGCGATCGCGCAGGTTTTCGTCGCGGGCCAGCAGCGCATGGAAATCGCGCGAGGACAGCATCAGCAGCTTGCTGTACCCCAGCGATGTCACGTCCGGCGTCAGTTGCTCTTCGCCTAGCAAGCCCAGTTCGCCAAAGAATTCGCCGCTGCCCAGTTCGATCATGGTGTTGTCGGGCAGATGGACCGCCACCGCGCCCGACGCCACAAAGCACATCTCCTCGCCGTGCCGCCCCTTGGTCAACACCCGCTGGTCGGGCAGGGCCAGGCGCGGCTTGAGCAGCTTGCTGATGGCGCGCAGCGAATCGGGCGACAGGCCTTCAAAAAGCGGCACGCGCTTGATGAGTTCGGCCGCACTCATTTCGATGTCCAGCGGGGGATGCTTGTCGATGTGCGCCCAGCGGCTTTTCAGTTGCTCGGTCAGGTCGGCATAGACTTCGCCGCTGATCAGGAACTGCTCAAGCATGTCGCGGTAGCGGATGCGTTCAAGCTCGCGCGCCACGCGGCCCAAGTAGCTTTCCTGCAGCCATTGGGCGTACGACGGATATTGCAGGTTCAGCGCCTGCATCGCGTTCTCGATCAGGTCCAGGCGGCGCTGATGCAGCGACACGATGCGCTGCGTGGCCTCTTCGCCCAGCAGCGGCGTGATCTGTTCGCGGGCAAAGCCGATCAGGCGCTGCGCGACCGACCGCTTGCTCATCAGGTTGGCAAAGCGCTGGCCGAGCTCGCGCGCCAGCCATCCCTGGAATCCGAATACGTAATGCAGCCGCAGCGCCAGCCGGAAGCCCGTCGAATAGCGGACGTCGGCAGCAATAGCGCGCTCAAAGCCCTCCACGCCGCCCAGCCGGATGGCGTCTTCCAGCCGCTCGGCCCGCGCCAGCAGCGTTTCCGCCATGCGCCAGTCCACGATCTGCGCCTTCAGGATGTCGAAGAACATTTCCTCTTCGCGCTGCGCCACGATCGCCAAGCCCACGGCCACGCGCTGCTCGTCGGTCATCTGGCTGACCCGGCCGTCGTGCACGCTGGCCAGGCTGGCGTCGAACACCGCACGGATGCGGTCACGCACTTCGTTGCCGATATGCTCGGCCTTGGCCACTTCCTCGGTCTTGCCCTGCAGGTCTTCCAGCGCCACGGCCAGCACCTGGTTGCGGATGGTGCGCTCGACGGGCGACAGCTGGTTCAGCCCCAGCATCCGGATCAGCGGCCGCAGGCTGATGCCGTTGACGAACAAGGTCATCAGCACAAAGCCCGTGGTCGCCACGGCAATGAACTGGCGCGCCTCTTCGGGCACGCCGGTCTGTTCGGTCACCGCCAGCGCCAGCGCCAGCGACACGGCGCCGCGCAGGCCGCCCCACAGCATCACCACCTTGTACGGATTGCTGACCTTGGTGCCCAGCCGCGTCAGACCCAAAAGCGGCAGCAGCCCGAACACCACAATCGCACGCGCCACCAGCGTCACCACGAACACCACGCCCACCAGCACCAGTTCCTGCCAATCGGCCGCGGCCATCAGCTTGGGGATCAGCATCGCCGCAAACAGGAAGATGAGGGAGTTGGCCCAGAAGCCAAACTGCTCCCACGCGCTGGACAGATGCTCGAAGGTGGTCGGCGACATGCGCGTGCGGCCGGTGGAACCCACCACCAGGCCCGCGATCACCGTGGCCACCACACCCGAGACGTTCAGGTAATGCTCGGAGATGAAGAAGGACAGGTAGGCCAGCGTCAGGGTCAGCGTGATCTCGGCAGTAGGAAAGCCGCGCAGCCAGGCAAACAGGAAGCAGGCCAGACGCCCCATCGCAAAGCCGGCCACGCCGCCGCCGATGAAGTGCACGATGAAGTCGTTGAAGATGCCGCTGACGGACAATTCGCCCTTGCCACTCAGCACCGCCAGCAGCACCGAATACAGCGCGATGGACGCCGCATCGTTGAACAGGCTCTCGCCCTCGACCAGCGTGGTCAGGCGCTTGGGCGCGCCCACCTCGCGAAAGATGCCGACCACCGCCACCGGGTCGGTCGTGGCCACGATGGCGCCGAGCAGCAAGCACACCACCAGCCCATAGGGCGAGATGGCGTCCAGCGTCACGCCGACCACAACCGTGCAGACGACCACGGCCACGATGGCCATCATCAGGATCGGACCGATGTCGTCCATCAGACGCCGCACGTTCATCGACAGCGCCGTCTCAAAGAGCAGCACCGGCAGGAACACCATCAGGAAGGTCTCTGACGAGATCTCGAAGCGCTCCAGCGAATCGAGAAAGTCGCCGATCCAGGCCGGCGCCCAGCCGTGCACGTGAATCACGATCCCGAGCAGACAGCCAACGATGGCGAGCAGCACCGAATAGGGCAGCTTGACGCGGCCGGCCAGGGGCGGCATGAAGCAGACCAGCGTGAGCAGGCCCGCAAGACCAAATACAAGAAAACCAACATCCATGGGTAGCGCCGCGTCCCGATCGTAGTGCGTGTGGAAAGTTCCACAAGAATAGCGGCTTTTTTCCGGCGCTCGCGGCCGGGGCGTGACGGGAATCGAGGAGAATGCACGTTTCGTTACCCCAATGGACGCTTGCGAAACGTGCCGCGCCATGTTTTTTGGGTAATGTGGCATCACGCGAACTTTTGCAGGAGCGGCACGTGGCACGCATCCACACCTTGACCCGGCGCCACGACGCGCCCGCGATGCTCGTCCAGTTGACCGATAGCCATCTGTTCGGCGAGCCCGAAACGTCGATGCTGGGCGTCAATACCGACGCCAGCCTGCGCGCCGTGCTGCGCCAGATCGAGGCCGATGGCAAGCATCCCGACCTGCTGCTCGCCACCGGCGACCTGTCGCAGGATGGCGAGGCTGCGGACTACCAGCGCTTTGCGCGCATCCTGTCCGAATCGGCCGCGCTGGATCGTGCAACGATCCGTTGCCTGCCGGGCAATCACGATCAACCGGCCGTCCTGCGCCAGGAATTGTCCGATTGGTCGATGCCGGTGACGGACGTGGGCGCATGGCGCGTCGTCACGCTGGACACGACGGTGCCCGGCTCGAACGCCGGCCATCTGTGCAACAGTGAACTCGACATGCTGGAAGCGGCGCTGGCCCAGGCGACCAACCGCCACACGCTGGTGGCGATGCACCACAACCCGATGCAGATCGACAGCCACTGGCATGACTCGATGATGATCGACAACCCGCAGGCGCTCTTCAAGCTGCTGGCACGGTTTCCGCAGGTGCGCGTGCTGCTGTGGGGCCATGTGCACCACGAGTTCGACCGCCGCCGCCACAACCTGCGCATGCTGGCCACGCCGTCCACATGCTTTCAGTTCAGCATCCGCGACGGCAAGCATATCGTCGACAACATGGCGCCGGGTTACCGGTGGATCAAGCTTTATCAGGATGGATCGATGGCGACCGGCGTGCGCCGCGTGCAGGACGCGCTGTGGCACTCCGCGCTGCAACCGCCAGACAGCGCGCGCGCGGCTTGATCTATGCGAGGACGGCGTCGAAACAGGCGCCGTTTTTTATGGGCGCTGCGTTCCGAGCGCGCATAAAAAACGGGGCACCGATATGCTAGGTGCCCCGCAAGCATCCGTCTCATAGGGGAGGGGAAAGAGGAGAAGCCGAGACGGATGACAAGACTGCTAACCGAAGTTCGCGGTCTACATGAAGTTAGGCGGCGCCTTCCTCATTTAGTTTCTGCGAACGCAGAAAATTTGCCCCCGAATTTGTATCAATTTATTGGCCGTCCCGTTGTCATCGGCCGGCTGCTGAACGCGGCGCGCTATGTCAGGCGCCAAAGAAAAAGGCCGCAATGTGCGGCCTTTTCCATGCGCGGGACAGCAATCACGAGGCGAGGTTGCCGCGCATCTTCTTGAGCGCCGCCGCTTCGATCTGGCGAATGCGTTCGGCCGACACGCCGAACTCTTGCGCAAGCTCGTGCAGGGTGGCGCCGCCGTCGTCCTGCAGCCAGCGGGCTTCGACGATGCGGCGCGAGCGCGGATCCAGCGCTTCAAGCGCGGTGGTCAGGCCGGCGCTTTGCAGGTGATCGCGCGCAGCGCGCTCGAGCACGCGCGTGGGTTCCTGGCGGCCTTCGTCGGACAGGTAGGCGATCGGCGCGTAGCTGTCGTCGTCGTCGTCCTGGTTTTCCAGCGACATGTCGCGGCCGGACATGCGGACTTCCATTTCGCTCACGTCTTCGTTGCGCACGTTCAGCTCGCGAGCGATGTGGTCGACCTGTTCAGGATCCAGGGTCTGGCCGTCGGGACGCATGCTGCGCAGATTGAAGAACAGTTTGCGCTGCGCCTTGGTCGTAGCCACCTTGACCAGCCGCCAGTTGCGGATGATGTATTCGTGGATTTCGGCCTTGATCCAGTGAACCGCGAAGGACACCAGGCGCACGCCGCGCTCGGGGTCGAAACGCTTGACGGCCTTCATGAGGCCGACGTTGCCTTCCTGGATGAGGTCGGCGTGGGGCAGGCCGTAACCCAGATACTGACGGGCCACGGACACCACAAGACGCAGGTGCGAAAGAATCAGCTCGCGGGCGGCGCCCAGATCTTCCTGGTCGCGCAGGCGGCGGCCGAGTTCCGTTTCGCGATCCGCGGACAACACCGGCAGGCGGTTGACGGCGGAAATATAAGCGTCGATCGTACCGAGAGCGCCCGGATTGGCGATGGCCAACGCCAGAGCGTTGCCGGAGGCGGTCAACGAGGTACTGGGTTGCTTCATAGCGGGGGTCTCCGGATGGCGAGAAAACGACATGAATTTGATGTTAGCACTCAAGTAATAGGAGTGCTAATTCGACTGTTGCGACGCGTCAAAGTTTCAGTTCCGCGACGCGTCCCCGTTTATTCGAGAGCCGGGGCGGTTCACCACCCGAGGCGCTTCAGCCCTTCGGCGGTGGCTTCGCCGTCCGGACGGATGAAGAGCGCGCCGCGCGGGTCCATGAAGACCTGGTAACGGGCCCCGTCGAACAGGGGCATGTAGGCGCCGCTGCCAAATTGGACATCGACAAAGGGGAACCAGTTCGGAAAACTTTTCTTCAGGGATCCGAGGTCCGGCGCGGGCCAGTCGTCCAGGGGATGCACCGAGCGCGTGGCCGTCGCTTCGCGGGCGGCATCGCTGTAGCGGCCCGACAGGCGCTCCAGCCGATACAGGGGCGGCATGCCGGCCATGAGCGCCGGCAGTTTCCAGCGCACGACCCGGGCGTCGATCTGCCACTGGTCGCCGTAAAGTACATATTGCTTGTCGCCGATGCCCGGGGCATTGGCGTTGACCTGGAACTGACCCTCGGCCTGTTGGCGGATGTCGATGCGGGCGACCGGCTGGTCGGTTGTCAGGCGAACGAACTGCACCAGCGACAACGCGAGCAGGCCCGATACGCATCCCAGGCATACCAGCAGCAGGCCGCATGCGCGGCGCACGGGCCGGAACTGGAACATGCGGCGTCCGCGTTCGTCGCGGGGACCACCCCTGCCCAGCAGCATGACGATGCCGGGCAACAGGACGATGACGGCGCCCAGCAGGATCCAGGCGAAGGGAGCAATTCCGTTGATCAAATCAGGCGTTCCTATTCAAGCCGCCGCGTCGTACAGCGCGGCGGGCGCAGGAAGCCGCCACCCGCCGCGGCAGGCTTCCCAGTATAGAAGCGCGTCTTCAGGCGCCCGGTTTTCCAAGCCGTTCGACGTGAAACCGGATGTGATCCTCGATGAACGTCGAGATGAAGTAATAGCCGTGGTCGTAGCCGGCCTGGCGACGCAGGGTGAGCGGCTGTCCGGCGGCGGCGCAGGCCGCCTCGAATACCTCGGGATACAACTGTTCGGCCAGAAATTGGTCGGCTTCGCCCTGGTCGATGAGGATGCCGCCGGGGAAGGGCTGCTGCAGGCCGCGCATCAGGGCGGACGCGTCGTAGGCCGCCCAGTCTTCGGTTTGCGCGCCCAGGTAGGCGCCGAACGCCTTTTTGCCCCACGGGCATTGGCTGGGCGCCGCGATCGGTGCAAACGCCGACACCGAACGGAACTTGCCGGGATTGCGCAGCGCCAGCACCAGCGCGCCGTGGCCGCCCATGGAGTGTCCGAAGATGCCGGTGCGCGACGCGTCGCCCGGCAGTGCGCCGCCGGTGACGATGCCATGCAGTTCTTGCGTGACGTAGCTGTACATGCGGTAGTGATCGCGCCATGCAGTCGTGGTGGCGTCGACATAGAAGCCGGCGCCGGTGCCCAGGTCCCAGCTTTCGTCCTCGCCGGGTACGCCAGCGCCGCGGGGGCTGGTGTCGGGCGCCACCAGCATGACGCCCAATTCCGCTGCCAGCCGCTGCGCGCCGGCCTTGATCATGAACGTTTCTTCGGTGCAGGTCAGGCCCGCCAGGTAGAACAGCACCGGCACCGGGCCGTGCTCGGCCTGCGGCGGCACGTACACGGAAAACCGCATGGGCAGGCCGATCTCGGTGGAGTCGTGGCGGTAGTAGCGCTGCGTGCCGCCGAAGCACCGATGCTGCGAGATGAGTTCGAGGGACGCGGCCATGGGCTTGCTCCGGAAAAGAAAAAATCGAGGTGGATAAAACGTCGGCGGATTAGGGGAATCCACGGTGCGACGTTCCGTCGCCGAATGTTAACCTGCCCCTCAATGAGCGCTCGCCACAAAAAAATACGATTCCGCGCTCAGATTGTGATCACGGCACTTGACCAGCGCCCACCGTGGCACTATTTATATACCGTGTGTGAAGACAACCCGTTCTTCCTGATACGCAAGCCCTGACACTATGGCCCGTCTGCCCCGTCTGTATGCCCCTGGGCTGCCCCAACTGGTGCAGGCCAACTTTATTCAGCCGTTGGCGGCGCCATCGCAACCCGCGCCCGCCGACATCCTGAATCAGCTCGCCACGTGGCTGGGCGAGTCGGCCCAGCGGCACCGCGTATCGGTGCACGGCTGGCTCCTCGCCAACGACCGCATCCTGCTGCTTGCCACGCCCGCAGACGAAGAAGGCCTGCCGCGGCTGATGCAGACGCTGGGCCGCAATCTTGCGGCGCGGCTGCGCGGCGGGCGGGTGTTCGCCGGCCGATACCGGTCGGCGTTGCTGGAACCCGGCGCGTGGGTGCTGCCCTCGCTGGTCTGGCTGGAAACGTATCCGGTTCGCAGCGGGGCTTCGCAGGACCCCGATTCGTGGCCCTGGTCGTCCGCGTCCAGCCATACCGGCAACACCAGCGCCGCGCCGGCCCAATGGCAGTCCGATCACGCCGACTACTGGGCTTGCGGCAACACGCCGTTTGACCGGCAGGCCAATTACCGCAAGCGGCTTCAGGATGGGCTGTCGCGCGAGGAAACCCAACGCATCGACCAGGCGGTCTCTGGCCAGTGGGCGCTGGGCGGTCCCAGCTTTATTGCCAGCCTGGCTCATACGGCCAGCCGGCGTGTGGCGCCCGGCCAGCGTGGCCGGCCCCGCAAGAAGCCGGCCGCGGCGCCCGCGGACAATGAGTCCAGCCCGCCGACGCCACCGACCACCACACCACCGGTCAACAACTCCTGACCCCCCGACCCGCCATCACGGCGGGTTTTGTTTGTCTGCGTCCAGGCATTGCGGTGCCGCGCTGGCGCAGGAAGGCATTCGGGCAACTCGCGGAGTCGGCGCCGCAAGAACGCGATCTGCACGTGCGCTTGACGACATCTGCGCCGCAAAAGCGCGATCCGCGCGTGCGCTTGATTCACATCATCGCGGGACCTGCGCGACGACAAGGTGCAATTTCGCCACACCTGACATTGATCGCGCACAGAAAAAACATCCTTTTAAATAGGGACGTATAGCGTGATTTTGCACCGCTTTGGACGCCCGACTGACTGCGACAAAAGACCTGCTCCGGCGACAGCCAATAACGGCGCGGCCGTTGTTGTGTCCCTATATTCATGCACTATGACGGCGCAACTATTTAATTAGGGTCATACCCCGTTTGTTCCTGTTGCACCCCACTTGCGTCGGGGGTATTGTCCGACTCCTGCACTGCAACATTAGACGCAGGCCCACTGCGGAGCGCGCCATGCCCCAAATTACCCCGACCGAATCCTGTCCCACCTCCAAGGCAGTTGCCATCGATGCGACGCGCATCGGCCTGCCTCCGGCTCAGGGCCTGTACAACCCCAAGAACGAACATGATGCCTGCGGCGTCGGCTTCGTTGCCCACATCAAGGGCAAGAAAAGCCACGCGATCATCCAGCAGGGTCTGAAGATTCTTGAGAACCTGGACCACCGCGGCGCGGTCGGCGCAGACAAGCTCATGGGCGACGGCGCAGGCATCCTGATCCAGATCCCCGACACGCTGTACCGCGACGAACTCAGCCAGCAAGGCATCATCCTGCCCCCGCCCGGCGAGTACGGCGTGGCCATGGTGTTCCTGCCCAAGGAAACGGCCTCGCGCCTGGCCTGCGAACAGGAACTGGAGCGCTCGGTGCGCGCCGAGGGCCAGGTCGTGCTGGGCTGGCGCGACGTGCCGGTGGATGTCGACATGCCCATGTCGCCCACCGTCCGCGACTGCGAACCCGTGATCCGCCAGCTGTTCATCGGCCGCGGCGCCGACGTGATGGTGCCGGACGCGCTGGAACGCAAGCTCTACGTCATCCGCAAGACCGCCAGCCACGCCATCCAGAACATGCATCTGGCGCACGGCAAGGAATACTTCGTGCCCTCGGCCTCGGTGCGTACCGTGGTCTACAAGGGCCTGCTGCTGGCCGATCAGGTCGGCCGCTACTACCGCGACCTGGCCGACACCCGCACGGTGTCCGCGCTGGCGCTGGTCCACCAGCGTTTCTCGACCAACACGTTCCCCGCCTGGCCGCTGGCCCACCCGTACCGCATGATTGCCCACAACGGTGAAATCAACACGGTCAAGGGCAACTTCAACTGGCTGCGCGCCCGCGAAGGCATGATGCAGTCGGCCGTGCTGGGCGACGATCTGAAAAAGCTGTACCCCATCGTCTACGAAGGCCAGTCGGACACAGCAACGTTCGACAACTGCCTGGAACTGCTGGTGAATTCGGGCTACTCGCTGGCCCACGCCATGATGATGATGATCCCGGAAGCCTGGGAACAGCACACGCAGATGGACGAAAGCCGCCGCGCTTTCTATGAGTACCACGCCGCCATGATGGAGCCGTGGGACGGCCCCGCCGCGGTCGCGTTCACCGATGGCCGCCAGATCGGCGCCACGCTGGACCGCAACGGCCTGCGTCCTGCCCGCTACCTGGTCACCGACGACGACATGGTCATCCTGGCTTCCGAAGCCGGCACGCTGTCGATCCCCGAAAACCGCATCGTCAAGAAGTGGCGCCTGCAGCCGGGCAAGATGTTCCTGATCGACCTGGAACAAGGCCGCATCATCGACGACGCCGAGATCAAGCTGCAGTTGGCCAACAGCCGTCCGTACCGCCAGTGGATCGAACGCCTGCAGATCAAGCTGGAATCGCTGCCCGCGCCGCGTCAGGTCGCCGTGGCCACGCAATCGGCCGTGTCGCTGCTGGACCGCCAACAGGCGTTTGGCTGGACCCAGGAAGACTACAAGTTCATCCTGGAACCCATGGCGTCGAGCGGCGAAGAAGTCATCGGCTCGATGGGCAACGACGCCCCGCTGGCCGTGCTGTCGGACCGCGCCAAGCCGTTCTACAACTATTTCCGCCAGCTGTTCGCCCAGGTCACGAACCCGCCGATCGACCCGATTCGCGAACAGCTCGTGATGTCGCTGGTGTCCTTCATCGGTCCCAAGCCGAACCTGCTGGACATCAACAACGTCAACCCGCCGCTGCGTCTGGAAGTGTCCCAGCCGGTGCTGGACTTCGCCGCCATGGCGCAGATCCGCGACATCGACCAGGTCACGGGCAAGAAATTCCGCAGCTTTGAACTGGACATCACGTACCCCGCCGCCTGGGGTCCCGAGGGCATCGAAGCCCGCGTGGCGGCCCTGTGCGCGCGCGCCGTCGACGCGGTGCGCAGCGGCTACAACATCCTGATCGTGTCGGACCGCCTGGTCGACAGCGAGCGCGTGGCCATCCCCGCGCTGCTGGCCACGTCGGCCGTGCACCAGCACCTGATCCGCGCCGGCCTGCGCACCAACACGGGTCTCGTCGTCGAAACCGGGTCGGCCCGCGAAGTGCATCACTTCGCGCTTCTGGGCGGCTACGGCGCCGAAGCCATTCACCCCTACCTGGCGCTCGAATCGCTGGGCAAGATGAATGATCCCGAAAAGGCCGTGAAGAACTACATCAAGGCGCTGGGCAAGGGCCTGAACAAGGTCATGTCCAAGATGGGCATTTCCACGTACATGTCCTACACCGGCGCGCAGATCTTCGAAGCCGTTGGCCTGCAGAGCGCCCTGGTGAACAAGTACTTCACCGGCACCGCTTCCAACATCGAAGGCATCGGCATCTTCCAGGTCGCCGAAGAAGCGCTGCGCCAGCACCGCGCCGCCTTCAGCACCGACCCCGTGCTTGCCAACGACCTGGACGCCGGCGGCGAATACGCCTACCGCGTCCGCGGCGAAGAGCACATGTGGACGCCGGATTCGATCGCCAAGCTGCAGCACGCGTCGCGCGCCAACAACTACCGCACGTACAAGGAGTACGCGCAGATCATCAACGACCAGAGCCGTCGCCACATGACGCTGCGCGGCCTGTTCGAGTTCCGCTTCGACCCGTCGCGCGCCATCCCGCTGGACGACGTCGAGCCGGCCAAGGAAATCGTCAAGCGCTTTGCCACCGGCGCCATGTCGCTGGGCTCGATTTCGACCGAAGCCCACTCGGTGCTGGCCGTTGCCATGAACCGCATCGGCGGCAAGTCGAACACCGGCGAAGGCGGCGAGGACGAACTGCGCTACCGCGCCGAAATGCGCGAAGGCAAGAGCACCATCAAGGACGGCGACACGCTGGCCTCGGTGCTGGGCACGGACCGCATCGAAGCCGACGTCGAACTCAAGCGGGGCGACTCGCTGCGTTCGAAGATCAAGCAGGTGGCGTCGGGCCGTTTCGGCGTGACCGCCGAGTACCTGTCGTCCGCCGACCAGATCCAGATCAAGATGGCGCAGGGCGCCAAGCCCGGCGAAGGCGGCCAGCTGCCCGGCCACAAGGTGTCGGAATACATCGCCAAGCTGCGCTACTCGGTGCCCGGCGTGGGCCTCATCTCGCCCCCGCCGCACCATGACATCTACTCGATCGAAGATCTGGCGCAGCTGATCCACGACCTGAAGAACGTCAATTCCAAGTCCTCGATCTCGGTCAAGCTGGTGTCCGAAGTCGGCGTGGGCACGGTGGCCGCGGGCGTGGCCAAGGCCAAGGCCGACCACGTCGTGATCGCCGGCCATGATGGCGGCACGGGCGCGTCGCCGGTGTCGTCCATCAAGCACGTGGGCACGCCCTGGGAACTGGGCCTGGCCGAAACGCAGCAAACGCTGGTGCTGAACCGCCTGCGCAGCCGCATCCGCGTGCAGGCCGACGGCCAGATGAAGACCGGCCGCGACGTCGTCATCGGCGCGCTGCTGGGCGCCGACGAATTCGGCTTCGCGACCGCGCCGCTGGTCGTCGAAGGCTGCATCATGATGCGCAAGTGCCACCTGAACACCTGCCCGGTGGGCGTGGCCACGCAGGATCCCGCGCTGCGCAAGAAGTTCCAGGGCAAGCCCGAGCACGTCGTGAACTTCTTCTTCTTCATCGCCGAAGAAGTCCGCGAAATCATGGCCCAACTGGGCATCCGCAAGTTCGACGACCTGATCGGCCGCGCCGATCTGCTGGACATGCGTTCGGGCGTTGAGCACTGGAAGGCGCAAGGGCTGGACTTCACCCGCGTGTTCCACCAGACGGTGTCCGACGCCGAAGTGCATCAGACCGAAGAGCAGGACCACGGCTTGGCCGGCGCGCTGGATCACCTGCTGATCGAGCGCAGCAAGCCCGCGCTGGAGCGTGGCGAGAAGGTGTCGTTCATCGTGCCGGTGCGCAACCGCAACCGCACGATCGGCGCGATGCTGTCCGGCGCCGTGGCCTCGCGCTACGGCCATGACGGCCTGCCCGACGACACCATCCACATCCAGTGCAACGGCACCGCCGGCCAGAGCTTCGGCGCGTTCCTGGCGCACGGCATCACGATGGATCTGGTGGGCGAAGGCAACGACTACGTGGGCAAGGGTCTGTCCGGCGGCCGCATCATCGTGCGCTCGCCCAACGACTTCCGCGGCTTCGGACCCGACCACATCATTGCCGGCAACACCGTGCTGTACGGCGCGCTGGCAGGCGAGGCGTTCTTCAACGGCGTGGCGGGCGAGCGTTTCGCCGTGCGCAACTCGGGCGCGGCCACCGTCGTGGAAGGCACCGGCGACCACGGCTGCGAATACATGACCGGCGGCACCGTCGTCGTGCTGGGTTCCACCGGCCGCAACTTCGCGGCGGGCATGTCCGGCGGCGTGGCGTACGTCTGGGATCCGGACCGCACGCTCAAGCACCGTGTGAACCTGTCGATGGTGGAACTGGAATCGGTGGTGCCGCACGCCGAGCAGCAGTCGCTGAACAACATCGACATCTGGCACAGCGCGCAGCGCGGTGGCGAACGCGAGACGGACGAGTCCATCCTGCGCCGCCTGGTGGAAGATCACTTCCGCTACACCGGCAGCTACCGTGCCCGCGAAATCCTGGGCGACTGGGAAGCCTCGCGCGGCAAATTCGTGAAGATCATGCCGACGGACTACCGCCGCGCATTGGGTGAAATGTGGCGTGCAGCCAACCCGCAACAACTGGCTGCGTGAGGGATACCATGGGAAAGATCACTGGATTTATGGAATTTCAGCGTCTGCAGGAGGCCTCCGAGGCCCCGCAGAAGCGGCTGAAGAACTGGCGCGAATTCGTGCTGCACCTGACCGACGATCAGGCCAAGCAGCAGGCGGCGCGCTGCATGGACTGCGGCATCCCGTTCTGCAACAACGGCTGCCCGGTCAACAACATCATCCCGGACTGGAATGACCTGGTGTACAAGCAGGACTGGCGCCGCGCGCTGGATGTCCTGCATTCCACCAACAACTTCCCGGAGTTCACGGGCCGCATCTGCCCGGCGCCCTGCGAAGCCGCCTGTACCTTGAACATCAACAGCGACGCCGTGGGCATCAAGTCCATCGAGCACGCGATCATCGACAAGGGTTGGGCCGAAGGCTGGGTCGCGCCGCAAGTGCCGGCGCGCAAGACGGGCAAGAAGGTCGCCGTCGTGGGCTCGGGCCCTGCCGGCATGGCATGCGCGCAGCAACTGGCGCGCGCCGGCCACTCCGTGACCCTGTTCGAAAAGAGCGACCGCATCGGCGGCCTGCTGCGCTACGGCATCCCCGACTTCAAGCTCGAGAAGCACCAGATCGACCGCCGCATCTCGCAGATGGAAGCCGAGGGTGTGGAATTCGCGCCGTCGACCTACGTCGGCGATCCGAAGGATCCCGTTGCCGATGGCCTGACGGTGCGCACGCCGAAATCGCTGATGGCCGAATTCGACGCCGTCGTGATGAGCGGGGGATCGGAAACGCCGCGTGACCTGCCGGTGCCTGGCCGCGAGCTCGAAGGCGTGTACTTCGCCATGGACTTCCTGCGTCAGCAGAACAAGGCCGTGGCGGGCGACCGCCTCACCAACCAGACGCTGGCCAAGGGCAAGCACGTGGTGGTGATCGGCGGCGGCGATACGGGTTCCGACTGCGTCGGCACCAGCAACCGCCACGGCGCCGCATCGGTCACGCAGTTCGAACTGATGCCCCAGCCGCCCGAGTCCGAAAACAAGGCCATGACGTGGCCGTACTGGCCGCTGAAGATGCGCACGTCGTCCTCGCACGAGGAAGGCTGCGACCGCGACTGGTCGGTGACCACCAAGCTGCTCAAGGGCGCCAACGGCAAGGTCGAGAAGCTGGTCGGCGCGCGCGTCGAATGGTTCAAGGACGACGCCACCGGCCAGATGAAGATGCGCGAAGTCGAAGGCTCGGAGTTCGAGATCAAGGCGGATCTGGTGCTGCTGGCCATGGGCTTCGTGTCGCCGGTGCAGAACGTGCTGGACGCGTTCGGCGTGGATCGCGATGGCCGCGGCAATGTGCGCGCCAACACCGACGACTACCGCACCAATGTGGAAAAGGTCTTCACCGCCGGCGACATGCGCCGCGGCCAGTCGCTGGTCGTGTGGGCCATCCGCGAAGGCCGCCAGTGTGCGCGCTCGGTCGACGCCTACCTGATGGGAAGCAGTGAATTGCCGCGTTGATCGTATTGCGACATATCAACGCCGCCGGTTGCCTCGCGCACCGGCGGCGTTTTTTTTGCCCTTGCGTTGCGGTTAACCGCAGTTGTTGCGACATAACCACTTTCTGAAAACGGTCTTTTCACGAATTGACACAAGTCAAGAACGGGGACGGGGCGGTCTGAGAACCTGTCGTCTCACCCCACACGGAAAGATCGGAGAAGAAAATGTTTTCGCTGAACGGGCGTATCCGCGCCACCGCCATTGCCGGTTTGATCGCTGCCGGCGCCTTTGCCGCTCCCGCCCACGCCCACGAAGCGGGCGACGTGCTGTTCCGCGTCGGCGTCACGCAAGTCCGCCCCTCGCAAAACAATGGCACCGTGCTCGACGGCAGCGTCAAGCTGGACGTGAACAACAATGTGCGCCCCAGCTTCACCCTGGCCTACATGGCCACCCGCAACATCGGCATCGAACTGCTGGGCGCCTGGCCCTTCCAGCATGACGTCAGCGGCAGCGGCGGCCTGGGCAAGATCGGCTCCTCCAAGCAACTGCCCCCCACGCTCAGCCTGCAATGGCACATCCTGCCCGACAGCATGATCCAGCCGTACATCGGCGTCGGCATCAACTACACCCACTTCTTCGACACCAAGGCCGAGGGCGCGCTCAAGGGCTCGAACCTGAAGCTGGGCGATTCCTGGGGCGTGGCCGCGCAACTGGGCGCGGACATCAAGATCAATGATCGCTGGTTCATGAACGCCGACATCCGCTACATCGACATCAAGTCGAAGGTGACGCTGGACGGCGAACGCGTCGGTACCGCGCGCATCGATCCGTGGGTGGCCACGGTGGGCGTTGGTTATCGCTTCTGATAGCGGACCTGACGATGCGCGCGGCCCCGCGCGCATCTATCAATTCTGGGGCGGCGCAAGCCGGCTGCGCAGCGCCTGCAATGCCGGCGTGTCGTCGTCGGCGCGCCAGATCAGCTGGGTAAGCGCCTGCCCATGGGACCCGGACAACGCGCCCACGCGCACCGAATGCTCCGCCCCCAGCACCGCCAGCACGGACCGCGGCACGATCGCCACCCCGGTTCCCGCTGCCACACACGCCACGATGGCGTGATACGACGCAAACTCCATCACCTTGCCGGGCGCAATGCCCTCCTGGTTCAACCACGATTCCAGGATGCGCCGGTATGAGCAGCCCGCCGCGAAGGCGATGACGCTGCGGTTGCCCAGGTCTTTCGGACTGCCGATCGGATCCCACGCCAACGGCGAGATCAGCGCCAGTTCCTCCCTGAACGCATCCATCGCCGCCAGTCCCTCTGCGGGGAAGGGTTGCGCCACGAAGGCAGCCTCGATCTCGTAATTGCGCACTTTGGCGGCCAATGCGCCCGAGGTGCCGGTGACCAGCTCGATCCGCACCTGCGGCCAGGCCGCGTGATAGGCCGCCAGGATGGGGGGCAGGCGGGCGGCGGCCGTGCTTTCCATGGTGCCGATGCGCAGCACGCCCTGCAGGGCGCCTTCCCGGACGGCCGCCTGCGCCTCATCGGACAGGCGCAGCAGACGGTCGGCGTAGGACAGCAGCACGCGGCCCTGATCCGACAGCACCAGCCGGCGGTTCTGCCGCCGAAAGAGCGGCGTTCCCAGCGAGGATTCCAGCTGCTTCAGGCGCGTCGACACATTGGACTGCACCCGGTTCAGATGCGCGGCGGCGCGCGCCACGCCACCCTGATCCGCCACGGTCTTGAAGATTTGCAGCGCGTCGAGATCCAAGTTTCTCATTTTGGGAACTCACGTTCTTAATAATTCACTATTCAAGATATAAGTACAGCCGTAGAGTAGGCTCCATGTCAACGCCTGCTTACCCTTCCCCCCGCCCTTCCGCCAGCGCTGCAAGCCTGGCTTGGCCCGCGGCGCTTGCGCTGGCGGCGGCCATGGGCATCGGCCGTTTCGCCTTCACGCCGGTATGGCCGCTGATGGCGCAGGAGTCCGGCCTGTCGCTGGCGCAGGGCGGCTGGATGGCGTCGGCCAATTACGCGGGCTATCTGTTGGGCGCACTGGCGGCGATCGTCTGGCCGGTGCGCCGGCTGCGCGTCACGCTGGCGGTCAGCCTGGCCGCCGTGGCCGCGCTGACGCTGGCCATGCCAATGCTCAACAGCGTGGCGGGCTGGTCGGTGCTGCGGCTGGCGGCCGGCTATGCCAGCGCCAGTGCCTTCATCTGCGTCGTCGCATGGCGGCCGGTGCCCGCCGGCGACCCGCGCGAGGCCGCGGCTTCGGCGGTGACGTATGCCGGCGTGGGCGCGGGCATTGCGCTGACGGGGTTGGCCTGTCTGGCCTTGATGGCCTCGCACGCGAGCGCCGGGGTGACCTGGACCGCGCTGGGCGGCCTGGCGCTGGCGTTGTCCGTGGCGGCGTGGCCCGGACTCAGCCGGCAATCGCCTCCCGTGCGACGGACGGCTGCTGACGCGCCGCAAACCCGCCTGCCGCGCGGCATCGCCGCGCTGTCGCTGCACTACGGTGTCTTCGGAGTCGGCTACATCATTCCCGCCACCTTTCTGCCGGCCATGGCCAAAGAGATCTTTCCCGACCCGGCGATCTTCGGCTGGGCCTGGCCTCTTTTCGGCATGGCGGCGGCGCTGTCGTGCCTGCTGGTCCCGCGGCTGGCGCGCGGCCGTGACGACCGGCAGGTGTGGCGTGGCGCGCAGGCGCTGATGGCGGCCGGCATGCTGACCGTGGCGCTGTGGCATCACATCGCCGCCGTGATCGTCGCGGCGCTGCTGGTCGGCGGCACGTTCATGGTGATCACGCAGGCGGGCATGCTGACCGCGCGCCGCCTGTCCGGCCCGGCGGCGCCGCGGGCGGCGGCCATCATGACGGCGGCGTTTGCGGCGGGGCAGATTCTGGGGCCGTTGCTGGCCTCGTGGGCGGCGCGCTGGGGCGCCGGCCTGCCGCAGGTGCTGGCGGCCAGCGCGGCGTTGCTGGCGGCGTCGGCCTGGGGGCTGGGAAAAGTCACGACAGACGGCAATGGCGCTGGGCATAATGCCATCGGCCCTTCGGGCCAACCACACAGCAATTAGAAAGCAGGTAACGAGGAGTCCCCAGCATGAAAGCACTACGCCCCCTGATCGCCGCCCTGGCCGCCACCGCCGCCTTTGGCGGCGCTGCCCAAGCCCAGAACGGCGAATGGCCCGCCAAACCCGTGACCATGATCGTGCCCTACGCGCCGGGCGGTTTTGCCGACACCCGCGTGCGCCTCTTGGCCCGCAAGCTGGGCGAATCGCTGGGCCAGCCCATCGTTGTCGAAAACAAGGCGGGCGCAGGCGGCGTGGTCGGCACCAACCTCATCGCCAAGGCGGCCCCGGACGGCTACACGATCGGCACGGGCAACCTGGCCCCGATGGCGGTCAACCCGTCGCTGATGAATGAAATGCCCTACAACCCGCAAAAGGATCTGGCCCCAATCATCCTGATCGAGAACAGCCCGCTGGTCCTGAGCGTGAACAACGAACTGCCGGTCAAGACGCTGGCCGACCTGATCGCACTGGCCAAGAAGGAACCGGGCAAGCTGACCTTCGGCTCGTCCGGCGTGGGCGGCGCGCACCACTTGTCGGGCGAGATGTTCCGCGAGCAGGCCAACATCGACATCGTCCACGTGCCCTACAAGGGCGGCAGCCTGGCCGCGACAGATCTCATGGGCGGCCACATCGCGATGATGTTCGAAATGGGCTATTCCGCGCTGCCCGCCATTCAGGGCAAGAAGATCCACCCGATCGCCGTCACGTCCGCCAAGCGCCTGGACGTGCTGCCCGATGTGCCCACCATGGCCGAATCCGGCCTGCCGGGCTTCGAGTCCTACAACTGGCAGGGCATCGTGGCGCCCGCCGGTACGCCCGCGCCGATCATCGCCAAGCTCAATGCCGAATTCAACCGCATCCTGAAGGACCCGGATGTGCAGAAGGCCATTGCCGACACCGGCAGCCAGGCCGGCGGCGGCACGCCCGAGGAATTCGCCGCCTTCATCAAAACCGAAAGCGACAAGTGGGCGCACGTCATCAAGGCTGGAAACATCCAGCTCCAATAACCTCCCAGGAGTTTTCCCATGGCTACCCCTTTGATTGAACTGCTCAAGCTGACCCATCCCATCATCCAGGCGCCCATGGCGGGCGGCGCCACCACGGTGGACATGGTGGCGGAGGCATCGAAGGCGGGTGCCCTGGGATCGCTCGGCGGGGCGTACATGACGCCCGAACAGATCGAGGCGGCGGCCGAAGGGGTCCGCGCCCGCACGGATCGCCCGTTCGCCATCAACCTGTTCGCATCCGTGCCGCCAGAGCCCATGCAGGGCGATGCGAGCCGGATGCTGGCCCTGATGGCGCGCTATCACGAGCAACTTGGTCTGCCGGCGCCCGAGGCCCCCGGCCCGCAGGCCGACCCGCTGCCGGGCCAGCTCGAGGCCGTGCTGCGCATCCGGCCCGCCGTCCTCAGCTTCACCTTCGGCCGCCTGCCGGCCGAAGCGCTGGCCCGCTGCCGCGAACTCGGCATTCTGACCGTGGGCACGGCCACGACCGTCCGCGAGGCGCAAGCGCTGGAGCAGGACGGCGTTGACGCCATCGTGGCGCAGGGCGCGGAGGCAGGCGGCCACCGCGGCACGTTCCTCGACACGTTCGAGGCGTCCATGATCGGCACCATGGCGCTGGTCCCGCAGGTGGCGGACGCCGTCTCGGTGCCAGTCATCGCGTCGGGCGGGATCATGGACGGGCGCGGCATCGCGGCCGCCCTGGCGCTGGGCGCCGACTTCGCCCAAATGGGGACGGCCTTCCTCACCACGGAAGAATCCGGCATCAGCGACGCCTACAAGGCGGTCGTGGCGGCCTCCCGCGCCGAACAATCCCGGATCACCCGCGGCTTCTCCGGCCGTCCGGCGCGCGGCATCGCCAATGCCTTCATGCGTGATGTGGACGCCATCGGCGGCGACGTCCTGCCGTATCCGCTGCAGAACGCCCTGACCCGGCCCATGCGCACGGCGGGCGGCAAGAGCGGCAACATCAATGTCCTGTCCCTGTGGGCCGGCCAGGGCGCGCCGCTGGCGCGTCGCGAGTCGACGGCGGAATTGATCCAGCGGCTGGCCCGGGAAACGGCGGCGGCTCAGGCGCGACGTTGAGGGCTGGCGGCGGTCTGTCCGGAATGGGTGTCTGACACCCGTGTAGGAGCCGTGTGTGCCGGGCCAGTGCCTCAAGGGTGTCAGACACCCATGGAGCATCGGCAAACGCCATCAGCACCGAAACGGCGACGACCCAATTGTTCCTGAAGCCGAAAACACTGTTCCACGGGCGGCCGCTCCAATTGTGATTACACAGCGTCGGGCTACAATGGCGCCTCGCCGCCGGGAGCGAACGCTTACGCTTGCCCCGGTATCTGAGTAACAGGGCGCTTCCCGACGCAGTCTGTCTTGCCCGCGCCGGCCAGGCCCTCGGTCCCGCGTGTCGACAGGACCGCAGGGCAAGCTCCGCCGCCGAAACTCCCTTTCGTTGCCCATGCCCGCTCAAACCAGCAGCACCCCGGAATTCGCCCTGCGCCTGGAAGGTGTGGCGCTTGGCTACGGTGATTTCACCGTCTTGCGCGATATTTCCATGGACGTCCGGGCAGGCCAGGTGGTGGCAGTCATGGGCGGCTCCGGTTCCGGCAAGACCACGCTGCTGCGCGCGGCCACCGGCCAGATCACCGCCCAGCAGGGCCGCGTGCTGGCATTCGGCCAGGATATCGGCACCGCCTCCCGCGCCGAAGTGCAATCCCTGCGCAAGCGCATGGGCGTGCTGTTCCAGCAGGGCGCGCTGTTCACCGACCTGAACGTCTTCGAAAACGTGGCGTTTCCGCTGCGCGAACACACCCGTATCAGCGAGGCAGAGGTCACCGACCGCGTGCTCGACAAGCTGGACGCCGTCGGCCTGCGCGCCGCCGCGCACCTGAAGGTCTCCGAAATATCCGGCGGCATGGCGCGGCGCGTGGCACTGGCCCGCGCCGTGGTGCTTGAGCCGGAACTCATCCTGTACGACGAACCCTTCGCGGGGCTGGACCCGATCTCGCTGGGCATCACCGCCCGCCTGATCCGCAGCCTTGCCGACCGGCTGGGCTGCGCCTCGGTGCTGATCACCCACGACGTGCAGGAATCCTTTGCCATCGCGGACCAGGTCTATCTGGTGGGCCGCGGCCAACTGGCTGCCGCCGGCACGCCGCAGATGCTGGCCGCCTCGCCGGACCCCTACGTCCAGCAATTCCTCAAGGGCCAGCCGGACGGTCCGGTCGCGTTCCAGTATCCCGAAACGCCCGCCTTCCAGAAATGGCTGTCGCAACAGAAAGGGCGCAAAGCATGAGCGCTTCCAATAACGCCGTCGCCGTACTGGGCCACTGGGTGCGCTCCCGCGTCGCCGGCATCGGCTACTTCACCCGCTTCTTCGGCGCCATGCTGGCGCGCAGCGGCATCGCGCTGTCGCGGCCGCGCCTGGTGTCGCAACAGGTCCACTTCATCGGCAATTATTCGCTGCTGATCATTGCCGTCTCCGGCATGTTCGTGGGCTTCGTGCTGGGTCTGCAGGGTTATTACACGCTGAACCGCTACGGCTCCGAGGAGGCATTGGGCTTGCTGGTGGCCCTGTCGCTGGTGCGCGAACTGGGTCCGGTGGTCACTGCGCTGCTCTTTGCAGGGCGCGCCGGCACCTCGCTCACCGCCGAGATCGGGCTGATGAAAGCGGGCGAACAGCTGTCGGCCATGGAAGTCATGGCCGTCGACCCGATCCGCCGCGTGCTCGTGCCGCGCCTGTGGGGCGGCATCATCGCCATGCCCATCCTGGCGGCCGTGTTCTCCATGGTGGGCATCCTGGGCGGCTGGGTCGTGGGCGTGCTGCTCATCGGTGTAGACGCAGGCGCCTTCTGGTCGCAGATGCAGAACGGCGTCGATGTATGGAAAGACGTCGCCAACGGCGCCATCAAGAGCGTCGTCTTCGGCGTCACGGTGACGCTGGTGGCGCTTTATGAAGGCTGGCAGGCCAAGCCCACCCCCGAAGGCGTTGCCCGCGCCACCACGCGCACCGTGGTCGTGGGCTCCCTGGCGGTTCTCGGGCTGGACTTCCTGCTCACCGCCTTGATGTTTGGAAATTGATACGGATCGATCATGTCACGCGAAAAAACCGACTTCTGGGTAGGCCTGTTTGTATTGCTGGGCGCGATCGCGCTTGGGTTCCTGGCGTTGCGCGCCGGCAACTTGAGCACGTTTTCCTTTGCCCCGACCTATACCGTGACCGCCAACTTCGATAACGTAGGCGGCCTCAAGGTGCGCGCGCCGGTCAAGAGCGCCGGCGTGGTGGTGGGCCGGGTCACGGGCATTTCCTTCGACGACAAGACCTTCCAGGCGATTGTGTCGGTCGATCTGGAGACGGCCTACCAGTTCCCCAAGGACTCGTCGGCGGCCATCCTGACCTCCGGCCTTTTGGGCGAGCAATACCTGGGCCTGACCGCCGGCAGCGAGGAAGATAACTTTACCGACGGCGGAAAAATCCGCTATACACAAAGCGCCGTGGTCCTGGAGCAGCTGATCAGCCAGTTCCTGTACGGGTCGGCGGAAAAGCAAGGCACGACCGCTGCGCCGGAATCGGCCCCCAAGGCCCAGGACTAAAGGCGCGGCGCCATCAGGCTGTTACAACGCTGCGTCTCGCCGTCGCGATAACAAAAGAATTGTTGATAGGGATACCCGGAACATGAATAAGAAAGCTATTTCCCGAATTGCCACTGTCGCCGCCGCGGGCGCGCTGATGGCTGGTTGCGCCGCCCCCAAGAATCCGGATCCGCGCGACCCCTGGGAAGGCTTCAACCGCGGCGTCTACCAGTTCAACGACACGGTCGACCGCGCGGTGTTCAAGCCGGTCGCGCAGGCCTACACGTTCGTCACGCCGCAGCCGGTGCGCAGCTGCATCCACAACATCTTCAGCAACGTCGGCGACCTCTGGTCCGGCACCAACAGCTTCCTGCAGGGCCGCGGCCACGACTTCGTCAACACGCTGGGCCGCTTCCTGTTCAACACGACCATGGGCGTGGGCGGCTGCTTCGACGTCGCCTCGGCCAATGGCGCGCGCAAGATCCCCAACGACTTCGGCACCACGCTGGGCGTCTGGGGCTTCAGCCAGGGTCCGTATTTGGTGCTGCCATTCTTCGGCGCCTCCAGCGTGCGCGACGGCGTCGGCCTGGTCGGCGACCTGTACGGCACCACCTACGGCTACATGGGCGTGGACTCGATCGACAACGTCCGCCTGCGCAACTCGCTGTGGGGCCTGCGCATCGTCGACACGCGCGCCAGCCTGCTCGACACCACCGACACCATCGACCGCGTGGCGCTCGACCCGTACAGCTTCGTGCGCGACGCCTTCCTGCAACGCCGCGCCGCCATGGTGCTGGGCCACCGCGTGGACGAGGAAGGCTCGCTGCCCAACTACGAAGACGACGGCGACGACGACACCCCCGCCGCGCCCGCGCCGGCCCCCGTGCCTGCGCCGCAACCCGCGAACAAGTAAGCTGAGGCCTTGCGCTTTCGGTATTTGAAGGAGATTTGATGCGATTTTCCATTCCCTCTCTGTTGCAGCGGCTGGTGTTCACGGGCCTCGTCGGCCTGGCGGCCGCCACGGCCGCGAACGCCAAGCCGGACCCCAACGGCCCGCCCGAGCAGTTCGTCCTGGCCGCCGCCAACGAGGCCCTCGCGGTCCTGAAGTCCGACGGCGCGCTGCGGGCCGGCAACACCGCCCGCATCAACGAAGTCGTTGACCAGCACATCCTGCCGTACGTCAATTTCCAGAAGACCACGCGCCTGGCCGCCGGCCGCTACTGGCGCCAGGCCTCCGAGCAGCAGAAAACCGCGCTGGCCGACGCCTTCCGCGGCACGCTGATCCGCACGTACAGCGGCGCGTTGACCCGCGTCACGTCCAGCACCACCATCACCGGCCTGCCGTTCCGCGGCGATCCCAAGGCCGACGACGTGGTCGTGCGCACCCTGATCAGCCAGTCCAACAGCCAGCCGGTGGGTGTGGATTACCGCCTGGAAAAGACGCCGCAAGGCTGGAAGATCTACGACATGAACGTCGAAGGCATCTGGCTGATCGAGAACTACCGCAACCAGTTCGCCCAGCAGATCAACCAGAACGGCATCGACGGCCTGATCCAGGCGCTGAACCAGCGCAACAAGTAAAGATTCGCTCAGGCTTGCCTCGGCCCGGCGCGACCCCTCGGGGGTCCGCCGGGCCGATTGTTTTGGGGGACGCAACAGGGCGCCGCCCCCATCGCCACCGGGGCCATCCCCGGTTTCCGCCACATCGCGCTTATATAATGGTCAATTCGCTCTTTTCGGGCCATCTCCCCCCGTCATGTCCGCCGTCAGCCTAGAAAACGTCTCCAAGATCTACTCGCCGCGCCAGCGCGGCTGGCAGAAGCTGCTCGGGCGCACGCCCCGGCCCGGCTTCCAGGCGCTGGACAATGTCAGCCTGAATATCGAGCACGGCGAGTTCTTCGGCCTGCTCGGTCCCAACGGCGCGGGCAAGACCACGCTCATTTCCATTCTGGCGGGCCTGGCGCACGCCACCGCGGGCCGCGCCACCGTCTGTGGATACGACGTCGTGGCCGACTACAAGTCGGCACGGCGGGCGCTGGGCGTCGTGCCGCAAGAATTGGTCTATGACCCGTTCTTTACCGTGCGCGAAACATTGCGCATCCAGTCCGGGTATTTCGGCCTGCGCAAGAACGACGACTGGATCGACGAAATCCTGTTCAACCTGGGCCTGGCCGACAAGGCCAACTCCAACATGCGCGCGCTGTCCGGCGGCATGAAGCGCCGCGTGCTGGTGGCGCAGGCGCTCGTGCACCGGCCGCCGGTCATCGTGCTGGACGAGCCGACCGCCGGCGTCGACGTGGACCTGCGCCGCACGCTGTGGGAGTTCATCTCGCGGCTGAACAAGGCCGGCCACACCATCATGCTGACCACGCACTACCTTGAAGAAGCCGAGGCGCTCTGCAATCGCATCGCCATGCTCAAGGGCGGTCGCATCGTGGCGCTGGACACCACCCAGGCTCTCCTGGCCCGCGTCGGCGGCGTGGACCTGGAAGACGCCTTCGTGCGCATCATGCATCAGGACGACGAGCCCGGCGCGCGCGCCCTGCAACCCGAAGAGATCTCATCATGACCCAGCCCGCCACGTCTGCCGGCCAGCCGCTGGTGCAACCCCGCCTGGACGCGGGTTCCGGCTTTCCGACCCTGCTGCGCAAGGAATTGCTGCGCTTCTGGAAGGTCAGCTTCCAGACCATCGCCGCCCCCGTCATCACGGCGCTGCTGTATCTGCTGGTGTTCGCCCACGTGCTGGAAGGGCGCGTCACCGTGTACGGCACCGTGCCCTACACGTCGTTCCTGATTCCCGGGCTCATGATGATGAGCATGCTGCAGAACGCGTTCGCCAACCCGTCCTCGTCGCTCATACAAAGCCGCATCACCGGCAATCTGGTGTTCATGCTGCTGCCGCCGCTGTCGCACCGCGATATCTTCGGCGCGTACGTGCTGGCCGCCATCGCGCGCGGTCTTGCCGTCGGGCTGTGCGTGTGGGCCGTGGCGCTGTTCTTCGTGCCGCTGTCGCCCGCGCATCCGCTGTGGGTGCTGGTGTTTGCGGTGCTGGCGTGCGGCATCATGGGCACGCTGGGGTTGATCGCGGGCCTGTGGTCCGAAAAATTCGACCAGCTTGCGGCCTTTCAAAACTTCCTGATCATGCCGGCGACCTTCCTGTCCGGCGTGTTCTATTCCATCCATACGCTGCCGCCGTTCTGGCAAAGCGTCTCGCACTGGAACCCCATCTTCTACACCATCGACGGATTCCGCCACGGGTTCTTCTCGGTGTCGGACGTCTCGCCCTGGCACAGCCTGGCGGTGGTGACGGCGGTGTTCCTCGCGCTCTCCGCTTACGCTCTGCGGCTTCTGTCCAGCGGCTACAAACTCAGGAACTGACGTCCATGCTTCCCACTCCCGCGCAAGTCCGCCAATACATCGCTGACGGCCTGCCCTGTGAACATCTCGACGTGCAGGGCGACGGTTCGCACTTTGACGCCGTCATCGTCAGCACCGCCTTTGAAGGCAAGCGCCTGATCCAGCGTCACCAGCTTGTCTACGCCGCGCTGGGCGACCGCATGAAGGCCGAGATCCACGCACTGTCGATGCGCACCCTCACCCCCGCCGAATACAACAAAGCGGGCGAATGATGGACAAGCTACGCATCACCGGCGGCGCGCAGCTGCACGGCGAGATCTCGATCTCCGGGGCCAAGAATTCGGCGCTGCCGATCCTGTGCGCGGGTCTGCTGACCGCCGACACGCTGGTCCTGTCCAACGTGCCGCGCCTGAACGACACCGGCACCATGCTGCGCCTCCTGGCCCAGATGGGCGTGCGCGCCGAGCGCGCCGACGACGGCGTGGTGACGCTGCAAGCCGGCAACGTCGACAGCCTGGAAGCCCCGTACGACCTGGTCAAGACGATGCGCGCCTCGATCCTGGTGCTGGGTCCGCTGGTCGCACGCTTTGGCGAAGCCCGCGTCAGCCTGCCGGGCGGCTGCACCATCGGCCAGCGGCCGGTCGACCAGCACATCAAGGGTCTGGCCGCGCTGGGCGCTGAAATCAGCATCGAACACGGCTTTGTCGTGGCGCGCGCCACGCGCCTGAAGGGCGCTTCGATCCGCACCGACATGGTTACGGTCACCGGCACCGAAAACCTGCTGATGGCCGCCGTCCTGGCCGAAGGCCGCACCGTGCTGGAAAACGCCGCGCGCGAACCCGAGGTCGTGGACCTGGCCGAACTGCTCATCAAGATGGGCGCCCGCATCCAGGGCCACGGCACCGACCGCATCGTCATCGATGGCGTCGACCGCCTGCACGGCGCCGAACACCGCGTCATCTCCGACCGCATCGAAGCCGGCACCTTCCTGTGCGCGGTGGGCGCAGCCGGCGGCGACATCCTGCTCAAGAACGCAGATGCCGGCATCTTGGGCGCCACGCTGGACAAACTGACCGAAGCAGGCCTGACCATCGAGACCGGCCCGGACTGGATCCGCGGCGCCATGGACAAGCGTCCCAAGGCCGTGGGCTTTCGCACGCACGAGTACCCGGGCTTTGCCACCGACATGCAGGCCCAGTTGATGGCGTTGAATGCCGTGGCCGACGGCACGTCGGTCATCGTCGAGACCATCTTCGAAAACCGCTACATGCACGTGCAGGAACTGCGCCGCATGGGCGCCCAGATCGACATCGACGGCCACACCGCCATCGTGCGCGGCGTGCCGCGCCTGTCCGGCGCCACCGTCATGGCGACCGACCTGCGCGCCTCGGCCAGCCTGGTCATCGCCGGCCTGGCCGCCGATGGTGACACGCTGGTCGACCGCATCTACCACCTGGATCGCGGCTACGACCAGATGGAAGTGAAACTGCGCGCCCTGGGCGCGAACATCCAACGAGTTACCGGCAAGGAACAGCGATGAACGGTGCGACCGTCACCCCCCTGACCCTGGCGCTGTCCAAGGGCCGCATCTTCGAAGAAACCATGCCGCTGCTGGCGGAAGCCGGCATCGAAGTCCCGGAAAACCCGGAAAGCTCGCGCAAGCTCATCCTGCCCACCAGCGATCCCGGCCTGCGCCTGATCATCGTGCGCGCCTCGGATGTACCCACATACGTGCAGTACGGCGCGGCCGACCTGGGCATCGCAGGCAAGGACGTGCTGATCGAGCACGCCAAGGAACAGCCCGGCGGCCTGTACCAGCCCATCGACCTGAACATCGCCAAGTGCCGCCTGGCCGTGGCCGTGCGCAACGGCTTCGACTACGAGGCCGCCGTCCACCAGGGCGCGCGCCTGCGCGTGGCCACCAAGTACGTGCACTCAGCCCGTGAACACTTCGCGAGCAAGGGTGTGTACGTGGACATCATCAAGCTGTATGGTTCGATGGAACTCGCACCGCTGGTCGGTCTGGCCGACTGCATCGTCGATCTGGTGTCCACCGGCGGCACGCTGCGCGCCAACGACCTGGTCGCCGTGGAAGACGTCATGCCGATCTCGTCGCGCCTGATCGTCAACCAGGCCGCCCTGAAGACCCGCGGCGACCGCCTGCAACCGCTGCTGGACGCTTTCGCAAGAGCCGCCTCCCGCAACGTCTGATTCCCGACCGTCCGCCGCGCCCGGCGTGGCGGACGTTACCGTTACCCGCTTTGCTCCATGACGCCATGGCCCTGATCAATCGTCTCGACTCCCGCGATCCCGGTTTCAAAACCGCCCTGTCCACGCTGCTGGCCTTCGAGGCCACCGAGGACGAATCCATCGACCGCGCCGCCGCCAGCATCCTGGCCGACGTGCGCACCCGCGGCGACGCCGCGCTGGTGGAATACACGCAGCGGTTCGACCGCATGCCGGACGCGGCAGCGCATACGCTGGAGATCCCCAAGGCCGATTGGCATGCGGCCCTGGCCGCGCTGCCGGCTGCCCAGCGCAATGCGCTGGAAGCCGCCGCCGACCGCGTGCGCGCCTACCACGAGCGCCAGCGCGCCGAGACCTGGACCTACACCGAAGCCGACGGCACGCTGCTGGGCCAGCAGGTCACCCCGCTGGACCGCGTGGGCCTGTACGTGCCCGGCGGCAAGGCCGCCTACCCGTCGTCCGTGCTGATGAACGCCATCCCGGCCAAGGTCGCCGGCGTGCAGGAACTGGTCATGGTCACGCCCACGCCTGACGGCGCGCGCAATCCCATCGTGCTGGCCGCGGCCGCCATCAGCGGCGTGGATCGCGTGTTCGCCATCGGCGGCGCGCAGGCCGTGGGCGCGCTGGCGTATGGCACCAACACGGTGCCGGCCGTGGACAAGATCGTCGGCCCGGGCAACGCCTATGTCGCCGCCGCCAAGCGCCGCGTGTTCGGCGTCGTCGGCATCGACATGATCGCCGGCCCCAGTGAAATCCTGGTCATCTGCGACGGCAAGACGCCGGCCGACTGGATCGCCATGGACCTGTTCTCGCAGGCCGAGCACGACGAACTGGCCCAGTCCATTCTGCTCTGTCCCGACGCCGCCTTCATCGAGGAAGTCGAAGCGTCCATCGCCCGCCTCTTGCCCACCATGCCGCGCGCCGACATCCTGCGCGTCAGCCTGGCCAACCGCGGCGCGCTGATCCTTGTGCGCGACCTGGAAGAAGCCTGCCAGATCGCCAACGACATCGCCCCCGAACACCTCGAGATCTCCACCGAGCAACCCGAAGTCTGGACCGCCCGCATCCGTCACGCCGGCGCCATCTTCATGGGCCGTTTCAGTTCGGAAGCCTTGGGCGACTACTGCGCCGGCCCGAACCACGTGCTGCCCACTTCGCGCACGGCGCGTTTCTCGTCGCCGCTGGGCGTGTATGACTTCCAGAAGCGTTCCAGCCTGATCCAGGTCTCGCACGCCGGCGCGCAGACGCTGGGCCGCATCGCCGCCGAACTGGCGCTGGGCGAGGGCCTGCAGGCGCACGCCGCCAGCGCCCAGTACCGGATCGACAAGTCATGAGCGTCGGACCGGCGGACGTCGCCGGCCGCATTAGAAGCACCGTCCGGGCGGACATTCGCGGGTTGGCGGCATACCCCGTCGCCCATGCCGAAGGCTGCATCAAGCTGGACGCCATGGAATGCCCGTACGAGCTGCCCGACGCCGTGCGCGACGACATCGCGCGCGCCGTCCGCGACACGCCGCTCAACCGCTATCCGTCCGCCGACCTGTCGGCGCTTGAGGCCGCCGTCAAGATGGCCTTTGGCGTGCCGGACGCCGCAGACGTGCTGTTCGGCAACGGCTCGGACGAGCTCATCCACCTGATGGTGCAGGCGTGCTGCAACCCGGGCGACGTGGTGCTGTCGCCGTGGCCGTCGTTCGTGTATTTCGACATGGCGGCCCGCTTCGATCACGCGCGCTTCGTGGGCGTGCCGTTGACAGCGGACCTGGCCTTGGATCTGCCGGCCATGCTGGCCGCCATCCGCGAACACCAGCCCAGGCTCGTGTTTCTGGCCACGCCCAACAACCCCACCGGCGGCCTGTGGTCGCCAGAAGACGTCAACGCCATCATCCAGGCCGCGCCCGGGCTGGTGGTGATCGACGAGGCCTACCAGCCGTTCGCCGACTACACGTTCATGCCGCGCGTACTGGATGCGCCCAACGTGGTGGTCATGCGCACCGTGTCCAAGATCGGGCTGGCCGGCCTGCGTTTCGGCTACCTGGCCGGGCATCCCGCGTGGATCGCCGAGCTGAACAAGGTACGTCCGCCGTACAACCTGAACGTGCTGACCCAGGCGACGCTGCTGGCCGTGCTGCGCCACAAGGCCGTGCTGGACGACCAGGCCGCACGGCTGCGCGCGGACCGCGAACCGCTGGCCGCGGCGCTGGCGCAACTGCCCGGCGTCAGGGTATTCCCTTCCGCCGCCAACTTCATACTCGCCCGCTTTTCCGGCAAGCTCGACGGCAACGCCGTGCATCTTGCCCTGAAAGCGCGCAAAATATTGATTCGCAACTTCTCCAATGCCCACCCGCTGCTGGCCGACTGCCTGCGCATTTCGGTGGGCGCCCCGGCCGAGAACGCCGCCTTGCTGGCTGCCCTGCAAGAGATCTTGAGTGCTTAACATGCGTACCGCAGAAATCACCCGAAACACCAACGAAACCCGCATCCGCGTGGCCATCAACCTTGACGGCACCGGCAAGCAGACGATCGACACCGGCGTGCCCTTCCTGGACCACATGCTGGACCAGATCGCGCGCCACGGCCTGATCGACCTGGACATCAAGGCCGAGGGCGACCTGCACATCGACGCGCATCACACGGTGGAAGACGTGGGTATCACGCTGGGCATGGCCATCGCCAAGGCCGCCGGCACCAAGGCGGGTCTGCGCCGCTACGGTCATGCGTACGTGCCGCTGGACGAAGCCCTGTCGCGCGTCGTGATCGACTTTTCCGGCCGTCCCGGCCTGGAATACCACATCCCCTTCACGCGTTCGCACATCGGCAGCTTCGACGTGGACCTCACGCGCGAATTCTTCCAGGGCCTGGTCAATCACGCGCTGATCACCATGCACATCGACAACCTGCGCGGCTTCAACTCGCACCACCAGGCGGAAACCGTGTTCAAGGCCTGTGGCCGCGCGCTGCGCATGGCCCTCGAAGTCGACCCCCGCATGGGCGACGTCGTGCCGTCCACCAAGGGCGTGCTGTAACGCTGTAACGCTGTAACGTACGCATTCCACCTTCGCACCGCACCAGGCAGACAGAAGTGACCACTATCGCCATCGTCGACTATGGAATGGGCAATTTCCATTCCGTCGCACGCGCCCTGAAATACGCCGCGCCTGACGCCGACATCCGCATCTGCAACCAGCCCCACGAAATCGCCGCCGCCGACCGCGTGGTCTTCCCGGGCCAGGGCGCCATGGCGGACTGCATGCGCACCCTGAACGAATCCGGCCTGCGCGACGCCGTCGTGCGCGCCGCCCGCGAGAAGCCCCTCTTGGGCGTCTGCGTCGGCGAACAGATGCTGTTCGAATCCAGCGAAGAGGGCGGCACCGCCTGCCTGGGCCTGTTCCCCGGCGTCGTGCGCCGCTTTTCCGGCCCCGGCTTTGCCGACCTGATCCCCGCCGACGACGAGGCCTGCCTGGCCGACACGGGCGCGGCCGGTCTCGTGGACGCCCGTCCCGAGCGCCTGAAGGTGCCGCACATGGGCTGGAACAAAGTCCGTCACACCCGCTCTCACCCGATCTGGGACGGCATTCCGGACGACTCGCACTTCTATTTCGTCCACAGTTATTACGCCGATCCGGCCGATCCGGGCCTGACGGTTGGTGAAACCGATTATGGCGTCGCCTTTACCTGCGCGGTGGCGGCAGCTAACATTTTCGCGGTGCAGTTCCACCCCGAAAAAAGCGCCGAGCACGGTTTGCGCCTGTATCGCAATTTTGTAGACTGGCAGCCCTAGGCCTCGAGCCGCGTGCGCCAGCCCGTTCAACCCCACTTTCTTACTCGCTGCCAACCATGCTGCTGATCCCCGCCATCGACCTCAAAGACGGGCGCTGTGTTCGCCTGCGCCAGGGTGACCTGGACGATGCAACGGTGTTCTCCGAAGACCCCGCCGCCATGGCCACCCGCTGGCTGGACCAGGGCGCCCGCCGCCTGCATCTGGTCGACCTGAACGGCGCCGTCGCCGGCAAGCCCAAGAACGAAGCCCCCATCAAGGCGATCCTGGACGCCGTCGGCGACGACATTCCCGTCCAGATCGGCGGAGGCATCCGCGACCTCGACACCATCGAACGTTACCTCGACGCGGGCATCTCGTACGTCATCATCGGCACCGCCGCGGTCAAGAACCCGGGCTTCCTGCAGGACGCCTGCGGCGCCTTCCCCGGCCAGATCATCGTCGGCCTGGATGCCCGCGACGGCAAGATCGCCACCGACGGCTGGAGCAAACTCACCCGCCACGACGTGCTGGATCTGGCCAAGAAGTTCGAAGACTACGGCTGCGAAGCCATCATCTACACCGACATCGGCCGCGACGGCATGCTGTCGGGCGTCAACGTCGAAGCCACGGTCCGCCTGGCCCAGCACGTGCGCATTCCCGTGTACGCCTCGGGCGGCATCGCCGGCATCCAGGACATCGAGGCGCTGTGCGCCGTCGAGGAAGAGGGTGTCGAAGGCGCCATCCTGGGCCGCAGCATCTACGAAGGCACGCTCGACTTCCAGGCCGCGCAGGCGCGCGCCGACGAATTGGCAAAATGACCACATCCAGCAGCACCCCCGGGGCCGGCGCGTCCGCACAGAACGCGCTGACCCGCCGCATCATTCCCTGCCTTGACGTCACGGCCGGCCGCGTCGTCAAGGGCGTGAACTTCGTCAACCTGCTCGACGCAGGCGACCCCGTCGAGATCGCCCGCCGCTACAACGAGCAGGGCGCCGACGAACTCACGTTCCTGGACATCACCGCCACCAGCGACGGCCGCGACCTGATCCTGCCCATCATCGAGCAGGTGGCCTCGCAGGTCTTCATTCCGCTGACCGTGGGCGGCGGCGTGCGCCAGGTGTCCGACATCCAGCGCCTGCTCAACGCCGGCGCCGACAAGATCAGCATCAACAGCGCCGCCGTGGCCAACCCTGAACTGGTTCGCGCCGCGTCGGACTACCACGGCTCGCAATGCGTGGTCGTGGCCATCGACGCGCGCCGGGTGTCCGCGCCCGGCGAACCGGCACGCTGGGAAGTCTTCACGCACGGCGGCCGCAAGGCCACCGGCCTGGACGCCGTGGCGTGGGCGCGCCGCATGGCCGCCTATGGCGCCGGCGAAATCCTGCTGACCAGCATGGACCGTGACGGCACCAAGTCCGGCTTTGACCTCGAACTGACCCGCACCGTCTCGGACGCCGTGCCGGTGCCCGTCATCGCCTCGGGCGGCGTGGGCAACCTGCAGCATCTGGCCGACGGCGTCACCACCGGCCGCGCCAGCGCGGTGCTGGCCGCCAGCATTTTCCATTTTGGCCAGCATACCGTCGGCGAGTGCAAGCGCTTCATGGCCGAACAGGGCATCGCCGTACGATTGGACTGATTATGAGCAACGAACCCGCCTGGCTGGCCGACGTCGTCTTCGACGAAAACGGCCTGATTCCCGCCATCGCCCAAGACGCCGACAACGGCCAGATCATGATGGTGGCCTGGATGAACCGCGAATCCCTGGCCGAAACGGCCGCCACCGGCCGCGCCGTGTACTGGTCGCGTTCGCGCCAGCGCCTGTGGCGCAAGGGCGAAGAATCTGGCCACGTCCAGGAAGTCCACGAACTGCGCCTGGATTGCGACGGCGACGTGGTGCTGCTGAAGGTGCACCAGGAAGGCGGCATCGCCTGCCATACCGGCCGCGCCAGCTGTTTCTTCCGCCGCCTGGAAGGCCAGACCGATCACGCGTCCTGGGTCACGGTGGATCCGGTGCTCAAAGATCCGGAACTCATCTACAAATGACCGATCAGACCCTGACCGCGGCCGACATCCTGGCCCGCATCGCAGACACCCTGGAAACCCGCCGTCCGCAAAACGGCGGCGACCCTTCCGCCTCTTACACAGCCAAGCTGCTGGCCAAGGGGCCGGATGCCTTCCTGAAGAAGATCGGGGAAGAAGCCACGGAACTGGTCATGGCCGCCAAGGACGGCGTGCCCGACCGCATCGTCAGCGAAACCGCCGATCTGTGGTTCCATTGCCTGGTGGCGCTGACGCATTTCAACCTGCGGCCCGAAGACGTGCTGGCTGAGCTGGCCCGCCGCGAAGGCCTGTCGGGCCTGGTGGAAAAGGCAAGCCGCGCCAAGGACTGACCACGGAAACCACCCCATGAGCGACAACTGTCTTTTCTGCAAGATCGCCGCCGGCGAGATCCCGTCCAAGAAGGTCTACGAGGACGAGGACTTTGTTGCATTTCACGATATCAATCCGGCCGCACCGGTGCATTTACTGCTGATCCCTCGACGTCATGTCACATCCATGCAGGATATTACGGGCGAGGACGCAGATTGGTTGGGTAGAATGATGTCGTTGGCGCCGCGGCTTGCCGCCGAGAACGGTTGCCGTCCGGGCCCTGATGGCGGATTTCGCATCATGATCAATTCTGGCGTCGAAGGCGGCCAGGAAGTCCCGCATCTGCATTTCCACATCATCGGCGGCTCGCGTCCCTGGAAAGGGCGCGTGGCCCCCACTGCGTAATTCGGAGAATCATCATGGGTAGTTTCAGCATTTGGCATTGGTTGGTCGTCCTGGTCATCGTTGCGCTGATTTTCGGCACCAAGAAGCTGCGCAACATCGGCGGCGATCTGGGCGGCGCGGTCAAGGGCTTCAAGGACGGCATGAAAGAAGCCAACAGCGACAAGCCCGCTGAACCGGTCACGCAGCAACGCGTCGCCGGCGACACCATCGACGTGCAGGCCAAGGAAAAGTCCAACTCCTGAGCGCCAGCCAGTCTCCCTCCGGGCCAGCCCTGAACGGGCCGGCCCTTATTGCTTCAATTCCCGAGCGGCCGTCGAATGTTTGATGTCAGCCTCACTGAACTGATGGTGATCGGCGTCGTCGCCCTGATCGTCATCGGCCCCGAACGCCTGCCCAAGGTTGCCCGCACCGTCGGCCACCTGCTCGGGCGCGCGCAGCGTTACGTCAATGACGTCAAGTCCGATATCCAGCGCGAAATCGAACTCGACGAACTCCGCAAATTCAAGACCGAAATGGAAGACGCGGCCCAGGGCGTGCAGCAATCGCTGAACGAAACCGGGGCCTCGCTGCAGGAACCCGTGCAGCAGTTCCGCGCCGAACTCGACGAAGTCGCCCGCGAAGCCAGCGGCAAGGCGACGCCGGCGGTTGCGCAGGCGCCGGTGACCGCCCAGGTGGCTGACGCTGCACAAGCGCCTGCCGCAGGGATGCCTGCCACAGGTTCGCCTGCCGCAGGATCGCCCACTGCCGACGCGTCCGTCGCTGGCGCATCCGCTGAGCCTGCGCGCACGATCGCACCGCCCAGCCAGAACCACAATCTGGACCTGGACCTGCCTGCCGCCGAGCCCGCACCGCGTCCGGCCGCCGCCCCTCAACCACCCGCCCCGGCGCCCAGCGCGCCAGCGGCCGACGTCGCCGCGCCCGCCGCCAAGCCCGTCTCGCCCTCCGGAACTCCGTCGTGACCCAGGACGCAACCCAAGAAGAAGGCCAGCAAGAGACCTTCATCTCCCACCTGGTCGAGCTGCGCACGCGCCTCTTGCGCGCCGTCGGCGCCGTGGTGGCCGTGTTTATCGTGCTCTTCATCTATCCCGGCGCGTCGGCCATCTATGACGTGCTGGCCGCCCCGATGCTGGCCTCGCTGCCCGAAGGCACCCGCATGATCGCCACCGGCGTCATCACGCCATTCATGGTGCCGGTCAAGGTCACGATGATGGCCGCGTTCATCCTGGCGCTGCCCGTGGTGCTGTACCAGGCGTGGGCCTTCGTCGCGCCCGGGCTGTACCGGCACGAAAAGCGCCTGGCGCTGCCCCTCATCGTGTCCAGCACCTTTCTCTTCATCGCGGGCATGGCGTTCTGCTATTTCGTGGTGTTCCGCACGGTGTTCCACTTCATCGCCACGTTCGCGCCGCAGTCCATCACCCCGGCGCCGGACATCGAGGCCTACCTCAGCTTCGTCATGACGATGTTCCTGGCGTTCGGCATCACGTTCGAAGTGCCCGTGGCCGTGGTGCTGCTGGTGAAGATGGGCGTGGTCGAATTGTCCAAGCTGAAGGCGGCGCGCGGCTACGTCGTGGTGGGCGCGTTCATCATCGCCGCCGTCGTCACCCCGCCCGACGTGGTCAGCCAGTTCATGCTGGCAGTGCCGCTGTGCCTGCTCTATGAAGTCGGGCTGATCTGCGCCCGGATGGTCACACCGAAAGAAGGTGCGTCGACAGATGACGCCGCCGACTCCCTGACCGAACGCCACTGAAATCGCGCATTCGGCAGGGTAGAAGGAAACCAGAACGGTCCGCACAAAAGCGGACCGTTTTACCTTGTCGGCCCATGACTGCAGTCCTACATTGCAGTCATGTCGCTCTCACAAAGACTGCGCACCCTCATGCGGTGGCGCGGCATCCATAGCCAGAACCAGCTTTCGCGCCTGTCGGGCGTGCCGCAGTCCTGCATCCACCGCATCCTCACTCGCGAAGACCACTATTCGCCAGCACGCAACACGGTGGTGCGGCTGGCGCAGGCCCTGGGCACCAGCGCGTCGTGGCTGACGGATGGCGTGGTGCCCGCCACTTCCCCGGGGTCGGGGCTGCAGGACGCCGCCGCCAACGGCATCGACGGCTATTGCGCCGAAATCTGCGCGCGGCTGGCGCCGCAACCCGACAGCACCAAGCGCCTGATCCTGGCCCTGGTGCGTGAACTCTCCGACAAACCAGACACCGGCGCCACCCCCGCCCCCCGTCCAGCGGCGCGCAAATGCGCCTAGCGCGGCTTGCCCGGCCGCGTCCCCACCACCACCGCCAGTTCCGCAGGTTTGCCGCTGCGCAAGATGCCCAGCGTGGCCCGCTGGCCCGGCGGCACCTGCGCAATCTCCGACAGCAGGCCGTTTGTGTCCGCCACCCGCTTGCCATTGACCGACTGGACGATATCTCCCACGCGCAGGCCGCCGCGCGCGGCCGGGCCGTCGCGCATCACACCGGCAATGATCACGCCCGCCGCATCGCGCGGCAGCTCGAAGGCCCGCGCCAGTTCCGGCGTCATGTCCTGCGGCTCCACGCCCAGCCAGCCGCGCTTGACCGCCCCGGTCTTGACGATGTCGTCCATGACCTTGCGCGCAATCTCGATCGGCGTCGCAAAGCCGATGCCCATCGACCCGCCCGACTCCGAATAGATTGCGGTGTTGATGCCCACCAGGTTGCCGTAGGCATCGACCAGCGCGCCGCCCGAATTGCCCGGATTGATCGCCGCGTCGGTCTGGATGAAGTTCTCGTACGTGTTCAGCCCCAGGCCATTGCGGCCCAGCGCCGACACGATGCCCTGCGTGGTGGTCTGACCCACACCGAACGGATTGCCGATCGCCAGCACCACGTCGCCTACGCGCAAGCCTTTGTCGGACGCCAGCGTTGCGGCAGGCAAGTCGCGCAACTTGGATAGCTTGAGCACCGCCAGGTCCGTGTCCGGGTCCGCGCCCACCACTTTGGCGGTATCGCGCCGTCCGTCGCGCAGCGCCACCTCGATGGCGTCGGCGGCCTGCACCACGTGGTAATTGGTCAGCACGTAGCCGTCCGCATTCACGATCACGCCCGAACCCAGACTGGTCGACGCCTCGCGCCGGCTCACGCCGGGCACCTGCCCGAAAAGCTGGCGCAGCACCGGATCATCGGGCAGAGGAATCAACGGCACGTTCACGTGCTTGGTGGTGAACACATTCACCACCGACGGCGCCGCCTTCGCCACGCCGTCCGCGTACGACACAGCACCCACATCCCCCGCGGGCGCGCCGCCCGCAGCGGCAGTGGCTGGTGGGACCGTGCCGGGCCCGTTCACCCGCAGCAGGTCGGGCCGCAACGTCGTCACCACGAATAGAATAGCCAGGCAGACCGTGACGGCCTGAGCAAAGATCAGCCAATATCGGCGCATGTTTCTGATAGGACTAGCAATGAATAAAGTGGACTCCCGCGTCCTGGCCAACTGGCTGGACGACACCCTGCAGGCAGCCCGTTTCAAGGACTACTGTCCCAACGGGATGCAGGTGGAAGGCCGATCCGAGGTCGGACACATTATCACCGGTGTCACGGCCAGCGAAGCATTGCTGCGCGAGGCGGTCGACCGCGGCGCCGATGCGGTGCTGGTGCACCACGGCTGGATGTGGCGCAACGAAGACCGCCGCGTCATCGGCACCCGGCGCACGCGCATGGCGTTGACCCTCAAGAGCGACTTGAACCTGTTCGCCTACCATCTGCCGCTGGATGCACACCCCACGCTGGGCAACAACGCGCAGCTGGCACGCGTGCTGGGTCTGACGCCGGCGCTACGCGACGACGGCGCCCCGCGGACCTGCGGGCAGGACGGGCTGATCTGGCTGGGCGAGGCCAGCGGCCTGCAGACGCTGGGCCAACTGGGCGACCAGGTGGCCCAACGCCTTGGCCGCCAGCCGCTCGTCGTGGGCGACCCGGACCAGCCGTTGGGGACAGTCGCGTGGTGCACCGGTGGCGCCCAAGGCATGATGGGCGACGCCGTTGACGCGGGCGCCAGCGTCTACATCACTGGCGAGGTCTCGGAGTCCACGGTACATCTGGCGCGGGAAACCGGCGTGGGCTTCATCGCCGCCGGGCACCACGCCACCGAACGCTATGGCGTTCAGGCACTGGGGCAGGCCGTGGCCGAGCGCTTCGGCATCAAGGTCGAATTCGTCGACATCGACAACCCGGCCTGAATCCTTGACGCCGGCGCGCCGGACCGCCGGACCGCCGGCCGTCTACCCGGCAGAAAACAAAAGCGCCCCGATGGGGCGCTTTGCTGTTTACGGCCGCTTCAGCAGGTCGCGAATCTCGCGCAGCAGGGCCACGTCTTCCGGCGTCTTGGCGGGCGCCGGCGCTTCCTCCTGCTTGTTGCGGGCCTTGTAGATGGCCTTGACCATCCAGAAGATCACGAACGCCAGCAAGACGAAGTTGATGATGATGGTGACGAAGTTGCCCCACGCAAACACGTTGGCGCCGGCCTTGGTGAGATCCGCGTAGGTCATCGGCCCCGCATAGCCTTCAGGCATCGACAAGACCAGGAACTTGTTCGAGAAATCGACCGATCCGCCAAGGATGAAATTGACGAGCGGCATGATGATGTCCCGGACCAGCGAGTCGACAATCCTGCCAAACGCCGCACCGATGATCACACCAACGGCCAAGTCGACCGCGTTGCCCTTGACCGCGAAATCTCGAAACTCTTTGACGAAACCAGTCGATTTGCTCATAAATCCGCTCCATTCGTGATACGCCTGGGGTAGGCTGGCCTATAATACGCGGTTGCTATGTTGTTACATATTCCCGCGAACCCGATGCCGCAGAAGTGATGCTACTCGTTGAGCGGGCGCATCAACAAGGATAGGAAGATGAGTCAGGATACGCTGGTGCATGACGATGACGGTGCGGTTGATCCCAACCTGCCACCTGATCCTTCGCGACGTTTCTGGGTTACCACCGCCTGTGCTGTGGGCGGCGTAGCAGGTGTCGCAACGGCAGTGCCGCTTGTGAGCACGTTTTCCCCCTCCGAAAAAGCCCGCGCGGCCGGAGCGCCCGTTGAAGTGGATATCGGCGACATTCCCGTCGGCGCCATGAAAACGGTCGAATGGCGCGGCAAACCGGTCTGGATCATCCACCGCTCGCCCGAGCAGCTGGCCGGACTGAAAGCGCTGGATCCCCAGCTCGCCGACCCGCAATCCAAGCGGCCCGGCTTCACGCCTCCGTATGCCGAAAACGAAGCCCGCTCGCGCAAGCCCGAGATCTTCGTCTGCGTCGGCATCTGCACCCACCTGGGCTGCTCGCCCACCGCGCATTTCGAAACGGGTGGCGGCGGCGGTCTGGGCGCGGATTGGCAAGGCGGATTCCTCTGTCCGTGCCACGGCTCCACGTTCGACCTGGCTGGCCGGGTCTTCAAGAACAAGCCTGCTCCCGATAATCTCGAAGTTCCGCCGTACCAGTACCTCACCGACACCCGCATCATCGTGGGCGTCGATGAAGACAACAAGGCCTGACGCTCGCGTCGCGCTTTTTTCCCGATCTACGTAAGTAAGAACAATACGCCACGTATAGAAGGAGCCGTTACATGGCTGGCGAGAAAACCGTCGAGACGACAGGCCTGTTGGGCTGGCTGGACCGGCGCTTTCCGGTGACCTCCACCTGGAAAGCCCATCTGTCCGAGTACTACGCACCCAAGAATTTCAACTTCTGGTATTTCTTTGGCTCGCTGGCGCTACTGGTGCTGGTGCTGCAGATCGTGACCGGCATTTTCCTGGTCATGCATTACAAGCCGGACGCCGAGCGCGCGTTCCAATCCGTCGAATACATCATGCGCGAGGTCCCGTGGGGCTGGCTGGTGCGCTACATGCACTCGACCGGCGCGTCGATGTTCTTCGTCGTCGTCTACCTGCACATGCTGCGCGGCCTGCTTTACGGTTCCTACCGCAAGCCCCGCGAACTGGTGTGGATCTTCGGCGTCGCGATCTTCCTCTGTCTGATGGCCGAAGCCTTCTTCGGCTACCTGCTGCCCTGGGGCCAGATGTCGTACTGGGGCGCTCAGGTGATCGTGAACCTGTTCGCAGCCATTCCGTTCATTGGTCCTGAACTGTCCATCTGGATCCGCGGCGACTACGTCGTGTCCGATGCCACGCTGAACCGCTTCTTCGCCTTCCACGTCATCGCCATTCCGCTGGTGCTGATCGGTCTGGTCGCGGCTCACCTGGTGGCGCTGCACGAAGTCGGCTCGAACAACCCGGACGGCATCGAAATCAAGCAGGGCCCGAAAGACAAGTACGGCCGCCCGAAAGACGGCATCCCGTTCCATCCGTTCTACTCGGTGCATGACCTGGTGGGCGTGGCGGGCTTCCTGCTGGTGTTCGCGGCCATCGTGTTCTTCGCCCCGGAAATGGGCGGGTACTTCCTCGAGTTCAACAACTTCATTCCTGCTGACTCGCTGAAGACGCCTCCGCACATCGCCCCGGTCTGGTACTTCACGCCGTTCTACTCGATGCTGCGCGCCACCACGGATGAATTCACGTGGGTGCTGGCGGGCGCGTCGGTGCTGGGCGCCATCGTGCTGTTCGCCAAGAGCAACCTGAAGGGCTTCATGCGCATCGCCGTCCCCGGCATCCTGATCGTCGTCGCCGTGCTGCTGCGCGTCATCGACGCCAAGTTCTGGGGCGTGGTGGCCATGGGCGGCACGGTCGTCATCCTGTTCTTCCTGCCCTGGCTCGATCATTCGCCGGTCAAGTCGATCCGCTACCGCCCCACGTGGCACAAGTGGATCTACGGCATCTTCATGGTCAACTTCCTGGTGCTCGGCTACATCGGTACGCAGCCGCCCAGTCCGCCGTTGAACCTGACGTCGCAGATCGGCACGCTGCTGTACCTGGCCTTCTTCTTCCTGATGCCGGTATGGAGCCGCCTGGGCACGTTCAAGCAAGTGCCCGACCGCGTCACGTTCCACGCCCACTGAGCCAACGAGAATAACGGACTAACCATGATCAAGAAGCTGATTGGTGCCGTGGCCTTGATGCTCACGTGTACCGCAACCTTTGCCGCCGGAGGCGGATTCCCGCTGGACAAGGCGCCTTACCGCGTCAACGACATGGCGTCGCTGCAAAACGGCGCCAAGCTGTTCGTCAACTACTGCCTGAACTGTCATAGCGCGTCTTCGATGCGCTACAACAAGCTCCGGGATATCGGTCTGACCGACGAACAGATCAAGGAAAGCCTGCTGTTCTCCGGCGAAAAAATCGGCGACATGATGCACGTCGCCATGACGCCGAAGGACGCCAAGGCGTGGTTTGGCACGACGCCCCCGGACTTGTCCGTGATCGCCCGCGCCAAATCCGTGAACGCCGGCCCCTCGGGATCCGACTACCTGTACACCTACCTGCGCACGTTCTACCGCGACACGTCGCGCGCCACGGGCTGGAATAACCTGGTCTTCCCGTCGGTCGGCATGCCGCACGCGCTCTGGCAGGAACAGGGTCCGCGCGAGCTCACCACCGTCGCCGTTCACGAAGTCGAAGGCAAGGAAGGCGCCCCCAAAACGTGGGAACGCGTCACAACGGTGTACGATGCACAGGGTTTTGCCACGGTGAAGGCCGAGCCGTTAGCCAATCACCATGGCCATGCCACCTTCGATGCCAAATTCAAGGCCGCCAACCCGGCCCAAACCGCAACATACGACAACGACGTCGCTGATCTGACCGCATTCATGTCCTGGATGGCCGAGCCCGTCCAGACACTGCGCGTCCGCATCGGCGTCGGCGTCATGTTGTTCCTGCTCCTGTTCTTCTTTGTTACGTGGCGCCTGAATGCCTCGTACTGGAAACACGTGCGCTAACCGTAACGCCCCGCCAGGTTCCCCAGCCACCCCGTCTATCGGGGACGGAAGAGGCGGATAGGGCTGTAAGCCTATCCTGCCTGGCAATTGGGGCCAGCGCCTGCTAGATTTAGGCGCTGGCCTTTCGTTTTTCAATAAAGGACTTACCGCCATGATGGTGCTCTATTCCGGAACCACGTGTCCGTTTTCGCAACGCTGCCGCTTCGTGTTGTTCGAAAAGGGTATGGATTTCGAGATCCGCGACATCGACCTGTACAACAAGCCCGAAGACATCTCGGTGATGAACCCGTACGGTCAAGTGCCCATTCTGGTCGAACGTGACCTGGTGCTGTACGAGTCGAACATCATCAACGAGTACATCGACGAGCGCTTCCCGCACCCGCAGCTCATGCCCGCCGACCCGGTCATGCGCGCCCGCACGCGTCTGTTCCTGTACAACTTCGAGAAGGAACTGTTCGTTCACGTCTCGACGCTGGAAGACCGCAGCGCCAAGCCCGACGAAAAGAAGCTCGCCAACGCTCGCCAGAACATCCGCGACCGCCTGGCCCAGCTGGCCCCGATGCTGCTCAAGAACAAGTACATGCTGGGCGAGGAATTCTCCATGCTCGACGTGGCCGTTGCTCCGCTGCTCTGGCGCCTGGACCACTACGGCATCGAACTGCCCAAGAATGCGGCTCCGCTGCAAAAGTACGCCGAACGCATCTTCTCGCGCCCGGCCTACATCGAAGCGCTGACGCCTTCGGAAAAAGTGATGCGTCGTTAAGGCTGGCTGTGTAATGGGTGAAACTTCGACCAAACCGTATCTGATCCGCGCGCTGCACGAATGGTGCACCGATAACGGCTACACGCCGTACATCACCGTGCAGGTCGACGAGCACACCATGGTGCCCGTCGCCCACGTGCGCGACGGCCAGATCACGCTGAACGTGGGCACGCTGGCCACCAACCGCCTGGTGCTGGGCAACGAATTTATCGAATTCCAGGCCCGCTTCAGCGGCGTGACCGAAAACGTCTACGTCCCCGTGGGCGCCGTCAGCGCCATCTATGCGCGCGAAACCGGCGCCGGCATGGGCTTCGAGGTACAGCCCTACGAGCCGCCCGAGGCAGGCGCCCAAGGCGCCACGCCGAACCCCGCCGCCCCCGAGGGCTCGGACGCCAATCCCGCCTCCGGCGACGATGACGGCGACGACGACGAACCCAAGCGCCCGCGCCTGACCATCGTCAAATAACGACCCCACAAGAGGGGCTGCATTTTTTTCATTACAATGCAGTCCCTGCGCGTGCCCCGGCACGCATCGCCGGTGTAGCTCAGTTGGTAGAGCAGCTCACTTGTAATGAGAAGGTCGAGGGTTCGATTCCTTTCACCGGCACCAAAAATCTCCACCAGATTCATCTGGCGCAGTACACGAAACCCGCATCCAAACTGGCGATGCGGGTTTTTCTTGCCTGTGAGAATCGACCGTCAGATTGCGCCGGGAGACGGCACATTTGACCGCGTGCGGCGGACACTGCGGCCTGTGACTTTCATGCCACGGCAACCGCGCAATCGTTGAAGCCCGATTGACGCGGCTCCGGGACATCTGCGCCGGACTCCATGATCGTGGTCGGATCGGCCGCACAAATAATAGAAATCCTATTTACCGACCTTGAGCATGGCGTCTACAAGTGGGTCGCGGAAACACCCGTCCAGGGGCAATGCAATTCACCTCTCGTCAGAACCAACAACGCGTCGGCATGAAAGTTTTCCCTCTTGTTTTTCTTGCACTCGCCTTGCTCGTGGTCCAGCTGACTAGCTGTGACGGTCGGCGGGCCAAGCAGGACAACGTGGGCACGTCCATGACCGGAATCGATCATTTGCCGGATCACGTGAGCGTGCAGAACTTTTGGGTCAATGGCGCCAGCGGACATCAAGCAGGCACCGGTGGCCGCATCGTCTGCTGCACGACCTTGCCGCGGAAATGGCATCCCGATCTAACGGTGGTGGTGAGCTGGAATGTCACTAACTGGCGAGATTGTGGCGGACAAAGCTACGAACGACGCGTGGCAGTGGACCCCTACGAAAAGGTGGGGCATATGTTTGTTCACTTCCTGGCAGATGGAAGCGTTCGTGTCGTTTCAGCAAACGTAGGTCCTGGTTACCCTGGCAACGGCTACCCCGGACCGAATGACTTGATTCCTAACAAGGACCCCTGGGATGTCTACGGCAGCTATCGCGAACGCTGTTCGTGGGCAGGCGGCCCGGTCATGATGGAAAGAGCGCAGTGAATAAACTCCTTCGAGCCCATCCCGTCGGCCCTACGCCGAGTATCCAGCCGTCGTTTCCACAATGCCTTCCCGCCACGGAGAACTGCGAGGTGGACCTACAGATCGGCGTATTCTTTGACGGGACGGGCAACAACCAATACTGGGACGATGCGAACGAATGCGCGCCAGGCCTTGTTCCCGGGACAACCCAACTCATGGCGCGCAAAGACTCCAATGTGGCTCGGCTTTTTCGGGCCTATCCCGAAAAATTTACGGAGGGGAAACGTGCTGTCTACGTCCCTGGAGTTGGTACCCCCTTCGCGGAGATTGGAGAAGCCAACTATGCCGCTTTTGGACCGTCGAGCGGCCAGGGCGGTGATGGACGCATCAACTTTGGCTTGCTGAGCGTGCTGGATTTTATTCATCGTGCGATCAGCGGCAATAGATTTCGCTACGCAGACGAAGTCATCATGGCGCTATGCCGCAACGGCAAGCGCGTTTATTTCGAGCGCACAGACACCTATTCCCCTCTGGAGGGAGGCGTTCAGGATGTGCAGGCGCTGGATGCGGTGGGCATGCGTACCGAGGGGGGCTTGCTGTGCTTTGGAGACGGTGCTCGCCCGCACGCAGAGGCGTTTTACCGGCGTGAGGTCCAGGCGTTGGCAGACAGGATCGCCAGGACAGTCAAGCCCAAGCTGATCAGTATTTCGCTGGACGTCTTCGGATTTTCCCGAGGTGCTGCCCAGGCCCGCGTGTTCTGCAATTGGTTGCGCGCGCTGATGGACGGGGATCGCTTGTGCGGCGTACAGACGGAGATTCGGTTTGTCGGCCTGTTCGACACGGTGGCCTCAATCGGCATTCCGGCCAGCGCCGGTGGCGATGGGCATTTCGCTTGGGCCACGCCCGACGCACTAGCAGTGCCGGCCAACGTGCAATGCGTGCATTATGTGGCCATGCACGAGAATCGCACCCCGTTTCCGCTGGACAGCATACGCAGCCCCGATGGCAGCCTTGCACGCAGGCACAAGGAATACGCGGTGCCTGGTGTGCATTCCGATGTGGGAGGCGGCTATCTGCCCGGAAGTCAGGGGCGCGGTCCCAGCGGACGATACGACGACATGCTGTCGCAGATTCCGTTGAACTCATGTACGACGCCGCACGCATGGCGCAAGTTCCGCTGAACAAGAAGTTGGCGGAAGACATCGGCTATGACCCCTTCGCCATTCACCCGGATGTACGCAACGCCTACGACGCCTTCATGCAAGCGGTTCCAGCGGAAGCGACCGCCAGCCATTGGCTGATTTCCTACCTCGCGTGGCGTTATCAGGTGCGAAACGTCTTTTCAACCAAACTAACCTGGGTGGCCCGCGCGAAGAAAGCCTTCCCCCACGACTTTCAGGACTTGGAAGGCGCCAACCAGACGCTACTGAAGGACATCTCCGCCCTGGACGGGATGACCGAAGAGGAGAGTGAGTACCTCAAACGTGCGGCCATGGTGAGCCCGTTGGCGTATGGCGGCGATGCCGTGACGAAAACTTCGCGCCGATTGGTGCTGGCCGACGAAGCCGGGGACGTACTGGAGCGCATCAAGGCACATCCGACGTTGGCGACTCCCGAGAATCCGGAGCACTTGACGCCGCAAGCCTATTTGTTTGCCAACTACTTGCATGATTCCTACGCGGGCTTCCGTCCGCTCGATCAACCGCTTAGCCGCCTTGGCGGTGCAGATCCCGTGCCCGGCAAGTGGGAACTCCAAGGCTATCTGCGCTACCGTCGCATCTATCGAGGCACAGGCAAACCCGTGACCCAGGCGCCACCCACCGAACAACAGCGCCAGGAAGCGGAGCACCGCGAGTACGAAGCGACGAGGCGCGCGCTGCAGAACAGCATCGATATGAAGAAGCTGTTCAGTCTGCCACGGTGATCAATGCCGGGAACCGGGCAGATCGGCATTCTTTTACTACGCGCCCGCATAGGTAATGAGAAGGCGGCGCGCGCCCGCTGCGCCTCTGCCCCCGGCCCTCGTCATCCCAGCGCCGGCAACAAATTAAACAGCAGCACCATCACCAACCCCACCACCGACACGATCGACTGCACGACCGAGATCGTCTTCGTGGCTTCGCCCATCGTCATGCCGAACGATTCCTTCACCATCCAGAAACCGGCGTGATTCGCATAGTTGAAGAACAGCGAGCCGCAGCCAATCGACAGCGCTAGCAGCGGCAGGTTCAGGTTGGGGTCCGCGCCGGCAAGCGGCGCCAGCAGCCCAGCGGCGCCCACGATGCCGACGGTGGCCGAGCCAGTCGACACCGACAGCAGCATGGCGATCAGCCAGCCCAGGATCAGCGGCGGGAATGCAAATTGGTGCGTCAGGTGCACGATGGCGTCGCCCACCTTGGCGTTCGTCAGGACCTGTTGGAAGGCGCCGCCGCCGGCGATGATCAGCATGATGCCGGCAATGGGCTTCAAGCTTTGGCCCAGCGCGCCGCGCAGCTTTTCCGGGTCGCCGCCGCGCATGAAGACCAGTGTCACGGCCGCGAACAGCACGCCCAGCAGCATGGCGACGACGGGGTTGCCCAGAAAGCCAGCCACGTGCGTCACGCTGGAGTCCTTGGGCAGCAGCATTTCGGCCACGGCATGGACCAGCATCAGCAAGGCCGGCAGCAGTGCCGCCAGCACGCCCAGGCCGACGCTGGGCGCATTCTGGCCCGCGGGGCTGTCGGTGGAGGCGGTGAACTGTTCAAGCAGCGCCTCGTCCGGCCGCGTCGTCATACGCGGGGCGATGAACGCGCCATACAGCGGTCCGCCGAAGATCATGGCCGGCAGGGCCGCGATGAAGCCGTAGATCATGGTCGGGCCGACCGTGGTCTTGAGCGTGGCGATGGCCGTCAGCGGGCCGGGATGCGGCGGCACCATGCCGTGCATGGCGGCCAGGGCCGAAATCACCGGCACGCCGACGTAGACATAGGCCGAACCTTTGAAGCGCGCCTGGCTTTCCAGCTTGCGCGCCACGCTGAAGATCAGCGGCAGCATCACCACCAGACCCACTTCAAAGAACATGGGGATGCCGATCACGAAGGCCACCAGCGTCATGGCCCAGGGAATCAGGCGCGGGGAGGTGTGGCGCAGGATTGCATTGGCCAGGCGCTCGGTCGTGCCGGAGTCCGCGAGGATCTTGCCCAGCATCGCGCCCAGCGCGATCACCACGCCCACGGCGCCCAGCGTCTTGCCGGCGCCGTCGGTCAGGCTTTTGACGATGGCGCCCGGGGCCATGCCCGTTGCAAAGCCGACGCCGATCGACACGATCAAGAGCGCCAGCAGCGGATGCATGCGTATCCGCGAGACGATCAGTGCGACCAGGACCAGAACACTCACCAGCGCGGTGAGCAGCAATTGAATGTCGAACGAAGACATATGAGAACCCAGAAACATCGAGAGAGGTCGCGAGCCCTCTGCGCGCCATCATACGGGATCGGGTTGACGGCAAGCTTGAAAAAAAGGGCCGGTTTCGGCTGCCGAAACGCGCTTTTTCGGCCCCGCTTTGCATTCTTCCGTTTTTTTGTGCATAATTCGCCCCCTCTACCTGTTCCCCGATAGCTCAGTCGGTAGAGCGACGGACTGTTAATCCGCAGGTCGCTGGTTCGAGCCCAGCTCGGGGAGCCAAGAATTTGCAGTACCGCAGTACCCTTAAAAAAGCCCGCAACTTGTTTGCGGGCTTTTTGCATTGGGGCGCGGCGGCTTGCGCGGGATGGCGCACGAGTTGCCAACCCGCGCGCATCGCGTAGCATCACCCGGATCTGCCGCACCTTCCATCCCCGCACAACAATGCGTTCCTCGCGATCCCTGCCGCCTCTGGTCTCCCTGCGCGCCTTCGAGGCCGCCGCGCGGCGCTTGAGCTTTTCGCAGGCCGGAGAAGAGCTCTTCGTCACGCAGAGCGCGATCAGCCATCACATCCAGCGGCTGGAAAAGGAACTGGGCGTGGCGCTCTTTGAGCGGCGCACCCGCGCCGTTGCGCTGACCGACGCGGGCCAGGCCTATTACGCCCAAGTGCACGCGGCATTCGAGCTGCTGCGCCAGGGCACCGACGAACTGCGCGCACCAGAGCCCGCGCGCCATACGCTGCGGATCGGCTTGCTGGCGTCGTTCGCCACGCGCTGGCTGGCGACGCGCCTGCCCGCCTTTGCCGCCGCGCATCCCCACATCGATCTGCAGTTGCAGCCCGACATCGCGCTGGCGGATGTGGCGGGCGGCGAGGTCGACGCCGCGATCCGCTATGGTCGCGGTGGCTGGCCCGGCGTGCGCAGCACGTTGTTGATGACGGAACGCCTGTCGGTCGTGTGCGCGCCCGCGCTGGTGGCGGGCAGGAAGCGGCCGAAAACGCCTGCAGACCTGCTGCGCCACCCGCTGCTGGTCTCGCACGCGCGGCAGCAGTTCGAATGGGACGCCTGGGCCCGCCGGTACGGGCTGGATCTGGGCGCCGCGCGCACGGTGCGCCTGCACGACTACAACATCGTCGTCGAGGCCGCGCTTGCAGGGCAGGGCCTGGCGATGGGCCGGGAACGGCTGATCGGCGCGCACCTGGCGAGCGGCGCGCTGGTCGAGGCGCTGCCCGGTGCGGTGCTGGAAGATCCGCGCATCGGCTGGTGGTTCGTCACGCCGCGCGGCGCATTCAGCGAACCCGTCCAGGCGTTGCACGACTGGCTGGCGCAGACCGCGGCCCAATCCACGGGTGTCTGACACGTATTAGTTTTACTCATACGTACCTGGCAAGAATTGATTGGTCATGCCGCGCCGCGGCCGATAGCATCGGGGAAGCGTCAAGACGCGCTTTCCCTTTCTTCATAGGTGATCCGATATGACCCAAAGCATTTCCGCCCGCGTTGCCGAACTTGGCCTGGTCCTGGAAGCGGCCGCCGCGCCGGCCGCCAACTACGTGCCCTTCGTCCAGGAAGGCAACCTGCTCTATATCTCTGGCCAGATCTCGCGCAAGGACGGCAAGGCGGCCTATCTGGGCCAATTGGGCCATCAGGTGTCGGACGCCGACGGCGTCGAGGCGGCGCGGGCCAGCGCATTGGGCATCCTGTCGCAGATTGCCGCCGCCACGGGCGACCGCCTGGATCGCGTGGCGCGCGTCGTCAAGCTGGGCGTGTTCGTTGCCAGCGCGCCGGACTTCAATCGTCAGAGCGCCATCGCCAATGGCGCTTCGGACCTGATGGTCGAGGTGTTCGGCGACGCGGGCCGCCATGCCCGCAGCGCCGTCGGCGTCGCCGCCTTGCCGCAAGGCGTGTCGGTGGAAGTCGAGGCCGTGATCGCGCTGACCCCGGCCTGATGCCGGCCGACTGAAAGCCACAACAGGAATCGCCATGACCGCCCCCCTGACCCCGAGCGCCGTCCAGGCGCTGCGCGCCCTCGCGCCCGGCGCGCAAAGCACGGTGCACTTCAATCACGCCGGCGCGTCGCTGCCGTCAGAAGCCACGCTGCTGGCCATTCATGCGCATCTGAAGCGCGAAGCGGCGCAGGGGCCGATGGAAGCGGGCGTGGCGGCGCGCGACCTCATCGAAGCGGCCCGCACGCTGGCCGCGCAGCTCTTCAATGCGCAGATCGAGGAGATCGCGCTGACAGGCGGCAACTCGCCGGGTTGGGGCGCCGCGTTTGCGGCGCTGCCGGCGTGGCGGCCCGGTGATCGCATTCTGGTCGGCCGCCACGAATGGGGCGGCAACCTGGCCGCCATGCGCCTGATTGCGCAGCGCGCGGGCGCGACGCTGGAAACGATCCCGTCGGACGACAGCGGCTGCGTGGATGCAGAGGCGCTGGAAGCCATGCTGGACGACCGGGTGCGGCTGATCGCGCTGACCTGGTTGCCCGCCAACGGCGGCCTCATCAACCCCGCCGCCGCCATCGGACGCGTGGCGCGCAAGCATGGCATTCCGTACTTTGTGGACGGCGCGCAGGCGGTGGGTCAGTTTTCCATCGACGTGCGCGAGGTCGGCTGCGACGTGCTGAGCGGCGCCGGCCGCAAGGCCTTGCGCGGACCGCGCGGCACGGGCTTGCTGTACGTGCGGCGCGACTTCCTGGATCGGCTCACGCCCGCCTTCGTGGACACGCATTCCGCGCCGCTGGGCGCTGACGGCGAGCCCACGTTGCGCGCCGACGCCGCGCGTCTGGAATCCGCGGAGAACTCGCTGGCGCTGCGCTGCGGCCTTGCCAATGCCCTGCGCGAAGCACTGGATGTGGGCCTGGACACGATCCGCGCGACCATCGACGCCAACGCCCAGGCACTGCGCGCCGAACTGGCGGCCATTCCCGGCGTGTCGGTGCTGGACCAGGGCCGCGACAAATCCGGGCTGGTCGCCTTCAACCTCGCCGGACACGACGCGGCCGACGTGCAACGCGCGCTGGCCGCGCAGGGCATCACCATCGGCAGCAACGGCGTGCCCTACACCCCGCTGGACATGCAGGCCCGCGGCCTGGACCGGGTCGCACGCGCATCGGTGAGCTATCTGACGAGCGGCAACGAGGTCGACCGGCTGCTGGAAGCCTTGCGCAAGCTGGCCTCATAACGGGTACTGGATCGAGCCGCCCGCGCATGACTGCGCGGCGGCGCCTCCGGCCCGCATTACGCGATCCTGCCCGCCACGCCCGCCCGCTTCGAAAACGGCGACCATTTCGTGAACACGAGCAGGTTGCCCAGCATCACCAGCGCCAGGCCGGCGAACGCGTAGGGCGTCCAGCGGTAGCCTTCGACGACGGTCGATATGCTCAGCGCCAAGACCGGAAACAGCACCGTGCAGTAAGCGGCCCGCGCCGGCCCCATGCGGCCGACCAGCGTCAGATAGGCGGTAAAACCCACGACGGATCCCAACACCGCCAGATAGAGCAACGCGCCCACATAGGCCGGCGAGGAATCGAAGCCGAACGGCAGTCCGGCAACCACGCAGCCCGCCAGAAGAATCGCCGCGCCATAAAGCATGCTGTACGCATTGCCCGTCAGCGGCCGGATGCCGGCGCGCTGCTGCAGGGACGACAGCATGTTGCCCGTGGAAAAGCAGAGCGTGCCGAGCAGCGCAAAGCCCAGCCCCAGCAGCGTCTCGTGACTGGCCTCCTGGCCCGCCAGTTCCGGCCAGAACAGCAGTACCAGGCCGCAGAATCCCAGCGCGCCGGCCACCATGATGCGCGGCGAGATGCGGGTGCCGAACCAGATCCGCGCGTTAAGCGCGTTCCACAGCGTGGCAGCCGAAAACACGACTGACACCAGGCCGCTCGGAATCCATTGCGTGGCCGAATAGAAGCACAGGAAGTTCAGGCAGAACAGGCACAGGCCCTGACCCACGCACAGCCAGTGGCCGCGCCGGTCCAGCTTCTGCAGCTTGCGCATCGCGAGCAGCGTCACGAACAGCAGCAGCCCCGCCAGCGCGAAACGGTAGAAGATCGACACGGGAATGGCCACCACGCCAAGCTGCAGCTTGATGGCGATCCAGGTGGTGCCCCAGATCAGGACGGTGAGCAGATACAGGAAAAGATTCATGATGCGAGGGGCGCGGTCAAGCAGCCCTGAGAGCCGATTCGGACACCGGCGGCCACCTGGCGCACCGGGCGTCCAGTGTGCGCCCCCGAGCCACGCCGCAATTGCCGTTTCTTGCGCTTTTGTCCGGATCGGGCGCGTCACGCGCGCGCGAACGCAGTAGCATTCCTTCCCATGGGCAACACCGCTACGGCCCCGGCCGATTTCTCCGTATTCCGCACGCTGTCGCGCTCGACCGCGACGCTGCAGCGCGCCACGTCGCTGGGCGAGGGCATGGCGATCTCGCAGTGGTCGCGCACCGCCCGCGAAACGCTGGGCTACGAAACGCCCGGCCACCACACGCTGTCGCTATACCTGCACGGCGGCGACCGGTCGTTTCGCGTGGGCCAGGACTCGCTGCATGGCGGTGCGGGCAAATTCTGCGTGCTGCCCGCCGAGCACCATTCCCGCTGGAGCATGAACGACAACGTGCGCTTCCTGCACCTGTACATCGCTCCGCAGCGGCTGGCGCGCGAAGCCGTCATGCGGCTGGACTGCGAACCGCGCACCCTCGAACTGCGCGACCGCACCTACATCCAGGACGACTCGCTCATCGACGTCTGCCGCCGCCTGCTGGATGCGGACTGGAACGAACCCGCCGACCGGCTGGCCGCCAGCAGCGCGGCCGAGACCGTGCTGCACCATCTGCTGATGCAGGGCGTGGCGCGCAAAACGCCGCAACCGGCGCGCGGCGGCCTGGCGCCGGGCGTGCGCCGCCGCGTGATGGACTACGTGGACGCGCATCTGGCCGATCCGCTGACGCTCGACGAGCTGGCTGGCGTCGCCGCGCTGTCCACGTATCACTTCGCCCGCATGTTCCACGCCTCATTCGGCGAGCCGCCCCACGGTTGGGTACGGGGCAGGCGTCTGGCCCGCGCCCAACACCTGCTGGCGGCCGGCAAGGGCGACCTCGCCAGCATTGCGCAGGCCTGCGGCTTTGGCAGCGCCAGCCACCTGGCCCGCGTCTTCCGGGACGCCATCGGCGTCACGCCGGGCCAGTACCGCAGTGCGCACGCCCGTCACTGACACCGCCCATCCGGCATCATGCCGGCCGCAGCGCGCGGTCTACAATGGCGCATCGCCCTAGCGGCTCACCCGGCCACCTCCCGCCTGCTCCGACGCGATGCCGCTTCCGACCTCTCGCGATACTTCCCCCCTCATCGACAGCGCAGGTCAGCGCCCCTTGCGCGCGCACTGGCTGGCCGAACTCATCCGGTTGCGCGAAACGCACTGGGGGCCGCTCGAAGACGCGCAGGCGGTGCGCCAGGTGCGCCAACTCGATGCCGACCTGCCGTCGCGCATCCTGGCCCGCGCCGCGCTGCTGGCGCAACGCGAAAACCTCAATCCCCTCGTCGACGCCTGGCGCCGCAGCGCCACGGCCATGCTGGCCGCCCTGTTTGTGCTGGCGCTGGTTTCCGGCGCCGCGGCTGCCATGGGCGCGCTGGGCGATGGCACGCGGCCCGTCAACGTGCTGTGGGCCGTGGGTGCCCTGCTGGGGCTGCATGCGCTGACCTTCCTGCTGTGGCTGGCTAGCTTTCTGCTGCGGCCCGGGGCCGTAACCGGCTTTGGGCGGCTGTGGCTCTGGGCCACGCGCAAACTGGCGCGCGGACCCGATGGCGCGCTGGTGCCGCAGGCCTTCCTGAATATGCTGTCACGCGCCGGCGCCTTGCGCGGCCTGTTCGGCAGCATCAGCCATCTGCTGTGGCTGACCGCGCTGTGCGCCGCGCTCGTGACGCTGCTGGCCGTGCTGTCCACCGCCAGCTACCGCTTCATCTGGGCCACCACGTTGCTCGCGCCCGACACCTTCGTCTGGCTGACGCAGGTCATCGGCTGGCTGCCCGCGCATCTGGGCTTTCCCATGCCCGACGCCGAAACGATCCGCGCCAGCGACGGCACGCAGGTCCTGCCGGCCGGCGCGCAGGCGCAATGGTCGCTCTGGCTGATCGGTGTGCTCGTGGTCTACGGCATCGTGCCGCGCCTGATCGCTGGCGCGCTGTGCGTCGCCGCCACGCTGCGCGCGCTGCGTCGCGTGCGCATCGATCCCGCGCTGGCAGGTTTCTCGCCCCTGCGCGACCGGCTTGAACCGCCCGCGCTGTCCACCGGCATCGACCGCCCCGTCGATCCGCTGCACGAACCGCGGGTGCGTGCCCCGGCGCTGGACGGCCTGGGCGGGCAGCCCGTGCTGCTGGCGCTTGAGCTGCCCGCGGACCTGACCTGGCCGCCCGCGGATGTGCCCAGCACCATCCGCCAGGCCGGCAACCTGGATACGCGCGAAGAACGCAACCGCGTGCTCGATGCGCTGGCCCAATCGGCGGCCTCGCGTCTTTTGATTGCCTGCGACGCACGCCAGACGCCCGACCGGGGCACGCTGTCGCTGGTGGCGGACCTGTCGGCCCACGCGGGACAGACGCGCGTCTGGCTGATCACGCCGCGCGCCGGCGACGACACGTCTGCCGAAACCCGCGCCGGCCTCTGGCGCGACCGCCTGCTGGCGCTGGGCCTGCCCGCCGACGCCATCCTGCAGGCGCCCAGTGCACCGCTCACCTGGCTGGAGTCCGGTCATGGCTGACCCGCTCATCAAGATCGCCCTCGTCGGTCACACCAACACCGGCAAGACATCGCTCTTGCGCACGCTGACCCGCGACACGACGTTTGGTGAAGTGGCCGACCGCCCCGGCACCACGCGTCACGTCGAAGGCGCACGCCTGCGCCTGGGCGGGCGGCCCGTGCTGGAATGGTTCGACACGCCCGGCATGGAAGACAGCATCGCCCTGCTGGAATACCTGGAACGGCTGGACCGCCCCGGCGAAAGGCTGGACGGCCCGGCGCGCATCCGGCGTTTCCTGGACACGCCCGAAGCGCACGGCCGCTACGAACAGGAGGCGCGCGTCCTGACCAAGATGCTCGATTGCGATGCCGCGTTGTACGTCATCGACGCCCGCGATCCGGTGCTGGGCAAGCATCGCGATGAACTCGCCATCCTGGCCGCGTGCGGCCGGCCCCTGCTGCCGGTCCTCAACTTCGTCAACGCACCCGCGCACCGCGCCGACGAATGGCGCGATGCCATGGCACGACTGGGCCTGCACGCCGTGGTGGAGTTCGATACCGTCGCGCCGCCGCTTGATGGCGAACAGCAGTTGTACGCCAAACTCGGCGTGCTGCTGGATCGCCACGCCGGCGCGCTGGCCCGGCTGTCGGACAGCCTGGCCGCCCAGCGCCGCGAACGCCACGCCGCCGCCTACGAGCTGGTCGCGGACCTGCTCATCGACGTGGCTGCGCTGCACCTGTCGAGCCCAAGCGATGAAGCCGCGCTGGCCGCCGCGTCCAACCAGCTACGCGATCAGGTGCGCCAGCGCGAACAGACCTGCGTCAACGCGCTGCTCGCGCTGTACAACTTCCGCGCCACCGATTACACCGACGACGCGTTGCCCCTGCAAGGCGAACGCTGGGGCATGGATCTCTTTCATCCGCAGGCGCTCAAGGACATGGGCGTGCAGGTCGGCATGGGCGCGGCCGCAGGCGCCATGGCCGGCGCCGCCGTGGACCTGATGAGCGCGGGCCTGAGCCTGGGCACCGGCATGCTGATCGGCGCGGCCGCGGGCGGCTTGTGGCAAGGCGTCGAAAAGCTGGGCAAGCGCGTCGCGGGCAAGCTGCGCGGCTATCGCGAGATCAGCGTCGACGATGCCGTGCTGCGCCTGCTCGCCTTGCGCCAACGGCAGCTGATCGAGGCACTGGAGCGCCGTGGCCACGCGGCCCGCGATCCATTGCGCCTGGACCTTCCCGCCGATGATGCATGGCGCAAGGGCCCGTTGCCCGACGCGTTGAAGGAAGCGCGCAGCCGACCCGAATGGTCGGCCCTGGGTAAACACTATGAAGACAGCGACCGCCGCAAGCGCATGCTGCACGAATTGGCGAAAACCCTAGCATCCACGCCGCTCCCGGCCGAATGACCGGCGGCCCGCTTGCCCCGCAGGACGCACCATTCACGGCATCCGGCAAGCGCGTGATAACCCCAATCCAAAGCAATTGACGCTTAAACGAATGCGTCGATAAGATTCGATCTGCATCGGCGCGGGTCCGTCCCCGTCATGCCAATCACAAGGGGTCGGTCTATCGTGAAGTCGAAGTCCTGCGCAGTGATTACCGGCATCGCCAACCACGGCCTGCGCGCAGTTCGCGCCGCGCGCCGCCCGGCCCCCATCCTTCCATCGTCGTAAGCAGCAACGCCATGCCCCGGATCCCCTTGGGGCCGGGGCCCTGTCACTTCTGTCGCGCGATCCGCGCACCACACGGAGCATGAGGGCTATGCGTACTTTTCCCCACTTCAAGCAGGCGGCGCTGGCCGCTGCCGTGGCCGCCTCGCTGGCCTTCAGCGCCGGCGCAGCCGCCAAAACGCTGCACTGGTCGTATCAGGGCGACGCCACGTCGATGGATCCGATGGCCCTGAACGAGACCTTCACGCTGGGTTTCCAGGGCAACATCTACGAAACGCTGGCCGGCTACGACGGCAATCTGAAACTCACGCCGCTGCTCGCGGAAAGCTGGGAGAACCCCGAGCCCACCAAATGGGTCTTCAAGCTGCGCAAGGATGTGAAGTTCCATGACGGTTCGCCGTTCACCGCCGACGACGTGATCTTCTCGTGGAAGCGCAGCCTGACGCCCGGCTCGGACATGAAGGGCTACGGCGCCAAGGCCAGCGACATCAAGAAGGTGGACGACTACACCATCGAAGTCACCACCCCCACGCCCAACCCCATCCTGCCTCGCGAATGGGTGTTCCTGTACATCATGAGCAAGAACTGGGCGGAAAAGAACAAGACCACCGAGGCCACCAACGTCAAGGGCGACAACCAGGGCAACTACGCCAACCTGCACGCCAACGGCACCGGCCCGTTCATGCTGACCGAGCGCCAGCCCGACGTGAAGACGGTGCTCAAGCGCTACGGCGGCTACTGGAACAAGAACATCAAGACCAACATCGACGAGGTCGTCTTCCAGCCGATCACGCAGGAAGCCACGCGCGTGGCCGCGCTGATCTCCGGAGAGATGGACGTCGTGCAGCCCGTGCCGGTGCAGGACTGGAAGCGCCTGGAAGACGCCAAGGGCGTCAAGCCGCTGACCGCGCCCGAAGCCCGCGCCATCTTCATCGGCATGGACCAGGACCGCGACGAGCTGCTGTTCTCCGACGTGAAGGGCAAGAACCCGTTCAAGGATGTGCGCGTGCGCGAGGCCGTCGTGCTGGCCGTGGACACCAAGGCCATCAACGAGAAGATCATGCGCGGCGCGGCCAAGCCGCTGGGCTCGCTGATCGCCACGTCCATCAACGGCTACGACGAGTCGTTCGGCGCGCCGTACAAGCCGGATCCCGAACGCGCCAAGAAGCTCCTGGCCGAAGCCGGGTATCCCAAGGGCTTCACCGTGACGATGGACTGCCCGAACGACCGCTACGTCAACGACGAAAAGGTCTGCCAGGCCGTGGCCGGCATGCTGGCGCGCGTGGGCATCAAGATCAACCTGCTGGCGCAGACCAAGTCCAAGTACTTCGGCAAGATCCTGCTGCAGGCCGGCAACCAGACCAGCATGTACATGCTGGGTTGGACGCCCAGCTCCACCGATGCGCACAACACGCTGCTGAACCTGACCTCGTGCCGCGACGCCAAGACGGCCGCCGGCCAGTTCAACCTGGGCGGCTACTGCAACAAGAAAGTGGACGAGCTGACCAACAAGATCGGCGTCGAAACCGATCAGGCCAAGCGCAACGCGATGATCAAGGAAGCTTTCGGCATCGTGCGCAGCGACTTCGGCTACCTGCCGCTGCATCAACAACCCATGTCGTGGGGCGTGAAGGAAAACGTCACCGTCACCCAGCGCGCCGACGACGTGCTGGACCTGCGCGACGTCGTGCTGCCGTAAGCGGCGCGTGATGCAACCCCGGGCGGCGCACGCCGCCCGGACGCGCCCGGCCCAGCCCCCATTTCCGCGCGGCGCGCGGAACGCGGCCCGGCGCCGTCCGAACCAGAGGGCTTCCTGACATGCTTTCCTTTATTGCGCAGCGGCTGTTTCAGTCGGTGCTCGTGATGTTGACGGTGGCGCTGATTGCGTTCTCCATGTTCCGCTACGTGGGCGACCCGGTCGCCAGCATGGTGGGCCAGGACACGACGCCCGAACAGCGCGCCCAGTTGCGCGAACAGCTCGGCCTGGATGATCCCTTCGTCGTGCAGTACGCGCATTTCGTCATCAATGCAGTGCAGGGCGACTTCGGCATGTCGTACCGGCACCGCCGCCCGGTCAGCGACCTGCTCGAAGAGCGCATGCCGGCCACGCTGGAACTGTCGTTCGTGTCCGCCGTCATGGCGCTGGCGCTCGGCATTCCCATGGGCATCTACACCGCGCTCAAGCGCCACGGCGTGCTGTCCAAGGCCTTTATGGCGATTTCGCTGGCGGGCATCTCGCTGCCCACGTTCCTGATCGGCATCCTGCTCATTCTGTTCTTCGGCGTGCAGCTGCGATGGCTGCCCAGCTTCGGGCGCGGCGATGTCGTCAGCCTGGGATGGTGGACAACGGGCTTTCTCACCAAATCCGGATGGCTGGCGCTCATCATGCCCGCCATCACGCTGGCGCTCTTTCAGATGACGCTCATCATGCGTTTGGTGCGCGCTGAGATGCTGGAAGTGCTGCGTGCCGACTTCATCAAATTTGCTCGGGCGCGTGGGTTGCCAGAGCGGCTGATCAATTTCCGGCACGCACTCAAGAACACGATGGTGCCCGTCATCACGATCACGGGGCTGCAGTTGGGTTCCATCATCGCCTTCGCCATCATCACCGAGACGGTGTTTCAGTGGCCGGGCATGGGTCTCCTGTTCATCCAGGCCATCAGCATGGTGGACATCCCGGTCATGGCCGCGTATCTGGTTTTGATTGCCTTCATGTTCGTGGTGATCAACCTGGTCGTTGACCTGCTGTACTTCGCCGTGGACCCGCGTCTGCGCGTGCAGAGCAAATAAAGGAATAACGCATGATTGCTCGCATCGCTCCCTTCTTCACGCGCGCCGCCGACAGCGACCTGTGGCACAGCTTCAAACGCTCGCCCGGCGCCATCATCGCCGCGGTAGTCACGCTGGTCATCGTGCTGGGCGCGCTGTTCGCGCCGCTCGTGGCGCCGCACAATCCATTCGATCTCGCGTCCTTAAGCATCATGGACGCCAACACGCCTCCGGCCTGGGAAGAGGGCGGCAGCCCCGACTTCCTCTTGGGCACGGACGACCAGGGCCGCGACATCCTGTCGGCCGTCATGTACGGCTCGCGCGTGTCGCTGCTGGTCGGCTTTGCCTCGGTGCTGTTCTCGATGGTGCTCGGCGTGACGCTTGGCCTCATCAGCGGCTATGCGGGCGGGCGTGTCGACAGCTTCATCATGCGCATCGCCGACGTGCAGCTCTCGTTTCCGGCGATCCTGGTCGCGCTGCTGATCGACGGCGTGGCGCGCGGACTGTTGCCGCGCGACATGCACGACCAGCTTGCGCTCTACGTGCTGATCTTCGCCATCGGGATCTCCGGCTGGGTACAGTACGCGCGCACGGTGCGCGGCTCGACGCTGGTCGAACGCAACAAGGAATACGTGCAGGCGGCCAAGCTGATCGGCATCGGCCCCATCACGATCCTGCGCCGCCACATCCTGCCCAACGTCATGGGGCCGGTGCTGGTCATCGCCACCATTCATCTGGCAATCGCCATCATCACCGAGGCCACGCTGTCGTTCCTGGGCGTGGGCGTGCCGCCCACCGCGCCGTCGCTGGGCACGCTGATCCGCATCGGCAACAGTTATCTGTTTTCGGGCATGTGGTGGATCTCGATCTTCCCCGGCATCGCGCTGGTGGCGCTGGTGCTGTCAGTCAACCTGCTGGGCGACTGGCTGCGCGACGCGCTCAACCCCAAGCTGCGCTGAGGACGCCATGGCCCTGCTGAACATTGATGACATCCGGATCGAATTTCCCAGCCGCCGCGGCACGCTGGTGGCAGTGGACGGCGTTTCCCTGTCGCTGGAAAAAGGCGAGATCCTGGGCGTGGTGGGCGAATCCGGTGCGGGCAAGTCCACCATCGGCAACGCGGTCATTGGCCTGCTTGAAGCGCCGGGACGGCTGGCCGGCGGATCGGTGCTGCTGAACGGCGAACGCATCGACACGCTGACGCCCGCACAGAAACGCAAAGTGCGCGGCCGACGCATCGGCATGATCTTCCAGGATCCGTTGACCTCGCTCGACCCGCTGCAGACCGTCGAAAGCCAGCTGGTGGAAACGATGCTGGTGCATTTGGAGCTGACGCACGACGCCGCGAAGAAGCGCGCCGTGCAGCTGCTGGCGCAGGTCGGCATCGACCAGCCTGAGCTGCGCGTGCAGCAGTATCCCCACCAGTTCTCCGGCGGCATGCGGCAACGCGTGGTGATTGCGCTGGCGCTGTGCTGCGAGCCTGAAGTCATCATCGCCGACGAACCCACCACCGCGCTCGACGTTTCGATCCAGGCGCAGATCCTGGACCTGCTCAAGAAACTGTGCCGCGAAGAACAGGTCGGCATGATCATCATCACGCACGACATGGGCGTGATCGCGGATGTGACGGACCGCGTGGCGGTGCTGTATCGCGGCAAGCTGGTCGAGCAGGGCCCCACGGCCAAGATTCTTGGCGACCCCGACCACGCCTACACGCGCAGCCTGATCTCGGCCGTGCCGCGTCCGGACATCAAGCTCAAGCGCTTTCCGCTGGTGACCTATATCGAATCCGTGCGCACGCCTGCGCAGCCGCTGGACCTGGCCACGCACTGGCTGGGCCAGCGCCGCGACTTCGGCAAGCGAACGGAAGGCCCGCTGGTGCAGGTGCGCGACCTGTCCATGCGCTTTGTGCTCAAGAGCGCCTTCTTCAAGCGCAACCAGCGCACGCTGGACGCGGTCAAGCGCGTGAATCTGTCCATCGGCGAAGGCGAGGTCTTCGGTCTGGTCGGCGAATCCGGCTCGGGCAAGTCGACCGTGGCGCGGCTGATATCCGGGCTGTACACGCCCAGCGAGGGTTCGGTCACGTTCGGCGGCACCGATCTCACGGCGCTCAAGGGCGAGAAGGAACTCAACCCGTTCCGGCGGCAGATCCAGATGATCTTCCAGGATCCGTTCTCGTCGCTGAACCCGCGCATGCGCGTGCTGGACATCGTGGCCGAGCCCATCCGCTTCCACAAGCTTGCCGCCAGCGAAGCCGAGACGCGCCGCATCGTGGCCGACCTGCTGGACGTGGTGGGCCTCGCGGACCGCGCCGCGGAACGCTTTCCGCACGAGTTCTCCGGCGGTCAGCGGCAGCGCATCTGCATCGCACGGGCGCTGGCCACGCGGCCGCGTTTTCTGATCTGCGACGAGCCCACGTCGGCGCTGGACGTCTCCATCCAGGCACAGATCCTGAACCTGCTGAAAGACCTGCAGGAAGAGCTTGGCCTGACCATGCTGTTCATCAGCCACGACCTGCCGGTGATCCGGCAGATGTGCGATCGCGTCGGCGTGATGCGCCACGGCGAACTGCTGGAAGTCGCTGAGACCGAAACCCTGTTCGAACACCCGCAGCATCCCTACAGCCAACATCTGCTCGGTTTGATGCCTCGTCTGCAATCCATGTCCCGCGAAGGGCTGGACGTGGTGGGTTGAGACCGCGCGCCAACGGAGTCCACTGACATGAGCGAGTCACGGCAAACCCTCTTCATCGGCGGCAAGGTTTTCGACGGGGAGGGGCAGACACTGCCCAACCACGGCGTGCTGGTCGAGGGCGCACGCGTGGCCCGCGTGGCGCCTGCGGGCGAATTCTCAGGCTACGCGGGTGCAAGGGTGGACACCCCGGGCATGACGCTCATGCCCAGCCTGGCGGATTGCCACGTGCACCTGGTCTACACGGGCGGCGCCGACCCCAACGCCCAATTGAGCAAGCAGGGCCCCGCGCAGATCACGCTGACCGCGCTGGAGAACGCGCAGGCCAGCCTGCGCGGCGGCGTCACGGCGCTGCGCGACTGCGGCGGCAAGGACTATCTGGAATTCGGCGTGCGCGACGCCATCGCGCACGGCGTGTTTCCCGGTCCCACGATCAAGGCGTCGGGCCGCATCATCTGCATGACGGGCGGCCACGGCAACCGCATCGGCCGCGTGGCCGACGGATGCGAGGAAGTGGTCAAGGCCGTGCGCGAACAGGTCCACGCGGGCTGCGATCTGGTCAAGATCATGGCCACGGGCGGCGTCATGACGCCGGGCGTCAGCCCAATGGATGCGCACTACAGCTTCGACGAAATGAAGGCGGGCGTGCACGAGGCCAAGCGCTTTCGGAAAAGCACCGCCAGCCATGCGCAGGGCACGCAAGGCATCCTGAACGCGGTGCGCGCCGGCATCGATTCGATCGAGCACGGCATCTTCATGGACGACGACTGCCTGCGCGAAATGCTGGAAGCCGAAACGTACCTGGTGCCGACCATCGCCGCCGTGCGCAACATCATCGCCAACGCCGACAACGGCATTCCCGCCTACGCGGTGGAAAAGGCCCGCGCGGTGGAGCAGCGCCATCGCGAGTCGTTCCAGATGTACTACAAGGCCGGCGGGCGCATCGCGCTGGGCACCGACGCGGGCACGCCGTTCAACCTGCATGGCGAGAACGCCATGGAACTGGCCTACATGGTGGAGTTCGGCATGACGCCGGTGGACGCGTTGATCGCCGGCACGTCACGTGGCCATGATTTGATGGGCATGACCGATCACGGCGTGATTGCAGAGGGCAAGGTGGCCGACCTGCTGCTGGTGCAGGGCGACCCCGCCGAAGACATCATGAAGGCCGCCGACAAGCGTTTTCACGTCGCCGTGCTGCGCAACGGCGAACTTGCGGCGGGAGCTTTGCCGTTCTGACCCTCAGGGCGCCGGCGCGGCGCCTGGCGAATTGCGCATGAACATCTGGCCCAGGAACATCTCGACGGGGATGCGCTTGCCGTTGATGTCGACTTGACCATCGCGGTAGTCCGCCTCGAACTGGATCACGCCGTCCTCGATACGGGCCCAGGTCGTTGCGGCGATCAGGCCGCGCAGCCCTGCGGCTTCCCGCTCGGCCGCCGACCGGGCCGCCTCACGCGTGGCGCCCTTCAGTTCCGCCCGCGCCGCGATCACGTCGGCCAGGTTTTCCGGCGACAGCTTCAGCCGCACGCTCAGGTTGCGCACGACTTCCTTGGCGACGGCGATGGGGTCGTGTTTCCAGAATGACGGCGAATCCAGGCCGATATCCAGGCTGAGCGTCGATGTGCCATGCGCCGTATCGACCTGCAGCGTCGACAGCGTGAAGCTGGGACGGGCTAGAAGAAATTTCAACATTTGCGACGCAGCAAGCATCCCCTCGCCCGAAAGGGGATCGGCCTTTTTCGCGTTCAACGGCGTGCTTGTGGTGGCGTCCTGAAACGCCTTGAGCGCCGCCACGTCCATGTCCTTGCCGCTCGCCGCCATCCGCAGCTTGGCCACATGCAAGTGGCGCACGCTGATACTGCCGACATCGAGCGTCATTTTGCCGGCCATGCGCTCACGTGTCCCTTCCGAACCCAGCGTCAGCGCAATGTCCTTCAGGCCCAGCGGCAGCTTGTCCATATCGGACGCCCATTGCTTGACCGTCAACGTCGAGCTGCTCGTGGAGGACGCCGCGGTACCGGACAATTCATGCGACACCGCCAGATCATCCAGGGTCAGCGTGTTGGGATTGCCCCTGATCACTTCGGTCAGCGAGGCCTTGTTGACGGCGAGTGACACCGTGTCGTGCGTGCCGTCGCCGGCATGTTTGACCTGCATCTGCAAGCCCGAGAAGTCGAACGTGATCGGAGCGTCGGCATACTTCACCGGCGCCAGCGCCAGATCGCCGGAAAAGTCGCGGTCATACGCGATCAGGAAATTTGCCGTCACCGGCGCCGATCCTCCCGCCGCCGCGAACCAGGCGGCTGCGTCGGGCGTCTCGGTCATGTGCAGCCGGCCCGCCGCCATCACGGGCGCGATGTCGCCTGACGAAAGCCGCGAGGCGGGAAACGGACCGTGCTCGATCTTGCTCATGAACGCGAATGCCTTCTCGGCCGGCTTGCGGCCAGACTGCAACGTCACCTTCACTCCGAACCGCGCATCGGACGAAAACACGCCGCGTTCGAACGATTGCAGTTCGAGCGTCACGGGCACGCCCAGCTTTGCACTCAGGCGCTGCGCCTCTGCATTCAACGCCTGCACGTCCTGCGCCAGCCGGGCTTCGATCTGCTTGCCGGTGTACCACGCGGTGCCGACCCACGCCGCAGCCACCACCGCCACCACCACGCCACCCGCCACGATCCGCTTGTTCATGATGCCTCTGTCCGTTTGAGATACGCCGTGATTGCCGCAAGGGCCGATCATAAAGAAAAACGGGCTGTCGCAAGGACAGCCCGTCGCAGGCGACGCCGAGAAGATCGCGGCGTGCCAATCGTGTTGCGGCAGCTTAGCGCATGCCGCCCAGCACGCCACCCATCGCCATCATCAGGAACTGCTGCAGCGGCATCTTCTTGCCGTTGAAGTCGACCTGGCCGTCGGCGTAGTTCAGGTAGGAGACGATGTTGTTGTTTTCGATCTTGCCCAGGCCCATTGCCGTGGCCATGGTGCCGACCATTTCAACCTGGCCCTTGGCGGTCTGCGCGGCCTGTTCGGCCGCCACACCGCGCATTTGCGGTTCGATGGCCATCAGGTCCGCCAGGTTGCCCTTGGACAGCACGAGCTTGGCATCCAGCTTCTTCAGGGCCTGCAACGCCATGTCGGACGCGTCGCCTTCCAGCGCGGCGGGCTTGACCAGCGCCACGTCCAGGTTGAACGTCGACGTACCGTTGGCGGTGCGCACTTCCAGCGGCGCGACGGCCAGCGTCGGGTTGCCGGCCAGCAGTTGCTCGACGTTGGTCTGGATCGCAGCCTTTTCTTCGTCCGTGAATTGCGGCGTCTGCTCTTCGCCCTTGCTTTGCAGCATGCGGCGCGAGGCGGCCTCATAGATGTCGTTCAGCGACTTCAGCGCCTTGGAGTCCATGTTCTGCGCGTCGATGACCAGCTTCAGGCCGGCCATGTCCTTGGCCTGCACGTTGATCATGCCGAAGTCGACGGCCATCTTGGCGCCCATGGCCGCACCGTTCTCGGTCATGTCCACGGCGATCGACGTGTCCTTGAGCTGGACGGGCGGCTTTTCGCGCGACGTGATCGTCCAGTCCTTGAGCGTCACCTTCTGGCTGCCCACGTACATCTCATTGGCGGCCGGCTTCAGGTCGCTGGTCAGGGTGATGCCCTTGACCGCCATGGCGGTGATGTCGCTGGTGTCGGACGGGCCCGACAGCTCCAGGCTGTCGACGGCCACGTCGAAGATGCCGCGCTTGGTGGAAGTGGCGTAATCAAAATCGCCCTTCATGCCCGAGAACACAAGCTTGGTGGTGTCCTTGGCGACTTCGACCGGGGCCATGTTGAACGTGCCGGTGATGTCCTTGCCGTAGCTGACGCTGTAGTGGCCCGACAGCGGCACGGCGCCCTTGGCGGCGGCGAACCATTCGTTGACGGTGGGCGTCTCTTCCAGCGCGAAGTCGCTGGCCACCATGGCCGGCATGAACTTGCCCGACTTCAGGTTGGAGAACGGCAGGGGGCCGTGGCTCAGGTGCTCGATGAAGACCACGTCGCGCTCTTGCGCGGGCTTGCCTTCAGCGGCGGGCGTGGTGAACTTGATGCGGTAGCGGGACGTCGAGGTGAAGACGCCGCGGTCGAACGAGACCAGCTCGGCGACGGCATTGATGCCCCACTTGTCAGCGATCTTCTTGAGCTCGACGTTCGAGTCCTCGATGGCCTGCTTGACGAAGGCTTCGGCCTTTTGGCCCGTGTACCAAGCCGTGCCGGTCCAGACCGCGCCCAGCGCGACGACGATGCCAACCAATGCCGATTTCTTCATTGCATCCCTTTTATTTTGAATAGATGAAAGCCGACGGATTATAGGGAGGGCCGACTAGGGAAAACACTTATTTTGTTCTAATTTAATTCAAAATATTTCTGAATGATTCTATAAAGGCCTTTTAAGCGCTTGCTGCGCCGCCACATCAGCTACAATCCGTTCCGTGCGCCAAGCCAATCTGCGCACGTCCGCTCGGCCCTTCGCCGCCAAGCTTCGCCCTGATGGGCGCTTCCCCTTTTCTCCTTATTCGACCGCCTGGATTGGAGTCTCTCAAATAGAGCGACAGGCTGCCGCTGGAGCTGTTTTGACTACCACTTCCCCTTTCGCCGACCTCGGGCTGGCTGATTCGCTGTTGCGCGCCATTGCCGACACCGGCTACACCGCGCCCACGCCCATTCAAGCCCAGGCCATTCCGCAAGTGCTGAAAGGCGGCGACCTGCTCGCAGCCGCCCAGACCGGCACCGGCAAGACCGCCGGTTTTACCCTGCCGATCCTGCACCTGCTGTCGCAGAAAAAGCCCGAGGCCCGCAAGCCCGGCCGCCCGCGTTGCCTGATCCTGACCCCGACGCGTGAACTGACCGCGCAGGTCGCCGAATCGGTGCAAACCTATGGCAAGTACACCTCGCTGACGTCCATGGTGATGTTCGGCGGCGTCAATATCAACCCCCAGATCTCCGCGCTGCGCAAGCCGCTGGACATCCTGGTCGCCACGCCGGGCCGCCTGCTGGACCATTGCGGCCAGAAGACGGTGGACCTGTCGGGCGTCGAAATCCTGGTGCTGGACGAAGCCGATCGCATGCTGGACATGGGCTTCATCCGCGACATCCGCAAGATTCTCGCGCTGCTGCCCAAGCAACGCCAGAACCTGCTGTTCTCGGCCACGTTCTCCGACGAGATCCGCACCCTGGCGCGCGGCGTGCTGAACAATCCGGGCGAAGTCTCGGTCACCCCGCGCAACACCGCCACCGAGCTGGTCACGCAGACCGTGCACATCGTCGAGCAACACCACAAGCGCGACCTGATCAGCCACATCATCCGTGAAAGCGGCTGGCACCAAGTGCTGGTCTTCACGCGCACCAAGCACGGCGCCAACCGCCTGGCCGAAAAGCTCGTGAAGGACGGCCTGACCGCCGCCGCCATCCACGGCAACAAGAGCCAGTCGGCCCGCACGCGCGCGCTGGCCGGCTTCAAGGACAGCAGCGTGACCGTGCTGGTCGCCACCGACATCGCCGCCCGAGGCCTGGACATCGACCAGTTGCCGCAGGTCGTGAACTTCGAGCTGCCCAACGTGCCGGAAGACTACGTCCACCGCATCGGCCGCACGGGCCGCGCGGGCGCCACCGGCGCCGCGGTCTCGCTGGTCGACAACAGCGAAATCAAGCTGCTCAAGGACATCGAGCGCCTCATCAAGAAGACGATCGAACGCAAGCCCGTGGAAGGCTGGACGCCGCCCGCCACCAGCGCAGCCGCCTTCGAACGCCAGGAACGCGACGAAGACTCGCGCAGCATGCGCGGCGGTCCTCGTAATGGCGGCCGCGGCGGCAACGGCGGCTCGGGCCGCTCCTCGCGTCCTGCCCAAGGCCAGCCGCGCGCAGCGGCCGGTGGCCGTGCGCCCGCGCCGGCCCGCGCCGGCGAAGGCCGTGGCAACGGCGGTTCGCGCGATGGCAAGCCCGCCGACCGTCCGGCTCACGCCGGCCGCAACGAGGGCCGTCCGCAACAGAATCGCCGTCCCGAAGGGTCGTCGCGTCCGGCCGGCAATGCTGGTTCGGGCCGCCCGGCCGAAGGACGCGCCGGCCAAGGGCGCCCCAGCGGCGCGCCGCGTGCCGCGTTGCTGAGCAAGTAATATCTCCCGCAACCCCACACTGCGATCCAAGGACCCGCGCCATCATGCCCTTATCCACCTGGTTGACGTTCTTCCTGGCCTCCTGGGCCATTTCGTTCTCACCGGGCGCCGGCGCCATCTCGGCCATGTCGTCCGGCCTGAAATACGGCTTTGCGCGCGGCTACTGGAACACGGCAGGCCTGATCCTGGGCATCCTGTTCCAGTTCGTCGTGGTCGCCGTGGGGTTGGGCGCTGTGCTGGCGACGTCGGAAATGGCGTTCAACGTGGTCAAGTACCTGGGCGTCGCCTACCTGATCTACCTGGGCGTGCGCCAGATCCGCACGGATGCCGCGCCGGTCGCGGTGGATGCCGGCGATCCGCGTCAGGCGTCCATTCGTGACCTGGTCCTGCGCGGGTTCCTGATCAACACCATGAACCCCAAGGGCACCGTGTTCCTGCTGGCCGTGGTGCCGCAGTTCGTGGATCCGGCGCTGTCGCTGACGCCGCAGTACGCGGCCTTGGCGGCCACGCTGGCGTTCACCGACCTGGTGGCGATGGGCGTGTACACGCTGCTGGCGGCGCGCGTATTGCGCCTCTTGCGCGACGCCAAGCACATCCGCTGGATGAACCGCACCTTCGGGTCGCTCTTCATCCTGGCCGGCGTGTTCCTGGCAACCTTCCGCCGCCACAACTGAATAAAAAAGCGTGGGGCACGGGCCGGCAACGGCGCGTGCCCCACATGTTTTCGTGCATGACACCGGACCGCACCGGCCTGAAAAGCGGCGTTAAGTAGAATCCTCCGATCATGAGCATTTCCAACGAAGTCGCACGGCGCCGTACGTTCGCCATCATTTCCCACCCTGACGCGGGCAAGACCACGCTGACGGAAAAACTGCTGCTGTTCGCAGGCGCCATTCAGATCGCCGGCAGCGTCAAGGCGCGCAAGGCGTCGCGCCATGCCTCGTCCGACTGGATGGAAATCGAAAAGCAGCGCGGCATTTCCGTGGCGTCCTCGGTGATGCAGATGGAATACCGCGACTGCGTCATCAACCTGCTCGACACCCCGGGCCACCAGGACTTCTCCGAAGACACGTATCGCGTGCTGACGGCGGTGGACGCCGCGCTGATGGTGATTGACGCGGCCAACGGCGTCGAGCCGCAGACCATCCGCCTCCTGCAGGTCTGCCGCGCGCGCAACACGCCGATCATCACGTTCATCAACAAGATGGACCGCGAAGTGCGCGAGCCGCTGGAACTGCTGTCCGAAATCGAAGGCCACCTGGGCATGGACGCCGTGCCGTTCTCGTGGCCGGTGGGCATGGGCAAGTCGTTCGGCGGCGTGTTCGACATCCGCCGCGACCGCATGCGCGTGTTCCGTCCCGGCCAGGAGCGCCGTTCCGACAACGACGACTTCATCGAAGGCCTGACCAACCCCGAGATCGCCAAGCGCTTCGGCGGGGCGTTCGACCAGGCCAGCGGCGAGATCGAGCTCATCAACGAAGCCGCTCCCGCCTTCGACCGCGACCAGTTCCTGGCCGGCAAGCAGACGCCCGTGTTCTTCGGTTCGGCCATCAACAACTTCGGCGTGCAGGAAGTGCTGGACGCCTTGGTCGACCAGGCGCCGCCCCCGGGCGCACGCATGGCGCTGCAACGCGAAGTGAAGCCCGAAGAGCCCAAGTTCACCGGCGTGGTGTTCAAGGTGCAGGCCAACATGGACCCCGCCCACCGCGACCGCGTCGCCTTCGTGCGCGTGAGCTCCGGCCGCTTCGAGCGCGGCATGCGCCTGAAGGTCGCGCGCACCAACAAGGAAATGCGCCCCAACAACGTGGTGTCCTTCCTGTCGCAACGCCGCGAACTGCTGGACGAAGCCTATGCGGGCGACGTCATCGGCATTCCGAACCACGGCGTGCTGCAACTGGGCGACGTGCTGACCGAAGGCGAGACCCTGCAGTTCACCGGCCTGCCGTTCTTCGCGCCGGAACTGTTCCAGGCGGTCGAAGTGAAAGACCCGCTGCGCACGAAGCAATTGCGCACGGGCCTCACCCAATTGGGCGAGGAAGGGGCCATTCAGGTGTTCCGGCCCGAAGTCGCTGGCGGCTCGCTGCTGCTGGGCGCGGTCGGGCAGCTGCAGTTCGAAGTGGTCGCGCACCGCCTGAAGACCGAGTACGGCGTGGATGCCCGGATGCTGCCTTCGCGCTACACAATGGCACGTTGGATTACGTCTGAAAACCCCAAGGCGCTGCGCAAGTTCATGGATGCCAATGCCGCCCATATCGCCTATGATGTCGTCGATGCTGCGGCGTTTTTGATCGGTTCTCCCGCGCAGTTGCGCGTCGCCGAGGAACTGTATCCCGATGTGAAATTCCACGCCATGCGGGAGCACGGCGGCAAGGTTTTCGGAGACAAGGCGTAGACCCGTTCGGGTTCCGCACGGCAGATTGAGGGTAGCAATGTCTTGGCGTTTTTTATTCGCAACGCTCCTTATCGCGCTCGGCGCGTCGGCATGGGGCGGAATTCAACTGGGTGACTGGCTGGTGGCGCATGCGCCGGCGGCCGCGCCCGCTCCTGGGCAGGACGCAGCCGCGTCCCAGCAGCCCGTGCTGGACGCCAATGGCCGTCCGTATGTGGCGCAGCCGCCGCAGCCGCGCATCGACGGCACGTTGGGCGTGCCCGACAAGCCGTCCGATCGCGAATGGCAGGTCAACACGGTGTCGCTGTTCGACACCGTCAGCGATCCCGCCGTCCAGATCTCGCGTGAACGCATCAGCCCCGAACAGGCGCGCGAAATCGCCGCCTCGTCTCAGGTGCCGCTGCCGTCGGGCAATTCCGACGTCAGCACGATGGACCTGCTGGTGCCCGGCACGTCGACAGCCATCAACGGCGGCGTAGCCGCTGGCGGCAGCTACGGCACGCCGCAGATGGTGCAGGCGCCCCCGCCGCCGCCCAACACGGCGCCGGCAGCCGGCGCGCAAGGCTGGCAGGACGCGCTGCGGCGTGAACTGGCCCAATGCGCTACGCAAGGCTTCTTCGAACGCCCCTCATGTTCCTGGAACGCGCGCAACAAGTACTGCGCGCCGAACCGCGCCTGGGGCACGATGGCCGAATGCCCGGCCCGTCCGCAGTAAGACGTCTGCAATAAAGACGTCACCTCGACAACTCCACACGCAGTTTCACGGCAAGAAAAATGGCGCCCCGCGGGGCGCCATTTCTTTTGCTGCCAGCAGCCTTATTCAGGCACGGACATCTGGCTTTGCAGGTAGTTCTGGATGCCGACCTTGTCGATCAGGTCGATCTGGGTTTCCAGATAGTCGATGTGCTCTTCGGTGTCGTCCAGGATGTCCTGGAACAGATCGCGCGACACGTAGTCCCGCACCGATTCGCAATACGCAATGGCTTCCTTGACGGTCGCCTGAGCGGCCGTTTCCAGCTTCAGATCACAGGCCAGCAGTTCCGGCACGTCTTCGCCGATCAGCAGCTTGTGCAGGTCTTGCAGATTGGGCAGGCCGTCCAGCATGAAGATGCGGGCGATCAGACGATCGGCATGCTTCATTTCGCCGATGGATTCTTCGTACTCGTGCTTGCCCAGCTTGTCGAAGCCCCAATGGTTCAGCATGCGGGCATGCAGGAAATATTGGTTGATGGCCGTCAGTTCGTTGGTCAGTTGCTTGTTGAGAAACTGGATGACGGTTTTGTCGCCTTTCATGATGGACTCCTTGCAGTCAGGCGCGACGCGAGCGCATCGCGACAAAGGAGCGCACGATGCCGCGCGTACGCAACCCATGCAGACTACCATTGGCCGCAGGGCCGCGCCTAGCCTTGCTCTGCATTTGGTAAACGGCTTTAGGAGCGCAACAAGAAAGCGACAAGCTAATGAGAATGAGTATGTGTGTCTGAGGCCTTGCATGCGTGGCGACGCAACGGCGCGGACTGCAGACGCGAGTCGCGCTGAAATGGCTTCGCGATTGTCCCCATATATGTTGCGCGGCGGCCCCTGCGCCGCGTCATTCTGCGCTGCCAACGCGTCACGCCGGCTCGTTGCATATCAGCAACCGGATGAGGACGCGTTGACCGCCCTCAATTCACGCGGTGCGCCGCGTCGCAAGCCAGATGCCGAATGCGATGGGCACGATGCCCAGCAGGTCCAGCCACGAGACGGGCTCACGAAGCACCACCCAACCGAACAACAGGCCCAGCGGCGGCATCAGAAAATGCAGTGCGCTGGCCGAGGTGGCGCTGGCGCGGCCCAGGATCATGAACCACAGGTAATAACCGCCCATCGACACCGCGACGATCATGTAGGCCATGCTCCAGATCAGGCTGGACGTCAGACGCGCATCGCCGAGGTTTTCCGTGGCCAGGGCGAACGGCAGCAATGCCGCGGCGCCTGCCAGCGACTGTATGCCCGTCGACGTCCACAGACCGGAGGTGGGCTTGAGCATCTTGTAAAACAGGGTGCCGGCCACCAATGCAATCAGGCCCCCGGTCACAAGCAGCGTGCCGTGCAGGTCCTCCTGCATGCCGGTCAGCCGCGATCGCAACACCAGCGCCACGCCCGCCAACCCCAGGCACAGCCCCAGCAGTTTGCGCCAGCTCAGCCGCTCACCCAGCAACGGACCCGCCAGCACGCCGATGAGCAGCGGGTTGGTGCTGATGAGCACAGCGGTGAACGCGGACGACACGGTGGTCATGCCCGACCAGCTCAAGCCCAGGTACAGCGCGTTGTTGAGCGCCCCCAGCAGGACCAGCGCGGCCAGGTCGCGGCCCGAGGGCAGCTTCCAGCGACCGCTGGCCGCCGCCAGGCCCAGCATCAACGCGCCCGCGATCAGGAACCGGATCGTCAGCAGGGTCAGCGGCGGACAGTCGCGCACGGCGATCTTGGCCGCGGCAAACGCCGAACTCCATAGAAAGCAGAACGCGGCGATCGGCAGGAGGCTGATGCCCGGGCTGTCGGATGCGGGCAAGGCAGGGGCAGGGGTCGAAAGGGCCTTCATGGTTGATCCGGCTTCGTAGATCTGCAACCGCATGCGCGGCGGGATGGGAGGCATTCTGCGCGCCGGGCCATCCATTGACAAACTCTTTATTCGGATCGAAAGTATTTGAAATTCGAATGCTTGAAGGCGCCGTCATGCTAGATCTCGATCTCCTGCACAGCTTTGTCTCGGTCGTGGACGCTGGCGGCTTCACCGCCGCGGGCGAACGCGTGCACCGCAGCCAGTCCACCGTCAGCCAACAGATCCGCAAGCTGGAAGAGACGCTGGAATGCCCGCTCTTCCTGCGCGAAGGCCGGCAGGTCCAGCTGACCGAGGAAGGCGAGCGCCTGCTGGGCTATGCACGACGGATGCTGGCGTTATCCACCGAAGTCCGGGAGGCCGTCAGCGGCCGCAAGCGCGTGGACGTGATCCGCCTGGGCATTCCGGACGACTTTGCGGTGGACGCGTTGACTGCCGTCGTCGCCGCCTTCGCCAGAACGAGGCCGGCGGTGCAGCTGTCGGTGCGTTGTGACCTGACGGCGGTCCTGACGCGTAGCGTGGAGCGGGGGGATCTGGACGTGGCGCTGCTCAAGCGCGAACCCGGCGCGGGCACGGCGCTGGCCGCGTGGCCCGAGCGGCTGCACTGGATCGGCAGCGCATCGGTGCAGGCGCCGCTGACGCCGGAGGCGCCCGTACCGCTGGTGGCGTTTCCGCAGGGCTGCATCTACCGCAACCGTGCCATTCATGCGCTGGAGTCCGCCGGACGCCGCTGGCGCATCGCCTACGAAAGCCCGAACCTGTCGGGCGTGCAGGCCGCGCTGGCGGGCGGGTTGGGTATCGCGCTGCTGGAACGCCGCTGCATCGCGGACGGGCACCGGATCCTGGACGTGGGCCTGCCCGCCGTCCCGCCGTCCGAATTGGCGCTATGCGTGGCCGGCAACGCGCGCGAACCGGCACGTCAACTGGCGATGGATATCAGGGAATTTTGCGAGAAGGAAATGACGCGGCTCGCCGCATGAAGGCAGCGAGCCGGAATTGACACCAATGCTCAGGCGATGGCGACCAGCGGAATCGGGAAGCTGCTGTTGGCAGCCGGCGTGTCCGATTCGACGAGGGCGGGAGCATTGACCGGAACTGCGATGGAGCGCACGTCGCACACGCTGGAGCAGCGGCCGCCCGGCAGGTATTCGGCGGCGGTTGCCGCGCAGCAGCCGCAGCACGTGGCCACGCCCAGCTCGAACTGCAGGTCGGAAAGCGTCGTCGCGCCCGCGTCCACGCTGGCGCGGACTTGGCGTTCGGTGATGGCATTACATACGCAAATGTACATGCGAATGATTATCGAAAATTATTTAAGCCCTGGCAAGCCCTGTGAGCAAATAATTTTGCAACCGAAGTGTCACGCAAGCCATTGAAAATAGGGACAATTTGCCGAAGCTTGTCCCTATTTTCAACGCGCGGCGGCTTGCGCCTTGCGCAGCGCGGCCGGGGCAATCCGCAGCGCTTCGCGGTACTTTGCCACCGTCCGGCGGGCGATCACTATCCCCTGATCGGCCAGTTTTTGCATGATCTGGCTGTCCGACAACGGCTTGGCGCGGTTCTCGTCGGCCACCATCTGGCGGATGTAGGTCTGCACCGCCGTCGCCGACGTGGCGTCCCCGCCTTCAGTCGAAACGCCCGTGCCGAAGAAGCGCTTGAGCTCCAACGTGCCAAACGGAGTGAGCATGTACTTCTGCGTCGTGGCGCGTGAAATGGTCGATTCGTGCAAGCCGAGTTCGCCGGCAATGTCTTTCAGGATCAGCGGGCGCATGGCCGCCGGTCCCTGACTGAAAAATGCGGTCTGGCGTTCGACGATGGCCTGCGACACGCGCAGGATGGTGTCGAACCGCTGCTCCACGTTCCGGATCATCCATTTGGCCTGCTGCAATTGGGCTTGCAGCCCGGCGTGCGCCGATTCCTTCTGGTTGCCCAGCATCTGCGCATACAGGCCGTTGATCTGCAAGCGCGGCACCGCGGCGCTGTTGAGCGTGGCCTGCCAGCCACGGCGCGTCTTGCGCACGATGACGTCCGGCACCGCATACTCGGCCGCCGGCACGGTCCATGCCCGTCCGGGGCGGGGCTCCAGGCGCAGGATCAACGCATGCGCCGCGCGGAACGTGGGCTCGTCGCAACCCAGCGCCGCACACAGGCGCGCGGCGTTGCCGGTTGCCAGCAGCGGCAGGTGCTCGGCGCAGATCCGCCGCGCACAGGAGAGCACGGCGGGATCGGCCGCCTCGGGCAGCCGGCTGAGGTCGGGATTGCGCAACTGCAGGTGCAGGCACTCGGCCATGTCGCGCGCGCCGATGCCCACGGGATCGAACGACTGCAGCAGCGATAGCGCCGCGCGCAGCTCGTCCATGTCCGGCTCCATCTCGGCCGGGAGCCAGCCCAGGATCTCGTCCAGCGGCGATCCGAGATAGCCGTTTTCGTCCAGTTCGTCGATCAGCAGGGACGCCAGCGCGGCATCGCGCGGCGCCGCCCGGGTCAGGGCAAGCTGGCCCAGCAGGTGTTCGCGCAAGGTGTCCGGCCGCGCCGCCTCGGGCAGGCTGGTGTCGTCGTCGGGGTACACGCCGCCCGAGCCCGGCATCTCGTCGATGGGCGTCTCGCGCTCGGCCGCCGGCTCGTCGTCCTGCACCGAGGACTCGCGTTCGGACTCCGCGCGCGACTCCGCCTCGGCCGACGACGGCTCGTCCTCCCGGTCCAGCAGGGGATTTTCCGCCAGCACTTGCGAGATTTCCGCTTCAAGGTCGAGCGTCGACAACTGCAGCAACCGGATCGATTGCTGAAGTTGTGGGGTCAGCGTCAGGTGCTGGCCAGGCCGCAGTTCTAAAATTGGACGGGTCATAGGTACAATATTTTGCATGATGAATCTGACTTCGCCCGCAAGCGTTCGCCAGGACTGCCGACTGATCGGCCAGACCCTGCTCAAACTGGCGCTTCCCCGACTCGTTTTGCGCGCGATCGTCATCGCCGTCGCGATCGTTATCTGGTACCTGGTTGCCTCCTGGATACTCGATTTCGGCAAGCGCATGAACTACGACTTCCTGCACACGTTGGGCCAGCCCACTCAGGACATGGCGCAGCGGATCAATCCCTACCTCTGGTGGGTCGTTGCCGGCATCTGGACCCTGATCGTCTTCTTCTCGGTGCGCGCCTGGTTCTACGCCAGTCTGGCCTCGGGCGCCGCGACGCCGGTCGGCACGGATACGCTGGCCGAACTGGCGCCCAATCTGTCCGAAGAATCGCTAGGCGTGCTGCGCTGGACCTGGGGCGACCGGCAGGAACCCTTCACCGTCGGCGACCTGCGCCGCTCGCTGTCGGAATTGCGCCACAACCGCATTGGCAAGATCGACATGGTGGCCGAGCAGGCCCGGATTCTGGAAGCGGGCGCCAACCGTCCCGGCCGCGATCCGCGCGACGACGGCCGGCGTGACGACGTCCGCCGCGACGCGCCGCGCGAACCGCGCTATGTCGAACCCCGCATCGGCCCGGCCCGCTAGGCCGCATCCAGACTGCCAAAAGGCCGCCGCAAGGCGGCCTTACTGTTTCCAAAGGCCCATTCGTCAACTTTCGGAAAAGACCACGATCTGATCCGTCCCTTGCTCTTTCCGTTTGCGCTTCCTGAAAAAGTGTGTTTGACTAGCACCCCATGGCCGCTTACCGCACCCCCCTCGCGATTGCCACCGGACGCTCCGCCGCTCCGGTCGCCGGCCTGCGCGTTCAATCCTCCTTCATCGCGCTATCGCTATTGCTACCGATCGGTTGCCGGGCCTAGTGTCCCCGTGGTAGCTCGGCAGCCACGTTTGCCACACGCGATTTCCCCTTTTTATCTCTGAATCCTGCCGGCCATCCCGGCAAACCCTGGCACAAGACCGTCATCCGGTTGCGATGCCGACGAGCGCAAAACGCGCCGGGATTCACAAGAAACCGATCGAGGTGTAGTGATGATGCTTGCCAACCCCGCCACCAAATACGTCCCCTTCGCGCCCTTTGCCCGCGATTTCTCCGAACGCACCTGGCCCAGCCGCCGCATCACGAAGGCGCCGATCTGGATGAGCACGGACCTGCGCGACGGTAACCAGGCGCTGATCGAGCCGATGAGCGTGGAACGCAAGGTCCGCTTCTTCGAACAGCTCGTGAAGATCGGCTTCAAGGAAATCGAAGTCGGTTTCCCGTCCGCGTCGCAGACCGACTTCGACTTCGTGCGCAAGCTCATCGACGAGAAGCGCATCCCCGATGACGTGACCATCATCGTGCTGACCCAATCGCGCGAAGACCTGATCAGCCGCACCGTGGAAGCCGCCGCGGGCGCCAAGCAGGCCATCGTCCACATGTACAACGCTTGCGCACCGGCCTTCCGCAAGGTCGTGTTCAACATGTCCAAGGACGAGATCAAGAACATCGCCACGACCGGCACGCGCCTCATCAAGCAGTACACGTCGCAGCGTCCCGAAACCAAGTGGAGCTACGAGTACTCGCCCGAAGTCTTCAGCACGACCGAACCCGAATTCGCGCTGGAAGTCTCGAACGCCGTCGCCGATGTCTGGCAACCCACGCCGGACCACAAGATGGTGCTGAACCTGCCCGCCACCATCGAGGCGACCACGCCCAACCTGTACGCCGACCAGATCGAGTGGATGCACAAGAATCTGGCCCGCCGCGACAGCATCGTGCTCAGCGTCCATCCGCACAATGACCGCGGCACCGCCGTGGCCGCCGCCGAGTTTGCCGTGATGGCCGGCGCCGACCGCATCGAAGGCTGCCTCTTCGGCAGCGGCGAGCGCACCGGCAACGTCGACCTCGTCACGTTGGCGCTCAACCTCTACACGCAAGGCGTGCACCCCGGCCTGGACTTCTCGGACATCGACGAAGTGCGCCGTTGCGCCGAATACTGCAACCAGTTGCCGGTCCATCCGCGTCATCCGTACGCGGGCGACTTGGTCTTTACCGCGTTCTCGGGTTCGCACCAGGACGCGATCAAGAAGGGCTTTGCATTGCAAAAGGCCGACGCCGTCTGGGAAGTGCCGTACTTGCCCATCGACCCCGCCGACCTCGACCGCAGCTACGACGCCGTCATCCGCGTGAATAGCCAATCGGGCAAGGGCGGCGTGTCGTACCTGCTCGAGCAGGAACACGGCCTGGTGTTGCCGCGCCGCTTGCAGATCGAATTCAGCCGCGCCATCCAGCGCGTCACCGACGAGACCGGCCGCGAAGTCACCGCCGACGACGTGCACACGATCTTCAACCGCGAATACCTCGAGCAGAAGGCGCCGTGGAAGCTGATCCGCCATCGCATCGACGGCGATCCGTCGGCCGGCGAAGGCCAGCACTTCAGCATCGAAGCCGAACTTGAATTCAACGGCGAACGCCGCATCGTGAGCGGCAAGGGCGACGGCGCGATCTCCGCCTTCGTGGCCGCGCTGGATGTGCCCGTGCGCATCATGGACTACCACGAGCACGCCATCGGCACCGGCACCGGCACGCGCGCCGCGTCCTATGTCGAACTGCGCGTCGGCGAATCCGCCACGGGTTTTGGCGTGGGCATCGACCGCGACATCGTGACGGCCTCGTTCCAGGCCGTGCTGAGCGCCGTGAACCGCCACATCAATTCCGGCGCCGTCACCGCCGAACAGGAAGCCGCCGAAGCCGTGTGATCCACGACCAGGCTTGAAGCCCCCGACAACGGGGCACGAAATGAAGCCCGCCTTATCCGGCGGGCTTTTTCATTGCGGGTGATTGCAATCAGCCGCGCGGCCACATGTCGGACGCGCCGATATCCGGCGCATTCGCGGCCAGCAGCCGCGCATGAATCCATGCGCCGATGGCGAGCAGGCGGTGGTCCTCATATCGCGCGCCAACGAGCTGCAAGCCCACCGGCAGGCCCTGCGGTCCCGTCGCGAATGGCAGGTTCAGGCATGGCAGGCCGAACAGCGTCCAGGCCCGCGAGAATTGCGGATCGCCCGTACCCAGGTCGGCAAACGGCGCTTCGCCGCTGGCGCTGGGGGCAATCAGGACGTCGTATTGGTCGAACCATGTGTCGACCCGCGCGCGCGATTCGGCGGCGCGTTCCAGGTTCTTGATGTGCTGCTCCGCGCTGATCTGCGCGCCGGATTCCAGGATGGCCTGCAGCTTGGGACTGAGCTGCGCGGCATGTTCCACGCGTTCGTACGCCAGGGCCTGCGAGGCCTCGAACGCCATGATGTCCGAATGCAGCTGCACCAGCACGCAATGCTCCGGCGGCAGCGGCACTTCTTCGACCTTGGCGCCCGCGCGCGACAGGATCGCTGCGGCCTGCGCGAAGGCCTCTTTGGTTTCGGGCTGCGCATGGCGCCATTGCAGGCTGCGATACATGCCCACGCGCGGCGCGTCGTGATAGGACAGATCCAGCATGCGTGGATCGCGCATCAGGACAGACGAGAACAGCGCCACGTCTTCCACCGAGCGCGCGAATCCGCCCACCGTATCCAGCGATTCGGCCAGGCTTTTCACGCCGGCGCGGGAGATCCCGCCGAACGTGGGCTTGAAGCCGACCACGCCGCAATAGGACGCGGGCCGGATGATGGAACCCGCGGTCTGCGAACCCAGCGCAAAAGGCACCATGTCGTCGGCCACCGCGGCGGCCGAGCCGCTGGACGAGCCGCCGGGCGTGTAGGCCTCGTTGCGCGGATTGCGCGTGGGGCCGGCCTGGTAGGTGGCGAATTCGGTGGTGACAGTCTTGCCGATGACGATGGCGCCGGCGCCACGGCACAGCGCCACCGAGGCGGCGTCCAGTCCGGGGTGATGGCGGTCGTAGATGGGAGACCCGTAGCGGGTGGGCAGGTCGGCGGTATCGAACAGGTCTTTCACGCCGATGGGCAGGCCGTGCAGCGGACCGCGCAGCGCGCCGCGGTCGAGGGTTTCGGCGTGGTCGAGCGCAACCTGCTTCTGCAGGGCCGTCCAGGCATGGACGGTGTTGTCGCGCTGTTCGATGCGCGCGAAGCAGGCGCGCACCAATTGCACTGCGGTCAATTCACGCCGTTGCAGCTTGCGCGCGGCTTCGACCGCGCCCAGTCTGTTCAAGGCAGTAGACATGATTCTTTCCTCTTTGCCGGTGCCGCGACGAGCGCGGAAAAACATACTGCGCACCCGGTCCCCTTGACCGAGGGTATGCCCGGCGTGGCTGCCTGCCCGTGAAAGCAAGCGTCATGCCCGGCACACCGACCCCGCCGTTGTGCGTATTGCGTCAATTGGGAAAAACACCGAAAGAACGGGTTTTCCGCCGAATAACGCGCTGCGCCATGGCTTTGTGTTGTTGCGTTCGCACCAGCATAGCGCAAACCCGTGCAATACAAAGTTCATATTCCTCAAGTAAAGTGAAATCGTTTTCAGCAAACTTGCAGCGATTCCATCAATGGCTACGCGCCCGTCGCCCCGCTTTTCCATCATCGAAGTGGCTCGCAAGGCGGGGGTTTCGCCGGCGACGGTGTCGCGCGCGTTCAATCAGCCGGAGATCGTGCATCCCGACACGCTGGCGCACATCCGCAACATTGCCAAGCGCGCGGGCTTCCGGCCCAACCGCGTGGGCCGCAGCCTGCGTTCGGGCAGCACGCGCACCATCGGCTTGATCCTGCCCACGCTGTCCAATCCCGTGTTTGCCGAGTGCTTCGAAGGCGCCGAACGCCGCGCCCGTGAGTCGGGCTACAGCGTCATGCTGACCGCCACCGGCTACGACCCCGCGGTCGAATCGGCCGCCGTGCAGGGCCTGATCGATCATCAGGTCGACGGCCTGATCCTGACCGTGGCCGACGTCAGCAAGAGCGCCACGCTGGACGACCTGGACCGCAGCGGCATTCCTTACGTACTGGTCTACAACGAATCCAATGATCATCCGTTTGCTTCGGTCGACAATCGCGCCGCGGCAAGCGACATGGTGGCGCATCTGGCCGCGATGGGGCACAAGCGCATCGCGCTGGTGACCGGCCCGCTGACCGCCTCGGACCGCGCGCGCCGTCGCCTGATGGGCGCGCGCGCCAGCGCCAAGAAGCTGGGCCTCGATGCCATCCAGCACATTTCCATGAGTTCACATACCGGCAGCGACGTGGACGCGCTGAAGGCCGCGCTGCGCGGCAAGCAGGCGCCCACGGCGCTCTTCTGTTCCAACGACCTGCTGGCCACCGCCGTCATCGCCGACCTGGTGGGACTGGGGCTGTCGGTGCCCGCTGACATTTCCGTGTGCGGCTTTGACGGCATGCGCTTTGGCGCGTTGCTGACCCCACCGCTGACCACCGTCGCGCAACCCAGCGACGGCATCGGCCAGACCGCGTGCTCGAACCTGCTGGCGCAGATTCATGGCCAGCCACCGCAATCGAACCGCCTGCCGCATTGCATCGTCGTCGGCGGCACTGCTGCATCCGTGCGCCGCTAAGCCCGCTACCCACCATTCAGACAACTTCCAGACCGCCATGCTCATCGCACAAATCACCGACCTTCACATGCGCACCCCGGGAGACAAGGCCTACGGCATCATCGATCCGGCGGCGTTTCTGGCGCCGGCGGTGCGCGCCCTGAACGCGCTGACGCCGCGCCCCGACTGCGTGCTGATCACCGGCGACCTGACGGACCTGGGCAAGCCCATCGAATATCAGACGCTGCGCGAGCACCTGCAGGCGCTTGAGATTCCGTACTTCCTGCTGCCCGGCAACCACGACGACCGCGCCCAGTTGCGCGCCGCGTTTCCGGACCACGCGTATCTGCAGGACGGCGGACAATTCGTGCAGTACGCCATCGAAACCTATCCGCTGCGCCTGCTGGCGCTGGACACCGTGGTGCCGATGAAGAGCCATGGCGAACTCTGCCAGACGCGCCTGGAATGGCTGGCTGAACGCCTGGCCGAACAGCCCGGCCGGCCCACGCTGGTCCTGATGCACCACCCGCCATTCCTGACCGGCATTGAGCACATGGACGACATCGGCCTGCTGGCCGGCGCACCGGAACTGGAGCGCATCGTCGCCCGCTACCCCAACGTGGAGCGCGTGCTGTGCGGTCACCTGCATCGCACGATTTTCCAACGCTTTGGCGGCACGATCGCATCGACCTGTCCGGGCACCGCGCACCAGCTTGCGCTGGAACTCGGTCCGCGCCCGACACTGCAATACATCATGGAACCGCCCGGCTATCAGCTGCATTGGTGGCAGGGCGGCAACCTGGTCACGCATCACGCCGTCATTGGGGATTACCCCGGCCCGTATCCATTTGGTTGAAACCGGCGCGGGGAACCCGCGCATTGCCACATATCCGTCATGTTTGCGCTGCACAATGAAAAGGTTTTCATAACAGGCAACAATGCGGATCTAACAATTAGATCTTCGAGACAGCATGTCATCCATCGTTCTGGATAACCTCACCAAACAGTACGCCGGCGCGGCGGCGATCCAAGGCGTGAGCTTTACGGTTCCGGCCGGCAGCTTCACCGTTCTGCTGGGTCCGTCCGGTTGCGGCAAGTCGACGACGCTGCGCATGATCGCCGGCCTGGATACGCCCACGTCGGGCACCATCCGCATCGGCGACCGCGACGTCACGCAACTGCCGCCGGCCAAGCGCCGCATCTCGATGGTGTTCCAGTCGTATGCGCTGTTTCCGCACCTGTCGGTGCGCGAGAACATCCTGTTCGGCTTGAAGGTGCGCAAGGAGCCCGCCAAGGATTTCGACCGGCGCTTGAAGCGCGTGGCCGACCTGCTGGGCCTGTCCCACCTGCTGGACCGCAAGCCGTCGCAACTGTCCGGCGGCCAGCAGCAGCGCGTGGCCCTGGGCCGCGCCGTGATTTCCGAAGCGCCGGTCTGCCTGATGGACGAACCCCTTTCCAACCTGGACGCCCAACTGCGCCACGAAATGCGCCGCGAGATCCGCGCATTGCAGCAAAGCCTGGGCATCACCATGGTCTACGTCACCCATGATCAGACCGAAGCCATGAGCATGGCCGATCAGGTGGTGCTGCTGCGCGGCGGCCAGATCGAACAGCACGACACGCCTGATGGCCTGTATGCGCGTCCGGCGAGCGAGTTCGCGGCGCGCTTCATCGGCACGCCGCCCATGAATCTGATCAATCTGACGCAGCAAGCGGGCGCCACGATGATCGCCGGCACGCAGGGTCCCGCCATCGCAAATGCGCCCGCGGGCGCCGTGAAGCTGGGCGTGCGGCCTGAACACATTCGCATCGACGGCGACGGCATCGCGGCCACCGTCGAAAGCGTTGAGTACTTCGGCGCGGACTCCATCGTGGTGTGCCGCATCGGCGACACGGGCGGCGTGGCCGTCCGGGTGGGCGGCCACCTGCGCGCAAGCGCCGGCGAGTCGCTACGCCTGTCCTGGCCGGACGGGCAACAGCATTTCTTCGCCGCCGATTCGGCGGTGATCAACACCGACGGGCGCTAGAAAAAATAGCCCACACACAGGAAAGGAACATCCCATGCGACGCATCGTACTCAAGACCCTGGCCGCCAGCCTGGCCGCCGCCTGCCTGTCTCTGCCTGTGCAGGCGCAGAACAAGCCCGTCGAGGTCGAGTTCTACTACCCGGTCGCCGTCGGCGGCCCGATCACCAAGATCGTCGACGACATGGTGACGGATTTCCAGAAGGAAAATCCCAACATCAAGATCAAGCCGATCTACGCCGGTTCGTATCAGGACTCCATCGCCAAGGCGCTGACCGCGCTCAAGGGCGGCACCCCGCCGCAACTGGCCGTGCTGCTGTCCACCGACATGTTCACGCTGATCGACGAGGACGCCATCGTTTCGATCGACAGCCTGGCCAAGACCGACGCCGACAAGAAGTGGCTGGGTGGCTTCTATGACGCCTTCATGCAGAACAGCCGCACCGGCGGCCACACCTGGGGCGTGCCGTTCCAGCGTTCGACCATCGTCATGTACTACAACAAGGATCTCTTCAAGGCCGCCGGCCTGGATCCCGAAAAGCCGCCCAAGACCTGGGCCGAGCTGGTTGAGTACGGCAAGAAGCTGACCAAGCAGGACGCCTCGGGCAACACGACGCAGTGGGGCATCGAGATCCCGTCGGGCGGCGCGTTCGCGTACTGGCTGTTCCAAGCGCTGACCACACCCAACGGCGCGATCCTGATGAACGAAGCCGGCAACGAGGTCTACCTGGACAAGCCGGCGGTGGTCGAAGCCGCGCAGTTCTGGCGTGACCTGTCGGCCAAGCACAAGATCATGCCGACCGGCACGATCGATTGGGGCACCACGCCCAAGGACTTCCTGGAAAAGAAGGCGGCCATGGTGTGGACCACCACCGGCAACCTGACCAACATCCGCAAGAACGCGGACTTCCCGTTCGGCGTGGCGATGATGCCGCAGCAAAAGCGCGGCGGCAGCCCCACGGGCGGCGGCAACTTCTACATCTTCAAGAGCGGCACGCCGGAGCAGCAGGCCGCAGCGCTGAAGTTCGCGCAATGGGCCACCACGCCCGAGCGCGCGGCCGACTGGAGCATCGCCACGGGCTACGTGGCCGTGACGCCGGCCGCCTGGGAAACCGAGAAGATGAAGAAGTACGCGCAGGAAGTGCCGGCCGCCACGGTCGCGCGCGACCAGCTGGAAGTCAGCGTGGCGGAATTCTCGACGCATGAGAACCAGCGCGTCACCAAGACCCTGAACGACGCCCTGCAGGCGGCGCTGACGGGCTCGAAGACCCCGCAGCAGGCCCTGACCGACGCGCAGCGCGAGTCCGATCGCATACTGCGTTCCTACAAGTAAACCGACCGCACGCACGATGAGCCGCTCTTTGAATGCGCTTTATGGCTGGCTGCTTCTGCTGCCAGCCATCGTGCTGCTCGCCGCCTTCACGCATTACCCGGCGGTGGCGACGCTTTGGCACAGCTTTTTCTCCACCCCAAAGGGCGCGCGCCCGGCCCGCTTCGTCGGGCTGGACAACTACGCGGTCATGCGCGACGACCCCGTGTTCTGGCAGTCGCTGTGGAACAACCTGTGGTTTGCGCTGGGCACCATTCCCACCTCGATCGGCATCGCGCTGATCATGGCGCTATGGGTCAACCGCAATCTCACGGGGCGCGGGTTCCTGCGCATGGCGTACTTCACGCCGACCGTGCTGCCGATGGTGGCAGTCGCCAACATCTGGCTGTTCTTCTACACGCCGCAGTACGGGCTGATCGCGCAGGTGATGGGCTGGTTCGGCGCGCCGGGTCCCAACTGGCTGGGCAACCGCGAGACCGCGCTGCCCGCGCTGATGCTGGTGACCGTCTGGAAAGAGGCCGGCTTTTTCATGATCTTCTATCTGGCGGCGCTGCAGACCGTGTCGCCGTCGCTGCGTGAAGCGGCCATGCTGGAAGGCGCCTCGCGCTGGCAGTACTTCCGCCGCATCCTGTGGCCGCTGCTGATGCCCACCACGCTCTTCGTGCTGATCAATGCGCTGATCAACGCGTTCCGGCTGGTCGACCACGTGGTCGTCATGACACGCGGCGGGCCGGACAACGCGAGCACCTTGCTGCTCTATTACATCTACCAAGTGGGATTCAGCTTCTGGGATACGGCCTATGCCGCCACCCTGACCGTCGTGTTGCTGGTGGTGCTGGCGCTGACCGCGCTGATCAAGTTCCGCTGGCTGGACCGCAGGACGCACTACCAATGAAAGACAAGCTCGATACCCTGGGCGCGTGGGCGCTGGGCCTCTTGTGGATCCTGCCGCTGGCCTACGCGATGTGGGCGGCGTTCCATCCGCCGGCCTACGCCACCCGCTTCGATCTCTTCGCGCCGCTGACGCTGGATAACTTCGTCCGTGCCTGGAATGCAGCGCCGTTTCCGCGCTACTTCCTGAACACGTTCGTGCTGGTCACGATGGTGCTGGCCGCGCAGCTGGTGCTGTCGACGCTGGCGGGCTACGCGTTCGCGCGCTTCGAGTTCCGCGGCCGCGACTTCGTCTTCATGCTGGTGCTGTTGCAGCTGATGATCATGCCCGACGTGCTGCTGGTGGAAAACTACCGGTCGATGAGCCTCTTGGGCGTACGCGACACGGTGTTTGCAATCGGACTGCCGTACTTCGCCTCGGCCTTCGGCATCTTCCTGTTGCGCCAGACCTTCAAGACGGTTCCGCGCGAACTGGAAGAGGCGGCCCGCATGGAAGGCGCGAACGCGCTGCAGGTGCTCTGGAAGGTGTACGTGCCGCTGGCCAAGCCGATCTACGTGGCCTACGGGCTGGTGTCGGTCAGCCACCACTGGAACAACTTCCTGTGGCCGCTGATCATCACCAATTCGGTGGAATCCCGGCCGCTGACGGTGGGCCTGCAGGTCTTCTCGTCCACGGACCAGGGCATCGACTGGTCGGTCATCACTGCCGCGACGCTGATGTCGGCCGCGCCGCTGCTGATCGCGTTCCTGCTGTTCCAGCGCCAGTTCGTGCAGTCGTTCATGCGGGCGGGGATCCGCTAGAACCTGACAAGCTGCCGCGCCGCAACAAAAAACCCCGCCTCGGCGGGGTTCTTTGCGCATGGGGCCACGCGTCGGGGATCAATACCCGACGGTAAGCCCCGGCAGGTCCACCGTGATGCGCGGACGCTCCAGCGCCAGCGCCAGGTGCTCGGCGAACTCCCGGGCTTCCTTTTCGTCAGACGACAGCGTGTCGTAGCCCAGCGCGTCGGCCACGCCCAGCACCTTGTCCAGCAACAGGACCTTGCCGCTGGGCCGCAGCGGCTCGCAGCCCAGGGTTTCCCAGGCGCTGTCAAACCAGTCGCGCGCATCGGCCTGGCGTTGCGGGGAGGTTTCGACGTTCGCGGAAAGGTCCAGCGAACGCCGGGGGTCGAAAACGATGGTGATGTCGCTGCGCATGGAAATAAGGCTCCGTCAAAGGGCGTCAGGCCAACAGGGTAGGCAAAAAACGCCGGACAGATTGTCCGCCCGGCGACATAGTCCTACCAGCCCCGCGAGACTTCCCAGGTGACCTCGGCGCCCGCGGCCTGCGACTGGCGCATCATGACCAGCAGGGGAAAGGCGCGTTCCTTCAGACCCACCGCGCGCGCCATCGGCGCGACGGGCGCCTTGTCCTCGTCGTCCTCGTCCGGGCTTTCGTGGGCATGCTGGTACTCGTCGATCGCGCGTTCGATACCGCTGATGGCCGGTCCAAGCTGCTCCACGGTGAAGACGCCGCGCTCGGGGATCTTGTCGCCGACCGGCTTGCCGGCCGCCTGCAACAGGGCGCCCGCGTGGTCGGTCAGCATCAGGACTTCGGCCACGACCTTGGAGTGAAAAGTGATCAGCATATTCCGGTCTCCTACATTGATTACCTTAGCTCCGTACACTACCCCAACGCCCCCATGATGCCAACTGGCGCCCCCAAATCAACTATGATTCAGGGGTTTCCCGTGACAGCAGGCGCCGCGCCGGGCCCCAGATTTCCGGCACATGCGCGCCGGCTTGCCCGCCGCCGCCGGACAGAACCGCGAGCCAGCCTGCGGGCACGGCGCGGATCGCCGGCAGGCCGCAAGCGCCGTGCCGCCATCGTCACTCACTCAGAACCACGCCAGACGCCCATGCTCCTCGAGCAACAAAAACAGCTTATCTCCCTGATCCAGGCCGCCGTCGCGCAGAGCCTGCCCGACGCCCAGCCCAACGTGCTGCTGGAGCGCCCCAAGGTTGCCGCCCATGGCGACGTCGCCACCAACGTGGCCATGCAGCTGGCCAAGCCGGCCCGCCGCAATCCCCGCGAACTGGCCCAGGGCATCGTCGACGCCGTGATGGCCAATCCCGACGCCGCCGCGCTGGTCGAAAGTGCTGAAGTGGCCGGTCCCGGCTTCATCAACCTGCGCATCACGCCGGCTGCCCGCCAGGCCGTGATCGCCGCGGTGGCTGAGCAGGGTGATGCCTACGGCCGCGCCGCGCGCCTGGGCGAGAAGATTTTGGTCGAATTCGTGTCGGCCAACCCCACCGGTCCGCTGCACGTGGGCCATGCCCGCCAGGCCGCGCTGGGCGACGCGCTGTGCCGTCTGTACGACGCCGTGGGCTGGGACGTCACCCGCGAGTTCTATTACAACGACGCCGGCAACCAGATCCAGAACCTGGCGATCAGCGTGCAGGCCCGCGCCCGCGGCCTGACCACCGATTCCCCCGACTGGCCCGAAGACGGCTACAAGGGCGACTACATCGCCGACATCGCCCGCGACTTCCAGGACGGTAAGACCATCCAGGCGTCCGACGGCGAGCCCGTCACCGCCACCGGCAACATCGACAACCTGGACGACATCCGCGCCTTTGCCGTGGCCTACCTGCGCCGCGAACAAGACCTGGACCTGCAGGCCTTCGGCCTGGCGTTCGACAATTACTACCTGGAAAGCTCGCTCTACACGTCCGGCCGCGTCGAAGCGACGGTCAAGGCGCTGATCGCCGGCGGCCATACCTACGAGGAAGGCGGCGCGCTGTGGCTGCGCACTACCGAACTGGGCACGGGCGACGACAAAGATCGCGTCATGCGCAAAAGCGAGGGCGGCTACACCTATTTCGTGCCGGATGTCGCCTACCACAAGGCCAAGTGGGAACGCGGCTTCCATCGCGCCGTGAACATCCAGGGCAGCGACCACCACGGCACCGTGGCTCGCGTGCGCGCCGGCCTGCAGGCGCTGGAAGAGGGCATCCCGAAGGACTACCCGTCCTACGTGCTGCACAAGATGGTCAAGGTGATGCGCGGCGGCGAAGAGGTCAAGATCTCCAAGCGCGCCGGCAGCTACGTCACCATGCGCGACCTGATCGACTGGGTCGGCCGCGACGCCGTCCGCTACTTCCTGATCCAGCGCCGCGCCGACACGGAATTCGTGTTCGACGTGGATCTGGCCCTGTCCAAGAGCGACGAGAACCCCGTCTATTACATCCAGTACGCCCACGCGCGCATCTGCTCGGTCATCAACAACGCGGGCATGCCCGCCGCCGACGTGGCCCAGGCCGACGCCGCGCTGCTGACGGCGCCGACCGAATTCGCGCTGATGCAGCGCCTGGCCGAGTTCCCGCAAGTGGTGGCGCTGGCCGCCCAGGACCTGTCGCCGCACCACATCGCGTTCTGGCTGCGCGACTGCGCGTCGGACTTCCACGGCTGGTACAACGCCGAACGCGTGCTGGTCGACGACACCGCCGTGAAGCTGGCCCGCCTGCGCCTGGCCGCCACGACCCGCCAGGTGCTGGCCAACGGCCTTGCGCTGTTGGGCGTTTCCGCGCCCGAGCGGATGTAACATCGGTTCATGGCAACCAAGCGCAAATCCACCCGCCGTTCCTCCGGCGAAAGCGGCAGCACCCTGTACGGGGCGCTGGCCGGTCTGCTGATCGGGCTGATCGTCGCCGCCGTCGTCGCGTTCTATGTCACCAAGGCGCCCGTTCCCTTCGTGGACCGGGCCAGCCGCCAGGGCGATACGGGCAAACTGCCCGATCCGCGCTCGGCGCCGGACCCCAACGCCGGCCTGTATGGCCGCGACGGGGCTGCAGGCGCGCCGCCCACCGGTCCCACCGCCACCGCGCCGGCCCCGCTGCCGGGTGCGGGCGCGCCGTCCAAGGGCGATGAAACGCCCGCCAAGCTGGACGACCTGGGCGCGCTGATCGCCACGCTGCCCACCTCCCGGGCGCCGGCTGCTGCGCCGTCGGCGCCCCCCGCCACGGCGTCCGCGCCCACGCCCATCTCCAAGGCCGCCCCCACGGCGACGGCATCCGCCAAGCCGTCTGCACCCGCCGCCAACGGCACGTACTACCTGCAAGCCGGCGCCTTCCGCGGCGAAAACGACGCCGAATCGCTCAAGGCGCGCATCATCCTTTTGGGTCTGCCGGTCGCGGTACAGAAGGCGGAATTGAACGGCAAGCCCATCAACCGCGTCCGGGTCGGTCCGTTTGCCCGCCTGGACGACATGAACCGGGCGCGCGGACGCCTGGGCGAGAACAAGATCGAAACCGCCGTGGTGCGCCAATAGCGCCACGCGGCGGATCGTTTTGCATTGAACTAATCCGGCCCCGGGCCTGTCTGTAGCCTTTTATTCAGGAACCTCACCCATGCTGTCCCCCAAGCTCATCCGCATCCTGGCAGCCGCCGCGCTGACCGCCACGGCGTTCTTCAGCCCGGCCAGCCACGCGCAAGGCGCCCAGCAGTACGTGCCGATCAACCCGCCGCTGCCGTCGGACACCCCGGGCAAGGTCGAGGTCCTGGAATTCTTCGCCTACACCTGCCCGCACTGCGCCGCCATGGAACCCATGGTCGAAGACTGGGCCAAGACCGCGCCGTCCGACGTCGTCTTGAAGCAGGTTCCCATCGCCTTCAACGCCGGCATGAAGCCGCTGCAGCAGCTGTACTACACGCTGCTGGCCCTGGACCGTCCCGACCTGCACCCGAAGGTCTTCACGGCCATCCACGGCGAGCACAAGCGCCTGTTCGACAAGAAGGCCATGGGTGAGTGGATTGCCACCCAGGGCGTGGACCGCGCCAAGTTCGACTCGGTGTTCGATTCGTTCAGTGTGCAGACCCAGGTGCAGCGCGCCAACCAGCTGGCCGAGGCCTATCGCATCGAAGGCACCCCGTCGTTTGCCGTGGGCGGCAAGTTCATGACCTCGCCGGTGATGGCGGGCAACAGCTACGAAGGCGCGCTGAAAGAAGTCAACGCGCTGATTCCGATGGCGCGCGCGAAGTAATCCGCGCAATACCCGCATCGCAAACGCCCCGAGCCCTCCAGGCCGGGGCGTTTTTTTCAGCCTTAATTTTCAACCTTGATTCAGCCGCGCCGCCAAGACGCCGGGCTACACTTTCGCCATAAAAATCGCCGCACGCATGGCATCAAATGGGTGGAAGACAAATGAAGAAGCACTTCTCGCGCAGCAGCGCGGCGCTGGGCCTGTGCCTGTCGCTCGCAACGGGCCTGGCCCACGCCAGCGCCGCCGACGGCGTCAAGATCGGCGTCCTGACAGACATGGCGGGCGTCACTGCCGACGCCACCGGCAAGGGGTCGGTGGAAGCCGCCCGGCTGGCCATCGAGGAAATGGGCGGCACGGTGCTCGGCAAGCCGATCACGCTGGTTTCCGGCGATCACCAGCACCGCCCCGACATCGGCAGCAGCATGGTCCGCAAGTGGTACGACACGGAAGGCGTGGACGTCGTGGTGGACGTGCCCAACTCGTCCGTCGCGCTGGCCGTGCAGGGCATCGCGCGCGAAAAGAAAAAGCTGGTGCTGTTCTCCAGCCCCGGCACCACCGCGCTGACGCAGGCGCAGTGCTCGCCCTACGGCGTGCAATGGACCTACACCACCTACGCGCTGTCGCGCGGCACCGCCACCGCCGTCGTGAAAGAGGGCGGCAAGCGCTGGTTCATCCTGGCGTCCGATTACGCGTTCGGCAAACAGCTTGCCGCTGACACGGAAACGGTCGTCAAGGCCAACGGCGGCGAGATCGCCGGCACCGTCTTTCATCCGCTCAATGCGTCGGACTTCGCGTCCTTCCTGCTGCAGGCGCAGGGTTCCAAAGCGCAGATCATCGCAATCGCCAACGCAGGCGGCGACACCATCTCGGCCATCAAACAGGCCGCGGAATTCGGCATCGGCGGCACGCAGCAACTGGCGGCGATGCTGCTGCTGTTGACCGACGTGCACAGCCTGGGGCTGGCCGCCGCGCAAAAGACCTACCTGACCGTGCCGTCGTATTGGGACATGAACGACGGCACCCGCGCCTTCACCAAGAAGTTCGAGGCGCGCGTGGGCCGTCCGCCCACCTTCCTGCAAGCGGGCGTGTACAGTTCGGTGCGCCATTACCTGCAAGCCGTGAAGGCGGCTGATTCGGTCGATGCGGACGCGGTGATGGCCAAGATGAAGTCCATGCCCATCGACGATCCCTTCAGCCTGAACGCGCACATCCGCGCCGACGGCCTGGTGGTGCGCGACATGATGCTTGCGCAGGTCAAGACGCCCGAGCAGTCGAAGGCGCCCTGGGACTACTACAACATCGTGCGCACCATTCCCGGCGAATCGCTCGCGTGGCCGCTGTCCGACAGCCAATGTCCGCTGGTCAAGCCATGACGCAGGAACTGGCGCTGGCGGACTTCGGCAGCTTTTATGCGGGCGGGCGGCCCGTGCGGATCGAAGGGCAGCCCAAGCGTGATATCGCGTTCACGCAGACGGCGTCGCTGGCCTACGACCCCAACGGCCTCTATCACTTTGAGCAGGCCTACGTGCAGTACTTCATCCCGGCGCGCCTGGCGCATCCGCTGCCCATCGTGCTGCTGCACGGCGGCGGAATGACCGGCGCGATGTGGGAACAGACGCCCGACGGCCGGCCTGGCTGGATGCAGCATTTCCTGCGGCAAGGCCATGCGGTGTATGTGGTGGACAACGTCGAGCGCGGGCGCGCCGGTTGGGCGCCGTTCACGCAGGTCTGGCCCGAGCCGCCCATCATCCGCAACGCCGAGGAAAGCTGGTCGCTGTTCCGCTTCGGCCGTGCCGAGGATTTTGCTGCGCGGCAGGCGTTTGCGGGACAGCGCTTTCCGGTTGGGCATTTTGACGACTTCATCCGCCACGCCGTGCCGCGCTGGCTGGGCAACAACGATGCCGCGTTGCAGGGCTTTTGTGCCGTGCTGGACCGGATCGGGCCCTGCATCGTGCTGGCCCACAGCCACGGCGGCGAAGTGGCCTACCGGGCGCTGCACGCGCGGCCCGATCTGGTGCGCGGGGTGATCGGCATCGAGCCGTCCGGTTTTTCCACCGAGGTCATCGCGCACTGCGTGGCGGACAAGCCGTTTCTGTTCATTTATGGCGACTATCTGGACGCAACGCCACTCTGGAAAAAGCTCACGGCAACAGGCGCCGCCTACGCCGAAGACCTGGCCCGCCATGGCGGGCGGGTGCAGACGTGGCGGCTGGCGGATATGGGCATCGCGGGCAATTCGCACATGCCGATGATGGACGACAACAGCGACGATATCGCCGCGCGCATCGGCGCGTGGATCCGCGACACGGCGGGGTGATCGCGTTCGTCAATGCAACGCGGCGGCCTTGCAGCCGCCGCGTGTGGGTCTTGCGGGCGTAGTCGCACGCCTATTGTGCATTCACTGCGCGATCATTCCTTGACTGCCGCAGCCTGTTCAAACGCCTGCGTCAGATCCGCAATGATGTCCTCGGGCGACTCCAGCCCGATGTGCAGGCGCACGACCGGGTTCTCGCCTTCGCCCCAATAGCCGTGCTTGGACAGATCCTTCGGCGACACGAGCTGCACCAGGCTTTCATAGCCGCCCCACGAGAAGCCGATGCCAAAGAGCGTCAGCGCATCGACAAAGCGGCGCGCGGCGGCCGGGGACAGGGCCAGTTCGGCCGACAGCATGCCGTTCGACCCGGTGCAATCGCGTTTCCACAATTCGTGGCCGGGATCCTTGGGCCAGGCCGGATGGAACAAACGCACGGTCTCGGGACGGGAATCCAGGAACTCGCACACCTGCATCGCGTGGCGCGCATGCTGGGCCATGCGGATGGGCATGGTGCGCACGCCGCGCAGCGCCAGCCACGCGTCGTCGGCGCTGATGGAGTAACCCATCGCATACTGCGTGCGGTTCAGCTTGCGGGCGATGCCTTCGTCGTTGGTGACCACCGCGCCCAGCATCAGGTCCGAGTGTCCGCCCACGTATTTGGTGCCAGCAATGACCGAGACCTGCGCGCCCAGCGTCAGCGGCCGGTAGATGTAGCCGGAACCCCAGGTGTTGTCGGTGGCCAGCACCAGCCCGTGGCGCTGCGCGATGGCGGCCATGGCGCCCATGTCCAGCATCTCGAACAGCAGCGAGCCGGGCGATTCCACGTACAGCAGCTTGGTGTTGGGGCGCACCAGCGCATCGACATCCTCGCTGGCGGCAAAGTACGTGATCTCGATGTTCATGCGCTTGAGCACCGCATCGTCCAGCTCGCGCATCGGGCCGTACACGCTGTCGGAGATCAGCGCATGGTCGCCGGCCGAGCACAGCGCCATCATCACCATCGTCATGGCCGACAGACCCGAGGACGCCAGATAGCAATGCGTGCCGCCTTCCAGTTGCGTGAAGACCTCTTCCAGCGCGGCATGGGTGTCCATGCCCATGCGCCCGTACGTGGACGCGCGGCCGCCAGCCGCCTTGCTGCGCTGCGCGTTTTCCAGCGCGGCGATATTGGCAAAGCGCACCGTGCTGGCCCGCATGGGCGGAAGCGGCACCGGCGCCGTGCCGGTCTCGGGATTGAACGGGGCGGTGCCCGCGTGCTGGAGGACCGTATCGATGTGTTTGGTAGGCATCTTGTAGAGGTGCGTCAAAACCGGGAAAACCAAACCATATCAGGACGCGGCCGGAATTTCAGCCGATCCATTGAACCGTCTCGGACAAATCCGCGCGCCGGGTGCGATAGCTGTTGGCCGGATGCGCTGTGTCTTCGAAGCCGAACGAGATGCCGCACACCACGCGACGGCCGGGCGCGATGCCCAGCACTTCACGCAGCACCTCGGGGTACATCGCTAGCGATGCCTGCGCCACGGTTGCGACGCCGTTGGCCTGGGCGGCGAGCAGGAAGTTGGCGACATAGCCGCCGCAGTCCATCGCGCCGTACTCGCCCAGCGCTTCGTCGGTCGTGATGATCGCGACGTGCGGCGCGTCAAAGAGCGCGAAGTTGCGCATCTCCTGGCGCCGGTAGGCCTCGCGGTCGCCGCGCGGCACGCCGACGGCGCCGTACAGCTGGAAGCCGGATTCGCGGCGGCGGGCCAGGTATTCGTCGCGGTATTCGCGCGGGAACGGAAAGTCGGGCTTGAAGCCTTCAATCTGCGCGCGGCGCTCCAGCGCGTCGCGCAACCGCTTCGTGCCGTCGCCCTCGGTAATTGCCACCTGCCACGGCTGGCAATTGCACCAGGACGCCGTGCGCTGCGCCAGGGTCAGGATGCGTTCGATGGTGGCGCGGGGCACGGGCTGCGGCAGAAAGGCGCGGCAGCTGTGGCGGGAGAGCAGCCAGTCTTCGAGCGCGGCATCGGGTAGGGCGTCGTTGGCGTTATGGGTGTTATTGGCGTTCTGAGCGGCAACGGTCATGATCAGTCTGTCTCCTGTCGTGGTCGGCTTTGCCCTTATCATGCCACTTGCTGTCCGGCGCTGTCCGGGCGACGCTGACCTCGTGCCAATGGCGCAGTGGCTTCAACGCTACGCCGCTGACCAAACGGACGTGTCGCTTCCACCGCCCCGTCGCATCCGCTGCTCCGATACCGAAGAGACTCCATGCTGCCCCTCGACACCCTGATCGCATTCTTTGGCATTGCCGTGCTGCTGGCGCTGACGCCGGGGCCGGACAACCTATTTGTGCTGATGCAGTCCGCCATCTGGGGACGCAAGGCGGGCATGTTCGTGGTGCTGGGGTTGTGCACCGGCTTGCTTGGACACACGGCGGCGGTTGCGGTCGGCCTGGCCGCCGTTTTCGCCGCGTCGCCCGTGGCGTTTACGGTGCTCAAGCTGGCAGGCGCGGCCTATCTGGCGTACTTGGCTTGGCAGATCCTGCGCGCCCCCGTCGAATCTGAAGACGGCAAACGTCCCGAACCCATGCGGCCCGGCGCGTTATATCGCCGCGGCATCGTCATGAACCTCACCAATCCCAAGGTGCTGTTGTTCTTCTTCGCCTTCCTGCCGCAGTTCACGTCTCCACGGCTCGGGCCGGTCGGATTGCAGACCATGCAACTGGGCGCGGTGTTTATCGTGTCGACGCTGTTGGTGTTCGGGGCGATCGCGTTCTTCTCGGGTGCGTTCGGGGAATTGCTGCAGCGTTCGGTCACGGCCAAGCGCTGGTTGAACCGCATCGCCGCGCTGGTGTTCGTGGGGCTGGCGGTCAGGCTGGCAACGGCTTCGCGCTAGACGCCGCGCGCTGCCTCGGGGCACGCGCAGCGGGCACAGGTCACCCGCCGCCATCACCGCCAATCAAACCGCCTTGAACCGCACGATGCCATCGGCATCCTGCGCGCGCGTCAGCTTGCCTTCGAAATACAGCGCATGCAGATGCGCCAGCGCCTCGCCCATCGCGAACGTCAGCTGGTGCAGATCCAGCTTGCGCTTGAACAGCACCGGCACGATGTCGGATGTCGATTGCGGCTTCACGGCACAGGCTTCCAGCACCTCGGCCAGCCGATCCCGGTGATGCTCGTGCTGCTGCGTGATGCGCTCATGCAGCCCCTTGAACGGGCGGCCGTGCGACGGCAGCACCAGCGTGTCGCGGGGCAGGCCGTCATAGCCGTGCAGCGACCGCAGATACAACGGCAGGGGATTGGCGTCGGGTTCGTAATCGAACACGCTGACGTTGGTGGAAATGCGCGGCAGCACCATGTCGCCGGAAATCAGCACGCCCAGGTCAGGCGAGAACAGTGACGCGTGTTCCGGCGCATGGCCGTAGCCCACAATCACACGCCAATCGCGCCCGCCGATGCGCACCTGATCGCCGTCCATGATGCGCGTATAGCGCGACGGCACGGCAGGCACCAAGTTGGGGAAATAGCTGGCGCGCTGGCGGATCTGTTCCTGCGCGTCCGGGTCCGTCAGGCCGTGACGGGCGAAGTGTTCGACCGCCGATTGGCCGCCCGGCCCCGCGCCGGCATCCGTGCGGCGCGACGACCACAGCGACGCCACCATGTAGTCCGTCATCGTCATCCACAGCCGCGCGTTCCAGCGCTCGCACAGCCAGTAGGCCAGACCGATGTGGTCCGGATGCATGTGGGTGACCAGCACGCGCAGCACGGGCAGGCCGTCCAGTTCGTTCTTGAACACGTCTTCCCACAGCGTCTTCACTTCGTCGCGTGAAATGCCGCAGTCGACGACCGTCCAGCCATCCTGGCCGTCGATGTTGTCGCGCAGCAGCCAGAGGTTGATATGATCCAGCGCGAACGGCAGCGGCATCCGGATCCATTTGACGCCCTCCGCCACCGCATGCGCGCGGCCGGCCTCGGGCTGAAAATCGGCCCAGGGATACTGAAGCTTCTGTTCGTTGGGGTTCATTGCCTCTCGCTCCACGCTTGACGATCACGTCAAGTCATCATAATTTACGTTTACGTAAACTGCCACACGTCGCATGTCCCCGTCAACCTGGACCATCTCCGAGCTCGCCCGCGAGTTCGACGTCACGCCCCGCACGATCCGCTTCTACGAAGACCAGGGGATCGTCAGCCCGGCGCGCGAGGGCCGCAACCGCATCTTCGGACCGCGCGACCGCACGCGCCTGAAGCTGGCCCTGCGCGGCAAACGGCTGGGCCTGCAACTGTCCGAGATCCTGACGCTGATCGACATGTACGACGGACCCGGCGACACCGAGGTGCAGTTGCGCCAGTATCTGTCCGTGCTGGAACAGCATCGCGTCACGCTCGAGCAGCAGCGTCGCGACATCGACGATACCCTTCAGGAAATCAGCGAACAGGAACGCCAGTGCCGCGTCCTGTTGGCGCAGAAGCCGTAGTCCGCATGGCTGTTTTTCAAACCATCGGGCTTTTCGTCCTGACCGCCCTGGCCGAGATCATCGGCTGCTATCTGCCCTATCTGTGGCTGCGCAAGGGCCACTCCATCTGGCTGCTTGCGCCCGCCGCGCTGAGCCTGGCGCTGTTCGCGTGGCTGCTGACCCTGCACCCGACGGCATCGGGCCGCGTCTATGCCGCGTATGGCGGCGTCTACATCGGCATGGCGCTGCTTTGGCTGTGGGCGGTGGACGGCGTGCGGCCCAGCGCGAGCGACTGGATCGGCGTGGGCCTGTGCCTGGCCGGCATGCTGGTGATCATGTTCGGGCCGCGCGGGACGTGATCCGGCCTGCCGGACGGGCAAGAAAAAAAGCACGCGTTCCCGTGAAGGGCCGCGCGCTTTGCATTGGTGCCGGTCTTTTGACGCAGGTTGCGTCTCGGCGCATCTCGCGCGGCGGATTGACCGCCGCCACGCTGAGTTGCCACCACAAACCGCCGGTCACTCCGCCTTGATATTGCTTTCCTTGATGATGCGGGCGTTGTTCGTGAACTCGGCCTGCACCTGCTTGGCAAACGCCTCACCCGATGCCGTACCCGGCTGCAGGAACGACTTGGCCAGCAGCTCCTGGAACTCGGCGCTGGCCACGGCCTGGGTCAACGCGGCCTGCAAGGGCTGCGACACCGTCGGCGGCAGATTGGCCGGCGCGAAGATGCCGAAGTTCGAGTAGTACTGCGCCTGCGGCAGTTTCAGCTCGGCCATCGTCGGCACGTCGGGCCACGCGGCCAGACGCTGCGGCGCCATCACCGCCAGCGGCTTGAGCGCGCCGTTGGCAACGTGCGGCAGCACGACGTCGCTGTTGACCACCAGCAGTTCCACCACGCCGCCCAAGCCGTCGGTCAGCGCCTGGCTGTTGCCGCGATACGGCACGTGCAGCATCTTGGTGCCGGTCTGCGCGGTGACCGCCGCCATGCCGATATGCGCGACCGTGCCCTGACCCGGCGTGCCGTAGCGCACGCCTTCGGGATGCGACTTGGCGTATTCCACCAGCCCCGCAAAATCTTTCACCGGCAACGCCTTGGTCGCCACGATGGCCACCGGCGCGACGGCGACGCTGGCCACCGGCGTCAGGTCCTTCATCGGGTCATAGTTGGTCTTGGCCAGATGCGGAAAGATCGTCAGCGGGCTGGTCGAGGCCAGCAGCAGCGTGGTGCCGTCCGGCTGCGCGCGCGCCACGTAATCGGTGCCCACCGAGGCGCCCGCGCCCGGCTTGTTCTCAACGATGACCGTGATGTTGGCTTCCTTGCGCAGCGCATCGCCCAACCGGCGCGCGATCGCATCGGCGCTGCCGCCGGCCGTGTAGGGCACGACCACGGTAACGGGCTTGGCCGGCCAATTCTGCGCCATCGCGCCGTTTGCCATGATTGCCAGGGCCGCCCCCGCGGCCTTGATGAACAACGTCTTCTTTTTCATATCGTCCTGGTGATTTGCGTAGCACTGCGTTGGTGAAACGGACTGCGGTAAAGCACATCAGGCAAGGTAGCGTTGCGCCAGGCGAACCCAGTACGACGCCCCCGCCGGAATCAACGAATCATTGAAGTCATAGCTGGCGTTGTGCAGCATGCACGGGCCCAGGCCATGGCCCGCCATGCGATGCTCGCCGTCGCCATTGCCCAGGAACACGTAGCAGCCCGGCTTTTCCTGCAGCAGGAAGGCAAAGTCTTCCGAGGCCATGGCAGGTTCGATGGTGAGTGCGCGGTCCTCGCCCACGACCTCGCGCATCACGTCCATGCAGAATTCGGTCTCGGCCACGGTGTTGACCAGCGCCGGGTAGCGGCGCTCGAAATACACCTCGGCCTCGCAGCCATGCGCCGCGGCGATGCTGGGCGCGATCTCCTGCATGCGCCGCTCGATCAAATCGACCACGTCGGTGCTGTAGGCGCGCACCGAGCCACCGAGCCACGCGGTATTGGGAATCACGTTGATGACGCTGCCGCCCGCCTGCACCTGCGTGATGGACAGCACCGCCGCATCCAGCGGACACTTGCTGCGCGTCAGGATCGTCTGCAACGACTGGCCGATGGCAAAGAGCGCCGGCACCGGGTCATTGCAGTCCTGCGGCGCGGCCGCATGGCCGCCCTTGCCCTTGACCGTGATCTTGAAGCCGTTCGCTGCCGCCATCATGGGACCTGCACAGACGCCGAAGGCGCCAGCCGGCAGGCCCGGCCAGTTGTGCATGCCAAAGACCGCCTCGCAAGGAAAGCGCGTGAACAGGCCATCCTGGATCATCGCCCGGCCGCCCGCGCCGCCTTCCTCGGCCGGCTGAAAGCACAGGTATACCGTGCCATCGAAGCCGCCCGCTGTCTGCAAATGCTGCGCCGCAGCCAGCAGCATCGCGGTGTGACCGTCATGGCCGCAGCCGTGCATCTTGCCGTCGTGACGCGAGCGGTGCTCGAACTGGTTTTCTTCCTGCATGGGCAGCGCATCCATGTCGGCGCGCAGCATGATGGCCCGGTCCGACGTGCCCCGCTTGATCACGCCGACCACGCCCGTCTTGGCGATGCCCGTATGCGTTTCGATGCCCCAGCCGCGCAGCGTATCGGCCACCACCTTGGCCGTGCGGTGCTCTTCGTAGCAAAGCTCCGGGTGCATATGAATGTCACGGCGCAACGCCACGATGTCGTCCAGATTGGAAAGTTCGAGCACAACTGACTCCGTCGGATATTTCAAAAATTAAAGGGTCATATCAAGTATTGCCCATCATCCCTGTCGCAGCAGTGCGCAACGCGCTAGGGATAACCCTCATCCAATTTACGTTTACGTAAACGTAATATTTGCACTGCATCATTGCGCAGCGCCGGATGAACGGCGCATCATGGATCACCCCCGCGACGGCGGCCAAGACACGTCCGCGCAGGTTCATGAATGTAAGCACCTACTATCACGGAGACACTGATGAATCTTCCCGGCCTGAACTTCGACCTGGGCGAAGACCTGGACATGCTGCGCGACGCCGTACGCAATTTCGCGCAGGCCGAGATCGCGCCGCGCGCCGCAGAAGTCGACCGCAGCGACCAATTCCCCATGGACCTGTGGCGCAAATTCGGTGACCTCGGCGTCCTGGGCATGACCGCCGACGAGGAATACGGCGGCGCCAACATGGGTTACCTGGCCCACATGGTCGTCATGGAAGAAATCTCCCGCGCCAGCGCCTCCATCGGCCTGTCGTACGGCGCGCACTCGAACCTGTGCGTGAACCAGATCAACCGCAACGGCACCGCCGCCCAGAAGGCCAAGTACCTGCCCAAGCTGATCTCCGGCGAACACGTCGGCGCGCTGGCCATGAGCGAACCGGGCGCAGGCTCTGACGTCGTCAGCATGAAGCTGCGCGCCGACAAAAAGGGCGACCGCTACGTGCTGAACGGCACCAAGATGTGGATCACCAACGGCCCGGACGCCGACACGCTCGTCGTCTACGCCAAGACCGATCCCGAAGCCCACCAGCGCGGCATCACCGCCTTCCTGGTCGAAAAGGGTTTCAAGGGCTTTTCCGTGGCGCAGAAGCTGGACAAGCTGGGCATGCGCGGCAGCCACACCGGAGAGCTGGTGTTCCAGGACTGCGAGATCCCCGAGGAAAACGTGCTGGGCCAGGTCAACGGCGGCGTAAAGGTGTTGATGAGCGGCCTGGACTACGAACGCGCCGTGCTGTCCGGCGGACCGCTGGGCATCATGCAGGCCGTGATGGACGTGGTGGTGCCCTACATCCACGACCGCAAGCAGTTCGGCCAGGCCATCGGCGAATTCCAGCTCATCCAGGGCAAGGTCGCGGACCTGTACACGACGCTGCAGGCCAGCCGCGCCTTCTGCTATCAGGTCGGCAAGAACCTGGACAAACTGGGGTCCGACCACGTGCGCCAGGTGCGCAAGGACTGCGCCGCGCTCATCCTGTACACCGCCGAAAAGGCCACCTGGATGGCGGGCGAGGGCGTGCAGATCCTGGGCGGCAACGGCTACATCAACGAATATCCGGTCGGCCGCCTGTGGCGCGACGCCAAGCTGTACGAAATTGGCGCCGGCACCAGCGAGATCCGCCGCATGCTGATCGGCCGCGAACTCTTCAACGAAACCGCCTGACGCCTTATCCACAGCCCGCGCCATGATCCGCACGTCCGACATCCAGCACATCGAGCAGGCGCCCGCCCCGGGCCCCTCGCCGCTGGACGTCGCGCGCCTGATCCTGGCCGGCTTTGACCGGCACTACGCGCTGTTCCGCTATAGCGCCCAGCGTGCCAAGGCGCTGTTTGAATCCGGCGACTGGCACGGCATCCAGCATCTGTCCCGCGAACGCATCGAGTACTACGACATGCGCGTGCGCGAATGCGCGACGCAACTGGAAGGCGTGCTGCGCGGCCGACCAGAGGGCGCGGTTGGCACTACGGTTGGCAATACGGGCAACGGCGCAGAGCATGCCGCCAAGAACGGCAACGGCGCCGCCGCCCCGTCCCTTACCGACGCGCAGACCGCGTACTGGCAGCAGATCAAACAGGAGTTCGTCGGCCTCCTGGGCGAACACCGCCAGCCCGAATGCGCCGAGACCTTCTTCAACTCGGTCTCGTGCCGCCTGCTGCACCGCGACTACTTCCACAACGACTTCCTGTTCGTACGCCCGGCGGTCGCCACCGACTACCTGGACAGCAGCGTGCCGTCGTACCGTGTGTACTACCCGGTGACCGACGGCCTGGAAAAAAGCCTGATCCGCATGGTGGCCGACTTCGGCCTGGCGCTGCCTTTCGAAGACCTGCCGCGCGACACGCGATTGCTGGCCCGCGCCGCGGTGTCCAAGCTGCGCGCGGTCCTGCCGCGCCACGTCGGCCGGCGCATCGCCACCGACTGCCAGCTTCACGCGCTGGGATCGCTGTTCTTTCGCAACAAGGGCGCCTACATCGTCGGCCGCCTGATCAACCAGACCACCGTCTATCCCTTTGCCATCGCGTTGACGCGCAATCCGGCAGGGCAGGTGACGCTGGACGCGCTGCTGCTGGGCGCGGACGACCTGAGCACGCTGTTCAGCTTTACCCGCGCGTATTTCCTGGTCGACATGGAGACGCCCGCGGCAGTGGTCAACTTTCTGTCGAGCCTCTTGCCTCGCAAACCCAAGGCCGAGCTCTACACCATGATCGGCCTGCAAAAGCAGGGCAAGACGCTGTTCTACCGCGACTTCCTGCATCACCTGGCCCACTCGCGCGACGCCTTCGACATCGCCCCCGGCATCAAGGGCATGGTGATGTGCGTGTTCACGCTGCCGTCCTATCCGTACGTGTTCAAGCTCATCAAGGACCGCATCGACAAGGACGGCATGGATCACGCCACCGTGCGGCGCAAGTACCAGATGGTCAAGCTGCACGATCGCGTCGGCCGCATGGCCGACACCTGGGAATATTCACAGGTCGCCCTGCCGCGCGCCCGCTTTGCGCCCGCGCTGCTGGACGAACTGCGCCGGCTGGTGCCCAGCCTTATCGAGGAAACCGGCGACACCGTCGTCATCCGCCATGTCTACATCGAACGCCGGATGACGCCGCTGAACCTGTACCTGCAGCAGGCGCCGGACGCTTTGCTGGACCACGCCGTGCGCGAATACGGGGACGCCATCCGGCAACTGGCCGCGGCCAATATCTTTCCCGGCGACATGCTGTACAAGAATTTCGGCGTCACGCGCCTGGGCCGCGTCGTCTTTTATGACTACGACGAAATCCAGCGCATGACCGAGATGAACTTCCGGCGCATTCCGCCGGCCCCGAACGAAGAAGCGGAGATGGCCTCCGAACCTTGGTACGCCATCGGCCCGAACGACGTCTTCCCCGAGGAATTCGGCCGCTTCCTGCTGGGCGATGCGCGCGTGCGCGGCGCCTTCATGCGTCACCATGCCGACCTCCTGGAACCGGACTGGTGGCAGGCCTGCCGCGCCCATGTGGCGCAAGGCCGGATCGAAGAATTTTTCCCTTACGATAAGGACAGACGCTTGCGTGCAGACCGCCCTTCAAACGGCAACGCGGTGTTGTAACCCAATCGCTGTCCCGACCCTCACAGGAGCAAGTCATGTCAGATCCCATCGTCATCGTTTCCGTCGCCCGCACGCCCATGGGCGGCATGCTGGGCAACTTGTCCGGCTTGGCCGCGCACGAGCTGGGCTCGGTCGCCATCAAGGCCGCCGTCGAACGCGCCGGCATCAAGCCCGAGCAGGTCGACGAAGTCATCATGGGCAACGTGCTGCAAGCCGGCCAAGGCCAGGCGCCCGCTCGCCAGGCCGCGCTGGGCGCCGGGCTGCCGCTGGGCGTGGCGTGCACCACCATCCACAAGGTTTGCGGCTCGGGCCTGAAGGCCGCGATGTTCGGCCATGACCTGCTGGCTTCGGGCAGCGCCGAGATCGTCGTCGCCGGCGGCCAGGAAAGCATGAGCAACGCGCCGTACCTGCTGCTCAAGGGCCGCCAGGGCTACCGCTACGGCCACAACACCGTGTACGACCACATGGCGCTGGACGGCCTGGAAGACGCGTACGACAAGGGCAAGGCCATGGGCGTCTTCGCCGAAGACTGCGCCGCCAAGTACTCGTTCACGCGCGAACAGCAGGATGCGTTCTCGCTGGAATCGCTGCGCCGCGCGCGCGCCGCTTCGGAAGACGGCAGCTTCAAGTGGGAAATCGCCCCCGTCACCGTGGCCGGCCGCAAGGGCGACACCGTGATCGACACCGACGAAGCGCCCACCAAGGCCATGCCGGAAAAGATCCCGACGCTCAAGCCCGCGTTCAAGAAGGACGGCACCGTCACCGCCGCGAACTCGTCGTCGATCTCCGACGGCGCCGCCGCCATGGTGTTGATGCGCGCGTCCACCGCCGAAAAGCTCGGCGTCAAGCCGCTGGCCCGCATCGTCGCGCACTCGCAGCACTCGCAGGAACCCAACTGGTTCACCACCGCCCCCGTCGGCGCGCTGAAGAACCTGTTCAACAAGACCGGCTGGAAGGCCGAGGACGTGGACCTGTACGAGATCAACGAAGCCTTCGCGGTGGTCGCCATGGCCGCAATGACCGACTTCAAGCTCTCGCCTGAAAAGGTCAACATCCACGGCGGCGCCACCGCGCTGGGCCACCCGATCGGCGCCTCCGGCGCACGCTTGGTGGCCACCCTGATCGGCGCCCTGCGCAAGACCGGCGGCAAGCGCGGCGTGGCCACGCTGTGCATCGGCGGCGGCGAAGCCGTCGCGATGGCCATCGAAATGGTCTAAGCAGTTGCCTGCTTGAGACACGGGCTTCGGCCCGTGTCTCAAGCAGGATTTCGCTGCGCCTTTCTGGCATTGCAACCACCGCGACGGGTCGGTCGCGGGCCATGCAGGAAAGGCGCAACGAAATCCTGATTTTCCAAATCGACAAGAATGCCCGGCCCACCGGGCAGCGAGACAACCCGCTCTTTTTCGAGCGCCTTCAAATTCCAATCAAGCAGGACGGGTGGTACCCCATGCCCATCATCGAATCCCGCATCAATCCGCGGTCGCAGGACTACATCGACAACGCCAGCGCCATGCAGGCGCAACTGGACGATCTGAACCAGCAGCTGGCGCAGACGGCCTTGGGCGGCAGCGAATCCGCCCGCGCCAAGCACACCGCGCGCGGCAAGCTCCTGCCGCGCGACCGCGTCGAAAACCTGATCGATCCGGGCACCCCGTTCCTGGAACTGTCGCCCATGGCGGCGCACGGCATGTATGACGGCGACGCGCCCGGCGCGGGCGTCATCACCGGCATCGGCCGCGTGTCCGGCACCGAGTGCGTCATCGTCTGCAACGACGCCACGGTCAAAGGCGGCACCTACTATCCGATGACCGTCAAGAAGCACCTGCGCGCGCAGGAGATCGCCGCGCAGAACAACCTGCCGTGCGTGTATCTGGTGGACTCCGGCGGCGCCAACCTGCCGCAGCAGGACGAAGTCTTTCCCGACCGCGACCACTTCGGCCGCATCTTCTACAACCAGGCGCAGATGTCGGCGCAAGGCATTGCGCAGATCGCCGTGGTGATGGGCTCTTGCACCGCCGGCGGCGCGTATGTGCCCGCCATGAGCGACGAGTCCATCATCGTGCGCAACCAGGGCACCATCTTTCTGGGCGGCCCGCCGCTGGTCAAGGCCGCCACCGGCGAAGAAGTCAGCGCCGAAGACCTGGGCGGCGGCGACGTGCACACGCGCCTGTCGGGCGTGGTCGACCACCTGGCCGCCAACGACATGCACGCGCTGCAACTGGCGCGCAATGCGGTTGCGCGCCTGAACCGCAAGAAGCCGCAGCCGCTGGCCACGATCCCCGTGCGCGAACCGCGCTTCGATCCCAGCGAACTGAACGGCATCATTCCCGCCGACACGCGCAAGCCCTACGACGTGCGCGAAGTCATCGCGCGCATCGTCGACGGCTCCGAGTTCGACGAGTTCAAGTCGCGCTTCGGCCCCACGCTGGTCACCGGTTTTGCGCACATCCACGGCATGCCCGTCGGCATCGTCGCCAACAACGGCATCCTGTTCTCCGAGTCCGCGCAGAAGGGCGCGCACTTCATCGAACTGTGCGCGCAGCGCAAGATCCCGCTGGTCTTCCTGCAGAACATCACCGGCTTCATGGTCGGCCGCAAATACGAAAACGAAGGCATCGCGCGTCACGGCGCCAAGATGGTGACGGCCGTCGCCACCGCCAACGTGCCCAAGTTCACCGTCCTGATCGGCGGATCGTTCGGCGCCGGCAACTACGGCATGTGCGGCCGCGCGTATTCGCCGCGCATGCTCTTCATGTGGCCCAACGCCCGCATCTCGGTCATGGGCGGCGAGCAGGCCGCCAGCGTGCTGGCGACGGTGAAGCGCGACGGCATTGAAGCGCGCGGCGGGCAATGGTCGGCCGATGAAGAGACGGCTTTCAAGGCCCCGATCCGCGAACAGTACGAGCGCGAAGGCCATCCGTACTACGCCACCGCAAGGTTGTGGGACGACGGCATCATCGCGCCCGCCGACACGCGCCGCGTGTTGGGACTGGCGTTGTCTGCGGCGTTGAACACGCCCATTGAAGACACCAAGTTCGGTGTTTTCCGGATGTAGGTCGCACGCATAGGCCGAACCCCACTTCTACGCGCTTCGCGCCCCCTTCCGAACACTTCAGCTTGGATAACGCAATGTTCGATACTGTGCTGATTGCCAACCGCGGCGAAATCGCCTGCCGCGTCGCCGCCACCGCCCGCCGCATGGGCCTGCGCACCGTCGCCGTCTATTCCGACGCGGACGCCAACTCGCGTCACGTCGCCGCCTGCGACCAGGCCGTGTACATCGGCGGCTCAGAGCCGCGCGCCAGCTACCTGCGCGCCGACGCCATTCTGCAGGCCGCGCGCGACACCGGCGCCGGCGCCATCCACCCCGGCTACGGCTTCCTGTCCGAGAACGAAGCCTTCGCCCAGGCCGCGCAAGACGCCGGCATCGCCTTCGTCGGCCCGCCCGCATCGGCCATCGCCGCCATGGGCAGCAAGTCCGCCGCCAAGACCCTCATGGAAAAAGCCGGCGTGCCGCTCGTGCCCGGCTACCACGGCGACAACCAGGACCCGCAGTTCCTCAAATCGCAGGCCGACGGCATCGGCTATCCCGTGCTCATCAAGGCCAGCGCGGGCGGCGGCGGCAAGGGCATGCGCATCGTTGAATCGTCCGGCGCATTTCTTGATGCACTGGCCTCGTGCCAGCGCGAAGCCGCCTCCAGCTTCGGCGACGACCGCGTGCTGATCGAACGCTATCTGCAAAAGCCGCGCCACATCGAAATCCAGGTCTTCGCCGACACGCACGGCAACTGCGTGTACCTCTTTGAGCGCGATTGCTCCGTGCAGCGCCGCCACCAGAAAGTCATCGAAGAAGCGCCCGCCCCCGGCATGACCGAAGAACGCCGCCGCGCCATGGGCGAAGCCGCCGTCGCCGCCGCGCGCGCCGTCGGCTACGTGGGCGCCGGCACGGTGGAATTCATCGCCGAGCCCGACGGCCGCTTCTACTTCATGGAAATGAACACGCGCCTGCAGGTCGAGCACCCGGTCACCGAAATGATCACCGGCCACGACCTCGTCGAATGGCAACTGCGCGTCGCCGCCGGCCAGCCGCTGCCCGCGCGCCAGGAAGACCTGCGCATCAACGGCCACGCTATCGAGGCCCGCATCTACGCCGAGAACCCCGAGAAGGGCTTCCTGCCGTCCATCGGCACGCTCGCCTACCTGGGCCTGCCGCCGCACACCGCGTTTGCCAACGGCGACATCCGCGTCGACGGCGGCGTGCGCATGGGCGACACCATCACCCCGTTCTACGACCCGATGATCGCCAAGCTCATCGTGCATGGCGCCGACCGCGACCAGGCCCGCGCCCGCATGCTGCAAGCGCTGGCGCAGACACAGGCTGTCGGTGTGCAGACCAACGTCGCCTTCCTGGCGCGGCTGATGAAGGACAGCGCCTTTGCGGCCGCTGATCTGGACACCGGCCTCATCGAGCGCCAGCGCGCCACGTTGCTGCCTGACCCGAAGCCCGCCGACGCCGACGCACTGGCCCTTGCCACCGCGGCCGTGTTGGTTCGCCAAGGACTGGCTCAACCGGGCGCGCAAGGCGCGGGCAAAGGCCCCACCGACCCGTGGGACGCGCGCGACGGCTGGCGCTTAGGCGGCCAGTATCGGCGCCAACTGCAATGGACCGACAACGGCGAAACCCGTCACGTCACCGTGGCCCGACAGGGCGGTGCGTGGACGCTGGACACCGGCGACGGCGCGCGGCCCTTCCTGTGGCGCTCGCACGCCAGCGCCAACCCCAACCTGGCCTACGGCCTGCGCATCACCCTGCAAGGCCACGAGAGCGCCGGCACCGTCGTTCTGCATGGCGACCGCGCCTACGTCTTCCGCGAAGACGGCTCGCACGTCCTGGAGCTGTATGACGCGTTGAGGCACTCGCAGGACACGCAGGGCGACCACGGCGCGGGTCTGGCCGCGCCCATGCCCGGCAAGATCATCTCGATCTCGGTCAAGGCGGGCGACAAGGTCGAAAAGGGCCAGCCGCTGCTCGTGATGGAAGCCATGAAGATGGAACACACCATTTCCGCCACCGCGGACGGGACGGTGGGGGAAGTGTTCTATGGGGTAGGCGATCAGGTGACGGAAGGCGCCGAGCTCGTCTCGATCGAGTAACGGCGATTTGAACGTACCCGACGGCTTCCGGCGGTATCGCCGGGAGCCGTTTTGTTTTGCGGCTTCATAAAAATCGCGTAACGCGCCGGCATTCAAGGTCACGTACTGGCTGCGTGCTTGGACGGCCGGCGCATCCTTCTTGCGCGTTGTGACGGATTGCCGCGCGGTTCCGATCATTTCGGCCCCGAAGATCACCTCTTGCGGTCCGCCTCGGTTTAGCTGTCCGTCAGCGCCCCTCGCCTAGAATCGGCGCTTCCCCCCGCGCCACGCCCACCATGTCCGCCGCCGACACGCCCAGTCCGCTTTCCCGTCCGCCGTTCCTGCATTTCCTCTGCGGCCGCGTCGCTGCATCGCTGGCGTTCCAGATCGTCTCCGTCGCCGTGGGCTGGCAGATCTACGCGCTGTCCGGCAGCGCGCTCGACCTGGGCCTCATCGGCCTCGCCCAGTTCCTCCCGATGGCCGCCCTGACGCTCGTCGTCGGCCACGTCGCTGACCGCTACGACCGCCGCAAGATCGTCGCCATCTGCATGGCGCTCGAAGCCCTCGCCACGCTGGTCCTCGCCATCGCCGCGCTGCATGGCGTCGGCGGCAAGACGCTCATCTACGCCACCATCATCATCATGAGCTCGGCCCGCGCCTTCGAAGCGCCGACGCTCTCCACGCTCATCCCCGCCGTCGTCCCCCGCGAGTGGCTACCCCGCGCCACCGCGCTGTCCTCATCCGGCGGCCAGATCGCGCAGATCGCCGGCCCGGCGTTGGGCGGCGTCGGCTACAGCCTCGGAGCAGGGTGGATTTACTGCGTCGCCGCCGCGTTGTATCTGACGGCCTTCATCGCCATTGCCACCCTCGTCATCGAACGCGCACCGCCGCGTAAAGAACCGACGACGTGGCGCACGCTGTTTGGCGGGATCACCTTCATCTTCCAGCGCCGGTTGCTGCTGGGCACGTTGTCGCTGGATCTCTTTGCGGTGCTGCTGGGCGGGGCGACGGCGTTGTTGCCGATCTTTGCGAAAGACATTCTCAATGCAGGTCCGTGGGCGCTTGGTGCTTTGCGTGCGGCGCCTGCGTGCGGTGCGGCGCTGATGTCGTTGACGCTGGCGCGATTGAGCCTCGGTGAAAACGTCGGCCGGCTGCTGTTCGGTTCGCTCATCGTGTTCGGCTTGGCGACCACCGTGTTCGGTCTATCGACGTCGATCCCGCTATCGATCGCCGCGCTGGTCGTTCTCGGCGCGGCCGATGCGGTCAGCGTTGTCGTGCGGTCATCGCTAGTGCAGTTGAATACGCCCGACCACATGCTGGGGCGAGTCAGCGCGGTGAACACCTTGTTTGTCGGGGCGTCGAATCAGCTTGGGGAGTTTGAGTCTGGGCTCACCGCGCAGTTGTTCGGCGCAGTGCCCGCCGTGGTGATCGGCGGGGTGGGGACGATTGCGGTCGCCGCGCTGTGGATGCGGTGGTTTCCGGAGTTGAGGCGGCTTAGGACGTTGAATGGGAATGAGGTGGCGCAGACTTGAGGCAGCGCCCATATTGACTGGACGTCGACGCTGATCGCATGCGAGTGCACGCACGCTTCTCACGTCAATCGATGCGTCTTCAACCAGTCTCTCAACGCGTTGTTGATCCGCGTCTGCCAACCCTGTCCAGTCGCCTTGAAAGCCGACAGGATCTCCTCATCAAGACGAATGGTGGTTGCCGACTTTCGCGTTGCAGCGGTACTGCCTACGGGCCGGCCACGGCGACGCACAATGTCGTCAGGCTTGTGCACGCGAGCGTATTGTCCTTGCGCAGCCTGCTTCGCGCTTCGCAGCAGAGCTGCCTCAAATTCCGCAATCTCGGGATCAGGTTTCTTGGCCATCAAAGCTCTCCTTGAGTTTGGCTAGGAACGAGACAGGAAGATTGTCGAATTTGGCTTTGGCGTACACGATCAAAAGCACCACCTCACCACGGGGCAATCTCAGGTAATAGATCACGCGAGCGCCACCGCGCTTCCCCATACCGCCGCGCGACCACCTCACCTTTCTACAGCCGCCAGAACCGGGGACAACGTCCCCCGCTTCAGGATTCTCCGCGATCCAGTCAACGAATGCCTCGCGTTCCGAATCACTCCACACCTTAGCCGCCCAAACACCAAATTCGCCCGTCTCAATAACGGTTAGCACGATTTAATTGTACTAACAATTTATTGAACAGCGCAAAGCTGGTTGAAGCGCCGCAGCCGACGTATTTGACCTTGGTTCGATACGCGCGGCATCGACCGACCACGCTATGCAGTTTTCGTCCTTCCACTTCGCTGGCCCCTCCGTTTAAACGCGGCAGTGCGAGCTGCGTGTTTTCGATCACTCAGCTTCTCGGATGAGATCAACGCTGCTCGCGAGGAGATTTATTGTGACGAAGCTGATCCGGCCGTTCCACGTGCGGAAGCTGAAATCAGACGAAGAGAAGCAAAAGCAGTCTTTTCGCCGAAAAGACAACTTCCGATTGAATGCGCGAATCTTCGGCTGATCACTTGCCGTCTCAGATGCGGAGGCGGCACCCAATAGGGGGGTTACGCCTCACAACGGGCGATTTTCAATCCAAGCCGAAAAACGCAAAAGGTAGCCATCTGGGTCTTGCACCAAGAACTGCTGCACACCAATCTCGACTGCCCCGCTTCTGTACCATCGCTCCTCCGGCTCCCGGTACAACGGCCAACCGGCATCCCGCAACGTCCTGCACAGTGCGTCGATCGACTTCACCTTGATCTCGAAATTCACGCCACGACCCAACGGTGCTTCAAGCGGTGCCGTGATCCAGCCGTCGTCGCCGCGGACCTCTTCGAGCATGAACTGTGCGTCCTCGCGGTCAAGGAAAACAAACCCCTCCTCTTCGCGTTGATAGACGACCTCGAAGCCGCACAAGTCGATCCAGAATTGCCGACTTCGCGCGAGGTCTTTAACCATCAGCTCAGGGACCATGCGTGCTCGGTACGATTTATCTTCCATCGTCTCTCCTTTTTATTCGGGCCATCGCATCGCCCTTGACTTCAGCGGGCCATGGAAGCCCCCGCCAACTGCGACCCGCGTTACTTCCAGCTTTCCTTGCTCATCTCAAACCGATTTGGCGCCCCAGCCGCCGGCTCAAAGTAATACTTAGGCTCCCGATAAACCAGCTCTTGCAACGCAGCATCCAGCTTCGGCAACTCAAAACTCGCAGCGCTACGCGCCTTCCGAAACTCCTCAATACTGGCCGGCAAGCGCTCCAGCGCCACCGACTCCAGCAAACACACCCATTCTCCAGCCAACACCCCGCACGAATCCTTGACCATGACCGGCTGGTCGTCCGGCATCTTGTACCCGTCCATCAGCACCACATCGCCCGCTTCCAGCGTGATCGTGGCCAACGGCGTGAAGAGCAGTTCCGTGTCAACGCCGGCAACGGGCAACATCTCTGCCTCGCGATTGTGGAACGCGCGCCTGGCCCCTTCCACCCAGCGGTACTCCCTGGCGGCCTCGTTGCAGCCTTCACCAATGCGCAACGTCACCTCGCACCCTGAGCCCAGTCCATCCTCGCTGGGCACAAGCGGCGTCCAGGGTCCTTCCTTCTTGAAGTCGATAGCCATCGTCTCAGTCAGCGTGGCCATGCCGAGGTTTTTCAGATAATCCATCGTTTTCGCGCGCGCCTCGGAGTCCGGCAACGCCGTCCGCGGCTGACGGTACGTAATGCGATTGAGCCGATACTCGCCAGGCCACACCGGAATCACCTGATACGCGAGCGCGCCGCGCGTCGTCTGGAACAATGGACCGGTATCCGAGACATCGAACTTGTGCTTGCCTTGGCCCACGGTCATCGCAAAGCCCTTCTCGGTCTTATGCTGCCAATGCACGAGCGCGCTGTGCTGGCGGGTAAATTGATCCCGCGTGGCCGCATCATCGAAGTTGCGCGGCGGTCCCGCATCGAAATTGACGGTCGGGATCACCACAATCGCCATGTCCTTGCGGGCCTGGTCGAACAGCTCGTCGGTGTTGGCGACGTGCCGTTTCCGCATGGCTGCCGCCTCGGCCTGTAGCGCTTCATCGCTGGGTGACTGTGCCCACGCGGCAAGCGGGGCGAACAGGGCGGACACGCATACAAGGGCAAGCACGCGGCGAGACAGCGTCATCAGTCTTCGTTCCTTTATGAGTTCGGAGGTTGAGCCTATCGGCGCCCGCCGCCCATCAGGCCGAAAAGGGCCCCGGGGCGAAGGCGCCAGGGCATGATATCGCGGTGAGCGTTCAGGAGAAGCGACGCGCCGGTCCGCGTCTTGGCCGCACTGCTGGACGCCTTCCGCCACTTGCGGGCGACGGGTCATGTGCCTCCGTCGTACCCAGGGTTCACAAGCGGCAAAGCAGTCGCACAGAGTAGACTGACACCCTCTCTCACCATTCCGAGTCCCATTCATGCTCGTCAAAGCCCTGCGTGTCGGCCTGGGTCAAATCATTGTCCTGGGCGACGCACTGACCCGTCCGCGTCCGCAGAAGCGCTCGCCGCAAGGCCAGGCCGCCGTCAACGCCGACGCGGCCGCGCTCTCGCTGTATCAATTTCTGGCCTGCCCGTTCTGCGTGAAGACGCGCCGCGCGATGCATCGGCTCAATGTGCCGGTCGCGCTGAAGGATGCCAAGAACGACCCCGAAGCGCGCGCCGCATTGCAGGCGGGCGGCGGCAAGGTGAAGGTGCCTTGCTTGCGTATCGAGGACGCCGATGGCACGCGCTGGATGTACGAGTCCAACGACATCATCGCGTACCTGGAAAAGCGGTTTGCCAACGTCGCCTGACCACGCGAAAAACAAAACGGCCTGCCGAACCATCCGACAGGCCGTTTTCAATTGCGTAAAAAAAGCGCGTCAGAACCTTCCCCGCAGCGTCAGCAGCACGCTGCGGGGCGCGCCGTAGTTGTTGCGGTTTTCCAAATAGCCCGGGTACTCGTAGTAGACCTTGTCGAACAGATTGTTCACGTTCACCGCAGCGGTCCAATGCGAGGTCAGGTCATACGCGACGCGCGCGTTCCACACGCTATACGAAGGACGCCGCACGTTTGAAATCGTGTTCGTCAGTGCGCTCTGCCAATTGACGCCCGCGCCCACGCTCAACCGATTCAAGTCACCCGGCAGACGGTACTCGCTCCACACGCGCAGCATGTGCCGAGGCGTTTCCTCGCTGAAGGTCTGGCCCTCGCGCTCGGGGTCGCTCAGATACTTGTTGCTGTTGAACGTATAGCCCGCGGCCACTTGCAGGCCCGGCGCCAGTTCGCCGCTCATTTCGGCCTCGAAGCCCTGGCTGCGCACCTTGCCCGCCGCGCGCGAGCAATAGCCGCCATTGCAGACCGGTCCGACCTCGTAATCCTGCACCGCGCGATTCTTCTGGTCGATGCGGTAGACGGCGAACGACGTGTTCAGCCTGCCGTCCATCAACTCGCCCTTGATGCCCACCTCATAGTTGGCGCCCACGATCGGCTTGAGGACGCTGCCGTCCAGCGTGGTGGCGGTTTGCGGCTCGAAGATATCCGCATAGCTGGCATAGGCCGACCACTGCGGCGTCAGCGCGTAGACCAAGCCCAGGAACGGCGTGAACTCGGCGCTGGCTTTCGCGGTGCTCACGTCGCTCCACGTTGCCGCCTGCGTCGTGTAGCGGCTTTCAAACCAGCTGAATCGCCCACCAGAGACCAGCGTCAGGTCATCCGTCAGACTGCTGCGCAACTGCGCATAAACGCCTTTCTGCACGTGCGGGTCATAGCGGGACAGCCGCTGCGAGTCCGGAAAGCTCTCGGGCTTGGGCACATGCGGATCCGGATTGAAGACATCCAGCGGCAGGTAGTTCGACGCGTACTCGATCCGATCGCTGGACTTCAGGCGCGACATGCTCACGCCCACCGTCAGGTCCTGCGCCATGCCCCACGTCGTGAAGCGCCCGTTCACATTGGCATCAAAACCAAAGTGCTCGGCGGACTTGTCGTAGTTCCAGGCATTGCGCATCGGTCCCATCAACGTCACCGGGTCCACCGCGCCCGTCGCATCCAGTGCCGACGTCAGACTGCTTTCCTTCACGTACGTGCCCGCGATGTTCAAGCGCCAGTCGCTGTTGAAGCGATGCGTCAGGTCGGCGAAGACCTGCGTCTCGTCGCGGTCCCATTGGTTCCAGTCCGCGCCCAGAAACGTTGAACGCTTCAGGTCCAGCGAACGGCCATCGCTATAGCGCGGCAGACCGCCAAAGAAGGGCGTGGCCCGCACCCGCGACACCAGCACGCCAGCGCCCACCGTCGTGCGCGGCGACACGTCGTAGTCCAGCGCAAAGTACAGGTTGGTGTTGCGTTCCTTCACCACGTCGATGAACGAACCCTTGGTGTCGTAGTCCAGCACCGCACGCGCCCGCAGACTGCCGTCGGCGTTCAGCGCGCCGCCCGCATCCAGCATGCCGCCCACGTGATCCCAAGAGCCCGCGCGCGCTTCCATCAGCACCTGCGTCTCGGCGGTGGGGCGCTTGCGCACCAGGTTGACCGATCCGCCCGGCTGGCCCGCGCCTTCCATCAGGCCTTGCGCACCCCGTAGCACTTCGACGCGATCCAGATACGCCGTGCTGCCCGTGAAACTGTTGCCCACCGCGTAGAAGCTGCGCGACAGGGGCACGCCGTCGTACTGGATGTTCGTGATCTTGAAACCACGCGAATAGAAATTGCGGCCACCGTCGGCCACTTCGCTGATCGTCACGCCCGTCGTGTTCTCCAGCACCTCGCTGATGGTCGACAGATTCTGGTCGTCCATGCGCCGGCGCGTGATCACCGTGACGGACTGCGGAATGTCCTTGACCGCCTCTTCCGTCTTGCCGATGGTCGCCGCCCGGGCCGCATAGGAGTTCGTGTTCTCGGTGGTCGCATTGAAGACGCCCGTCACCAACACCGGCGCCAGCGTGCTGGCCGCGGATTGCGGCTCAGCCTCGATGCGGATGCCGCCATCCACGTTCACCGCGCGATAACCCGTGCCGGACAGCAGCGCGCGCAAACCGTCCGCCACGCCATACTGGCCATTCAGGCACGCCACGCGATCAGCACTCATAGACCAGGCGATAGCCCAGCAGGAAAACCTCGCGCACCTCGGGCTTCAACCGGCCCAGCATCTGCGCGATCTGCTCCAGCGATTCCAGGATCAGCAGGCGCGATTCTTCGGACGGCCAATGCTGTTGGGGATAGGTCTGCAATACCGCAAGGTAATTGCGCTCGATTTCCTGGCGGCGCCAGTGGTCAACCAGAAGACGGTTGGCGATGGTGCGCAGATAGGCGCGCGGCTCGCGCAGGGCGGTTTCGGTCTGGGTGGAGGAATTGGCCGACAGCAGGCGGACAAACGTGTCCTGCGCCAGATCCGCCGCGCGATGCGCGTCACCAAGCTTCAGCCGCAGCCAGCCATGCAGCCAGGAGTGGTGGTCACGGTAAAGCGTCGAGATACCGGCGTCGGGACTGGCGCTGGAGTTGGCTGACATCGGACGGGCTTTGTTAATGGGAATGGTTCCCATTATAGGGGTGAAGGCGGAGCAGCCCGGATTGGATGCCTGTGAGCTTCGGGATGGGTTCTTGGCCTTGGCGGCTGTCGAACTGGCGTGAATCGGATGTTTGAGGCCTAAGATGTCGCCCAAGGAGCGAGTATGACCAACAAGATAACGACACCATCGCTGAAGCATTCCGCCCGCCGCATCGCATTAACGCTATGCGCGACCAGCCTGCTGGCCGCATGCGAACCCTCGCTGCCGCCACCGCCGGCCGGGTCGAAGCTCACCGCTGAAACCATCGCCACGCGCGAGGCGCCGGCTGAACATCAGTTCAAAGGCGTGCTCGCTGGAAAGCCCATTCATCTGCTTGCGCACAACTGCAAGGTGTATCGCGTCGATCCAGCCGAAGGGGAGAATGTGACCTGGACGCTGGTGCTGGAGGGCGATTTCTATCCCCTGCCGACGTCATGCTTGAGTCAATCACTCACGGAAAAAAAGGGCACCGTGACGGCGTTCATCGGGCGGCAGGCGCTCGGGGCAGGTGGGTGCTGCACGGGAACGCCGGAGTATCGAACGAAGGATGGCGTGACGTGGAAGCCGAACTGAAACCGGATCACTCGCCGTCAGTCGGCCATTCCTCCATCAAGATGGGCACTGCAAGGTTGCAGGAATGGATGCCCATGACGGTCGTCAACTGAATCGCTTCCAGAATTTCAGCGCGGGTCGCGCCATGCGCAATCGCATTACGCATATGCCGCCGCACACCCGGTCCATACAGGTGAGTTGTCGCGGCATTGATCGCGATCAGGATCAGCTCTTTGTACTTCTGCGGCAAGGGACCATTACGCTGCGGGACGCTTCTGAATGCCAGATAGGCCTCCATGAACTGGGGATCCAACGCCCGTAACTGGTCCCACAAGGGATTCCAATCGCCCTTGGCAATGTGCTCGTCACAAAGCGGCGTGCTGTCAGGTTTCAATGTTGTCTCCTCAATGACGTGAAGCGTCCGTGAGCATGAAATCAGCCGCCCGTTCTCCGATCATCATCGCCGCCGCATTCGTGTTGGATGAGGCAATCGTCGGCATTACTGAAATATCGGCCACGCGCAGTCCGGCGATGCCATGCACCTGCAAACGGGAATTCACAACGGATTCTTCGGGTTTGCCCATCCGGCACGTGCCGACGGTATGCCAGGCCGTTTGCCCCGACTCCTTGATGTAATCAAGCAGGCCTTCGTCCGTCTCGATCGACGAGCTTGGACGCTCCTCTGAAACGATGACTTCGCGCATGGCGGGCTGGTCCGCGACCTTGCGGATCAGTCGCAGCAGATCGACGGCGCACTGCCTGTCTTGCTCATGCTGAAGGTAGTTGGGCTGGATGGCTGGCGCGACCTTCGGGTCGGCCGACACGCAATGCACATACCCGCGAGAGCGCGGATACAGCATGAACCCGCCAATCGAGAACCCGGAGAACTTGTCGATACCGCCGACGCCTGAACGCGAGTAACGATCCTTGCCGCTGATGTGATAAATGCGGACCATCACATTGGGGTGCGGCAACTCAGGTTTGGTGCGGGTGATCGCGTGCGCCGTCGACGACGTCCCGGCCATCAACCCCTTGCGCGTCAACACATACTGCAGACCCGCCTTCATGCGATAGAACGGACTGCGCATGATGTCGTTGATGGTTTCAGGAATGGAGGTACGGTAGGTGCAACGCACCTGCAAGTGGTCGCTCATGTTCTCGCCCACGGCCGGTAGGTGCCGCACCACAGGAATTCCCAGGTCTTTCAGACGCTGTTGGTCTCCAATGCCGGAAAGCTCCAGCAGTTGGGGCGACTGGACCGCACCGGCGCTCAGCACCACTTCCACGGCTGCATTCGCGATCAGCCGTTGCCCTTCGTGCTCGTATTCGACGCCGGTGCAGCGTCCGCCCTCCACGATGACACGGCGCACGAATGCATGGGTGCGAACCGACAGATTCTTACGGTTTCGCGCCGGCTTCAGATACGCCACGGCTGACGTCTGGCGCCGACCGTTCCGCGCGTTTTGCTCGAGATATCGAACGCCTTCATACGGACCGCCGTTGTAATCCGGCGTGCGTTTGATGCCGGCTTGCAGGCATCCATCGACAAAGGCGTCCGAGATCTTGTCGGGGTCGCGAACGCCACGATCGGTGATCCACACCGGGCCGTCTTTTCCCCGCAAGGCGTTCTCGCCGTACGGATAGGTTTCCATCTTGGCGAAGTAGGGCTGGATATCCACAAAGCGCCAGTGCTCGACGCCCATATGGCTCCAGCTGTCGTACTCCGCCGGATCGCCCCAGACGTAGGCCATGCCATTGAGCGCACTGGACCCACCGAGGACGCGGCCTCGGGGCCAGTACACCTGTTGACCTGCCATGCCGGGTTGCGGCTCCGTGCGAAAAGGCCAGGCGTATTTCTCATTGGTCAGCAGCTTGCCGACACCCAACGGGATATGGATCCACATATTGGCGTCTTCGCCGCCGCCTTCCAGCAGCAATACGCGGTAGCGCCCGGAGGCAGAGAGCCGATTGGCCAGGACGCATCCCGCGGAGCCTGCGCCGACAACGACAAAATCGAACGTTTCTGCAGCCATCGCTACTTTCCAGCCCGGTTCTTGAAGGAGTCCCGGCGAAAGCTGTAGAGCGCATTCGGATCGACCTTCACATCGACCACGGCGGGCTGGCCGCAACGGATCGCTTCCTCGATGGTCTGAGCAAGACTGTTGGCCGAATCGACACGGAACCCTTTGGCGCCCCACAGTTCAGCAAGCTTGTCGAAAGGGGGGTTACGGACATCGGCGCCGATATAGCGCTCTCCGAAGAAGTCTCGCTGATAGGCCTTTTCCGCGCCCCAACACCCGTTGTTCATCACGATGCAGACGGTGTTGATGCCGTGCTCGACCGCGGTGCCGAGTTCGCTGCAGGCCATCCCAAAGCCGCCATCGCCCATCAGGCTCACCACCGTGCGAGACGGATCGCCCAGCTTGGCGCCCAAGCCGCACGCGTACGAGAAGCCCACCAGCCCAAAGTCCAGTGGCGTCAGCAGCGACGGGGTCTGCACGTATCGCAACTGATCCGTTGCCTGCAGGCAAAGCGTGCCCGCGTCCATCGTGTACAACGCATCGTCGGGCATGACCTCCCGCAAGGCGCGATACAGGAAAGCGGGTTGAATGGGATCGCTTGCGTTGCCGGCCGCCGCATCACGGGATGCGAGCAGCGCTTTTCGCTGTTCGGCGAAGGCGCGCATCCACTCCCGAGCGCCCGCCGCGGGCTGATGGCCGCTAAGCGCTGCCAGCAGGTCATTGGTAACGCAACCGGCATCGCCCAGGATGCCGACCGCAACCGGAAAGAAGCGTCCGATGGCCGTGGGTTCCACTTCTATCTGGATGATGTGCGCGTCCGGGTTCAGCGCATCGGCCTGATAGAAAGTGGAGTTGAAGCCCAGCCGCGTCCCAATGGCCAGGATGACATCGGCGCGCTTGACGAGATCCGTTGCGACAGGATTGCCGCGCGGTCCCATCTGTCCTGCATAAACGGCTTCTTCGCACGACACGGCGTCGCCGTGTCCCGGCGACATCGTCACGGGGGCATTCAGTAGTTCCGCCAATCGCACCACGTCCTTGCCATGACGGCCTGCCTTGACGCCGCCCCCCGCAATGATGACCGGACGCTGCGCCTGCCGCAGCAGATGCGCGGCCTGTTCAATCAATGCCTGCGGGCCCGTGAATGCCTGCGGCACGAACACTCGGCCACGCGCCGGAAAATCGGGCGCTTCGAACGTGTTGGCCAGCAGATCGCGCGGCAAGTTCAACAACACCGGTCCCTGACGCGGAGACAACGCCGTGCGGTGCGCTTCCCCGATCATTTCCGGGATCCGGGACGTTTGCGTCAACGTGTAGGTTCGCTTGGTCACCGGCTTGAACAGCGAGTGCTGATCCACCTCCTGGAACGCGTCCCTTTGCGCATGCGCCGACGACAGCAGGCCCGTCAGCGCGATGACCGGCGAGTACGCCGCCTGCGCCTGTGCCAAGCCTGTCACCAGATTGGTCGCGCCCGGCCCGTTCTGGCCCGCCAGGAACACGCCCGCCTTGCCCGTCATGCGCGCATAGCCATCAGCCATGTGCACACCCGTGCGCTCGTCCCGCACGCCTACAAAGCGCACGTCTTTTGCACCATGCAGGCCGTCGAATACTTCCATCCCCGCCGAGCCGATCAAACCCAAAACACATTCCGTGCCTTGCTCGCGCAGAGCTTCGACCACCGCCTGGCCGCCCGTCAAAGTCGTCATTCCGGTTCCCTCTTAAAAATCAGTTGGGGGTGTTCAAGATCTTTCCGTACTTGGAAATCTCTGATGCGATGTACGCGTCGAACTCTTGCAATGTCTTGGAGCGGGACGTCAGGCCCTGACCTTCGAGCCACTGACGAATCTCGGGATCCTTGTTGATCTCTGCAAGATGCGTGGCCAGCGTTTGCTTGACGGCGGGATCGGTCTTCGCGCTCATGATCACGCCATACCAGATGCCGTAATCAAAGCCAGGGGAGACGCTTTCATCCAGCGTTGGGACGTCAGGCGCCAATGGGGATCGCTCTTTGCCGGTGATGGCCAGGGCCTGCAACTTGCCATCGCGCACATACGGCAGCGCCTGCGCAATGCCGGGAAAGGACGTGTCGACCCGCCCGGCGACGACTTCCATCATTCCTTCATGCACCGCCTTGTACGGAATGTGTTCCAGCGGTGCGCCGGATTCGCTGCTGAAGTAGCGTCCCGCCATGTCGGTGGCCGAATTGATCCCTGCCGACCCGTAGCTGTAGGGTGCGGACCGCTTTTTGGCCTTGTCCACAAAGTCCTGTATCGATTTGAACTTCGCGTCGGGATTCACCACCATCAGGATTGGCGTGTCGGCCAATAGCGCCACGCCGGACAGATCCTTCAAGGTGTCGAAGGGCATGTCCTTGAACACAGACGGATTCACCGCATAAGACGATGAGACGAACAGCATCGTGTTCTGCTTGGGGTCTTCTGCCAGCAGCCGCTGCGTGCCGACCATGCCGCCCGCGCCCGGCCGGTTCTCGACCACGATCGGCCGCCCCAACTTCGGGGACAGCTTCTCGGCGTACTTGCGTGCAATGTTGTCGATCATCGCGCCGGCACTGAAGGGCACGATGATTTTCAGAGCGCCATTGCCGGGTACGTCTGCCCGGGCGTTGCCGAACGGCGTCATGGCCAAAGCCGCGAGCGTTAGCACGATGGCGGTGGCGTGTTTGCCTGTTTTTGTCATGTCTCCTCCCCTTGTGGACCAATAAGGAAAGGTCATTCTATAAGCACAATGTTCAAATGTCGACATTTGAGCATTTGTTTTTTCTACTGTTTGGGGGCCTCCTATAGCCCCTACTGCTCTTCGAAAGTCTTCAACGCCGCATCGCGATTCTGGATGGCCAGCCGGTAGTGCAGCTGACTGGCGGTTTCGGCGTCATGGCGAATGATGGCGCTGACCAGTTCGGTCCACGTCGCCAAAGAACGCCTGCGACGTTCTTCCGCCGTGAGCCCCATTCGTACGTAGCGCCCGATACGCAGGGCCAGATCGTCGACGTATCCCACCAGCGTCGGGTTATCGGACATTTCAGCGATCAACGCGATCAGGCGCGCGCTCTGCTCCACGTACTTGTCGGTATCCGAAACCGTAGAAGCCAGCTTTTCCAACAACGCGCTCAGTTGTTTCGCCTTGGCGTCATCGCACTGTTCCGCGGCCAGCCGGGAACACGTCGCCAGCAGCGAGGCACGAATCGCAAACAAATCGTGCAGCTCTTTGGAAGACAACTGCGTTACGCGCGCGCCTTTCTGCGGAAGGATGTTGACCATTCCCCGCATTTCAAGCAACCGCAAGGCCTCGCGGATACTGGCTCGGCTGACGCCAAAGCCTTCTGCGAGCTCGTTTTCGCGAAAGCGATGGCCCGGCCCGAAGTCGCCTTTGGCAATGGCCGAGGCCAATTGACTCGCGATCTGGAGGGGCAACGTCTTGAGCAGGCTGTGAGCGTCGAGCATCGCATGGGGAAGTTGTGAAACGACCGGATATTGTATCGTTCGACACCCGCAAAGGTCCTGCCGACGAGACAGCTGTGCTGCCAGTCCCGCCACTTTCTTTTCACAATCTTTGCCGGCGCGATCACCACCCCCGCACCTGACTCCCCACCACCGGCGTCTTCACCGGCTTGGCCAACCCAAAGAACACCACGAACCCATTCCCGCCACACCGCGTGGACAGTGCCTCGTCCGGGACTTTGGTCAGGCACACCTCGTCCATCAGATCGATATTGTTCGCGGTCCACACATTGCCCGCGGGATCCACCGCGACGCCCGTCAGAAACTGCATGCCCTTGCCCACATAGCCGGTGCCGGCAGGCGATATCGGATCGCCCGTCTTCATGCCCGGCGGGCAGGTCTCGGTCCGCACGCCGCAAAGCTGCGTCAGCGTCTTGCCAAATCCGTTCGCGATCCAGATGTGATCGTTGCCGTCCACCGTGATGCCCCACGGCCCGCTGATGCTGCCTCCGCCATCAAAAGGCGAGCCCGATGGCTGCGTGCCGTCCGGCCGGATCATGCTGACGCTGCCGCCGGGGAACTCCTCGATGATCCGCACCAGCGCAATGAACTTCTTCACCGTCGCATCGCCACCATCCGCGGACGGCATTTCGCTCTGCATCTCGCTGCGCAGCTTCAGGCGCAGCAGGTCCACCTTCTCTTCGATGCCCGGATCGCCCAGCGCATTCGCCACCCACGCGTTGCCCTGGCTGTCGATGGCAATCGCGTGCGGACTGTAGCCGACGGCCAGATGTTCGGCCTTGCCCGGATTGCCAGGTGCAAAGCGTGTGACCGTGTTGTCGTTCGCGTTGGACACCAGAATCCGCCCCTGCAGGTCGACCGCGATATGAAACGGCCCCTTCACCTGGCACGTGCCGTCCACGGGGTTGCCGTCCTGCGTGGCGCACACGATGCGCGCCCGCGACGGATCGCCCTTGGGCATGTGCACGAGCTGGCTCTTGCTGGAGTCCGCCGCCCACACGTCACCCTCGGGCGTCGTGTTGATGCCCTGCATGCCGCCCAGCTTGCCGTCCAACGTGTAGCCGGTCGATGGCGACAGCGGATTGCCATGCTTGTCGAACACCGATATCGCCTTGCCGCCGATGCTCGTCAACCAGACCTTGTCGTCCGCCGCAATCGTGAATCCCCACGCCGCGAAGTCCACGCCGCCGCCCGTATAGCCCGTGGTCATCGGTGAAATCGGCCGGCCGTTTGCCGCCAGCTCGGACAGCGTGCCGCCAATGCCGCCGTACATCGTCGATTGCGAGCCAGCCATCTGATTGTTGGCGGCCCATGCATCGCCTTCGCTATCGATGGCAATGCCGCCCAGGCCATTCAATCCGCCGCCGGCATAACGCAGCGCGAGCGTCCACGCGCCGGGCGCGAAGGCCAGGTACGGGCGAAACGGCACGTCGCGTGCACCAGTGGTCGCGTGCCGGGGGTAGAAATGATCCAGCAAGGCGAACACCTTTGCAGGCTGATTCCAGGGATACCGCGCGATGGATTGCGCTGCGGTCAGCGTATCGGCGGGCGCCGGTCCGCCCGGCGGCGTGGCCGCGTCGAACAGCATTGCGCAGGCGTCGGCCTGCGCGCGGGTAATACATCCGGTCAGCAACGCGCCCAGCGTGTTCAGCGTCGCCAGGGTTGTGGTCTGCGTGCTGTTCAAGGGATCCTGCACAACTGGCCCAAGTCCGCCGGTCTTGAGGTCAACCAGGTTCGGCACATTGCCCGCCGCGATGGTCAGGCCGAGGACATGCCCGCGCATCGCATCGCCTTGCAGGAATTGCGCGCCCGTGTACGCGGAAGCGATGGTGGTCAGTTCGTTGATGGTGACCGAATCGGGCGATGTGCGGCCCAGGGTCGCCATCAGCAGGATCGCCGGATTGTTGCCTTGCGCACCGCCCGCCTTTGGCGTGCCGCCCTTTGCGGTCAGGTAGAGGACACCGTCTTTGGCGTTTGCGGGATCGAAGTCCAGACGAAAGCCGCCATCGTCAGCCGTACTTGCCTGCGCAAGCGAACGCGGCGCGGCGTCGCCCGCCAACCAGAGCGTGACCATCGATCCTGCGATGGGCCCGCCGCCTCCATTCACCCGGCCAGATAGCGCTGTCGCTTGGGCAGCGTTCCCAAGCACCGCGAAAACTAAGGCGTACGCAAGACATGGCAGACGCATGGTCGTCTCCTCGCTAGCTGGCATGGGAAGCCGGTAACGCAGGAAGCCAGCCTACTCGCAGACGCGCGGCGGCGATTCGCCACCATTTTTGCTGGCTAGCGCGTTGAAGATTCTGGGCGCTCGCAGGATATAAGCACGGTTGCGAATGGCACGGCAAAACGCAATTGCGCTAGTGCGTTTGCACTGCACGTTTCGGCGTCGGGTCATCCGCTGGCCGAGGACGCCCGTCGCCGGATGAGCAGTGCCCGCCGCGCCGACGGTCGCCGTTGCGCGACGGAACATGCGGGCCATGACGGAGGCGCCGCATAGCGCACGCCCCGCCTCCGGACGATGATGGCAATTAGCGCCCGTGTGGCGGTCGCTCTGGCGTTGCACCATGCGGATGCCCCACGGCGACCATCCGCCGTGGAAGCAATCTGGCGCAGGGCCTAGGTCGGCTTGGTGCGACCCCGCGTCATCGATTCCAGCACGCCGTCCCGTCGTATCCAGCCATGAAACAGGGCAGCGGCCAGATGCAGCAGCACCGTCGCGAACAGCAGGAAGGCCAGGTAGCGATGCGCGCCCCGCAGCACACTGAACAGCGCCGCATCCGCAGGCGCAATGGGCGGCAACTGCCATCCGCCCGCCACGACCGGATAACCACCCGCCGACACCATCGCCCAGCCGATCAGCGGCATTGCGAACATCAGCGCATACAGCAGGACATGCGATGCCAGCGCTGCATGACGCTGCCAGGCCGGCAGATCCGCCGGCAAGGCAGGCGCGCCCTTGATGATGCGCCTGGCCAGCCGAATGCACACCAGCGCCAGCAATGCCAGGCCCAACGGCTTATGGATCTGCACCAGCCACTGATGCCGCTCGGACACCGACGCCACCATGCCCACGCCGATAAACAGCATCGCGAGTATGCCGGCCGCCATCGACCAATGCAGCACGCGTGCGAACAGGCTGAACGTGGCGGGCGGGCGGCGGTTTTGATTGGGCTGCATGTTCATTGAGCGCGCTCCGGTTGGGTCGAATGGGATGACGCAGCGGGTGCTTTAGGCGGTCCTTCGCCCGTGCGGCGTTCATAAGAAGCGGCATAGGCCGCGGATCGCGCCGCCAGCAGTGGGTCGTCGGACACGGCGATGCCTTGCGGCAACACGGTCGGGTCATAGTTCACGTCGCGGCACGGGCCGTCGCTCTGCGGCGCGCTGCTGGTTATCACCACGGTGCCGGCGTCGACAGTCGGCCGGTCCGCCGGCCACTGCCGGGTGGCATCGCTGGTGGAATCGCCGGGTTGGCCCAGCGTGAGCAGCAGACGCCAGCGCAACGGTCCTTGCGTCAGGCGCCGTTGCAGATCGGATTGCAGATAGTCGGCATCGTGTCCCGGCTGCGCCGCAGGTGCCGCCGCCGCATCCAACGGCGCCAACTGCCAGCGCACCGGCTGCCGCTTTCCATTTCCATCGATCAGGTAGAACGCATTCAGGCCGTAATAGTCTTCGGTGGCGTAACTGGCCGAAGGCTTGGCGGTCTTGGCCCACGCAAGGAACGCCGCAGCTTCAGGATGCGCCGCGAAGAACGCCTGCATGCGCTGCGGATCGGGCTTGCCCGTCTTGGGATCGGGCCGGCCGGCAAGTTGCTGATCGTAGAACGCTTGCGGCGTCGACAGCGGAAACACCGGCATGCTGTTCATGCCGGTTCGCCACTGTTCGCCATTGGCCGACGTGAACATCAAGGCAAAGCTGCGGATCGGGACGCTGGAGTCCGACGCGTAAGGATTGCCGCCGGGCAGGGCCAGCCGTCCCACCACCGGCGTGCTGCCGGGCGCGAACACCGAGGCGGTGGATAAGTCGTGGGCAGCGCCGCTGCTTTCGAAGCGGCCGATGACACAGACGCCTTTGGCATGGTTGCGGCGAAATCCCTCGTGCACGCCGCTGTTGGCTTCCAGGGCGTTCACCACGCGATCTGGGGTCAGGCGCTGAGGGTCGAGCCAGCCGCCAACGTAGGCGAACGCGGCGCCGGAGGCGAGCACGATGGCGCCGATTGCGGTGAGGCGAAGGAGGGTTTGGGGAGTAGCGAGCGGCCGGGGCTTTTGGGGTCGGTCTTCCGAGGGCTGGCCACCTGCTTGCCGTTCACCCGAGGGCTGGCGATTCGGCGGCAGGCGGTCCGGCGGCTGGCTTCCTGGTGGCGTTTGACCCGGCGGCGGGCCGTTGCGATCAGATCCTTGTTGCATAAGGCTCCTTGCCCATGGGGCGATGAATACCCCTGTAGGACGCCGCGCCAGAAAAGTTATTCCGCCATGGAATAAACCCGCCGGGGCGGCGTCTTACTGCATTGACCTGTAAGCTGGCTACGCAGGCCTTCCCAGGAACCCGCCATGATTCAACCGGTCCGCGTGCCGCCCGACGCGCCGGCATCCCCCGACGACGAGATGCCAGCGGAAGAAATCTCCGACGCCGTGCTGCGCCAGCTACTGCCGCGCCTGCGGCGTTTTGCGCTGCGCCTCACGCGCGATGCGGTCGCGGCCGACGACCTGGTGCAATCCACGTTGGAAAGAGCGCTCACCCGCTGGCGCGGCCGCCGTCCGCAAGGCGACGTGCGCGCGTGGCTCTTCACCATCCTGTACCGCCAATTCCTGGACTCCCAACGCCGCTCGCGCCGCTATGCGCGGCTGCTGTCATGGTTTGCCGGCTCCGACGCCGCCGCGCCGTCGGCCGAGCGCGAGGTCATCGCGCGATCTTCCCTGGATGTCTTCGAACGCCTGCCCGAGGCGCAGCGCACGCTGCTGTGGCTCGTCAGCGTGGAAGGCATGAGCTACAAGGCCGTCGCCGATGTTTTGGACGTGCCGCTGGGCACCGTCATGTCGCGCCTGTCCCGCGCGCGGAGTGCCTTGCGTGAATTGCATGAGGGGCAGGCCGGCGAGGCTCGTCTGAGGATATTGAAATGAAAGAACGCGCTATTGATGATCTGACGCGTAATGCGTATGTGGACGGGCAGTTGGATCCGTCGCAATTGCAGGAACTGCAGGCGTATTTGCGGGCGCATCCTGATGAGGCGCAGGAGCTAGAGGCTTGGCGTCGGGATGCGCAGCGGCTGAGGGAAGGGGCTTGCGGGGATGGTTTGCCGGGTAATCCTGCGTTGGATCCTGCTGCGGTGCGCGCGGGGCTAAGAGTTCGCGCGCGGCGGCGGATGGTGATGGTGGCTAGTCTTGTTGTGGCGGTGGCGATTGGCGGCGTCACGGGATGGAGTGCGCGCGATACGGCCTTGGCGAATCGGGTGCTGCCGATGCAGGATGCGATGCAGGCTTATCGGTTGTTTGCGTCAGCGGATGCGCCGCAGCCGGATGTGCGGGCCGATGCTGGGGATTTGCAGGGGTGGTTGGATGCGCATTTTGCGCATGCCGAGCGGTTGCCTAATTTGAGCGATAGCGGGTTTAGGCCTGTTGCTGCGCGTTTGTTGGCTACCGATCAGGGGCCGGCGGCGCTTGTTATTTATGAGAACGCGGGGCAGCGCGCTACGTTTTATATTCGGCCGCCTGGGCCGGGGGGGCAGTTTCTGGCGCAGGGGAGCCGGAGGGATGGCGAGCTGCTGGCGCGGTATTGGTCGGGGCAGGGGTACAACTATGCGTTGGTGACGGCGGGGGATGTGCGCGGTCAGAACATGCAAGTGGGTGAATCGTGAGGCCGCGGAGCGACTAACGCCTCAGATCGCGCAAGTTTTCGTCGAAATCTAACGGCTCGGGCCTGTTGCACATCGCGGCAGGCCCGAGCCGTTTTTGCGCCTACTGAATCGACGCGGGCGCGTCATGCGTCGGATCAGCGCAATCGGCGTCTTGTGCGCACGCTCGTGCCGTTTCCAGCATGGCCTCAGTCATGATGCCCATGTGCTCACACAGTCCTTCCACGCCGCCCAACAACGCGGCAACGGTCCATGCGTCCAGCGGCTGCGCGCCGGTGGCGTCGGGTTCGGAGGCGCTGTTGCCGATAAGGCGGGCGATCGACGCGATGGCATACCGGGCGCGGTCGATGTTGTAGAGGTGAGAGAGCGGAACCAAGCCGTACTCGGGATTGGTGTCGACGGACCAGGGGTTCTCGATGAGGGGGTGGGATCGCATGGACTTCCTCCGACGATATGGAAATCCCGCTGCCCCACTTCCAAATGGGGCGGGCGGGCACAGGACAAGGTTGGAAGACCGGGTCGTCGGAACCGGCGTACGACTAGCGCACCCCTGCCAAGGCCCGCCCATTGGGCGTGCGAAGGCGTGCTGACCAAGAGGTCAACACCGACGAATTTACCGGCTTCCACACCGCGCTACCGTTTGTGGCGGTAGTCGAGGAGTATACGGCGTCCGCGTCAGTCCTCTCATTGAAGATGGATAAATCGGCGTCGCGGGTAACGGGAACGGTTCTTGCCTATTCCGACCACGGACGCATTGCGATTTATCTTAGGTAGACTAATCCGTCGATGTGCAGCCAAACAAAATTAAATCCGACGCGCCACGTATAAGGCACAGCCAATGCTTTGATCAATACCGAAGCTGGCGATCTGTTAAATTCCCATCGGCTGAATGTAGATGTCGGGCACAACGCACTCCGTCCAATTAATTACCTTGGAATCTCAAAAATGACGGATGTTTGAAGCATGGGGAAATGAGATGGCTAAATGCTACCGCCGATTGAACCTGTTTTTGGCAAAACCGTTAGGCGACGGGCAAGTGTTTGCGGACCTCTTGACTGACGCACCTGTTGACACCTATCCAATGGCGGACCGCTTAGGCCTCGACGGAGTCCTTTACGTGAGGAAAAGCGAGCATAAGAGACCGAGCTGGGGTTCTTTGCTCGATGAGATCGCTGGTCGCGATATACCAGATCTCGCAAATCGATCGTGTTCTGCCGCGCTAGTGCTTCGTGTCGACGGCGACATCTTCGCCTTCACCTTTGGCTATGGCCGATATCTGATCGAGCAGTCACTGTTCGTTCAAGACTTTGGCCTGCGGGCAGCGCTAAACACGCTTGATGAGAAATCGTTGCGCAGTGTCGATTTGCACACCCTCGAAGACCAACCTGTTCAGAAGAAGTCTCAGGCTGCTCGCGACTCTGAGCTGGGCGTCTTCGGAATTGATATCTTGCGTGACGTTCTTCGAGCTGTCACCGGCGTTCCCAAAAGAGGAGTTGGTCTTAAGCAGATCGCGGGCGGTGACGCCATGTTCTCCTTCAGTATGACGATGGAAGCCGCAGATTTTCCAGCTTTGGCCCGACGAATCAAGGGCTACTACGACAATGAGGACTACAAAACATCATTCTCGTGGGTGGACAATGTTCGCCGTGTAAAGGATGATACGTCGATAAATTTGCTAAACAGGCAATTGGTTCAAGCCATCTCTGCGCGCAATCCAGAAATTGTGATTACGCTGCCAGAGATTGGCGCTTGGGACACGATTCTGGGCTTCAGCTTTACACGCAATAAAGACAGCATCCACCCCGTCATTAGATCGCTTGACTATATCGACACCATTCCTGATTTGCAGCAACTAACGGTAGAGGGCTTAAAGCGCGATAGGCTTTTCGTCCACAATGTCGATGGCTACATCATCGAACATTCAGTTTATCGCTGCATCTACTTTGAAATCATCGATGGCGACAAGACCAAGATCATCTTCGATGGTAAGTGGTACGAAATCGATGCAGCCTTTATTGGTCGTATCGCCGAGACATTAGACCTAATTCGGATTTCGACCCTTCCATTTCCTGCGGTGGAGGTGTGGGATGAAGACGGGAAATCGAGGATTGAATCCGAGGGCGACTACAACATTCGAGCTGCCGCGACCCATGGCTATTTCCTCATGGACAAAGAACTTGTTAAATCAGACCGCGCCACGTCACCTATAGAACTTTGTGACCTCTTTACTGCAGATAAGCAGTTGGTGCATGTTAAGCATCGAAAAGGCGGGTCGGCGGGATTAAGCCACCTCTTTGCTCAGGGCAACGTGGCCGCCGAAATTATGCTTGGTGACAGAATGTTCCGCCGAAAGGCACGAACTGTTCTGCGCAGGGTAGATCCTGACGCTGGAGATCTTGTGCCTCTGGATAACCTAAGAAGTGCAGACTATGAGATCGTCTTCCTAATCTTGGGTGAGGAAAGTAGAACGCTTAAGCAAAACTTGCCTTTCTTCAGCAAGGTCAACTTGTCGAAAGCGTTCGAAAACCTCACCCAACGAGGATTTCGGGTGTCAATTGCTGGAGCTGCAACGACACCCCGCGTTATCGCCTAGTTGGCGAGTATGCAGAGACGCTCTCGTTGGGGAGTCCCCAGCGGCTCATACATTCGCACGCGCCTTACGCCAATGCTCAAGCAACTCGGTGTTTCCCGAGGCGACTTGAATAAGCATCTGAAGCGTTAGGACTGGGCCGGGGACAATACCCTCCTCATCAATGTCTTTTCCGTCGAAGTCCGGATTTGTCGGTATTTCAACATTGACCACCCACCAAACGCCGATTTTGCGAAGTAGCGCTAGCAGCGAGTCAAATTGGACTTCGTGTGGAGATTCCACCTGACCCGTCACTACACCAAAAAGCTCATGAGCTAGGATATTGCGCGTTTTCTTCAGTTGTTCGAAAAGCGCCAGATCTTCGTCGCTAATGGCATCGTGCTCACGCAACCATTGAAGCGATGCGTAGAGTGGGCTCTTGTTCTTGGACAGAACTTTAGACTGATATTCCGGTTCGACGATAGGGCCGTGTTCACTTAGCCCACTCGTGTAGAAACCACGAAGATCGTCCACGATTGAGTCCTGAAGGATCTCAAAAGCGGTGATAAACATCGTTGCCATGAAAAGAGATGGGCGGACTTCATCGGGATCTAAGAATCGCTCCCATTGGTCGGCAGTATTGCTCATCACGAACTTAGCTCAATGTATCCCGCAGCACTCGCGGTTCGGGTTGTTCAGAATACGCGCGCTTCTAGCAGAAAAAACGCCGCTTCTCCATGCAAGGCCTCGGACGTGCACGTTGCATCGATATCGCACAGAGATCGCGCTTCATCGCTCAGAGATCGCGTCGCCTTTACGACTCGCAAGGCCGTCATCCCACCTGCATATTCACAGCTGAGAGTCGGGTTTGCAGAAATTCGGCCAAATAGGCACATTCCTACGCACATTAGCTACAGAGAAATTCAGATCCGAACAATTAAGCGGCGCGGGCAGCCTGCGCCCGCGCGACCGCATCCGCGAACTGAATAGTTTCCTCCAGTCTCATCAATAGCGGCGCAGTATTCCAAGCGCCGCCGCCAAACCCCGTGGTCGTGTAAATAAGCCCTGTGCGTAGCAGGCTACCCATTAACGACCAAATCTCTGACTCGTCGTAAGTCCCCTTTAGGTCTGCCAGAACCTCCATCTGTAGGCCATGATCGACGGCGTCTCCACCGATCTGCTTTCGACGGATAAAAGCAGCGAGAACTACCATTTCATCGTGACGGAGGGATTCGATCGCTTGAGAGAGATAGAGGAAATCGTCTGGCACGATGGCGCGCGATCCATCACCATAGACGACCAAGCGGGCAAGCAATCGCAGATTCTCGTAAGCCGCGCCGACTGAGGCAGCACGAACATATCGCACGGTCCGGGCAGCTGTGCTTTCAGGGTCAGACTTCAATCGATCCCAAGCATCGGCGCGCTGGATCTCATCAAGGAGCACCTGCTCCGCCTCCTGCGCCTTCCTCTGCAAATGCAAACCAAGCATCTCCTTTGCGAAAGCGGCGAACACGCCAACCAGAGGGTGAGTGGCTCCAGCAACGGCGGCAACTACCGATGCTCCTCTCTCAATATCGGTTGCGGTTGTCTCTTTCAATTTCGCACCTAAGCCAACGGGATCGTCAATGAACCAATTCAATCCAAAACGAAGGAAGGTTCCGGGCAAAACACGCTTCGCCCCGGGGGCAGTCTACGAGATGCACTGGCAGCGTTCGCGATTGCCAGCGCACTAAACGTCCGCCAAACGCTCCACCGTATCCGGAAACCTCTCAACCAGCCGAATCAACAACGCCGCCTGCGCGTTCGGTTTCGCGCGGCCTTGCTCCCAATTCTCCACAGTCCGAGGATTGGTACGCAGGTAGTGCGCAAACACCTGCCTCGACAGCTTCAGCCGCTCTCGCAACGCCAACAGATCTTCTGCAGTCACTTCCGGAGCAGGCTTGAGTTCAACCTTATGCGTGCGCAGCGTCCGCTTGCCTTCCCGCGCCTCCGCTAGCGCCTCAAACCCTTCCGCGATCTCCGAGTACAAGTCTCGCTTCTTCATAGCCTAATCTTCCTCTCATGTTCGAGCATGCCCTTGAGCGCCTGTTTAGCTCCAGCGGACAGATCCTTCATTTCGTCCTTGTCGAACAGCGTAAACAGCCAAAACTGCGACCCGCCGTCCCACCAGTAGTAGATGACTCTCAGACCGCCGCGCTTACCTTTGCCGCGGCGGGGATCGCCATGGCGTAGCTTGCGCAATCCCCCTGTGCCCTCAATGACGTCACCCGCTGCGGGGTGCTTCATCATTGCGTGTTGCAGGTCAAGAAAGGCGTCGTCATCCAGGTACTCGGCCCGATAGCGCGAGAACGCGGGCAATTCTATGAACAGGGCTTTCATCAATGTACGCAAGTTACGTATAAATAGCAACTGCGTTGAGGTTGGCCGCCATGCCTGAAACGGCTGCGTGCTCGCTATGGACATCCTGCAATAACACGCCATGGCTCAAGGCAGCGGCAGTGAGCCGTTCATTGTGGCGAGCCTCTCTTCACTGATGAATTCTGTAGACCCAATATCAGACGACGTAACAGTGCTGCCCCCTCAATTCGTCAGTTTCTGACGCACGCCCCTGCTTGATCCCGATCCAGACCTCGCAACGTTGCCAGCAAGTCAAGCCTTATCCCCAGCTTGTCTTGCCAACCAAACCGTCGCCCCTCCACACCCGGCATCCTCCACCACATGCCGCACCACCTCAAACCCACTCCCCGCCAACAACTCCCGATACTCCGCCCCCTCCAAACTCCCGTGATACAGCTGCCTCCCTTCAAACTCCCCAATCGCCTCACCTAACCCCGGCCCGCTCGTAAACATCAACACCGCCCCCGGCGCAGCCAGCCGCCCGAACTCCCCAAACATCCCCCGCTGATCCTCGGGCGACAAATGAAAAAAGCTATGCCAAGCGATCAACCCATCAAACGGCCCCACAACCGGCATCTTGCGCATATCCCCAGCAACCCACTGATGCTCAGAAAACGCCGCCTTCGCCCGATTCAGTAACGGCACCGACGTATCCACGCCCGTAATCCGACACCCACGCTCAATCAGATACTGAGCAATCGGCACCCCAAACCCGCACCCAATATCCAACACCCGCGGACTCGCCCCCGGCAGCAGCGCCAGAAACGCATCCAGCCACGCACGCTCGATCAGCCCAGTCCCACGCAACCGCACAAACGCGTCGGCATGCTCCCGATAGATCGACACCACGTCATCAGCAGGCGACTTGGACATCTTCAAACTCCCGTAACGGCGACCAAAACCCAGCCCCTTGGCGAGCGAATCAACCGCAAACGCCCGAATCCCCATGGAAGCACTCCCAAGCCTCCGCCTCAATATCCTCAATCACCACTCCATCCTCACCCGCGATGGTGAACTGCTCCTGGCAATCGCCAATACTCGCCGCCCCATCCAACCCCAGCAGCAACGAATACATCGTGTCCCGCAGCGCCAAATCCAAAACGCCACGCACGCCCTCAAGCTGCTCTGCCGACAGCCCCAGCCCCCGCACCTTGGCCGCGACCGCACTCCCACCGTCCGCCGCCATGAACGTCTCCAACAACTCACGCCGCAGCGCATTCCAGTTGCCGACAAATTCCTTCGCGTCCATTCGATTCCCTTAACGAGTCCCAACACGCGGCCGCCTACCCAACCCCAACCGCGATCCAATCAACCCAAAAAAACAGGGGCCGCATAATCGCGGCCCCTGCATTCACTACTTTCTAACTCTCATCAAGCCTTACGCACCTGCGCGATCAGCGCGTCCAGTTGCTTCAGCATCGAATCCACTTCCTCGGCCGTCACATTCAGCGCGGGCATAAAGCGCAGCAAATTCGGACGCGGGGCGTTCAGCAGCAGACCTTCCGGCGCCTGATTACGCGCAGCCTCGACAATCGCCGGACCATCATCACGATCCATCACCAGCGCGCGCAGCAGACCCATGCCGCGTTCGCCCTTCATGCCGTACTTGGCCGAGATGGCCAGCAGGCCTTCGGACAGTTGCTTGGCACGCGCATTGACCGCATCCATGAAGCCCGGCGCGCCCAGCGCGTCGAACACGGCGACGCCGACGGCGGTGGTCAGGGGGTTGCCGTTGTAGGTGCCGCCTTGGTCGCCGTGCTGGAACACGCTGACTTCCTGACGGGCCAGCAGGGCGGCCAGCGGCACGCCGCCGCCGATGCCCTTGGCCAGCGTCATGATGTCGGGGACGACGTCAAAGTGCTGGTAGGCGAACATCTTGCCGGTGCGGCCCATGCCGGTCTGGACTTCGTCGACGATCAGCAGCAGTTGGTTTTCATCGGCCAGCTTGCGCAGGCCTTGCATGAATTCCTTGGTGGCGGGCAGCACGCCGCCTTCGCCTTGGACGGGTTCGAGCATGATGGCGACGGTCTTGTCGTCGATCAGCTTGCGCACGGATTCCAGGTCGTTCAGTTCGGCCTTGGGGAAACCTTCGACCTGCGGGGCGAACATCTTGTCCCAGCCCGGCTTGCCCGAGGCGGACATGGTGGCCAGGGTGCGGCCGTGGAAGCCGTGGTTCATGGTGATGATCTTGTAGGCGCCGTTCTTCTTGACCTGGCCCCACTTGCGCGCGAGCTTGATGGCGCCTTCGTTGGCTTCGCCGCCGCTGTTGGCGAAGAAGACGCGGTCAAAGTCGGACGCGCCGGTCAGGCGCTGGGCCAGCTCGATCGAGGGGATGTTGTAGAACGCCGGCGACGGGTTCATCAGCTTTTGCGACTGTTCGACCAGCGCGCGCTGCATTTCGGGCGCGGAGTGGCCCAGGGTGTTCACCGCCCAGCCCTGCACGAAGTCCAGGTATCGCTTGCCCGCGTGATCCTCCAGCCAGGATCCCTTGCCGCTGACGAACACGAGGTCCGGGCGGGAGGTGATCTCCATGAGGGTGTCGACGTTGAACTGGCTGAATTCCATGGCGGTTCCTGCGGGATGTAAGGACAGGGGATGAGGGAAATTTCGGGGAACTTCCCCGGGGGAAGCGCGAAAAGGCAAATGTAGCACCGACGGGGGGATGCTATCGTGACGCTACCCCTCCGATCTGCCCCGGGCCGGCCTCACAAGGGCTGCCAGCGCGGGCGCTCTATTTTATGCAGGCGATGCGCCCCTCGCGCGCAGTCCGCCGTCGCTTTTTACTGACCAATCATGAAACGTATTCTTTCCAGTCTTGCCGCCGGCCTGGCCTTGGCCGCCGCCATGACGCCCGCCCACGCGGAATATCCCGACCGTCCTATCCGCCTGATCGTGCCGTTCCCGCCGGGGCAGGCGACCGACATATTTGCGCGCGCGCTGGCCGAGAAGCTGGGCGCGGCGGTCAAGCAGCCGATCGTGGTGGAGAACCGCGCGGGTGCGGGCAGCAATATCGGGATGGAGCAGGCGACGCGCGCGGCGCCGGACGGTTACACGCTGGTGATCGCGGGTAGCGCGGCGGCGGTGAATCAGACGCTGTACAAGACCATCAATTACAGCCTGACGAAGGATTTTGCGCCGGTGTCGGGGGTGTTCTCGGTGCCGCTGATGTTTCTGGCGACGCCCGCGTCGGGGATTACGTCGCTGCAGCAGCTGGTAACGCAGGCGCGCGCGAATCCGGGCGAACTGGCGTATGCCAGCGCGGGGATTGGCGGCACGCAGCATTTGTCGGCCGAGATGTTCAAGGCGGCGGCGGATATCGATATTCGCCACATTCCGTACAAGGGCAGCGGTCCGGCGCAGGCGGATTTTCTGGGGCATCAGGTGCCGCTGATGGTGGACTCGGTGACGGCGGGGTTGCCGCATGTGCAGAGCAAGAAGGCGGTGGCGTTGGCGGTGACGACGGCCAAGCGGTTGCCGCAGTTGCCGAATGTGCCGACCGTGGCGGAATCGGGTTATCCGGGGTTTGAGGCGATTGGCTGGGCGGCGGTGTTGGCGCCTAAGGGGACGCCTGCGGAGATTACGAATGCGCTTAGCAAGCAGATCGGGCAGGTGTTGAATACGCCGGAGATGCAGAAGTTCTTCCGGGATCGTGGCGCGGAGCCGATGCCGTTGACGCCTGAGGCGACTGGGACGTTTATTGCCTCGGAAGTGGATAAGTGGGGCAAGGCGGTGAAGCAATCGGGTGCGCAGGTGGATTGAGCGCGGGTTGCGATTGACGTTGCTGGAAGCCGTCCCTGAATTTGGGGCGGCTTTTTTATTGCCGATTACTGGACACCGCCCAGACCGCGCGCCGCGATTGGGTGGTTTTTCTGGATGATCCATCCAGCTTCAGGTGGTTTATCGGGCGCGGGCGCTTGCCTAAGCTCGTAGCTCCATCGACACCTGAAGGAGATTTTCCATGGCGGACCATTCGATCAAAGGCAAGGTCGCGATCATTGCGGGCGGGGCGAAAAATCTGGGCGGGCTGATTGCGCGCGACCTGGCTGAGCAGGGCGCCCGCGCGGTGGCGATCCATTACAACAGTGCGGCGTCCAAGGCCGAAGCCGAGGCGACCGTGGCGGCGGTGCAGGCTGCGGGCGCCAAGGCGGTGGCGTTGCAGGGCGACCTGACGACGGCGGCGGCAATGGAGAAGCTGTTTGCCGATGCGGTGGCGGCGGTGGGCAGGCCCGACATTGCGATCAATACGGTGGGCAAGGTGCTCAAGAAGCCCTTTACCGAGATCAGCGAAGCCGAGTACGACGAGATGACGGCGGTAAATTCCAAGACGGCGTTTTTCTTTCTGCGCGAGGCGGGCCGGCACGTGAATGACAACGGCAAGGTGTGCACGCTGGTGACGTCGTTGCTGGGCGCCTTCACGCCGTTCTACGCGGCCTACGCGGGCACGAAGGCGCCGGTGGAGCATTACACGCGTGCGGCGGCCAAGGAGTTTGGGGCGCGGGGGATTTCGGTGACGGCGGTGGGGCCGGGGCCGATGGATACGCCGTTCTTCTATCCGGCCGAGGGCGACGATGCCGTGGCGTATCACAAGACCGCGGCGGCGCTGTCGCCGTTCAGCAAGACGGGGCTGACGGATATCGAGGACGTGGTGCCGTTCATCCGTCATCTGGTGAGCGACGGCTGGTGGATCACGGGGCAGACCATCCTTATCAACGGCGGCTATACGACCAAGTAGGCGTCAGACCAGGGAGCGCGGCATGCATATGGCAATGGTGATCGGAGGCGGCGCGGTGCTGTTGGGCGTGTTTCTGCTCTTCGGGAAATTGTGGGGCGGCGATGCGGCGGCGCTGGCGGTGGCGGCCAAGGCGTTCATCCCCGTGTGGCTGGTGGTGTCGCTGGTGAACATGTGGGTGGGGGTGACCCATGCCGGGTACACCGTGCGCGAGGAATTGCCGATTCTGGCGATCGTGTTTCTGGTGCCGGCGGCGCTGGCTGCCGTGGCGATCTGGCGCAGCGGCTGACGCGGCCGGATCGGATCCCGATCAGCCCCCAATTGCGGCTATGCTTTTCATGCATTGCGCGCGCCCCCGGCATCGGGACGGCGCGCGCTTCCCGTTGCACCGCCCCCCGCATCGCCACAGGCCGCTCATGGACCGATTCGACCAGTACCGCGTGTTTGCGCAGGTTGCCGAGATGGGCAGTTTCATCAAGGCGGCGCATGCGCTGGACGCGCCCCGCGCGTCGGTGTCCGCCGCCATCCAGCAACTCGAAACCCAGCTTGGCGTGCGGCTGCTGCATCGCACGACCCGGCAGGTGCGGCTGACGGCGGACGGCGAGCAACTGCTGGAACGGGTGCTGCCGCTGCTGGCGGAAGTGGAAGACATCGACCAGCTGTTCCAGGCCAGCGAGCGGCAGGTGTCGGGCCGATTGAGCATCGACGTGCCCAGCCGCGTGGCGCGACGGCTGATCGCGCCGCAGTTGCCGGGCCTGCTGCGCCGGCATCCACGGCTGCAAGTGGTGCTGAGTTCCACCGACCGCGCCATCGATCTGGTGCAGGAAGGCGTGGACTGCGCCGTGCGCATCGGGGCGCTGCATGATAGCAGTCTGGTGGTGCGGCCGCTGGGCAGCATTGCGCTGATCAATTGCGCCAGTCCGGCTTACCTGCGCGAACACGGCGAGCCGATGCAGCCGGAAGATCTGGCCAGCGGACATTGGGCGGTGGGCTATGCGTCGCCGAAGACCGGGCGCGAACTGCCCTGGGAAACCGTGTCGCCCGATGGCGGCGTGCGCCAGGATCCAGTGCGCAGCCGGGTGGTGGTGAATAACGCCGAAAGCTATATCGCCTGCTGCCTGGCGGGGCTGGGGCTGATCCAGATTCCCCGGTTTGACGTGCAGCATCTGCTGAATGCGGGCGAGCTGGTGGAGGTGATGCCGGCCGCGCGCGCTGCGTCCATGCCGGTGTCGCTGCTGTATCCGCACCGCCGCCAGCGCTCGCGGCGGCTGGCGGTGTTCCATGAGTGGTTCGAAGGGTTGATGGCGGGCTACGTGGACGCCTGAATCCAGATGTCCAAACCGGTGCCTGCGCGCCCGCTCGCGGCGCATTCGCCGCACCATCGCGGGGCGTCTGCACGACCTTTGCCCGTCGCCTCCCGGGACACACGCGTGGCACAGACTTTGCTTTGACTCTCTTTGTATACCGACTTGGTGTGCAACGCATTGACCCGGCCGGGCAGTGCGGGCCCTGGAGAGTTCCTCATGAAACGCAGATCCCTGTTGCTGTCCCTTTGCGCCGCCGCCACGCTGCTGGCCGCCCCTGTGTCGCACGCCGACGCGCTGGACGATATCGTCAAGGCGGGCGTCATCAAGATCGCGGTGCCACAGGATTTTCCGCCGTTCGGGTCGGTGGGCTCGGACATGAAGCCGCTGGGTTATGACATCGACACAGCCCAGCTCATCGCCAAGCAGCTGGGCGTGAAGCTGGAACTGGTGCCGGTCACCAGCGCCAACCGCGTGCCGTACCTGCAGACCAAGAAGGTGGACCTGGTGATCTCCAGCATGGGCAAGAATGCCGAGCGCGAGAAGGCCATCGACTTTTCCGACGCCTACGCGCCGTTCTTCAACGGCGTTTTCGGCCCGGCAGACCTGAAGGTGTCGTCCGCCGCAGATCTGGCGGGCAAGACCATCGGCGTGACGCGCGGCGCGGTGGAAGACATCGAGCTGACCAAGATTGCGCCCGAGTCCGCCACGGTCAAGCGGTATGAGGACAACAACGGCACGATCACCTCCTTCCTGTCGGGCCAGGTGCCGATGATCGCGACGGGCAACGTGGTGGCTGCCGCGATCCTGGCGCGCAATCCGCCCAAGAAGCCCGAGACGAAATTCCTGATCAAGAACTCGCCGTGCTACATCGGCCTGAACAAGGACGAACCGAAGCTGCGCGCCCGCGTGAACGACATCCTGGCGGCCGCCAAGCAGGACGGCTCGCTGTCGGCGATATCGCAGAAATGGCTGGGCGCCGCGCTGCCCAAGGATCTGTAGCCTGAGCGGCGGCCGTCATGGCTTACCAGTACGACTTCGCCTCGGTGTTCGAGTACACGCCGGTGCTGCTCAAAGGCATCGGCGTGACGATCGAACTGATTGCGTTCGGCGCGGTGGCGGGCGTGGCGATCGGCATCGCGTGCGCCTGGGTGCGCACGCAGGGGCCAAAGTGGCTACGCGCGCCGGTCACCGCGTATGTCGAGCTGATCCGGAACACGCCGTTTCTGATTCAGCTCTTTTTTGTGTTCTTCGGCCTGCCGTCGCTGGGCATCCAGCTTGGAGAAATGCAGGCGGCTTGCCTGGCGATGGCGCTGAACCTGGGCGCCTACAGCACCGAGATCATCCGCGCCGGCATCGACGCCACGCCACGCGGGCAATACGAGGCGGGCGCCAGCCTGGCGCTGTCGCGCCTGCAGGTGTTTCGGCACGTGGTGCTCAAGCCCGCGTTGATGCGCATCTGGCCGGCGCTATCGTCGCAGATCGTGATCGTGATGCTGGGATCGGCGGTGTGCTCGCAGATCGCGGCCGAGGACCTGACGTTTGCGGCGAACTTCATCCAGTCGCGCAATTTCCGGGCGTTCGAGGTGTATCTGGTGACGACCGGCATCTATCTGGCGCTGGCGGTGCTGCTGCGGCAGATCCTGCGCATGACCGGGCGGCGGCTGTTCCGCAAGGCGGCACGATGATCGAATTTTCTACCTGGGACATCGTGCGCAACCTGTTGCTGGCGGCGCGCTGGACGATCGTCCTGTCTCTTGCAGCCTTTGTGGGCGGCGCACTGATGGGCGTGCTGGCGCTCATGATGCGCACGTCGCGCGTGGCCGCGATGCGGCGCATCAGCTGGGCATACATCGAACTTTTTCAGGGCACGCCGCTGCTGATGCAGTTGTTTCTGGCGTTCTTCGGGCTGTCGCTGATCGGCGTGGAGGTGCCGCCGTGGCTGGCCGCGGGCGCGGCGCTGACGTTGTGGTCGGGCGCGTTTCTAGCGGAGATCTGGCGCGGCTGCGTGGAGGCCGTGCCGAAGGGACAGTGGGAAGCGTCGGCCAGCCTGGCGCTGGGATACGTGCAGCAGATGCGCTACGTGGTGCTGCCGCAGGCGCTGCGCATTGCGGTGGCGCCCACCGTCGGCTTTGCGGTGCAGATCGTCAAGAGCACGGCGCTGACGTCCATCATCGGTTTCACGGAACTGTCGAAGGCGGCCACGGTGATCACCAACGCCACCTTCAGCCCCTTCACCGTCTATGCCTGCGCGGCGCTGATCTATTTTGCGCTGTGCTGGCCCCTGTCGCGCCTCAGCCTCCGGCTGGAAAGGAAGTTGCATGCCCCTCATCGCCCTTGAAGACGTCCGCAAGCGGTTCGGCGACAACGAAGTGTTGAAAGGCGTCACCCTGCGCGTCGATCCCGGCGAGGTCATTGCCATCATCGGCAAGAGCGGCTCGGGCAAGAGCACGCTGCTGCGATGCATCAACGGGCTGGAGCAGATTGACGGCGGCGCCATCATGGTGGCCGATGCGCAGCTGGGCGACGACGAGCTGCGGCTGCGGGCGCTGCGGCTGAAGGTCGGGATGATCTTTCAGCAGTTCAACCTGTTTCCGCACCTGACCGTGGGGCGCAACGTGATGTTGTCGCCCATGGTGGCCAAGCGTGTGCCCGAGCGCGAGGCCGAGGACATGGCCCGCGCGATGCTGACCCGCGTGGGCTTGGCGCACAAGTTCGACGCGTGGCCGGACGAGTTGTCGGGTGGGCAACAGCAGCGCGTGGCGATTGCGCGCGCGCTGGCGATGCAGCCGCTGGCGCTGTTGTGCGACGAGATCACGTCGGCGCTGGATCCGGAGCTGGTCAACGAAGTGCTGGCGGTGGTGCGGGAATTGGCGGCCGACGGGATGACGCTGTTGATGGTGACGCATGAGATGCGTTTTGCGCGGGAGGTCTGCGACCGGGTTGTGTTCATGCATCAGGGCCGGGTCCATGAGATCGGGCCGCCAGAAGAGCTTTTTACCGCATCGGCCACGCCAGAGCTGCGGCAGTTTCTGGGGATGACGGATCTGGCGGCCGACCGGTAAAAATGCACCACCTGACCCGGTGCATGCGCCTCTATCGCGGGATGGGCGCGGTTCCTATATTGGGGTTGTCCGCAGCCGAATCTTGTAGTTTTCTCCGGCGCGGTTTCACGCAACCTGAGCCATAAGGAGCGATGACATGGATAAGGACCGCATCAAGGGCGCCGCCAAGGAAGTGAAGGGCGCCGTGAAGGAAACGGCCGGCAAGGTGACCGGCAGCACCAAGACTGAGGCAGAAGGAAAAATCGAGAAAGCCGAGGGCAAGGTGCAGCGCAATGTGGGTGAGGCCAAGGATCAGGCACGGGACTTGCTGGACAAGTAATCGCGGCTGCCAAGTGGCACCCGCAACGTCCAACGAACGCCCGAAGGAGAAGAAAATGACCAACCGTATTTGGCTTGCGATGCTGCTTGCGATCTCCGCCGTGACCGCCGGCTGCAACACGATGGAAGGTGCCGGCAAGGATATCGAACGTGGCGGGGAGAAGATCCAGAACCAGGCCAAGTAGGCGCTGGCTGCCTGCATCAAAGGGTCGGCACGTTGACGGCGTGCCGGCCTTTTTTCGTTAGCGCGAGAACCCGCGCGCCGCGATTTCCCAGACATCTTCCACCACGCCATTTCGCACAACCACCAGCCCGTCATGCAGGTTGAACGTGGGATCGACGTGCGAGGGCACCAGTCGCAGCACCGCGCCCAGGTCGGGCGCCTGCGCCCCCGCTTCCACGCGCACGACGCCGTGTTCGTCGTTGATGGCGGTGTAGGTCAGCCCGGGTTCGCCGAAGATGGCGGGCGGGCCGCATTCGGCGGTGGTGGACTTCAGGCCCGCATCGAGGATCACGCGGTCGGGCGCCGGCTTGCTCATGACGGTGGCCAGCACGAACAGGCTGTTCTGGAACGCCAGCGGGCCGTCCCATTCATTGGCGCCGTAGTCGCCGTCCATGAAGGCGTATGAACCGGCCTGCAATTCGGTGTAGACGCCGCTGGCTGCATCAAATTCGGCGCTGCCGGTGCCGCCGCCGGTAATGGTGTCGCAGGCGATGCCGCTCTCGCGCAGCAGTTGCGCATAGGACGCGGCGATGCGCGCCGCCTGGCGGCAGACCTCGGCGCGCTCCTCGCGCGTGCGGTAATGCTGCACCGACCCGTGATAGGCCTGCAGCCCGGCGAAGTTGACGCCCGGCAGGTTGCGCGCCTGCTGCGCCAGCGCCAGCACGAGGGCGTCGTCCGACACGCCGCAGCGGCCCTGGCCGACGTCCACTTCCACCAGCACGTCGATCTGCGCGTCCGCCTGCACCATGGCTTGCGACACCTGCGCCAGGTTGTGCGCGTTGTCCACGCACACGCTGACCTTCGCCACGCGCGCAAGCTGCCCCAGCAGCGCCAGCTTGGCGGGGCCGACGACTTCGTTGCTGATGTGGATGTCCTGGATGCCGGCGGCTACAAAGGGCAGGGCTTCGCTGACCTTTTGGCAGCAGATGCCGCGCGCGCCCAGCTCAAGCTGGCGCAGGGCGATCTGCGGACACTTGTGTGCCTTGGCGTGCGGCCGCAGCGCGACGTCGTGGCGGTCGGCCCAGGCCTGCATCGCGCGCAGGTTGGCCTCGAAGGGCGTCAGGTCCAGCACGAGGCTGGGCGTATCGACGCGGGCCAAGGGATCGCCCGGCTGCGCGGGCGGGGGCAGCGCAATGCCGCGTATGACTTCCTGGGACATCCTGATGACTCCGTAGTCTGACTGCTTGAGAGGTAACACGCGCATAACCAAAGCGGGACCACCCATAACCAAACGGGCGATTCACCCCCAGGTAAACGATAGCCCCGTAACCATTGGCTACCAGTGGGCGACATGACAGAATTTCATCATGAAAACGGCCCCCAAGGGGAGGCCCATTTCCGGCTCGGTAACGCTGTCGCGCCGGCGATGACAAGACGACCCACGTCACCCGACAGACCTGTCAACAAGTACCGGAGAAGCTCGCATGAAACTCAAGCACTGGATCACCGCCCTGACCGTCGCGGTCGCCGCTGTCGGCGCCACCAGCTCGGCACAAGCCCAGCAGTTTTTCCGCATCGGCACGGGCGGAACCGCGGGCACGTACTACCCGATCGGCGGCATCATCGGCAACGCGGTGTCGCAACCCGGCAAGCTGATCGCCACGGCGGTTGCCTCCAATGGGTCGGTCGCCAACATCAACGGCATCATGGGCGGCTCGTTTGAAGCCGGCTTCACGCAGTCGGACGTGGCGTTCTGGGCCTATAGCGGCACGGGCACGTTCGAAGGCAAGCCCAAGGCGCAGGACCTGCGCCTGATCTCCACGCTGTATCCGGAAAGCATCCACCTGGTGACGCGCAAGGGTTCGGGCATCAAGGGCGTGGCCGACCTGAAGGGCAAGCGCGTGTCGATGGACGAGCCGGGCTCCGGCACGCTGGTCGACGTGCGCCTGATCCTGGGCGCGTACGGCATGACCGACAAGGACGTGAAGGCCGAATACCTGAAGCCCAACCAGGCGGGCGACAAGCTCAAGGACGGCGGCCTGGACGCGTTCTTCTTCGTGGGCGGCGCGCCGGCCGGCGCCATTGCCGAGCTGGCCTCCACGGGCAACATCGAACTGGTGTCGCTGGTGGGTCCTGAAATCGACGCGCTGCGCGGCAAGCAAGAGTTCTTCACGCCGGACGTCATTGCCGCCAACACCTACCAGAACATTCCCGAGGTCAAGACGATTTCGGTGAACGCGCAGATGGTGACGTCGGCCAAGATCCCCGAGCAGACGGTGTATGAGGTGACCAAGGCGCTGTACAGCGACGCCACGCGCAAGACGCTGGACGCCGGCCACGCCAAGGGCAAGCTGATCACGCGCGAGAATGCGACGAAGGGCGCGGGCATTCCGTTCCATCCGGGCGCCGAGAAGTTCTACAAGGAAATCGGCCTGCTGAAGTAAGGGTAGGCCCCCGAAGCGCCCGCGGCGCCTGACATTCGCGCCGCATCTGAGCAGGGCCGCCGTTGTGCGGCCCTGCTTGTTGAATCATCTTGAGAATCACCGCGATGGAAATCGATCACGAGAAAACCCAGAAGCTGGCGGAAAAGTACGATTCGGAAATCCGCTTCCGGCCGCTGGACAAGACTGCCACGTGGATCGTCTCGGGCCTGCTGGTCAGCCTCTCGATCTTTCATTACTACACCGCCGGCTTCGGCCTGCTGCGCGAGGCGACGCACCGCGGCGTGCACCTGGCCTTCGTGCTGAGCCTGATCTTTTTGGTCTTCGGCTTTTCCAAGTCGCATTACCAGCGCGAACCCAAGTCGACCTGGTATGCGCCGGGCGGCATTCCGCTCTACGACTGGATCATCGCGATCGCGCTGGCATTGTCCGTGCTGTACATCCCGTACATCTTCGAGGATCTGGCGTTCCGCGTGGGCAATCCGCTGCCGCAGGACGTGCTGATGGGCTCGATTCTGCTGATCGGCCTTCTGGAAGCCACGCGGCGCGCGATGGGCTGGCCGCTGCCGATCATCGCGATCGTGTTCATGGCGTACGCGATGTTCGGGCCGTACTTCCCCGGTCTGCTCAAGCACGCGGGCAATACGTGGTCGCAGGTCGTCAATCACATGTATCTGACCAGCCAGGGCGTGTACGGCGTGGCGGTGGGCGTGGTGGCAACCTACGTGTTCCACTTCGTGCTGTTTGGCGTGCTGGCCACCCGCATCGGGCTGGGCCAGTTGTTCCTGGATGTGGCCTCGACCGTGGCGGGGCGCTATGCGGGCGGGCCGGCCAAGGTGTCGGTGTTCGGTTCGGCGATGTTCGGCATGATCTCGGGGTCGTCGGTGGCGAACGCCGTGACGGTGGGGTCGCTGACCATCCCGGCGATGATCCGCGTGGGCTATCCGCGGCACTTCGCCGCGGGCGTGGAAGCCGCCAGCAGCACGGGCGGGCAGATCACGCCACCCATCATGGGCGCGGCCGCGTTTCTGATGATCGAGTTCCTGGGCATTCCGTACCAGCAGATCGCGATCGCGGGCATTTTTCCGGCGTTCCTGTACTTCTTCGGCATGTTCATGCAGGTGCACTTCGAGGCCAAGCGCGAAGGCCTGCGCGGCCTGACCGCCGAGGAAATGCCCAAGCTCAAGCAGTCGTTCAAGATGCGCTGGCCGACGCTGATTCCGCTGGCGATGCTGATCGGCATGCTGGCCAGCGGCCGCACGCCGTATCTGGCGGCCTTCGCGGGCATCACGGGCTGCATCGTGGTGGGCATCCTCAATCCGTACACGCGGCTGCGGTTGCGCGACCTGTACGAAGCCTTCGAAACCGGCGCGAAGTACGCGCTGGCGGTCGGCGCAGCGGCCGGCACGGTGGGCATTGTGATCGGCGTGGTGACGCTGACGGGTGTGGGCTTCAAGATCTCGTACATCGTGATCGCCGCCTCGCAGGCGCTGGCGGCAGGCGCGGCGATCTTCCTGCCCGAGGCGTTGACGGACATGCAGTCGCTGACGCTGATCGCGGCGCTGGTGATGACCGGCATCGTCTGCATCCTGATGGGCTGCGGCGTGCCCACGACCGCCAACTACCTCATCATGGTGGCCGTCGCGGCGCCGACGCTGGTGCAGTTGGGCGTGCAGCCCATTGCGGCGCACTTCTTCGTGTTCTATTTCGGCATCCTGGCGGACATCACGCCCCCGGTGGCGCTGGCCGCATACGCGGCGGCGGGCATGGCGGGCAGCGATCCCTTCAAGACCGGGAACACGGCATTCCGCCTGGGCATCACCAAGCTGATCGTGCCGTTTGTCTTCGTGTTCTCGCCGTCGCTGCTGATTTCGGTGCAGGGGTTCACCTGGTACGAGTTCTTCGTGACCCTGCTTGGCTGCATGGTCGGCCTGGTGTTGTTGTCGGCGGCCTTGTCGCGTTTCATGCTGGTTGGCATGAAGAGCTGGGAGCGGTGGCTGTGCACGATTGGCGCGCTGCTGACCATCATTCCGGGCCTGACCAGCGGCATCATCGGGTTGGTGATCTGCATCCCCGTTTTCATCCGCCAGCTGGCGGGCCTGAAACTGGAGAACGCACCCAAGGTGGCGTAACGCAGGACGCGCAGATCAAAAAAGGGGCGGACCCACGCGGGACCGCCCCTTTTTGCTGAATCAGCCATTTTGTCAGCATTTGGGTGCAAAATAGGCGTCCTTGCGTGCAAGGTGACGTAGTACAACATCCGCCTTTTCCCCGGTTGCCCGGCAAAATAAATCGGCGTAAAGTAAAATTCATGTTTGCTGGTCTGCCGATATGCGGGCCGACTGTGCAAACAGGCACAAACTGCGCCATATGTTCGATATCCTGGTCTATCTGTTCGAGAATTACTACACGCCTCAGGCCTGTCCTGCTGCCGATGTGCTCGCCAAGCGGCTTGCCGCTGCCGGTTTCGAGCACGAGGACATCGACGACGCGCTCGGTTGGCTGTATGGCCTTGCCGAGACCACCGAACGGTGCGTTGACCTGGCCCAGGCGCCCACGTCCGGCACCCGGATCTACACCGATAACGAATACCAACAGCTCGGCACCGAGTCCATCGGCTTCATCGCCTTCCTGGAATCGGCCGGCGTGCTGCCCGCGCCCCTTCGCGAGATCGTCATCGACCGGGGCCTGGCCTCGCCGGAAACGCCCGTGCCGCTCTCCAAGATCAAGATCATTGCCCTCATGGTTCTCTGGAGCCAGGAAGCCGAGATCGACAATCTGGTCCTCGAAGAGCTGCTCGACGAAGAAGGCGGGCGCCTGCTGCATTGAGCACGCGTTCACGCGCCGCACTTTCCAACCCCTCAGCCCGCGCACTTGTGCGGGCTGAAGTCTTGTCTACGTCCCCTTGAATTACGTTGGCCGCTTCGCACCCAGCCCCAGCGGACCGCTGCATGCGGGCTCGCTGGCGACCGCGCTGGCAAGCTGGCTGGACGCGCGGGCGCAACGTGGGCGCTGGCTGCTGCGCATTGAAGACGTGGACACGCCCCGCACGGTGCCGGGCGCCGCGGACGTCATCATGGGGCAGTTGCAGGCGCTGGGGCTTGTCTGGGACGGCGAGATCGTCTGGCAGTCTGAACGCACCGACGCCTACCAGGCGGCGTTTGATGCACTTGCCGCGCGGGGTCTGATCTATGGCTGCGGATGTACACGGCGCGAAATTGCCGATTCGGCGCTGCGCGGCCAGACAGCGCCGGGCGCCGATGGCGAAAGACCTTATCCCGGCACCTGCCGTCACGGACTGCCGGCGGGACGCGAGGCCCGCGCTTGGCGGTTGCGCGTGTCTGAAGGGCTGGAGCGCTTCGAGGATCGCTGGCTCGGCGCGCAGGAGCAAGACGTGGCGCAGGCAGTCGGGGATTTTGCGCTGCGGCGGGCCGACGGGCTGTGGGCGTATCAATTAGCCGTGGTGGTGGACGATGCCGCGCAGGGTGTGACTGACGTGGTGCGCGGCGCCGATCTGCTCAGCTCCACGGCGCGCCAGCGTTTGCTGGGGCGCCTGTTGGGATTGCCGCCACTGCGCTACCTGCACGTGCCGTTGATTCTGGACCCGGTCAGCGGTTTGAAACTGTCGAAGCAGAATGGCGCACCGGCGATCGACACGCGCTCGCCGCTGCCAGCCTTGCAGGCCGCGTGGGCGGCATTGGGATTTACGCCGCTGCCCGCTGCGGATGTCGCGTCATTCCTGCAGGACGCCACCGCGCGCTGGGCCGAGCGGTTTCCCGGCTGACCGGCGGCTCTGCGCGACTGATTGCATCCGCGCGAATCCGGGTCAAACCGGCGTCCACCGGAAACGCCCGGCACACTTAACGCTGCCTCCGTTCACAACGGCTGCAGATCCGCCCCCAGCATCCGCACCAACAACGCTTCGCCGTCGTCGGCCACGCGCAGCTCGCCAAAACGCGCGACTTCATACCGCGCCGCTTCGCCTTCCGGGAAGAACCACGCGTTGGTCACGATGCGCACGCCATTGCCGCGCACGCGATAGCGCAGCGGCACTTCGGTTTCGGCGTGAGGGTGAACATCGGGCTGGATGCGCACGGGCTGCGCCACGCCGCGCGCGTCCGGTGTCAGCATCACGTAGCCGTCGGGCTCGTACCCCATGACGCCGTCCACGTCGGTACGGTCCCCGCCCAGCCGCAAGCGCGTCACTTCGCGCCCGGCCGCGAAATTCAGGGCCATGTAGTCGCCCTGCATGAGCGAACGCGGATCGACCGGGGCAAGCTCAAGAATGACCACCTTGCCCGACGCCAGCAGCTTTTCGCGCTCCCAGATGCCAAAGTTGGCCGCCGCCAGCACCAGCGCCAGACCGCCCAGAATGGCCGCGGTGCGCCAGCGCAGGGCTTGGGACACCGGCGGCATCGGGCGTGCCTGCACGGGCGCCTGCGTGCGCATCAGGCGCGGCACCAGCCACACCGCGGCGCGCAGGACGAACAGCAGGAGCGCCGCGCCGCTGAGCCACAACGCCTTTTGCAGCAGCGGCAGTTCCAACTGGTAGTAATAGACACCCAGGTACGCCAGCAGGCTGGCGGCGCCGAAGATCATGACGCGCGACTGGTTCAGGCCGAACCCCAGCAACAGCCACGTCAGGGCGAATCCGACGCCCGGACTGGGCAGCCAGAACAGCGCCAGCAGCAGCAGACCGATCGGCACGCCCCAGGTGACGCCGCCGGTCAGCAGGCGGCGGCGCGGCCACAGGACGGCCAGCGCCGCAGCCATGGGCAGCAGCGCGCCCGCCACGATCAGGATGGCGGTCCGCGGCGCCAACTGCCAGATGGCGGGCAATTCAATAACCGAAATGCCGCTCGCCAGCCAGACCATGCCCTGCACGGACAGCAGGAAGGCCCACGCCAGCGGCTGCAGCGCATGACCGCGCCGCGCGCCCACGCGGTGGCTGACGGTCAGAATGACGGCGGTCGCCCATGCGCCGATCACGCCGATGGGCAGCCACAGGAAGGTGGCCCGGGTCGCGTCGAAGCGGATCCACGCGTCCATCAGGTCTTCCTGCATGAGGTCGGGCGACAGGCCGCGCCAGATCAGGGCGGCGCTGGCCAGGGCGATCAAGAGGCCGCTGAGGAAACGCAGGATCACGTCGGGGCCCAGCGCGTACACGGCGGCCGCCATCAGAAGCACGAAGAAGCTGGCGCTGGCGAACGACGTCGAACTGGACAGTCCGAAGATGATGAGGATCTGCCCCGTGAAGGCCATCGCCGTGCCGCATTGCCGCCAGAATGGACCGGCATCGCTGCGCAGCACCGCCACGCCCGTGGCGCACAGCACCAGCCCGGCGACCAGCGCGCCGCCTTCGGTGGTGATCAGATTGGAGAACGCGACGAAGAGCAGCAGGAGCAGGGTGGCCAGCCAGGCGGACAAGCCCAGCAGGCACTGCACGTACCAGGGCGGCTCGGCGCGCGGCACGGCGGCGGGGGCCAACTGGGCGACGGGCGCGCTGGAATCGGCGGGGTCCACGGCATTGCCGGCCGATGCGCCGGCGGGTTCGGCGTCTGCGGCGGGCACTGGCACCGGCGCTTCGTTGCTGAGACCACGCAGCCAGCGGGCGGCCACGACGGCCTCGGCCATCAGCAAGGCGGCCAGCGGCAGCGCCGCCCACACGCCGGGCTCCAGCCGCCACAGCCATTCGCCCACGACGCGCAGCGACACGCAGATGACGCCGGCGGCCAGCATGGCCAGGATGACGAGATCGCGTCGGCCGCGCTGATAGTAAAGACCCAGGCCCAGCGTGACGACGACCCACGCAATGCCGTTGTAGGTGCCCAGCCCGCCGACGATGGAGTCGCCGAACATCAGGGCCAGGACCAGCACGCTGATCGCGATGGCGGCAAGAATTCGTGGTCCGAAGACGGTGCTGGCGCGCCAGCGGCGCGCGGCCATTTCCCAGCCAAAGAGCATCAGCAGGTTCAGGACGGCCATGAGCAGACTGGGCAGACCCGGACCCCCAAAGATCATCATCCAGGTGAAGACGCGCTCACCCAGCCACAGCGCGGCCGCAAGATTGAGCACCAACGCCCACAGCAGCCACACCGCCTGGCTGCCCGCGGCAAGCGCCCACGGCAGCAGCAATACTGCCCACCACGCGAACAGTTCCCAGGTATCGGCACCCGTCTGATATGTTTGGCCCAGCAGCGCGAGCAGCGCGCCGAGCAGAATGCCGGCCAGCGCCAGCAGCGCGCCGGGGATGCTGCGCCGCACGCCGGGCCGGGCGCGCAAGCGCAACCCGGTCCACGCGGCGGCCAGCGCGCACACGGCCAGAAGACCCTGCACGCCGGCAAAGCGCTGCATTTTTGTCATGTCCTGCCAGTTGGCGGCAACCCAGCAAACGGCAGCGCTGCCCAGCAGCAAAACCCCTAGCCACAAGGTGCTTCGCGACAAAAATTGACGCCAAGCGTGCAGTTCGGATCCCGCTTTGCTTTCAGTGCCGACTTGCATCTGGCGAATCTCCGATCTTATTATCCGCGCTGATACGGCGGGACTACCGCCACTGGATACACATGAATAAAACGCTGATTATTGCCGAGAAGCCCTCGGTGGCCCTTGATATATCACGCGCCTTGGGAGGCTTTGCGCGCGAGGGCGACTATTTTGAAAGCGAACGTTACGTGCTCGCTTCCAGCATCGGCCATTTGCTCAGCTTGGTCGCGCCCAACGATCCGGTCAAGGGAAAGTGGAGCTTCACGCACCTGCCCGTGATTCCGCCTGCCTTCGAATTGGGCCCGACCGACAAGAAGTCCGCCGAACGCCTTAAGCTGCTTGTCCGCCTGGCCAAGCGCAAGGACGTGGACGCCATCATCAACGCCTGTGACGCGGGACGTGAAGGCGAACTGATCTTCCGCTACATCGTTCAGTACGCGGGCGTGAAGAAGCCGATTCAGCGCCTGTGGCTGCAGTCGATGACCCAGGCCGCCATCCGCGAGGCCTTCGCCAACCTGCGCGACGATACGCAGATGAAGCCGCTGGAAGCCGCGGCGCGCTCGCGTGCCGAAGCCGACTGGCTGGTTGGCATCAACGGCACGCGCGCCATGACCGCCTTCAACAGCAAGGACGGCGGTTTCTTCAAGACGCCGGTCGGACGGGTCCAGACGCCCACGCTGGCCATCGTGGCCGAACGCGAAGAGCGCATCCGCCGCTTCGTGCCGCGCGACTACTGGGAAGTGCGCGCCACCTTCGTCGCGGCCGCTGGCCTGTACGAAGGCCGCTGGATCGACCCGCAGTTCAAGAAAGACGAAAAAGATCCCGAAAAGCGCGAATCGCGCCTGTGGTCGGCCGCCGCCGCGCAAAGCGTGGTCGCCGCCTGCCGCGAGAAGCCGGGCAGCGTGACCGAAGAATCCAAGCCGTCGAGCCAGATGTCGCCGGCCCTGTACGACCTGACGTCGCTGCAGCGCGAGGCCAACGGCCGCTTCGGCTTCTCGGCCAAGACCACGCTGGCGCTGGCGCAGACACTGTACGAACGCCACAAGGCGCTGACCTACCCTCGTACCGATTCGCGCTACCTGCCCGAGGACTACATCAGCACGGTGCAGGAAACCATGCGCGCGCTGGCCAAGGGCGGGTCCAACGCCGTGGGCGGCCTGGCGCGCCATGCCGACACCGTCGTCAGCCAACAGTGGGTCAAGCCGAACCGCCGCATCTTCGACAACAAGAAGGTGTCGGATCACTTTGCCATCATCCCCACGCTGCAGATCCCGCACGACCTGAGCGAAGCCGAAGCCAAGCTCTACGACCTGGTGCTCAAGCGCTTCCTGGCGGTGTTCTTCCCCGCCGCGGAGTACCGCGTCACGACGCGCCTGACCGAAGTGCAGGGGCATCGCTTCCGCACGGACGGCAAGGTGCTGGTCAATCCGGGCTGGCTGACCGTCTACGGCAAGGAAGCCCAGGGCGAGGACGCCAATCTGGTGCCCGTGGCGGACGGCGAGACCGTGCGCACGGAAGAAATCGAAGCCGTCGGCCTGTCGACCAAGCCGCCCGCGCGCTTTAACGAAGGCACGCTGCTGTCGGCCATGGAAGGCGCGGGCAAGCTGGTGGACGACGAGGAACTGCGCGAGGCCATGTCCGAGCGCGGCCTGGGCACCCCGGCCACGCGCGCGGCCATCATCGAAGGCCTGCTCAACGAAAGCTACCTGCGCCGTGAAGGCCGCGACCTGGTGCCCACCGCCAAGGCGCGCCAGCTCATGACGCTGCTGTCGGGCCTGGACGTGGCCGAACTGACCTCGCCCGAGCTCACCGGCGAATGGGAGCACAAGCTCAAGCAGATCGAGCAGGGCGGGCTGGGCCGCGAGGCCTTCATGCGCGAGATCGCGCAGATGACGCAGGTCATCGTCAAGCGCGCCAAGGAATACGAGCGCGACACGGTGCCGGGCGACTACGCCACGCTGACTACGCCGTGCCCCAAATGCGGCGCGGTGGTCAAGGAAAACTACCGCCGCTACGCCTGCACGGCCTGCGACTTTTCCATCGGCAAGCACCCGGGCGGCCGCACGTTCGAACTGCCGGAAGTCGAGGAACTGCTGGCCAAGCGCGAAATCGGTCCGCTGCAAGGCTTCATCAGCAAGATGGGCCGACCGTTCGCCGCCATCCTGCGCATCAGCGACGAATACAAGCTGGAATTCGACTTCGGCCAGAACGACGAGGACGACAACGAAGCCGTGGACTTCTCCGGCCACACGCCGGTGGGCCCATGCCCGAAATGCCAGTCGCGCGTGTTCGAGCACGGCATGAGCTACGTCTGCGAAAAGTCCGTCGGCCCCGAGAAGTCGTGCGATTTCCGGTCGGGCAAGGTCATCCTGCAGCAGGAGATCTCGCGCGAGCAGATGGAAAAGCTGCTGACCAACGGCCGCACCGATCTGCTGGACGGCTTTGTCTCCAGCCGCACGAACCGCAAGTTCAAGGCGTTCCTGGTGCGCCAGCCGGACGGCAAGGTCGGCTTCGAGTTCGAGCCGCGCCCCGAGAAGCCGGGCCGTGCGCGCGCGCCGGCCAAGACGGCGACGAAGACCGCCACCAAGACGGCGGCCAAGACGGCTGCGAAGAAGGCGCCCGCCAAGAAGGCAGCGGCCAAAACGGCCACCAAAACGGCAACCAAGACCGCCGCCAAGAAGGCCGTGAAAAAGGCCGCACCCAAGAAGACCGCGGCGTAATCCGCACCGCGTCGCAAGACCGAACGCCCGGGAAACCGGGCGTTTTCCATTGTTGGGCAGCAATCGCTGGGGTATTGTTGACGCCAAACAGCTGCAACCCAGACACTTCGAGGACGACATGACCCGTAGCTCCGACTTCACCACCCGCCGCCGCGTGCTGGCTGCTGCGTCCGCCTTTGCCGGCATCAGCCTGCTCAATGGGCGCGTCGTTTTCGCGCAGCCCAAGCTGGGCAAGGTCGTGTACGGCCAGGGCAGCATCGACCCCTTTTTCGCGGCCGGTTATGTGGCGCTGAAGAAGGGCTTTTTCGGAGAAGGCGGCCTGGAGGTCGAGTACCTGAATTCGCAAAGCGGTCCGCGCACCAACCAGTTGCTGGCCGCCGGCCAGATCGTGTTCGGCGCCACGGCGGCCACCGCCGCGCCCGCACTGACCATCGCGGGCAAGCCCGCCGCGCTGGTGTTCGGCTTTGACCGCAAGCTGACCTACGCCAACGTGATCGTGCGCCGCGAAGACTTTGAAAGCGGCAAGATCAAGTCGCTAAAGGACCTGGCGGGCAAGCGCGTCGGCGCGACGCAGCCGCAGTCCAGCACGTGGCTGATGGCGCTGTACCTGATGCAGAAGGCCGGCGTGGCCGACAAGGTCGACATCCGCCCGCTGGGCGATCTGGCGACCATGCTGGGCGCGCTCAAGACCGGGTCGGTCGCGGCCAGCATGGCCACCATGTCGATGATGGAACAGGCGCGCCAGGAAGGTTGGGGCGTGCCTATTTTCGACGCCACCACGGAAGCGTCGTGGAACGAGTTCATGGGCGGCGACGTGCCCGGCATCGCGGCGTTGACGCTGCAGGACACCATCCAGAAACGTCCCGAGGTCGTGCAGGCCTTTGTGACCGCCATGGTCAAGGCGCAGGACTTCATCACGGCGAACAGCGCGGCCGCAATTACGGACGTGATCTACGACGATTACCTGAGCGCCTTCCCGCGCCCCGCCATCGAGAAGACGCTGGGCGTCTACAAGGAGACGGTGTTCCTGAAGGACAACATCATCACCGAGGACGCGTACAACCGCATGACGGCCATCATGGGCGACGGCCGCCAGTTCTCGAACGAAGAAATCAAGACCGTGCCCTACGCCAAGTGCGTGAACATGAGCTTCGTGCGCAAGGCCCGGGGCCTTTGATGATTACGCTGGACAAGGTAGGCAAGGCGTACCAGTCGCGCCAGGGCACGACGCACGCCGTCGGCGAGGTCAGCCTGACGATCAACGAAGGCGAATTCGTGTCCATCGTCGGGCCGTCCGGCTGCGGCAAGAGCACGCTGCTGAACATGATCGCGGGCTTTCTGCGTCCCACCACGGGCACCATCAAGGTGGACGGGCGTGTGGTGGATGGACAGGTACCGCCGGCGCTGGGCTACATCTTCCAGAAGGACACGCTGCTGCCGTGGTTCAGCGTCAGGAAGAACGTGGCGCTGGGGCTGAAGTTTCAGGGCGTGCCGGCCGACCGGATCGCCAAGCGTGTCGCCGAGCTGCTGGAACTTGGCCACCTGAGCGCCTTTGCCGACGCCTTTCCGCATCAGTTGTCGGGCGGCATGCGGCGGCGCGTGGCGCTGCTGATGAGCCTGGCCGTCGAGCCGCGCATCCTGCTGCTGGACGAGCCCTTCGGCGCACTGGACACGCACACCAAGACGCACCTGCATCGCGAGCTGATGGAGATCTGGCGCAAGCTGGGCCAGACCATCGTGATGGTCACGCACGACCTGGACGAAGCCATCCTGCTGTCCGATCGCGTGGTGGTACTGTCCGGCCCGCCCAGCCGCGTGCTGCTGGACGAGCGCATCCGGATCCCGCATCCGCGCGACGTCTTCACCCTGCGCGAAACGCCGCAGTTCGTCTCCCACGTGCAAAGCCTCTGGAGCGTGCTGGGCCAGCAGTTCCGCGCCGCCGCCTGAACCGATACGCGTCATGACCTCGATTGATACCGCTGACACCCTGCAGGACCAGCTTCGCCTGGACCGCCGCGCCGCCGTCGCACGCCGCGTGCGCATCACCTTGTGGCAGGTCCTGATCCTTGCCGTCATCCTGGGCTCGTGGGAGACGCTGACGCGCATCCCGTGGTTTGCGCAGAACACGCTGTTCGATCCGTTTTTCATCAGCCAGCCCTCGCGCGTGGCCGTGCGGTTGTGGGAATGGCTGCAGCCCGGGCCGCGTTCAGTCTGGCCGCATTTGTGGCTGACGCTGCAGGCCACGCTTGTCGGATTGGTGGTGGGCGTGGGCAGCGGCTTCGTGGTGGGCATGACGCTCAGCCGCAGCCGCTTTCTGGCCGACGTGTTCAACCCGTTCATCGTGGCGTTCAACTCCATGCCGCGGATCGCGTTCGTGCCGCTCATCACCATGTTCTTCGGGCTCGGGCTGGCATCCAAGGTGGTCACGTCGTGGTTCGTCGTGTTCTTTCTGGTGTTCTTCAACACCTACAAGGGCGGACGCAGCGTGGAACGGGAGCTTGTCGACTTCTGCCGCACACTGGGCGGTTCGCCGCGCCAGATCCTGTGGCGCGTGCGCATTCCGACGGCGGCGGCCTGGACGTTTGCCGCGCTGCCCAATGCCATCAGCTTTGCGCTGATTGGCGTGGTGCTGGCGGAATTCGTGGGCTCGACCACGGGCATGGGCTATCTGATGATCACCGCGCTGGCGACGCTGAACGCCACCGACATGTTCGCGGCGGTGACGCTGCTGTCCATTGTCGGCATCGCGCTGGTTTATTGTGTGACGTGGATTGAACGGCGGCTCTTGCACTGGGCGCCGGAATTCCGGGAATGAGCGAGGCCCGATTGATGAAGACACTTCCGTATCTGCGCAATTTCGACCTGACGGGACAGGTGGCGCTGGTGACCGGCTCGGCACGTGGGCTGGGCTTTTGCATCGCGCGGGCGCTGGCCGGCTGTGGTGCGCGCGTGCTGATCAACGGCCGCAATGTTGAAGCGGTCAACGCGGCGGTGGGTGAGCTGACCGGCGCGGGGCTGGACGCGCATCCGCTGCCGTTTGACGTGAGCAACGACGCGGCGATGGCAGAGGCGTTCGAACGCATCGACAGCGAGCACGAGCGCCTGGACATCCTGGTGAACAACGTGGGCGCGCGCAATCGCAAGACGCTGCGCGACACCAGCCCGGCCGAAATCCGCGAACTGATCGACACGGACCTGGTGGCCGGCATGCTGCTGGCCAAGTTCGCGGCCGAGCGCATGATGCGCCAGGGTGGCGGGCGGCTGATCGCGATCACGTCGGTGGTGGGGGAACTGGCACGCGCGGGCGATGCGGTGTATCCCGCGGCCAAACAGGGCCTGACCGGCATGGTGCGGGCGCTGGCGGCGGAGTTCGGCCCGCACCACATCACCAGCAACGCCATCGCGCCGGGGACGTTTGCCACGGAAACCAACGCGGAGATGGTCGCGGACCCGCAGTTCGGCCCGCGCGTTGCTGCGCGCAATCCGACGGGGCGTTGGGGAGAGCCGGAGGAAATCGCGGGCGCCGCCGTGTTCCTGGCGTCCCCCGCAGCGTCGTATGTGAACGGTCACGTGCTGGTGGTGGACGGCGGGTTGTCTATCCAGTTTTGAAGACGGTGCGGGTGTCAGCGGCTGCAAGCCGTCTAACACCCACTTCGGCAACGTCTCAGGTCGTCTCGTCCTGATACCACACGCCTTCGGCCAGCATCATCTTCTGGTGGCCATGCCCCGCAGGCATCATCGGGAAGCAGTTTTCCTGCGCCGTGACCGCCACGTCCAGGAAGTACGGACCATCATGCGCCAGGCATTCTGCCAGCGCGGCATCCAGCTTGGCGGGGTCATCCACCCGCGCCGCGCCCCAGCCGAAGGCCTTCGCCAGCGCCACGAAATCCGGCAGTGACGCGTTGTAGCTGTGGCTGTAGCGGCCGCCGTGGATCAGTTCCTGCCATTGGCGCACCATGCCCATGTAGCCGTTATTGCACAACACGACCTTGACGGGCGTCTCGTGCTGCATGGCGGTGGACAGTTCCTGGATGTTCATCAGCACCGACGCGTCGCCGCTGACGCAGACCACGGTCTTGTCCGGGTGCGCGACCTGCGCGCCGATGGCGGCGGGCACGCCGTAACCCATGGTGCCGGCGCCGCCGGACGTCAACCAACGGTTCGGCCGGTCAAAGCGCAGATATTGCGCGGCCCACATCTGATGCTGGCCGACGTCCGTGGAGACGATGGCATCGCGATCCGCCAGCGCGGCGTTCAGGCGCGACATCAGGTGCTGGGGCAGGATGGCGTCGGGCGCGGGCGTGAAGCCCAGGCAGTCCTGCGCGCGCCAGGCGTCGATGCGCTTGAACCAGGGCGCCAGACGCGCGGGCTCGAGCGGCGTGTCGCCCAGCTCGGCGCGCAGCGCGCGCACCAGCGGCAGGCAGTCGCCGACCAGCGCCACGTCCACGCGCACGACCTTGTTGATCGAGGCGGGGTCGATGTCGATATGGATCTTGCGGGCGTGCGGGCAGAATTCCGACAGCTTGCCGGTGATGCGGTCGTCAAAGCGCGCGCCGATGCAGACGACGAGATCGGAGTTGTGCATGGCAAGGTTGGCCTCGACCGTGCCGTGCATGCCAAGCATGCCCACGAATTGCGGGTCGGACGCGGGGAACGCGCCCAGGCCCATCAGCGTCAGCGTGCAGGGCGCGCCGGTGTGGTGCACCAGGTCGGTGAACGCCTCGCAGGCCTCGGGGCCGGCGTTCACCAGGCCACCGCCGCCGTAAAAGATGGGCCGCTTGGCCTGCGCGATCAGCGCGGCGGCGCGGCGCACGGCCGACTGCGGCAGCTTGGCCGCCAGCTTGCCGGACTGGCGGCGCGCGCGCAGCGCGGCCAGCTTGTGCTGCGACGGCGCGTCAAGCCCATCGCTGTCGCGCGGCACGGCAAGCTGTACGTCTTTGGGAAAATCCACCAGCACCGGTCCGGGACGGCCCTGGCGCGTCAGTTCAAACGCACGGGCCGTCACGCTGGCCACGTCGTCCACCGCGCGGATCTGGGTGTTCCACTTGGTGACGGAACGCGAGATGCCGATGGCGTCGCATTCCTGGAAGGCGTCGGTGCCGATGGCCGCCGTGGCCACCTGGCCGCTGATGCACAGCACCGGGATCGAATCGCACATGGCATCCAGCAGGCCCGACGTCGTGTTCGCCATGCCGGGGCCGGAGGTCACGAACACCACGCCCGTGCGGCCGGTGGTGCGAGCGTAGCCCTCGGCGGCGTGCACGGCGGCCTGCTCGTGGCGCACCAGCACGTGGCGCAGCCGCGGCTCGGCGTACAGGGCGTCGTACAGGGGCAGGACCGCCCCGCCCGGATACCCGAAGACCGTATCGACACCGTGCGCAATCAGCGTGTCGAGCAGAATTTTCGCCCCGTTTTCAGGGGCGGTTTCGGTGGCGGCCAGGGCGGCGGCGGCGGTGGGGTGCAGGCGATCGTTCATGCTATCCATCTTATTGGTAGATTCGAAGAATTTTTATCTTCTTTTCCACGGATAACGGACGAACGGAGTAAATTCATCTTTGATTTGGAGGAATCAAAGAAAATGAACCTCGACAAGTTCGACTTGGCCATTTTGAAGGTGCTGCAGGACAACGCGCGCGCCAGCCTGAACGACATCGGCGCGGCGGTCGGTTTGTCGTCCACGCCGTGCTGGAACCGCATCAAGCGCATGGAAAGCGCCGGGGTGATTCGCGGTTACACGGTGGACATCGATCCGGCCAGCCTGGGCTTCATGGACACGGTCATCGTCCACGTGACGCTGGAAAGCCACAGCGAAGAGACACTGTACGAATTCGGGCGCGCGCTGGCTCAGATACCGGAGGTGCTGGAGGCGTTTCTGGTGTCGGGCGACTATGACTATTACATCCGCATCGCCGTGCGAGACACCCGCGACTACGAGCGCCTGCTGCGCGAACAGCTCTACCGCATCCCCGGGATCCGGCACAGCAAGTCCTGCTTCGTGCTGCGCCGGTTGAAGGAAACCAAGCTGCCGCTGACGGGGCCGGGGCCTGGGCCGGCGGCGTAGGGCAGCGCCATTGGCATAGGGCAGCGCCAGTCGCGTAGGGGCGGCGCCAGTCGCGATGGGCGGCCCCATCGCCACGGCCGGCATTCCAACGCCCTCAGCGCAGCACGTAATCCACGGGCACCGCCGGCTCCGGCAGCGGCCGCACGCCCAGCCCTTCGAGCAGATCGATCTCGATCACGCGGGCCAGCGCCGACAGCGGCAGGTCGTTTTCGTCCGCGCCGAAGGGATCTTCCAGCTCGTCGCCCAACGCGTCCAGGCCGAAGAACGTATAGGCGACGATGGTCACCGCGAGCGGCGTCAGAAACTCCAGCGTGCCCACCAGACCGAAGGGCAGCAGCAGGCAGAACAGCCATGCGGTGCGATGCAGCAGCAGCGAGTAGGCGAACGGACAGGGCGTGAACTTGATGCGTTCGCAGGCCGCCTGGATCGCGGCGCACTGCGCCACGCGCTGGGTCAGCCCCTGATACAGGATGTCGGTCAGTTCCCCGCGCCGCAGGCAGGCCGCGAGATCCCGGTTGATGGACAAGAGCAGCGCATCGGGCACGTTGCGGCAGCCGGCCAGCGAATCCAGTTCGTCCTGCTGCACCCACGGACGCACGGCCTCGACCATGTCCTGTCCGCGCAGCCGCGCCGCCAGCCCGTAGCCGAAACCGATGCAGCGCCGCACCAGCCGTTCCTGCACCGGATTGGCGGTGCTGGCCGCCAGCAGCACGGCGCTTTCGCGCGCCAGGCTGCGCGCCTGCACGACGAGGTCGCCCCACTGCTTGCGGGCTTCCCACCAGCGGTCATAGCAGACGTTGTTGCGAAAGCCCATGAAGACGGACAGGGCCAGACCGAAGAGCGAGAAGGGCACCGCGGTCAGGTGCGCGGGCGAGAAGAACTGGCGGTGGTACATCCACACCACCACGCAGGAGAGCACCGTGATGACGATGATCCTGCTGAGGATGCGCGGAATGATGGAACCGCGCAGTACAAAGAACAAAGCCAGCGCGGATGGCCGCGGACGGACGATCATGATGAATATCAAGCAAGGGACAAGGCGGCGCCAACTATACGCCTGTCATCGCGCAAAAAAGCCGCCGATATAATTCTGTTTCGTCTCACCGCCACCCTCGAGCCTCAATGACCACCGAAGACACTCCGATCAAGCCCTGGTATGCCGTCCGCCGCTCCAAGCTGCACGGCAACGGCGTCTTCGCCGCCCGCAAGATCCCTGCAGGCACGCGCATCATCGAGTACGGCGGCGCGCGCATCAGCGCCAAGGAAGCCGACCGCCGCCATCCCACGAATCCGGACGATCCCTTCCACACGTTCTTCTTCGCGCTCAGCTCCGGCCGCGTGATCGACGGTGGCGACGAAGGCAACGATGCGCGCTGGATCAACCATTCCTGCCAGCCCAACTGCGAGGCGCAGGAGGGCAAGCACGGCAAGCGCGTCTACATCGTGGCGCTGCAGGACATTCCGCGCGGCACGGAACTGTCTTACGACTACGGTCTGGTCCTGGACGGCCGCATCACGAAGGCGCTGAAGGAAGGCTACAAGTGCCTCTGCGGCACGCCGCCTTGCCGCGGTACGATGCTGGCGCTGCCCAAGAAAAAGGCGAAGAAGGCCGATGCGGACAAGGCCACCAAGACCGATGCAGGCAAGGCCAGGAAAGCCAACGCCGCCAAGACCGCGAAAACTGAAACATCCGAGGCCGCCAAGGCCGCCTGACGGAAAACGGGGCCCGTCGCCCCGTTTCCCAAGACCCCAACCGCAATAAGCATATTCAGCCCCGCGCTGCGGACAGGCGTACAATCGAGCGGTCGTTAACACGACATGCAGTACGTCTTCAGGGCGGGGTGCAATTCCCCACCGGCGGTATGCCATGCAATGTGGCGAGCCCGCGAGCGCCCGGCCAAGCTTTGGCCGGGGTCAGCAGATCTGGTGAGATGCCAGGGCCGACGGTCATAGTCCGGATGAGAGAAGATGTGCCGGCACATACTCGGCTGCGCCGGGCGCGTTTGCGCCTTGCCTGGCCGTATTGCGTTCGGCTGTCGATTAGCCCTGAAACGTTTTTCGCCCCATCCTTTTGCGAGAGCGTTTCAATGTCCAACGTTGCCTTCACCCAGCAGTCCCCCATCCCCAGCCTGGCTTCGCAGCCCTTTGCCGTGCGCCTGTCGCGCGCGTTGCATCATCTGCGCCTGGGCCGTCCCGTCATCCTCATGGACGACTTTGACCGCGAGAACGAAGCGGACCTGATCGTCGCGGCCGACAAGCTGACCGTGCCCGTCATGGCGCAGCTCATCCGCGACGGCAGCGGCATCGTCTGCCTGTGCCTACCCGGCGACACACTGGATCGCCTGGAATTGCCACCGATGGTTCAGCGCAACCAGAGCCGCTTTGCCACGGCCTTCACCGTGTCGATCGAGGCGCGCGAAGGCGTGAGCACCGGCGTGTCCGCCGTCGACCGCGTCACCACCATCCGCGCCGCCATCTCGCCGTCGGCGCAGCCAGACGACATCGTCAGCCCCGGCCACATATTCCCGCTGCGCGCGCAACCGGGCGGCGTGCTGACGCGCCGCGGCCACACCGAAGGGTCGGTGGACCTGGCCGTGCTGGCCGGCATGCGCCCGGCGGGCGTGCTGTGCGAACTGATGAATGCCGACGGCACGATGATGCGCGGCGCGGCGCTGGATCGCTACGCCGCCGAGCACGGGCTGGTGGCGCTGACCATCGCTGAACTGGCCGACCATCTGCAAAAGCTCAAGGACGGCCAAGCCGAAGCGATCGACGACGAAGTGCTGGAGATGGCGGCGACGGTCTGAACGCACTCGTAGAACGCGCCCGCGGCTGCGCTGGCCGCGGGCGGCGTCGACAGGGTGAGTTGTTGAACGAGCATTTGAACGAGTGCGCGCGCCCCGATCGCGGGCATGAGCGGATGGCATAATTCGCGCGAAGCGATGCAGGTCCATGGCCGCCTGGCGGCCGCGGCGCCCGACCACGATTGGCCGGCCTGTCATCGCGTGCCGCCAATTCAATGAGCCATTGCTCACGTTTGATTCTCGCCCTTTGCCTCACTCATGACCGTCATTCCCCAGCCCCGGAAATCACCGCGCCAACTCAGATCGCAGCAAACCGTCGACACCATTCTCCAGGCCACGGCTCAGGTTCTGGCCTCACACGGGTATGCCGGCACCAATACGAATCTGATCGCGGAAACGGCGGGCGTGAGCGTGGGCTCGCTCTACCAATACTTTCCCAACAAGAACGCGCTGATCGCCGCGCTGCATGACCGGCACGACAACCAGATGCTGGACGTGATCGACGACGTGCTGAACGGCAACCCGGCGGCCACGCTGCGCGAGCGCGTGGGCGCGATCGTGCAGGCGATGCTGCACGCGCATCTGCTGGAGCCCGCGCTGCACCGCGTACTGGAAAGGGAGTTTCCGCTGTTCGACCAGCCGCACGAGCACAGCCGCGCGGACCAGGACATCCACCGCCGCATGCGGCATCTGCTGGAGTTGCACCGCGCCGAAGTCGCGCAGCAAGACCGGGATCTGGCGACCTACGTGGTGTTGCGGATCATGGAGTCGCTGGTGCACGCGGCCGCGCTCGAGCCGCCCGCGGGCTTCACGCCCAAGCAGTTGGAAGGCGCGGTGGTCGATGCGGTCATGGGATACCTGGGCGCGTCTGGAAACGCCGCGCCGGGCAAGATGAGCAAGGCAGTCAAAGCTGCCCCGAAGGCGGCCAGGACGGTCAGCGCAGGCAAGCCGGCCAAAGCCATCAAGACAGCCAGCGCCGCCAAAAAGGCGAAGCCGGCGCGCGCTTAGCTGCCGGACTCAGGCGCCGCGCGCCATTCTGGCCAGGCAGTCCGCCGGGCCGCCCGTCACGATGCGCGCGCTGCACGCCAGCATCAGGTTCAGATTCAGCCCGAAGTCCTCGACGGTATGGCCTTGCGCGTCGACCATGCGCGAGGCGCCGTCGTCCGCCGCCGCCCCCACCGCCACCTGATCGATCAGCGTGCCGGCCTGGTTTGTGTAGCCCCACACGGGCTTGCCGCAGGCGATCGCGTAGCCCACTTCAAAAGCCGTGCCCGAATCGGGCTCGGCGCCGCGAAACGGATTCAGGTTTGCCATCACCATGTCGGCCCGACGGATCAGCGCGACGTTCGCGCGGTAGATCCATTCTGCAAGCGCCTGCCCGGCAAGTTCCGGCGGCGCGGCGTTGTCCAGCGGGAACAGGCCCTCGAAACCGTAGGTGGCGCACAAGGTCTTGAGCCGTTCGCCGTGCGCCACGGCATCGGGCAGAAAGACATCGAAACCCGCCAGGTACACACTGCGCATGGCCCTTACTCCGGATCGGCGACGTTGAAGGCTTCGCCGGTGGCGAAGAAGGAGCCGCCGGCCAGGTAGTGCACCGACCGGCGCTCGTCGTCCGGAAAGTGCCAGCGGTTGCCGGAAAACACGTCCGGCGCCGCCCACGCGGCCACGACCTCGCCGATGAAGAGATCGTAGGCCTGCTGGTTGTGCGGTTCGGAAATGACCTTGCATTCCAGCCAGCCCAGGCAACCCTCGATGAGCGGCGCGCCGATCTTGCTGGCGGGAAACGTCGTCAGGCCGCTGGCCTGGAACTTGTCTTCGTCGCGCCCGGATTGCGAACCCACGACCATCGTGGCGCGCGCCTGCGCCCGCGACGGAATGCACAGCGCGAACTCGCCCGACGCTTCGATGAGTTCACGCGTCCAGGTGTTCTTGTCCACCACGACCAGCATCTTGGGCGGACTGAAGTCCAGCGGCATGGCCCACGCCGCGGCCATCACGTTGCGGGCATCGCCGTGCGCGCTGGTGACCAGCACAGTCGGGCCGTGGTTCAGAAGGAGATAGGCGCGGGGCAGGTCTACGGGTTCGATCATGGACACCTAGAACATGCCGTTCTTGTTGGCGGGATTCTCGGGGATTTCCTGGCTGACGTCCCAGTGTTCGACGATCTTGCCGTCCTGGACGCGGAAGATGTCGACCACGGCCTGGCCGCGGTCTTCCGGCGAATCGCGCCACAGGTTGTGGATCATGACGAGGTCGCCCTCGGCGATGACGCGCTTGATCTCGACGATGGCCTGCGGATGCTGCTCGAAGTAGCGCGGGAAAAAGTCGACCATCGGCCCGACGCCGTCCTGCATGTACGGATTGTGCTGCGTGTAGTTCGGGCCGACATACAGGCGGACCGCCTCGTCGACGTCGCGGTCCTGGAACATCATGCGGAAGAACGCGACGGCGATTTCCTTGTTCGATTGCGGCGCGGCGGCAAGCGCCGGCGCAGTTGCCACGCAACTGGCGGCGACCAGCAGGCAGGCGGCCAAGGATTTCCACTTCTTACGCATACAGGACTACTCAGATGACGCCGATTGGCGGCCTGCCAGTTTACAAACAAACGCGTCCGAGGATCAGTATCCGACGGTATAACGGCGGCGCGAATGCTGGGGCGTCTCGATCTCGTCGGCCAGGGCGATCGCGTAGTCTTCCATCGAAATCCAGCTCTTGCCGTCGTCGTCGGCCAGCAGATGGTCGTCGCCCACGCGGAACGTGCCGGTGCGCTCGCCGGGTTCGAACAGGGCCGAGGGCGACAGGAAGGTCCAGTTCAGCACCTTTTCCTGGCGCAGCGTGTCCAGGAACACGACGCCCGCGCGGGCCTCGGGCTTGTAGGCATCGGGGAATTCTGGGGTGTCGATCAGCATCTTGCCGGGTGCGACCAGCAGGCTGCCGGCGCCGCCCACCACCAGCAGACGCGGCACGCCGGCGTTCTTGACGGCGGCCAGCAGCGGCTTGGCGTCGGCGGACACGAAGCGCGTGGCGCTGATGACGGCGTCGTGGCCGGCCAGGATGGGGGTCAGGCCTTCGGGATCGGTGGCGTCGCCCTGGCGGACGGTCAGGCCCGGCTGCTCGTTCACTTCGCCTTGGGTGCGGGCGATGCCCGTCACTTGATGGCCGCGCTTGAGCAATTCGTCTGCCACGCGCGAACCCACGCGCCCGGTAATGCCGATCAATGCGATTTTCATGGTCTTGCTCCTGGAAGGATGGGCCGGGAACAGGCGCCGCACGATTGCGGCGGAACAGGCTCCGGCTCAAGGCAAAGCCATACTATTCGGTCAAATCCGAACGAAAAACCCGTCAAACAGGAAGAGTTCTTTGCAATCCATGCACCAATGCGGTGGATGGCGGCGGGCGGCTGGGGATTGACCGGGCGTGCACGCAGCAGCGGCACGCCCGATCAGTGTGCGCCCGGCGGCCCCGCTTGAACAGGGGCCGCCCCCGCGATCAGCGGGCGGCGCGTTGCGCCTGGTAGACCTGCAGATGCGAATAGGCCACGCGCAGGTAAGTCGCGTCCACGCCCAGCGTGCGGGCACGGCGGACCATGTCGCCGACGATGTGGTCGGCCTCGACGGGCAGGCCCTGGCGCAGGTCGCGGAACATGGAGGCCGTCATGGGCTGGGTGCGGTCCGACAGCAGCTTGCGCACGGTGGCGTCCGCCTCGGGCCGCACGGTGTGACCGGAGGCTGCGGCCACCGACTGCGATTCCTGCAGCAGACCGAGCAGGATGTCGACGCCGTCGTCGGTGGACGCGATCTCGCCGACCGAGCCGCGCATCAGGCAGGTGGCTGCGGCCAGCGTCGTCAGCATGACGTACTTTTCCCAGATGTCCTGATAGATGTTTTCGCTGAGGCGGCTGACGTATTCGCCGCCCGCCAGCGCCTGCTCCAGCGCCACGCAGCGCTCGCTGCGGGTGGGGCCGGCGCGTTCGCCGAACACCAGGTTGGCGTGCTTGCCCAGGTGGACGACTTCGCCTTCGGAGCCGAGCGTGGCGTTGATCTGGCACAGGCCGCCCAGCACGCGATGCGGCTCGAACTCGCGGTCCAGCACGTCGTACTGAAGCACGCCGTTCATGATGGGCAGCACGGCGGTGTCCGGCCCGACGGCGGGGCGGATAGCCTCGATGGCGCTGTCCAGGTCGTAGGCCTTGCAGGACAGCACGACGACGTCATAGCTTTCCTGCAGCGTCTGCTGCGTAACCAGTTTGGGGTGCAGCGTGGCGTCGCCCAGCGGGCTCTGGATGCGCAAACCGTGTTCGCGGATGCGCGCGGCGCGCGGCTCGCGCACCAGGAACGTCACGTCCGCGCCGGCCTGCGCCGCGCGTCCGCCAAAGTATCCGCCGGTGCCACCGGCGCCCAAGAACAACAACCGCATGCCTGTCTCCTGTTGGCTGCCCGCGTCAGGCGCGGGCCAATGCGGGCATTATGCGCCCGGGCCACGCCGCCGCGCACGCGCGACGGCCGATGGATCATGCGCTGGACGCTTCAGGCTTGCGGCTCTACGCGTGGGGCCTGCCCAAGACGCACCAGGCTTGCTGTCCTGGACGCCTCACGCCTGCTGTTCGCGCTCCACCCAGGCCTCGTAGCCGCCGCGCAATGCCCAGATCTTGCGGTAGCCGGCCGCGCGCAGCCGCGAGGCGAGCAGCGCGGCGGACACTTCATTCGGGCACGCGCAATAGACCACGATGTCGGAATCGATCGCGCCGGGATCCAGCGCGGGCAACGGCTGCTTCAGGTCCACGGCCACGGCGCCCGGAATGCGCGCGGCATCGCGCTGCGCCTCGGGCCGCACGTCGAAGACCAGCGCCTCGCGGCCGTCCTGGCGCCATTGCATCAGTTCGTCGACCGATAGCCGTGGAATGACGCGCAGGCTGCGCAGCAGGATCTTGCGCCGCAGAAAGCGCGCCACGATATAGAGCGCCAGCACGGCCGCCAGCACCGCCAGTCCCATCGGGCCGTAGGTGCCCAGGATGTCCAGCACGTCGTTGATGACGCTGTGGAAGAGGCCGCCGAGCAGCAGCGCCGAGCCCACCCAGATCAGCGCGCCAGCCAGGTCATAGAGGAAGAAGCGGCGGTAAGGCGTGTTGGTCAGCCCGGCCATGACGGTGGACAGCGCGCCCGCGCCCGGCAGGAACTTGCACACCAGCAGCGCGCGCACGCCGATGCGCAGGTACAGCCGCTGCGTCTGCCGGATGCACGAGTCCTGCGACAACGACAGCTTGCAGACCACGCCCAGCAGACGCGACCCGTAGCGCCTTCCCGCCCAGTACCACAGGCTGTCGGCGATGAGACACGCGGCCGTGGCGGCCAGCAGCGGCACGAGCCAGCCGGCAGCGCCGGCCAGCGCGCCGGCGGCGATCATCATGGGGTAGGCGGGCACCGGCAGACCGGCTTGCTCGATGAGGACGTTGGCGAACACGAGCCACCCGCCGTACTGTTCGAGCAGCAATTGAATATCTTGCATTGGGGTTTCCAGCTTGCCGCGCGCGGCGCGGGCGCGGCTCATGCGCGCAATTTTAGGCGCGCGGCCTCGCGCTTGGGGCATAGACCCTGCCGTCCGCGCGGCAACACTGCGTTCCATTGCAGTGCGTCGCACGACCCGCCGGTGTCCATCCATCGGGACGCCACGCACCAAACTGGTGCCACGCTTCCCCGCGAGGGTGCCTATAATCCTGCCCGGCCATCAGGTTTCCCCGCCTCGTCGCGGGAACGCCCCGTGGCATACATATTGCTTCGCCAGGACAGGCTGAGAACTCGACCATTTGGCCGGGTGCGCCGCCTGGCGCTCCCATCCGATGACCGATCCCACGCCCCCGTTCACGCACGATCTGCCCGGCACGACCGCCGGCGGCAGCGGCCTCCGTGCGGCGGGCGGCATCCCCCCATCCCTCCATTTCCTGTCCTTCCCCGCGTAGGAGTCACCTGCATGAAATCCCTTTCCCTTTCGTCCGCCGGCGGCATCGCCCGCCGCGGCCTGCTCAAGCTGGCGGCCGCGGCTGCCGGCGCGCTGCTGTTCTCGGGCGCGGCCCTGGCGCAAGCGCCCGCCAAGATCAAGGTCGCCGCCGTCTACACGGTGCCGGTCGAACAGCAATGGGTGTCGCGCATCCACATCGCGCTGTCCGCCGCGCGCGACCGCGGCGAGATCGACTACACGTTCTCGGAAAACGTCACCAACGCCGACTACGAGCGCGTGCTGCGCCAGTACGCCGAGCAGGGCAACAAGCTGATCGTGGGCGAAGCCTTCGCGGTTGAAGCCGCGGCCCGCAAGGTCGCCAAGGACTATCCGCAGACCGCCTTCCTGATGGGTTCGTCGGGCAAGCCGCAGCAGCCCAACTTCTCGGTGTTCGACAACTACATCCAGGAACCGGCCTACCTGACCGGCATGATCGCCGGCGGCATGAGCAAGACCGGCAAGATCGGCCTGGTGGGCGGCTACCCCATCCCCGAGGTGAACCGCCTGATGAACGCGTTCATGGAAGGCGTCAAGGAAGTGAACCCGAAGGCCGAATTCACGGTGACCTTCATCGGCTCGTGGTTCGATCCCCCGAAGGCCAAGGAAGCCGCCTTCGCGATGATCGACAAGGGCGCGGACGTGCTGTACGCCGAGCGCTTTGGCGTGTCGGACGCCGCCAAGGAACGCGGCAAGCTGGCCATCGGCAACGTGATCGACACGCAGCCGCAGTACCCGGAAACGGTGGTGGCCTCGGCGCTGTGGAGCATGATCCCGACCATCGAAGAAGCCCTCAAGCAGGTGAAGGCCGGCGCGTTCAAGGCCGATGACTTCGGCCAGTATTCGCTGATGAAGCACAAGGGCTCGTCGCTCGCGCCGCTGGGCACCTTCGAGCAGAAGATCCCCGCCGACCTGATCGCCAAGGTCCAGGCCAAGGAAAAAGCCATCCTGGACGGCAGCTTCACCGTGAAGGTCAACGACAAAGAACCCAAGTCCTCGGCACGATGAACCAAGCGCCTCTCGCCCTGCAACTGACGGGGATCACCAAACGCTTCGGCAGCCTCACGGCCAACGACGATGTCTCGCTGACGCTGCGCCAGGGCGAAGTGTTGGCCTTGCTGGGCGAGAACGGCGCCGGCAAATCGACCCTGGTGTCGATCCTGTTCGGCCACTATGTGGCCGACGCCGGCAGTATCGAAGTCTTCGGCAAACCTTTGCCCGCCGGCCGGCCCGATGCCGCGCTGGCGGCCGGCGTCGGCATGGTGCATCAGCACTTCACGCTGGCCGACAACCTCACCGTGCTGGACAACATCATGGTGGGCACCGAATCGCTCTGGAAGCTGGCCTCGGGCCGCGGCCCGGCCCGCAAGCGTCTCGTGGAACTCGGTCAACGCTTCGGCCTGGGCGTGGACCCGGACGCGCGCGTCGGCACGCTGTCTGTCGGTGAAAAGCAGCGCGTCGAGATCCTGAAGGCGCTGTATCGCGGCGCCCGCGTGCTGATTCTGGACGAACCGACCGCTGTCCTCACGCCGCAGGAAGTGCAGGATCTGTTCGCCACGCTGCGCGGCTTTGTCGACGGAGGCCTGGCGGTCATCTTCATTTCGCACAAGCTGGACGAAGTGATGGCCGTGTCGCGCCGCGTGGCGGTGCTGCGGCAGGGCAAGCTGGTGGCGGAACGCGACACCGCGGGCACCAATCCCGCGGAACTGGCCGAACTGATGGTGGGCCGCAAGGTGGTCATGCCGCGCGCCGAGGCCGCGACTGCCGCCGAGCAGGCTGCGCCCGTGGTCACCTTGTCCCAGGTCACCGTGCGCGACAGCCGCGATGGCGCGCCGCGCCTGGACAGCCTGGACCTCGTGGTCCACACCCATGAAATCGTGGCCATCGCCGGCGTGGCCGGCAACGGCCAGCAGGCGCTGGTGTCGGTGCTGACCGGCCTGCGCCAGCCCTCGGACGGCACGATCCGGCTGGGACCGGAGCACGCCGCCGCGCCCACCACGCCCGCCGGCTGGACCGCCGCGCGCGTGGGCCGCATTCCGGAAGACCGCCACGGCGAAGGCATGATCGGCGACAGCCCCTTGTGGGAAAACGCCATCGTCGAAGACCTGAAGGACAAGCGCTTTGCGCGCCACGGCCTGATCCGCGCCCGCGCCGGCAAGGCCTACGCGGCCTCGCTGGCCAAGCAGTTCGACGTGCGCGCCGCCTCGCTGGACGTGCGCACGCGCAGCCTGTCGGGCGGCAACATGCAGAAGCTGATCCTGGGCCGCACGCTGGCGCGCGAGCCGCGCTTCATCGTGGCCGATCAACCGACGTGGGGCCTGGACATCGGCGCGGTCGCCTACGTGCGCGAGCAGCTGCTGGCCGCCCGCGCGCGCGGCGCCGGCGTGCTGCTGGTGTCCGAGGACCTGGAAGAGATCTTCGCGCTGGCCGACCGCATCGCCGTGCTGTGCGGCGGCAAGCTGGTCGCGATCAAGCCGGTGGCCGAGTGGACACCCGCCACCGTCGGCCTGGCCATGACGGGAACCCGGGCATGACGGTCTGCACCGTCACGCCTGGCTTTCTTCACTATTGAGCATCACATGAAACTGATCCTGGAACGCCGCCCCGAGCCCAGCCGCCTTGCGCTGGCGCTGGCGCCGATTGCGGCCATCCTCTTCACGCTGGCGGTCTGCACGCTGCTGGTGGCCTGGGCCGGCGCCCCCGTCGGCCGCACCTACGCGCTGCTGTTCGAAGGCGCATTCGGCACGCGCTTCGCGCTGTCAGAAACCCTGACGCGCGCCACGCCGCTGATGCTGACCGGCCTGGCCTGTGCCGTGGCGTTCCGCGCGCGCTTCTACAACATCGGCGCCGAAGGGCAGCTCTATCTGGGCGCGCTGGCGGCGGTGGCCGTGGGCGGCCTGCATGACGGCACGGGCTTTGACCTGCCGGTGCCGGTGCTGTTCGGCGGCATGATGCTGGCGGCCGCGCTGGCCGGCGCCTTGCTGCTGCTGATTCCGGCCATCATGAAAACCCGCCTTGGTGTCGACGAGGTCGTGACCACGCTGCTCGGCAACTTCATCGTGCTGCTGTTCGTGTCGATGATGCTGGACGGCCCGATAAAGGACCCGATGGCGATGGGCTGGCCGCAGTCGGTGGCGCTGAACGGCGACCTGGAACTGGGCAAGCTCATCGAACGCACACGCGCCCACACGGGCCTCTTGTGGGCCGCGGGCCTGGCGCTGGGGCTGTGGCTGCTGAACCGCTACACCGTCTTCGGTTTCCAGATGCGCGCGGTGGGCGCCAACGCCCACGCCTCGCGCTTTCTGGGCCTGCCGGTGAACCGCGTGATGCTCGGCACCGCCATGCTGTCCGGCGCGCTGGCGGGTCTGGCCGGCGCCATTGAAGTGGCGGGCCGCACCAGCTACGTCACGCTGGATATGTCGCCGGGCTACGGCTACACGGGTGTCGTCGTCGCCATGCTGGCCGGCCTGCATCCGCTGGGCGTGATCCTGGCCAGCATCTTCGTGGCCGGCATGCTGGTGGGCGCCGACAGCATGAGCCGCGCCATCGCCGTGCCCAACTACATCGCCGACGTCATCGTCGCCACCTCGTTGCTCGCCATGCTGGTCGCGACGCTATTCGCGCAGTACCGCCTGCGCCGCAACAAAGCTTGAGGAGCACGCCATGGAATGGATGGATCTGATGAGTTCCTCGGCCTTCTGGGTGGCCGTGCTGCGCCTGGCCACGCCGCTGATACTGGGCACGCTGGGCGTGCTGCTGTGCGAGCGCGCCGGCGTGCTGAACCTGGGCATCGAAGGCATCATGGTGGCCGGCGCCTTCACGGGCTGGCTGGTCGTCTACCTGGGCGCGCCGCTGTACGTGGGCGTGCTGGCGGCCGCGCTGGCCGGCGCCGTGTTCGGCCTGCTGCACGCGGTGCTGACGGTGCCGCTGGGCCTGTCGCAGCACGTGTCGGGCCTGGGCGTGACGCTGCTTGCGACCAGCGTGAGTTACTTCGCCTACCGCGTCACGTTCCCCAGCGTGTCCACGCCGCCGACCATCACGCCGTTTGCCGAAATGAAGTTCCTGGACGGGATTCCGCTGATCGGCCCCGTGCTGGCCGGGCAGACCCCGATGACGCTGATCGCGCTGGCCGCGGTGCCGATTCTTGCGTGGGTGCTGAATCGCACCCCCGTGGGACTGGCCGTGCGCATGGTGGGCGAGAACCCCGCCGCCGCCGAAGGCCAGGGTCTGTCCGTGACGCGCCTGCGTATCGGCGCTATCGTGGCCGGATCGGCGCTGATGGGCGTGGCCGGCAGCTTCCTGACGCTGGCCGCGTTCAACGCGTTCTTCTTCAACATGGTCAACGGCCGCGGCTGGGTCTGCGTGGCGCTGGTGGTGTTTGCGTCGTGGCGGCCGGGCAAGGCGCTCTTGGGCGCGCTGATCTTCGCCTTCTTCGATGCGCTGCAGTTGCGTCTGCAGCAGGGCGGCGCGGCGCTGCCGGGCCTGCCCGAACTGCCGTATCAGGTGTACCTGATGCTGCCCTATATCCTGTCCATCCTGGCCCTGGTGTTCATGGCGCGCCGCGCCGCCTACCCGCAGGCCCTGATGAAGCCCTACCGCAAGGGCGAACGGTGATCGCCCCCGAGGCGCTGCGCGACAGGGATGCAGCAACTGAATGTTTTCGCAAGGAATTCGCATGCTCGATCTGATCATCAAGAACTGCACGCTGCCCGACGGCCGCAAGAACATCGACATCGGCGTGGCCGACGGCCGCATCGCCGCGCTGGAACCGGCCCTGAAGGCCGAAGCCGCGCAGACCGTGGACGCCGCCGGCCAGCTGGTGACCTCGCCCTTTGTCGACGCGCACTTCCACATGGATTCCACGCTGTCCTTCGGGCTGCCGCGCGTGAACCAGTCGGGCACGCTGCTCGAAGGCATCGCGCTGTGGGGCGAACTCAAACCCCTGCTGACGCAGGAAGCGCTGGTGGAGCGCGCGCTGGCCTATTGCGATTGGGCCGTGGCGCGCGGGCTGCTCGCGATCCGCTCGCACGTGGATGTCTGTGATCCGCGCCTCCTGGCGACCGAAGCGCTGTTGCACGTGCGCGAGAAGGTCAAACCCTACCTGGACCTGCAACTCGTTGCCTTCCCGCAGGACGGCGTGCTGCGCGCCCCCGGTGCGCTGGACAACCTGAAGCGCGCGCTGGACATGGGCGTGGACGTGGTGGGCGGCATTCCGCACTTCGAACGCACCATGCAGGACGGCGCCGAATCCGTGCGCATCCTGTGCGAACTGGCGGCCGAGCGCGGCCTGCGCGTGGACATGCACTGCGACGAAAGCGACGATCCGCTGTCACGCCACATCGAGACGCTGGCGTATCACACGCAACGCCTGGGCCTGCACGGCCGCGTGACGGGGTCGCACCTGACGTCCATGCACTCGATGGACAACTACTACGTGTCCAAGCTGATCCCGCTGATTCGCGAGGCAGGCGTCTCCGCGATTGCCAATCCGCTCATCAACATCACGCTGCAGGGCCGCCACGACACGTATCCCAAGCGCCGCGGCATGACGCGCGTGCCGGAACTGATGGCGGCGGGCGTGCCGGTCGCCTTCGGCCACGACTGCGTGATGGACCCGTGGTACAGCCTGGGTTCCGGCGACATGCTGGAAGTCGCGCACATGGGCCTGCATGTCGGCCAGATGACGGGCCAGGACGCCATGCGCGCCTGTTTTGAAGCGGTCACCACCACGCCCGCCAGGATTCTTGGCCTGGACGAGACGGGCCTGGAAGTCGGCAAGCGCGCCGACCTGGTGCTGCTGCAGGCGCGCGACCCAGTGGAGGCCTTGCGCCTGCGCGCCACGCGCCTGATGGTGCTGCGCGCCGGCAAGGTGGTGGCGACCACGCCGCCGGCCACCGCCACGCTGAACCTGCCGGGCCGTCCCGGCGAAGTCAGCTTTCAGACGTCGGCCCGCTGACATAAGCCGGCCGCGCGGCGGCCGTCACGATGATCTCCACCAGCAGATCAGGCGAGGCCAGCTTGGCTTCGCACGTGGCGCGGGTGGGCATTGCCTTCGGCAGCGTCCATTCCGCCCACACCGCATTCATGCCGGCAAAGTCGCGCTCGATGTCCTTGAGCCAGATCTGCACCGTCAACAGGCGCGACTTGTCCGTGCCCGCCTGCTTCAGATAGCCGTCGATCTTGGCCAGCACGTCGCGCGTCTGCGCGGCGATGCCGCCTTCCGCATTCGAGGTCACGCCCGCCACATACACGGTGTCGCCGTGAATCACGATGCGGGACAGGCGCTCGTTCGTTTCCTTGCGCACGATATCGTTCATTGGTGTTGCTCCTTGGTGGATGAACCGGATGCCGGGCCGGCATCCGAGAAACGTTCGATCCGGAATGGGGCGATCGGCAGGTCCGTCGCGCCGGTCGTGATCAGGTCGGCCATGATGCGGCCGACGATGGGCCCGAGCTCAAAGCCGTGCGCTGAAAACCCGAACGCGTGAAAGGCCGTCTCGTGCCGGCTGCTGCGGCCGATCACGGGAATCTCGTCGGGCATGGCCGCTTCGATTCCCGCCCAGCCCCGGTTCACGATCGCATCGCGCATGTGCGGAAACAGGTCGACCACCGTGCGCGCGCCTTCGGCCAGCGAGCGGAAATCCAGCTCGGTCCATTCGGCGTCGCGGTCCACCCACGCACGCCGGCCGCCGCCGATCAGCACGGTGCCGTTGGTGCGCTGCTTGAACGACAGCGCGCGGCCGGTGCCCAGCACCACGGGATCCAGAAAGTGGTCCATGCGCAGCGTGACGAGCATCATGGGACTGATGGGCAACAGCGGCACCGGCTCGCCCCATTGCGCGGCGATGCGGTCGGCCCACGCGCCCGCGCAGTTCAACACCTGCGGCGCGGTGTACACGCCGGCATCCGTCTCCACACGCCATTGGCCGTCGTGCCGCGCCACGCTCTGCACGCGCACGCCTTCCAGGAACTGCGCGCCAAGACTAGCGGCCTTCATGCGAAAGGCAAGGGTGGTGCGGTAGGGATCGGCCGCCGCGTCCTCGCGCGCGATCAGGCCGCCTTGCACCGTCGGCGCAATCGCAGGAATCAGGTCCAGCAGGTCTTCGCGACTCATCCACTGCTCGTGGGTATAGCCGTGGTCGGTCATGGTCTTGAGCCGCGCGCGCAGCGTCTCGGCATCCGCCGCGTTCTCGGCCACACGCACCTGCCCGTGCTGCTCGAAGCCGCAGTCGTCGTCCACCAGCTCGCCGATGCGATACCAGAGCTCGCGCGAGGCCAGCGCCAGCGGCACCTCGGCCAGATGGCGCGACAGCGTGCGCACACCGCCCGCGTTGACGCCGGAGGCATGGCGCCCCACATAGTTCTTCTCGATGACCAGCGCGCGCACGCCGGCGCGCGCAAGATGCAGCGCGGCCGAGCTGCCGTGCAGCCCGCCCCCGATGATGATGACTTCAGCCGCCCGCGATTGCACGGTCATGGCGTCCACCCGTCATTTCTTCAGGCGGACGACGGCCTGACGCGAATCGTCGGTCTGCGGCAACGAGGCCAGTTCGCCCAGCGTGAGCGGCTTGGTCGGAAAGCGCAGCCGGTAATAGCCCACTTCCTCGGTCGGCACGCCGCGTTCCTCGGCAATGATCTCGGCCACCGTCAGCCCGCAGAAGCGGCCCTGGCACGGCCCCATGCCACAGCGCAGGAAGGCCTTCATCTGGTTCGGACCGCTGCAGCCCAGCTTGACGGTCTCGCGCACCTGCGCGGCGGTGACTTCCTCGCAGCGGCACACAATGGTGTCGCCGGTGGGGCGCCGGAACGCCTCAGGCGCCTTGTACAGCGTGTCGAAGAACTCGCGCCCGCGCACGGCCCGCGCCAGCGCCTCGCGCGGCGCGGCAGCCTCGCTGTCGCGCTTGCGCGCGTCGATGCGGCCCAGCAGATGCGCGGCCTGCAAGGCAGCCAGCCGGCCACGGTGCTCGGCCGCCACCGCGCCCGCGATGCCCGCGCCGTCGCCAGCCATGCCGATGCCGTCCACCGCCGTCGTGCCCCACTCGTCGACCTCCGGCTCCCAACAGTCCAGCGCGTCGTTCCAGCGATGCGCCACGCCCACGGCGCGCGACAGGTTCACGTTGGGCACCACGCCCTGATGCAGCATCAGCTGATCGGCGGGCAGCGTCTTGGTGACGCCGCCGGCGGTGTAGCGCACGCTTTGCAGCTTGCCGTCGCCCAGCGCTTCCAGCGCCGTCACGCCCTTGACGATGGGCACGGCGGCCTTGACCGCGCGCAGCAGCTTCAGCCCCTTGCCCAGATACGGGGAGCGCAGAAATCCCCAGACCTTGGGCAACGCCTGCCCCATGCGGCCGGGCGGCGTGGTTTCCAGCAGCGCGTCCACCTTCACGCCTGCATTCAGGTATTGCCAGGCCACCAGGTACAGCAGCGGTCCGCAACCGGCCAGCACCGTGCGATCGGACGGCACCACCCCAGAAGACTTCAAGAGGATCTGCGCTGCGCCCGCCGTGATGACGCCCGGCAGCGTCCAGCCCGGAATCGGAAACGGCCGCTCCTGCGCGCCGGTGGCCAGCAGCAGGCGGCGCGCGTGCACGATGCGCGCCTCGCCTCCTACCGAATACGCCACCTCGAAGCCTTCCGCTGATTCGGGCGCCGTGCGCTGCGCCACGGCCCACACCGTCGCGCCCGGCACGTAGCGCGCGCCGGACTGCTGGAACGGCGGCACCAGCGTCGCACCATGCCAGTAGTCTTCGCCCAGGATGCCGCGGTCGGTGACGGGCGTGGTGGTGATGGCGCGGTAGATCTGGCCGCCCGGCGCGGGCTGCTCATCCAGCAGCACCGTGTCCACGCCCAGGTTGGCGGCCAGCGTCGCCGCCGCCAGACCCGCCGGGCCTGCGCCCACCACCAGCAAATCGCATTGCGTCGTGTCGATCATGCCTGCACCTTGCGCGCACCCAACTGGCGCTCGATCTTCATTCCTTCCTGCACGGGCGTCATGCAGCCCTGCTGGTTCGCTTGCCCATCGATGGTGACCAGGCAGTCGTAGCAGACGCCCATCATGCAGTACGGCCCGCGCGGCACCTCGTTGACCGCCGTATCGCGACAGGCCTGCACGCCACCCGCAAACAAGGCCGCAGCGACGCTGTCGCCCTGACGGCAAAGCATCTCGGCCCCATTGACCGTTACCCGCACCGGCGCGCCCTGCGCCTGCCGCTGCGCCTCTTCAAGCCGCTTGAACATGAAACCTCCGGGTCGAGAAGGGCGCCATGTCGTCGGCCAGGCTGCCGGCGGCGATCATGGGCGCCAGATTGAGCGCGTGCGCGGCAGCAAGCGTCACGCCGCTGTGACAGGTGGCGACGAAGGCCCCCGGGCACGTTTCGGATTGCTGATAGATCGGAAAGCCGTCCTTGGACATGACGCGCAGCGCCGCCCAGCTGCGCACCACGCGCACGTCGCGCAGCGCGGGCAGCGTGCGGACCGCGCGGTCGGCCAGCGTGCCGAGGATCGGCAGGCCCACCAGGTTGTCCACATAGCCGGCCTCTTCCTGCGAGTCGCCGATCAGCCAGGTGCCTTCGTCGGTCTGGCGCAGCGTGGACAAGGGGGTTTCCAGCATGCGGCGCGTGCGCTCCAGCACGACGATCTGGCCGCGCTGCGGGCGCACCGGCACGTCCAGTCCCACCTGTTCGCCCAGCTGCTTGTTGGACAGCCCCGAGGCCAGCACCACCTTGTGCGCGCGCACCGTGCCACTGGGGGTGGCGATATCGAACACGCCGTCACGCAGCCGGATGCTCTGCGCCGGACGCTGCGGCAGGTAATCCACGACCCGCTGTGCAAAACTCATGTGCAACGCGCGCAGGAGCTTGAGCGGATTCGCAATGCCGTCCACCGGCGTCCACGTCGCGCCGCGCACTTCCGGGCCGATGCCCGGCACCAGATCCGCGACTTCGGCGCGATCCAGCATCTTCCAGTCGTACTGCGCCATGCCCGGCTGCGCGAGCAGCGTGGTCATGAAGCGCGTGCGCGCCTCGACCTCTTCGTCGCTCAAGAGCGCGTGCAGGCCGCCGCGCTGCTCCAGATGCACGTCGACCCCGGTCTCTTCCTGCAGCAGGGCAGCAAGTTGCGGCCAACCCTTGGCCGAGGTCATGGTCCACACGCCATAGCGCGGCAGCCCCATCCCCTTGCTCTGCACCCACACCAGCCCGAAGTTCCCGCGCGAGGCCCGGTAGGCCACGTCACCCTCGTCCAGCACGGCCACGTGGTCCAGTTCGCGCCGCAGCCCGTAGGCCACGGCCGACCCGACCAACCCGCCCCCGATCACCACCGCATCGTAGATGCCGCGGTGCACGGGCGCGCGCGGCGCCAGTTCTTTCTCGTCCGTCATCAGCGTCCCTTTCCTACAAACAGCTTCTCCAGACCGACGGCGCGGTCCAGGATGAATATGGCAATGATGGTTACGTAGATCAGCACCGCCGACACGGCTGTGACCAGCGGGTCGATGGTGTCTTCGATATGCAGGAAGATGCGCACCGGCAAGGTTGTCGTGGACGGCGAGGCGATGAAGATCGACATCGTCAGCTCATCGAAGCTGGTGATGAACGCGATCACCCAGCCGCTCACCACGCCCGGCAACAGCAGCGGCAGCACCACGCGGCGGAAGGCCGTCCAGTTGGACGCGCCCAGCGATTGCGCCGCCCGCTCCAGCGCCGGGTCGATGCCCGCCGCCGACGCCAGCACCAGCCGCAGCGCGTACGGCATGACCAGGATCACGTGGGCCACCACCAGGCCGAAATACGTGCCGGCCAGGTCCACGGTCGTGAAGAACTTCAGGAACGCCAGGCCCAGCACGACGTGCGGAATCATCAGCGGCGACAGAAAGAACGCCACCAGCGCCTCGCGACCGGGAAAACGGTTGCGCGCGATGGCCAGCGCGCTGGGCACGGCCAGTGCAATGGCAAGCGTGGCCGACAGCGTGCCCAGGCCCAGGCTGAACCAGAACGCATCGACAAAGCGCGGGTTGTCCAGGATGGCGCGGAACCAGCGCAGCGACAGCCCGCCGGACGGCAGCGAGATGAAGCCTTCGGACGTGAACGCCACCGCGCACACCATGACGATGGGCGCCAGGATGAAAAGGATGAACAGCGTGTGGAAGACGAGGCCGATGGGGCCGTTGCGAAATTGCATGTCAGCCTCCGGCCTGGTTGAACACCGCGCCGTAGCGGCGCTCGATGATGCGGTTGGCGGACAGAAGCACCACCACGGTCGCCACCAGCAGCACGACGGCCAGCGCCGCGCCCAGCGGCCAATTCAGCGTGTTCAGGAATTCGTCGTACGCGGCCGTGGCCACGTTCTTCAAGCGGCGTCCGCCGATGATGGCCGGCGTGGCAAAGGAGCTGGCTGCCATCGCGAACACCATGATCGCGCCGGACAGAATGCCGGGCATCACCTGCGGCACGATCACGCGCCGGATCACGGTGAACTGGCTGGCGCCCAGCGACAGCGCGGCGGCCTCGGTCGCGGGATTGATCCGCTGCAGCGATGCCCACACCGCGATCACCATGAACGGCACCAGCACGTGCGTCAGGGCAATGCCCACGCCCAGGTTGCTGTACATGAGGTCGATGGGCGTTGAGATCAGCCCGATGCCCATCAACGCCTTGTTGATCAGACCGGTCGAGCCGAACAGGAGTGCCCAGCCCAGCGTGCGGACCACCACCGAGATCAGCAGCGGCCCCAGCACCACCATCAGGAACAGGCCCTTCCACGGATTGGCCATGCGCGACAGTACGTAGGCTTCGGCCGTGCCCAGCACCAGGCACGCGACCGTCACGGCGGCGGCGACGCCGAACGTGCGCGCGTAGATCTCGTAGTAGTAGCCGTCCGAGAAGATCTCGATGTAGTTCTTCAACGTAAAGGTGGCCTGCATGCCGCCATAGAACTGGAAGTCGAAGAAGCTGATCAGGAACACCAGCGCCATCGGCACCACGAGGAACGTGGCGTACACCACCAGCGCCGGCGCGCTGAGCACCCACGGATTGGTGCGCGCGGTCATGACGCTTTACCTTGCGGCGCAGCGGCCGGATCGACGGTGCACATGTCCTGCGCGCGCCAGCGCAGATGCACGGGCTCGCCTTCGGCCGGCACCGGCACCCCGTCGTTCTGACGGATCACCATGACTTCGCCAACCGACGTTTCCACCTGGCACAGCCAGTGATTGCCCTGGAACACGCGCGTCTTCATGCGGCCGGGCAATGCACAGGCCGCGGGTTCGGAAAACAGGATCTTTTCGGGGCGCACGATCACGGCGCCTTGCGGCACGGGCGCACCTTCCAGACCGATATGCGCCTCGCCGATGCGGGCGCGCATCTCGCCTTCGTACTGCTCGGCCTGCGGGGTGAAGACGTTGGCCTTGCCCAGAAAGCCGCCGACGAAATGGCTGGCGGGGCCTTCGTACGCGGCGAACGGTTCGGCCACCTGTTCGACGCGGCCCTGGTTCATCACGACAATGCGATCCGACAGCGCCAGCGCCTCGGACTGGTCGTGCGTAACGAGGATGGTGGTCGTGCCGACCGTGCGCTGGATGCTGCGCAGTTCAAGCTGCATTTCTTCGCGCAGCTTGGCGTCCAGGTTGGAGAGCGGTTCGTCCAGCAGCAGCACGCTGGGACGGATGACCAGCGCGCGTGCCAGCGCGACACGCTGCTGCTGGCCGCCCGACATCTGCGCCGGATGCCGGTCGGCCAGATGCGACAGGCCCACGAGCTTGAGCGCATCGGCCACACGGGCCAACCGCTCGTCTTTCTTGACGCGTTGCATCTCCAGGCCGAACGACACGTTCTCGGCCGCGGTCATGTGCGGAAAGAGCGCGTAGTTCTGGAACACCATGCCCAGCCCGCGCTTGTTGGCAGGCACCTTGCTGACGTCCTTGCCGTTCAGCACGATGCTGCCGCCGGAGGGCTCGACAAAGCCCGCGATCATCTGCAGCGTGGTGGTCTTGCCGCAGCCGGAAGGCCCCAGCAACGAGATGAACTCGCCTTGCTTCACGGACAGGCTCAGGTTTTCAACGGCAGTGGTGTCGCCGTAGCGTTTGCTCAGGCGGTCCAGCACGAGATAGGTCATGAAAGCTCCCGGTGGGCGGCGCCAGCGCCGCCCTTATGCACACGCAGTCAGCGCTCGATTTCCCGCGTCCAGCGCTTGTTCCAGTCGTCCCGGTTCTGGTTGACGGTGTCCCAGTCGATCACGATGAGATCGGCGGCGCGCTTGCCGATGGGCAGGGGCACGCGGGGATCGTCAGCCACCTTGGCTTTCTTGTTGACCGGACCGTAGCCGTAAGCCGAGGCAAGCTTCTCCTGAACCTCAGGCGACACCAGGTATTCCACGAACGCCTGCGCCTTCGGATTGGCGTTGGACTTGGCGATCGGACACACGGACGAGAGCAGTGCGTAAGCGCCTTCCTGCGGGTAGACGAAGCCGACGGGGAAGCCGGTGTCGGCAAACGCCTTGACGCGGCCGCTGCCCCAGACCGCAATGGTGGCCTGGCCGCTGGAGAAGAGCTCGGTCATCTTGCCGGGCGAGGGCTCATAGACCAGCACGTTGGGACCGACTTCGTTCTTGAACGTGGTGAAACCAGGGTCGATCTTCTTTTCGCCGCCGCCGCCTTCGCGCGCATATTCCACCAGCGTGTGCAGGCCGTAGGTGTTGTTGAGCGGCGGGATGACGAGCTGCTTCTTGTACTTGGGATCCTTCAGGTCCTTCCACGACGTGGGCGGCGCCCATTTCTTCTCGTCGAAGACCTTCTTGTTGTACATGATGCCGGTGGCCACGATGCCGATGGCAACCGCCTTGTCGTCCTTGTAGCGCGCCGTGGTGTAGATGTCGTCGGCGGGCAGGTTCTTGATGGGTTCGCAAAAGCCCAGCGCAATGGCCTGGTACATGGGACCGTCGTCGATGATGGCGACGTCGATCTGCTGGTTGCTCTTTTGCGCCTGCAGGCGCGCGACGGTGTTGGTGGAGTTGCCGGCAACGTAATCCAGCTCGACGCCGTGCTGTTTGGCGAAGGGCGGGAAGATGTCCTTGCGCATGATGTCTTCGAACGAGCCGCCGTAGCCGGCGACCACCAGTTTCTGCTGCGCCTGTGCGTTTGCGCCTAGCCCGGCTGCTACCGCCGCGGCCGCGAGCACTGCAAGTACCTTGCTCATGAGAACCCCCGAATTTTGGAAGAGAACTGCAAGAACCGACTGATTTGTTGCCCGGCGACTTCATGTCCGCCGTACAATTTGTCCGTACATGAATGTCCGGACAAATAATGAATCCGGCAAGACTCCCTTGTCAATCGGTTATTGTCCGGACAAACCCTATAAAACCAATGAAGGAGGCTCCCCTCATGACCCGATCTTCCGAGCGCGCTGCCAGTTCCGGCGGGGAGCGGGAAGCGCGCGGCCGGCCTGGCGCGGCGCTCCCGGCCGACGTGGCGGGCGGACCGCGCTACAAGAGCATTTATCAATCGCTGTCGCAGGACATCAGCTCGGGGCGCTACCCCGTGATGACGCTGCTGCCGACGGAACACGAGCTGTGCGAACAGTTCGGCGCCAGCCGTCACACGATCCGCGAAGCCATCCGCATGCTGACCGTTGCCGGCGTGGTGTCGCGCCGACCGGGCGTGGGCACACGCGTGGAAACGGCGCGCGCCACCACGCGCTTCACGCAGCGCATCTCGCAGTTCCCCGACCTGCTGCAGTACGCCCGCAACGCGGCGCTGCTGGTGCAGGACGTGCGCACCGTCAAGCTCACCAAGCGCCTGGCTGAAACACTGGGCTGCGAACCCGGCCAGCAGTGGCTGCACATCAACTCCATCAAGACACTGGACGATCCCGACGTCGCCGCCGCCTGCACGCTGATCTACGCGGACCCCGCGCATTCCGACGTGCGGGTCGACGTGAAGTCGCGGATCTCGCTGCTGCGCCTGATCGAGGACCACTTCGGTGACCGCATCACCGAGGTCAACCAGGAGTTCTCCGCAACGCCCATCGGCGCGGCAATCGCCAAACAGCTCCTGGTCGACGCCGGCACGCCGGGCTTCGTCATCACGCGCCGCTACTACGGCGATGGCGGCGTGCTGCTGCTTGCCACCATCACCACGTTTCCGCACGACAAGATGAAGTACTCGATGACGCTCAACGTCTGTTGATGCGCAGCGCGGCTCACGCGGACAAACCATAGTCCGCGCGTGCCGTCTCGGCGCTGATCTTGCCGTCCGCCAGATCCTGCGCCACGCGCGCGCGCGGCCGCGCCGAGGGCTCACCATAACCGCCGCCGCCAGGCGTTTCGATGCGCACACTCTCACCGGCTTCGAGCGCAATGTTTGCGGTCTTGGAAAACAGCTCCTCTTGTTGCGGCGTGCCGAAATTGCGGATCAGCCGCGCGCGTCGTCCGTCACGTCCGCCGTCCACGCCCGCCGCCACGCCCACGGTGTGGCTGTCCGACCGGGCCGAGAACACGATGCCCGGTCCCACGGCGCGGATCTGCTTGGCGATGGCCATGCCGCCGCGCGTGCGGCCCGCACCGCCCGAGTCCTGGATCATCGCGTACTCGTCCATCAGCAGCGGATACTCGTTCTCCAACGCTTCCACGGGTAGATTCGACGTGTTGGTCATGTGCACGTGCACCGCGTCCATGCCGTCCGCATCGAAGCGCGCGCCCGCGCCGCCGCCCAGCGTTTCCAGATACACGAAATGGCCCGCGCGTTCGCGCCAGCGGCCCGAGAACACGATGGCGGGGCAGCAGTCGTTACTGGACGCCATCGTCTTTTCGGGCGGCAGCAGGCCGCGGAACGCGCCGAAGATGGCGCCGGCCACTTTCTGTGCGGTGATGGACCGCGCACCCACGGCGGCCGGGTGTTCGGGATTGGTAATGGTGCCCACGGGCGCCGACAACGTGATGGGGTCGAACAACCCCGCATTGGGTGCGAGGTCCGGATCCAGCAGCGCTTTGACCGCGTAGTACACGCAGGCGCGCAACGCGTTGAAGGGCAGGTTCATGGCGCCGCGCGCCTGTTTGCCCGACCCTTCGAAGTCGAAGTGCAGGTTGTCCGCGCTGACGGTCAGCGTCACCTGGATGGGCACCGGGTCGCCACCCATGCCGTCGTCGTCCAGATCGCTGCGGAACGTATAGCTGCCAGCGCGCAGCTCGGCGATGCGGTTCAAGAGGCGTTTGCGCGTGTACGCGATAACGTCGTCCACCGAACGCAGCACCGCCTCCAGTCCCATCTGGCGGATCAGGCCCTGCACCGCAGCCGCGCCGCGGCGGTTGGTGGCCATCTGCACGCGCAGGTCGAGCACGCGCTCTTCCGGATCGCGAGTGTTGGCGCAGATGAGGCGCAGCAGGTCTTCATCGGTCTCACCCGCGCGGGCGATGCGGCAGGCGGGGATGCGGATGCCTTCCTCGAAGATCGATTTCAGGCCACCTGCGATCGAACCGGGCACCGCACCGCCCACGTCGGAATGGTGCGCGATGTTGGCCGCGAAGAAGCGCAACACGCCGTCCCAGAACACCGGCGTGATGATGTTGATGTCGGGCAGGTGGCTGCCGTCCGCCAGGTACGGGTCATTGCAGATATACACATCGCCGTCGCGGATCTGGTCAGCCGGGAACGTGCGCAGAATGGAGCGCATGGCGCCGTCCAGCGAGCCCAGGTGCAGCGGAATCTGCGTGCCCTGCGCGACCAGCCGTCCGGCAGCGTCGAACAGCGCCACCGAGCAGTCCTTACGCTCTTTGATGTTGGTCGAGAACGATGCGCGCACCAACGTGTTGTTCATGTCCTCGGTGATGGACAGCAGGCGGTTGCAGAAGACCTCCATGCCGATGGGATCCGCCAGCGTGGGCGTGGCGTCCGCGGCGCGGGATTGAACGGAATCAGGCTTGGTCATGCGAGCCTCCTTGCAGGCGGATGATCAGGTTGCCGTACTCGTCGACGCTGGCCTCGTGGCCCACGCCCACCACCGTGGTCGAGCTCATTTCCTCGAGCAGCGCGGGTCCCGTGAAGCGCGCGCCGGTCGGCACGCGGTCACGGTCATAGACGGGCGTTTCACGCCAGCCATGCGCCGGACCGAAGTAAGCCTTGCGCTGGCCCCGCGCCGCGTCCTGCAACGTGCCGCCCACGTGTCTTGGCGCAAGGGGCGCCTTCACCACCTGTCCCACGGCCTGCATGCGGCAGTTGATGATCTGCACCTTGCGGTCGTCGACGGTGTAGCCGTATTCCCGCTCATGCGCCTCGGCGAAGCGGCGCGCGAATTCCGCGTAGCCGCCCGCACCGGTGTCGTCCAGGCTGACCTGCACTTCAAAGTTCTGGCCCTCGTAACGCGCGTCGATGGCGCTGTGGCACACGCGCAGCGACGGATCGACGCGTTCGGATGCCAGCCAGTCCTGGGCCTGCGTGCGCAGACCGTCGAAGATCGTGGAGATCGCGGGCCAGCTGTCCGCATCGGCCAGCGAGATCTCGCTTTGCACGAAGTCGAAAGAGATATCGGTGAGCAGGATGCCGCGCGCGCACATCGTGCCCGGCTCCTGCGGCACGATGACGACGGGGATGCCGCATTCCTCGGCCACTTCCACCGCATGCAGCGGGCCTGCGCCGCCGTACGCATACAACGCGAAGCGCGAGAGGTCGTAGCCGCGTTCGGTGGACACCGCACGGATCGCGCGGCTCATGTTGGCCGCTGCGATGCGCAGGATGCCCTCGGCGGCCGCCTCCATGTCCAGCCCCAGCGGTTCGGCGACACGGCTGCGGATGACCTCGCGCGCGGCGTCCGCACACACCGGCATGCGGCCGTTCAACAGGGCCACGGGATTGAGCCGTTGCAGCGCGATTTCTGCGTCCGTGATGGTCGGCTCCTGGCCGCCGCGGCCGTAGCCCACGGGACCGGGCACCGCACCCGCGCTGTGCGGCCCGACCTTCAGCGCACCGGCGTCGTCCAGCCAGGCGATGCTGCCGCCGCCCGCCCCGATGACGTGGATGTCGACCATGGGTGTCTTGACCGGATACCCGGCAACGTGGCGGTGCGACGTGAAGAGCGGACGGCCTTCGCATACCAGCGAGACGTCCGTGCTGGTGCCGCCCACGTCGAACGTCACCAGGTTCAGGCTGCCGATGGCGCGTCCCACGGCGGCGGCGCCGACGACGCCTGCAGCCGGCCCCGACAGGCAGGTGCGGACCGGGTATTGGCGCACGGTGGCGATCGACATCAGGCCGCCGTTGGAATGAATGGTGTGCGGCTCATGGCCGATATCCAGTTCCCGCACGCGGTTCAGGAAGCGTTCCAGATAGCGCGCCATCTTGGGTCCGACCGCGGCGTTGAGCACGGTGGTGGACAGGCGCTCGTATTCGCGGAACTCGGGCAGCACGTCGGACGATTGGCTGATGTAGGCGTCGGGCATTTCTTCCAGCACGATCTGCGCCGCGCGCCGTTCATGCGCGGGGTTGCGGTAGGCGTGCAGGAAGCAGATCGTCACGGCCTCGATGCCGGCCTTGGCAAAGCGGCGCGCGGCATCGCGCACCTGCGCCTCGTCCAGCGCCGTCAGCACATCGCCCGCTGCGTTCACCCGCTCGTCGACTTCGGCGCGGAACTCGCGCGGCACCGCCACGGGCGGTTTGCCGACGCTGTAGTCGTACAGGTGCGGACGCGTCTGGCGGCCGATCTCCAGCACATCGCGAAAGCCGCGCGTGGTGATGAGGCCGACGCGCGCGCCCTTGCGTTCGATGATGAGGTTGGTGGCCACCGTGGTGCCGTGGCCGACATGCGAGACCTGTGATGGCGCGACCCCGTGATCCGCGAGCATCTGGCCGATGCCCGTGGCGATGGCCTCGGAGGGATCGTGCGGCGTGGAAGGCACTTTGTGAAAGTGCACCACGCCGGCGTCCTCGTCGATCATCGTGAAATCGGTAAACGTGCCTCCGACGTCTATCCCTATGCGATACATATCGATTGTTCCAGTAAAGAAGGTCAGTCCAGACGAATGCCGGCCTTCTTCACGACCTGGCACCACTTGTTGATTTCGTCCTTGATCATTGCGCCGAACGCCGGTCCTGCGACGTCCGACACCTGCGCGCCCTGTTGCTCCAGATAGGTCTTCATGGCGGGCGCGTGCAGGGTCTGCACGAGGCCGTCGGTGAGCTTGGTGCGCAGCGGTTCGGGCATGTTGGCGGGCGCCAGCATGCCGAACCACACCATGGCCTCGTAGCCGGGGTAGCCGGATTCGGCGACGGTGGGCACGTCGGGCAACATGGGCGAGCGCTGCGGCGATGTGACGGCCAGGGCCTTGATCTTGCCGTCCTTGATGTAGGGGTACGAGGTCATGACGACGTCCATCATCATGTTGACCTGTCCGCCGACCAGATCGATGAGCGCGGGGCCGGAGCCGCGATAGGGCACGTGCACCATCGATACGCCGGCGGTGGACTTGAAGAGTTCGGCGGCCAGGTGGTTGGACGTGCCTTGGCCGTTGGAGGCGAAGGAGTACTTTTCGGGCTCTTTCTTCAGGAGGGCGACGAACTCCTGCAGATTGGCAGCGGGCACCGACTGATTGACCGACATGACGTTGGGGATGGTGGCGACGACCGTCAGGGGGGTGAAGTCCTTGACGGCGTCGTAGGGCAGCTTGGAATAGACGCAGGGCGCGCTGCCGTGCGTGCTGACCGACCCCATGAGGATGGTGTAGCCGTCGGCGGGCTGGCGCGCGACGAATTCGGTGCCGACGGTGCCGCCTGCGCCGGGGCGGTTTTCAACGATGACGTTGGCGTTCAGGCGCTGGCCGAGGCCTTCGGCGATCTTGCGCGCGACCAGATCGGTGGATCCGCCGGCCGCGAACGGCACGACGATGCGGATGACCTTGTCCGGCCAGGCGGCGCTGGCGGACCCGGCGGCCGCAAAGAGCGCGATACCGGCGGCAATGCGACAGCAACTGCGTAGTAGCCCTGTTTTCATGGCTTGGTTTCCCCTTGTTGATAGAACTTCGTGATGGCCGGATCATGCGTGTCCGACCTTGGTTCGCTGCAACAACGAGGTCATGCTAGGCCTGGCTTGGAAATGACAGCAGTCCTACAGGTTTATATTTGTATAGATGCCATTTATGGACGCGCGGCGATGAAGAACCCGGACCTGAATCTGCTTGTGCATTTCGATGCGCTGATGGCGTGCCGCAATGTGTCGCGCGCGGCGGAGGCGATGAACATCAGCCAGCCGGCGATGAGCGCGGCGATGAACCGGCTTCGTCAGTTGTTCGGCGATCCGCTGCTGGTGCGCGAGGGCGGGGCGTGGCAGCCGACGTTGCGGGCGTTGGAGCTGCACCAGAATTTCAAGCCGCTGCTGGAGGGCTGGCATCGGGCGACGCGCACGCGGGAGGCGTTCGATCCGGCGCATTCGTCGCGCACGTTGTCGTTGTATGCGACCGACTATGTTCAATACACGTTGCTGCCGAAGCTGATTCCACGGTTGGCGGTGGATGCGCCGCATTTCCAGTTGCAGATCGTGCCTGCGCGGCCGCAGCATGGGCTGAGCATGCTGGATACGAATCATGTGGAGCTGATCGCGGGGTATTTCCCTGACCCTGCGCCGGATTTGCGTACGCGTTTTTTGTATCAGGAGCCGGCGGTTTGCATCGTGCGTGAGGGGCATCCTTGTTTGCGCAAACGGTGGAATCTGGACGCTTATTTGAGCTATGGACATCTGGATCTGGCGGCGCACACGCGGTATTTCAGTACGGCGATTGATCGCATCCTGATGGGACAGAACCGGAGCCGCAAGATCGTGGCTACGTTGTCCAGTTATCTGGTTTGTCCGTTCATCGTGGAAGGGTCGGATTTGATTGCGACGATGCCGGGGAGCATTGCGAAGGCGATGGCGGGGAGCGCACGGATCGTGTCGCAAAAGGTGCCGTTGACGCTGCCGCCGATTGCGGTGTCGTTGTACTGGCACGAGCGCTATCAGGACGATCCGGCGCACGCCTGGCTGCGGCAATATCTGGCAGGCGTGCTCGGGTAGCGGGATGCGCTGTCTGCTATTGAAGCGGCAGGCAGATACGGGTCTGCAATTGCGCGGGCGGGGTGGTGCGCGGGTCGTTCAGGTATTGCTCGAACATGGGGAAATTCGCGGGGGCCATGCCGCTGGATGGCAGCCATTCGGCAAAGAGCCAGTCGTAGGGCTTGCGCATTTCGTTGTAGGGGCCGGTGTACGTGAGGATGGCGCAGCGGCCGGCGGGAATTTCGAAGCGTTCGAGTTCCTGGCCGATGTCGGCATCGGGCGCGACGGGCATGCCGGCAAGCGATCGCAACTGGCTTTCGGGGACCTGTTCGGGGTCATCGAAATAGATGCCGTAGCCGATGGTGTCCGGCGTGGCGATGCCGCGGCCGATGGCGAGCATGAAGGCCCTTGAGAAGACGGGGCCGATGTCCTGGTAGCTGCCGCGGTGGGACAGGACGGCCAGGGTGGTTCCAGGGAAGTTCTCGATGACGACGGGGTACATGGTCAGCTCCTTGGGGGTGGAAGACTGGGAGCGGGCGGCGCGATACCGGCCCGGCGGGGTGCCGAAGAGGGCGCCGAAGGCGCGGTTGAAGGCGGCGTCGGATTCGTATCCGGCGCGTTGGGCGATGTCTCTCAATGGGGTTTCGGTGCCGGCCAGGGCGGCGGCCGCGCGGTGCATGCGGATGCGCTGGACGGTGGCGTTGACCGTTTCTCCCATCATGGCGCGGTAGACGCGGTGGAAGTGGTAAGGGGATAGGCAGGCCAGGTCGGCCAGGTGGTGCAGGTCTGGCGGGGCGTCTGGGTTGGCGGCTAGCCAGCGTAGGACGGGGTCCAGGCGTTGGGCGTGTTGGGATCGCGTTGCGGGTTTCAATGGGTTGCTCCTTGGTAGGGGCAATTTAGCTTTTGGGGGTTTGCAGATTTTGCGGATTTTTTGGGCGGCGGGTTGCTTTCTTTTGACGCACGGCGCGGCGGTGGCCTTGGGACGCGGGGCTACGATTGCGGTCCGGAGCCTTCGCTCCGGACTGCCCCTTCGTCATCGTCGTTGTCGCCTCCGGCGACTGCCTTCCGATTCCCTCGGGCGCATCTACACGCCCCGCGCCCCAAGGCCACCGCCACGCCGTGCTCGGGTGATTCGGGTTCCGGCATTGCTGGGGCGAGTTGTTTGCTTGGCGTTCTGGCAAGCGGTGGGAGGTGGCGGAAGGTCTTGCGGGGCCCGCGCCACGGCGGCCGCGCGGGCGGCCTGGTGGCGCTTACACAGTGTCTTGCGGCACGCGTTGGCGCTGCGCGCTTCGCTCTGGATTGCTGTGGGCTGCGAGGTGTCAATAGCCGCGCTGCGGGTCGTAGATGTTGGGTAGGGGCTCGCCGCGCTCATTGGCTGCGATCAGCAGGGCGGTGTGGCGGGCGCGTTCCTTGCGGTCGGGGATCGCGGCGCAGTGGGGGGTTATGGTGATTTTTGGGTGGGTCCACAGCGGGGAGTCTTCTTGCAAGGGTTCTTGCTCGAAGACGTCCAGGATGGCTTGATCCAGATGGCCGCTGTCCAGCGCATCCAGGATGTCCTGGGTGACCATGTGGGCGCCGCGGCCGGCGTTGATGAGGCTGGCGCCTTTTGGAAGCTGGGACAGCGTCGTGCGGTTGAGGATGCCGCGCGTCGTTTCGGTGGCGGGCAGGAGGCAGACGAGGAGGTCGGTGTTGGCGAGAAAGTCGGCGAACTGGTCCTGGCCTGCGTAGGAAGGCATGTCGGGGAGCCGGCTGGCGCCGCGGGACCAGCCGCTGACGGGAAAGCCTGCGCGTGACAGGAGTTGGGCTGAGGCAACGCCCAGATGCCCCAGGCCCATGATGCCGACGCGTACGTCTGCGGCCACGCGGAGGGAGTCGAAAATCTCCCAGTGGCGGCGGGACTGGTTGTCGGTGATGCGTTTGACGTTGCGCGTGATCATCAGGGCGCTGGTGAGCACGTACTCGGCCATCTCGGTCTGCGTGCGCGCGGTGACCATGCGGGCGATGGGCTGGTGGCGCGGCAGGGTGGGGTCGGCGAGGATGTGGTCGACGCCGGCGCCAGCGCTGATGATGAGTTTCAGGTTGGGGAAGGTGGCGAGGCGGCCGGCGTCCGGGGCCCAGACCAGGGCGTAGTCGATGGTGGCAGGGTCGGGGTCTTCGTGCCAGCTGACGACGTCCAGGTCTGGCGCGAAGATGCGGAATTGCGTGCGCCATTCTTCGATCGCCTGGGGGCCGCCGGAATTGATGATGAGGCGCATGCTTGTCCTTGCTGGTGTTGCGGGCGTGTATGCCCGGGCTTAGGCCGAGGGCTTAAACCGGTTGCATAGACCCGGCGCGGCGCGCCTGCGGGTTGTCCACAGGGAGCGCCGCGCGGTGTCGTCAACGTTCGACCGTGCGGTTCCAGCGGGCGTTGAACGCGGGCCGGGCCGCGTTGATCTGGTCCCAGTCCAGAATCTTAGCGTTGGCCATGTAGCCTTGGAAGCGCTTGAGGGACTCGGCGTTGTCGGCGGGGGCCTGGACGTTCTTGTTGGACGGGAAGTGGCCGCCCATTTCCAGCGCCTTGGCCTGGGCCTTGGCGGACAAGAGGTACAGCGCGAGCTTTTGCGCGAGTTCGGGTTCGCTGTTCTTGGCGATGACGCATTCGCCGACCATGAGGATGACGGAGCCTTCCTTGGGCTGGGCGTATTCCACCGGGATGTCGCGCTTCTTCAAGCGGGCGATGGCGGTGGGGGTGAGCGGGAAGATGGCGGCCTCGTCGGACTGGATCATCTCGGCGAGCTTGGCGGAGTTGGGGATGTACTCGAGGACGTTGGGGCCGATGGTTGAGGGCCACTTCTTGAAGCCGGGCTCGTAGTTCTGGTCGTTGCCGCCTTCGATGCGATTGAACATCAGGAAGCCGTGCAGGCCGAAGGTGCTGCCGGAGGCGGACTGGAAGACGACCTTGCCTTTGTACTTGGGGTCGGCCAGGTCGAGCCACGAGGTGGGCGGGGTCCAGCCGTTTTTCTGGAAGAGGCGGGTGTTGTAGCCGAGGCCGGTCATGCCGATGTCGATGCCGGCGGCCATGCGGTCTTTCATCAGGGCGGTGGGATACAGCTCTTTGAGGACAGGGTCGTCGTTGAGCTGTTCGCACAGGCCCATGGAAATGGCGCGGGCCATGATGCCGTCGTCCAGGAACATGACGTGCATCTGGGGCTTGTCTTTGTAGGCCTGGGCCTTGGCGAGGACGTCGGTCGAGGTGCCGGGCACGACGACGATCTTGACGTTGTTGGCCTTTTCAAAGTCCGGGAAGACGTGCTGGGTGAAGGCGCGTTCCATGTCGCCGCCGTTCATGCCGACGTACAACGTTTTCTGCTGCGCCATGGCGCCGGCGGACAGCAATGCCAGCATCGCCGCGCCTAGCAACCGTTTCCCCTTGTTCAGGCGCTGCGCGCCCTGTTTCTTTTGCATCATGGTGACTCCAGCGTTTGCTCACGAAGACGATCAGGCCGGGCCGCGGCGCCGTGAGCGGCGGGCGCGTACCGTTCAATGCGGAAGGCATCGATAGGGATGGAGGATCGGCCGTGCACGACCAGGTCGGCCAGCACTTCGCCGATGGCGGGGCCGATCTGAAAGCCCGCGCCGGACAGGCCGAAGGCGTGAAAGAGGCCGGGCACGGTGGCGCTGGGGCCGAGCACGGGATTGTGGTCGGGCATGTTGCCTTCGACGCCGGTCCAGAAGCGGATGACCTGGGCGCCGCGCAGCACGGGCAGGAGCTTGACGGCGTTGGTCATGAGCGCGCCGAGGTTGGCGCGGCCGGGGCGTGCGTAGTCGGGGTCGGCGGAGACGCCGCGTCCGCCGCCGATGACGCAGTTGCCGCGCGCGACCTGCCGTGCGTAGATGCCGCCGCCCTGCATGCCGAGGCTGACGTTCATGAACAGCGGCAGGGGCTCGGTCACCATCATCAGGGGGTGGATGGACGTTTCGGGAACCGGCTCGCCGAAGCCTTCGGCAAAGCGGCCGGCCCAGGCGCCGGCGCAGTTCAAGAGGTAGCGCGATCGCACTTCGAGCGTGTCGCCGGCGCGCACAATGAAGCGCGTGCCGTCGTGCGTGGCGGAGGTGACGCGCACGCCTTCGCGCACGTCGGCGCCCAGCGCGGCGGCGGCACGTCCGAAGGCGGGGGACACGAGCCGCGGATTGGCGTGGCCGTCCAGCGGGCAGAACGAGCCGCCGACCACGCTTTCGCCCAGCCAGCCGAAGCGCTGGGCGAGCGCGCGGCGGTCCAGGATTTCAAGGTCCATGCCGAAGCCGCGCGTATTGTCGCGGTAGGCTTCGAGCAGCGCCAGATCGGCGTCGGAGGTGGCCAGTTTGAGGTGGCCGGAACGCACGTATTCGCCGTCGATGCCGATCAGCGCGGCCAGTTGGCCCCACAGTTCGTGCGCGCGCCGCGCGAGCGGCAGCTGTTCGATGCCGCGTCCCTGCCGGCGCACGCCGCCGTAGTTGACGCCGCTGGCCTTGGCGCCGCACAGCGCGGCTTCCAGCAGCACGACGGGCACGCCTAGCCGGCGCAGGAAGAGCGCGGCGCTGCCGCCGACGATGCCACCGCCGATGATCGCGACTTCGGTGTCGATGCGTTCCATCAGGCGGCCTTTTTCGCGGGCCGTTCCAGGCAGACGACGCTGACCGGAATGGGCTTGACCGGCGGCTGGTTGCGCAGCCGTCCTACCGCCTGCGGCGCGCAGCCGACGGCATGCGCCAGGACCTCTGCGCCGGCCACGCCGCACATGCGGCCCTGGCAGCGTCCCATGCCGACGCGGGTCAGCGCCTTCAGGCGATTCATCTCTTGCACGCCGTTGTCGCGCGCGGCCTGGCGGATGGTGCCGGCGGTGACTTCCTCGCAGCGGCAGACGACGGTGTCGTCGGCGATGCTGGCCCAGTCCTCGGGAAACGGAAACGCGCGTTCCAGCGCGTCGCGCACGCGGCTGTTTGCCGCGAGTTGCGATTCCAGTATCCGCGCGCGGCGTGCGGCGTGCGGGTGTCCCGTGTCTTCAAGCAGCGCCAGCGCGGCGCGTTCGCCGGCGAGTTCCGCTGCATCGGCCCCGGCAATGCCCGCGCCGTCGCCCGCGACGTAAACGCCCGCCAAGCTGCTGCGTCCGGCGGCGTCGCGCCGTGGGATCCAGTTGCGGTCGCGTTCGTTGAATTCGAAGTCGCAGCCGATCAGGCTGGCGAGCTGGGTTTCGGAACGCAGCGACAGGCCGAAGCCGACAGCGTCGCAGTCCAGCGTATGCGTCCGTCCGTTCCGGGTGTACGACAGGCCCGTGACGCGATCGCCGCCCTGCACGGCGACAGGGCGTACGCCGCTGCGCAGCGGCACGCCGTGCGCGCGCAGCCAGGCCATGTAATAGAGGCCTTTGGCCAGCAGCGCGGGTGCGCGCAACATGCCGGGTAGCGCCGCGACGCGGTCCGCAAATCGCGACGTGTCCAGCACGGCGGCAACCTGTGCGCCGGCCTTGGCGTATTGGTATGCCACCAGATACAGCAATGGGCCCGTGCCAAGGAACGCCACGCGCGATCCGATGGCGCAGCCCTGGTGCTTCAACGCGACCTGCGATCCGCCCAGCGTGTAGACACCGGGCGTCAACCAGCCGGGAAACGGCAGCACGCGGTCGGTCGCCCCGGTCGCAAGAATCAGATGCGTGTAGGGCACCGCCGTGCTGACGCCGTCGCGCAGCACGTCCAGCGTCTTGCCCTCGGCGTTCCAGACCAGGCACCCGGGGCGATATTCGACGCTGCCCTGCAGGTCCTGCATGGTGCGGTGCACGGCGTCAGCCTTGCGGTGTTCAAAGCCGTACAGCGCGGACTTGGGACGCGAGAAGCCGGGCGGCGGCTGGCGGTAGATCTGGCCGCCGGGGCGCAGCCCTTCGTCCAGGATCACGGGCCGCAGGCCCTGCGCGGCGAGCGTCTGGGCCGCGCGGATACCGGCAGGGCCGGCGCCCACGATCACGGGCATGACGATGCTCATGATGCGTCGTCCTCGGGCCAGGCAGCGGCCATCAGCATCCCTGGGGCAGAGGCGGCGGCCAGTGTGCCGGGCGCGGCAGCGGGCGCCAGCGCGGCGCTCTGCAGCCGCATGCCGGGCTCGATGTACGTGGAACAGGCGCGCACACGCTCGCCGGTTTCAAGCTGCACCCAGCAGTCCTGGCACGCGCCCATCATGCAGAAGCCGGCGCGCGGACCACCGCCGAATTCCGAGGTGCGCAGGCGTTCGGCCTGCGTCAGCACGGCGGTCAGGACCGTGTCGCCGGCCAGTGCCGTGCACGTCTGTCCGTCGAAGGTGAAGGTCAACGCGGGCCGGCCGGTTTCGGCCAGGCGTTTCAGGATTGCCATGGCGCGCGCGGCTCCTTTGCGGCTGTCGGCAGTGAATTCATTTCTGGCCCACCAGGACGCGGTCCAGGCCATACACGCGGTCCAGCAGCAGCATCGTCACCGCGGTCAGCGCGATCACCAGCGCCGACACGGCGGCCATCATCGGGTCGATGGATTCCGTGGCGTACATGTACATGCGCACCGGCAGCGTGATGGTCGACGGCGCGGTGATGAACACCGACATCGTCAGTTCGTCGAAGCTGTTGATGAACGCCAGCAGCCAGCCGCCGGACACGCCGGGAATGATGAGCGGCAAGGTGACGGTGAAGAACACCGTCGCACGGCTGGCGCCGAGCGACAGCGCCGCGTGTTCGATGGACCGGTCAAAACCCACCAGCGCGCCGATCACCAGGCGCATCACGTAAGGCGTGATGACGACGACGTGGCTGGCCACCAGCCACGGAAAGCTGCCGGCCATGCCCATCAGCGCAAAGAAGCGCAAGAGCGCCACACCCAGCACCAGATGCGGAATCATCAGCGGCGACAGGAACAGGCCGTTGAGCACGTCGCGCCCCGGAAAGCGGTAGCGCGTGATGGCGATGGCGGCGGGCACCGCCAGGCACACGGCGATGCTGGCCGACAGGAACGCCAACCACAGGCTGTTCTTGAACGCCTGCATGAAGTTGGGATGGTCGAAGACCGCATAAAACCACCGCAGCGAGAAGCTGGTCGTGGGCACGGTCAGCGTCGAATCGGGCGTGAACGCCACCAGGCACACGATGACCAGCGGCGCCAGTACGAACGCCACTACCAGAAAGTTGAACGCCAGCGCGAAAGGACCGTTCTTCTGCATGTTCGATTCCTTGCGCGGCTCAGCCCAGGCTGCGGCGGTAAGAGCGTTCGACGACGCGGTTGTACGCCATCATGACGATCACGTTGACGATCAGCAGCACAATCGCGATCGCCGCGCCCAGCGGCCAGTTCAGCTCGGTCAGGAACTCGTCGTACACGACCGTGGCCACCATCTTTAAGCGCCGTCCGCCCAGCAGCGCGGGGATGGCAAACGAGCTGGCCGACAGGCCGAACACGATGAGGCTGCCGGACAGGATGCCCGGCATGGCCTGCGGCAGTACGATGCGCGAGAGCGTCTGAAAGCGCGAGGCGTTCAGCGACAGCGCGGCGTGCTCGACGGTGGGATCCAGCTTCTGCAGCGATGTCCAGACCGGGATCACCATGAAGGGCAGCATGACGTGCACGAGGCCGATAATGACGGCGGTGGGCGTGTACAGCAGCGATCCCAGGCCCAGCGCGGCGGCCGCCTTGCCCAGCGGCCCGCTTGGGCCCAGCAGCATGCTCCAGCCGAACGCGCGCACCACCAGCGAGATCAGCAGCGGAGACAGCACCACCAACAGGAAGATCGAGCGCCAGGGCTTGCGCATGCGCGACAGAATGTAGGCCTCGGGCGCGCCGATCAGCACGCAGATCAGCGTCGTGACGCCGGCGATCCAGAAGGTGCGCCAGAAGATCTCGATGAAGTAGCCGTCCGTCACCACGGCCAGGTAGTGTTCGAACGTGTGGCCCGGCTGGATGCCGGTGGCGTAATCGAACGGCCGGAAGGACAGGGCAAAGGTCAACGCCAGCGGCGTGAGCACCAGCGTCAGAAACACGAGGGCCAGCGGAATCGATCCCAGGATGGCCAGCATCCCGTCGTTGCGCGGCTTGGGCGGGTTGGCGGCGGCGCCGCGTTGCGTCAGCGTCGCCATATCAGTCCGCCGCCGCGGCAGCAGGCGCGCGCAGCACGCGCAGCACGCCGTCCGCCCAGTCCAGCCCGATCTGTTCGCCGTCGTCATGCGGGCGGCGGCCATCGTTGGGCGTCAGGATGGTCAGCGCCCCCACGGGCGAATCCAGGTCGTACATCCACTGGCTGCCCAGGAAGTAACGCGTGTTGACGACACAGGCGAGTTTGCCCTGGCCAGACGGCACGGGCACCAGCTTTTCCGGGCGCAGCGACAGCTGCACGCTGTCGCCGTGGCGCAGGCCTTCGCCGTCGACCAAAAGGCTCAGTGCGCCGGTCTGCACTTCAGCCTGCGCGCCGCAGCGCGTCACGCGGCCGGGCAGCAGATTGGTCTTGCCGACAAAGCGCGAGATGAACTCGGTCTGCGGATGTTCATACATGCGGTAGGGGGCGTCCACCTGCGTGGCCCGGCCGTCCTGCATGACGACGACGCGATCGCTGATGGACAGGGCCTCGGCCTGATCGTGCGTGACCATGACGGTGGTGGTGCCGATCTTGCGCTGGATGCTGCGCAGCTCGAACTGCATGTCCTCGCGCAGCTTGGCATCCAGGTTGGACAGGGGTTCGTCCAGCAGCAGCACCGGCGGACGGATCACCAGCGCCCGGGCCAGCGCCACGCGTTGCCGCTGGCCGCCCGACAGTTCGCGCGGGAAGCGGTCGGCATGCTTGTCCAGCTTGACCAGGGCCAACGCCTCGCGCACACGGTCCTGCCGTTCGGCGCGTTCGACCTTGCGCATCTTCAGGCCGAAGGCGACATTGTCGGCCACGATCAGGTGCGGGAACAGCGCATAGCTCTGGAACACGATGCCCAGGCCGCGCGTGTTGGGCTTGGCGTGCGTGATGTCGCGGCCGTCCAGCGTGATGGTGCCGCAGGTCACGTCGGCAAAGCCGGCAATCATCTGCAGTGTGGTGGTCTTGCCGCAGCCGGAGGGGCCCAGCAGCGAGACGAACTCGCCCTTGTCGACCGATAGGCAGAAGTCCGAGACGACACGCAGATCGCCGTAGTTCTTGGAGACGTTGTCCAGCCGCAGAAATGCCATGTTCCAAACCCCGTGGCCCGTCCGGGCCCTGCGCCGCCGGGTGGAAAAAGTGCCGCCCAGGCTGCCTAAGTGATGGCGCAGTCTAGGAGCCGCCAAAACCGAGGGTCAATTAGGGTTTTCCGAAGAATCGAATTTTTTATTCGTTATTTCCGGTAGACTGAATTTCTTGATAAAAATACGCCAGACTATTTTGATTATCGGAACCCAAGAATGAAGAAATCAGAAACGCCGGAGGATTCTGCGGGCCAGGGCGTATTGCAGCGGGCCTTTGCCGTGCTGCGCGTGCTGGCCGACGCCAAAGGGGAAAAGCTGCGCCTGACCGATATCGCCGCCCGCACGGGCCAGGCGCAAGCCACGGTGCACCGGGTGCTGCAAGGCCTGATGCAGGAGGGCGTGGTGGAACAGCCGGCTCAAAGCAAGGGCTATCAGCTCAGCGTCGCCTTCTTTTCGCTGGCGGCCGCGGCGGGCAACCATCAGTCCAGCCTGCGCACCCTCTACCGGCCCGCCATGCTGCGTCTGTCCGGCATGCTCAACGACACCATTTTTCTGCTGGTGCGCAGCGGCTTTGATGCGGTCTGCGTCGACCGCGTGGACGGCGCCTTTCCGGTGCGCTCGCATACCGGCGACATCGGGGGCCGCGTGCCGCTGGGCATGGGACAAGGTGGCCTGGTGCTGCTGGCCAGCCTGCCGGAAGCCGAGCGCGAAGAGGTCATGCGCTTCAACATTCCGCGCCTGCATCACCTGGGCTTCGTGGACGAGATCTCGATGCGCGTGCGCATCAAGGAATGCCTTGAACTGCGCTACGCGCGCAGCCAGGGGCAGGGCGTGTTCCCCAACATCGCGGGGCTGGCGGTGCCGGTCTACGATCCCAACGGCGTCACGGTGGCGGCGCTGAGCGTGGCGGCGCCCATCGAACGCATCAGCGATGAACGCCTGCCGCTGATCGTGGAAATGCTGCGCCGCGAGGCCGACGCGGTGGGCGCGCAGATCAATCCTTTCGACCCCGCGCTGCGCAGGCCCAGCCAGTTTCTGGGCACGGGCAACGGGGCGTAGCCGAGGCCCGGTGCGCCGCGTCCGCACAAAAAAAAACCCGGACACGACAAGGTCCGGGCCTTTTCATTGCGGGCAGGCGATCAGGTCGGATACGTGCCCGGCAGCAGGATGCTGCGGTCGCCCGGCTCGATCGTGCGGCGGCCGCACAGCGCCATCGTCGTGTCCATTTCCTTGTACAGGATCTCCAGCGTGCGGGTGACGCCGGCCTGGCCATACGCGCCCAGCCCGTACAGGAAGGCGCGGCCGATCATCGTGCCGCGCGCGCCCAGCGCCACGGCCTTCAGGATGTCCTGGCCGGAGCGGATGCCGCCGTCCATCCACACCTCGATCTTCGAACCCACGGCATCGGCAATTCCCGGCAGGGCCGCGATGGACGACATGGCGCCGTCAAGCTGGCGGCCGCCGTGGTTGCTGACGATGAGCGCGTCGGCGCCGCTGTTGGCGGCGAGCTGCGCGTCCTCGACATCCAGAATGCCCTTGATGATGAGCTTGCCGCCCCAGCGCTGCTTGATCCATTCCACGTCGTCCCAGCTCAGGCGGGGATCGAACTGCTCGGCCGTCCACGACGACAGCGACGACAGGTCGCTCACGCCCTTGGCGTGCCCGACGATGTTGCCGAAGGTGCGGCGCTTGGTGCCCAGCATGCCCATGCACCAGCGCGGCTTGGTCGCCAGGTTGATGAGGTTGCGCAGCGTGGGCTTGGGCGGCGTCGACAGGCCGTTCTTGATGTCCTTGTGGCGCTGGCCCAGGATCTGCAGGTCCAGCGTCAGCACCAGCGCCGAGCAGCCGGCGGCCTTGGCGCGGTCGATCAGGTTGCCCACGAACTCGCGGTCGCGCATGACGTAGAGCTGGAACCAGAAGGGCTTGCCGGTGGCCTGCGCCACGTCTTCCAGCGAGCAGATGCTCATCGTGGACAGCGTGAACGGCACGCCGAAATCGGCGGCGGCCTTGGCGGCCAGGATCTCGCCGTCGGCATGCTGCATGCCGGTCAGGCCCGTGGGCGAAATCGCCAGCGGCATGACCACGTCCTGGCCCACCATGGTGGTGCGCAGCGACCGGCCTTCCATGTTGACCGCCACGCGCTGGCGCAGCTTGATCCGATGAAAGTCGCTTTCATTCGCGCGATAGGTGCCTTCGGTCCAGGCGCCGGAATCGGCGTAGTCGTAGAACATGCGCGGTACGCGCTTCTGCGCGACGACGCGCAAATCTTCGATGCAGGTGATCGTAGAAAGGTTAGCGGTCATGGAGTGTCTGTGGAGTGATAGGGGTGCGCCAGCTGCGACTCATTTTCTTGTGCTTTCGGGCCGCCAGCCGTGGGGCAGCCTTGCCGCCGCGCCAGGCTTGATGACCCGCGCGGCGCCGCCCAGTATACGCGCCGAGGCCGGCAAGCGTCGCTTGCCGGCCCCGTTCGCCCCCCTGCGCAAAGGCTCTATGGCCCCTGCACGCCCAGCCCTAGCGCGGCCACACCTTGCTGACCGCGCGTATCGTTGCCCACGCCACCCAGCGCGGGCTGGTCAGCCGCGCGCCCGGCAGCCGGCGCATCACGTCCACCGCCAACCCGCCACGCTTGTGCCATTGCTTCTTGCGGGTCTGGCTGTCGGTCCAGCGGCCTTCCAGCCACGGGAATTCCCGGCGGCCCGGCTTGTACACCGGCGGCGTGTTGTAGATCAGGATGTACGCCAGCCGCGGCGTCTGCGACGTGTTCGGTCCCGTGAAGTGCAGCGTGCGCGCATCGTGGACAGTGATGCCGCCCGGATCAAGGGGCTCGGCCACCGCCTGTTCGCGCGGGAAATCGCCGCAGCATTCCAGCGGATGCAGCGTCTTGTCGCCGCCCGGGGAACGGTGCTCCAGCACGTCCCACTTGTTCGAGCCCGGCAGGAACTGCATGCAGCCGTTCTCGACGGTGGCCGGCTGCAGCGCCAGCCAGATGCTCAGTTCGTTGTAGACAAAGTCCGGCGACCGGAAGGCTTCGTCCTGGTGCCATGGCGTTTCCGGACCGTGCGGGCCGGGCTTGAGCAACGCGTGCTCGCCATACAGCGCGGCCTGCGGGCCCAGCAGCTGCCGCGCCAGTTCCAGCGTGCGTTCGTGGTACACCGTCTTCAGCAGGCCCGGGGCATAATGTCGCGGATCGTGCAGACTCGGAAACTTCGCGGGCTTGCTCGGGTCGTCGCGGCTGACAAAGTCGTATTGCGCGCCCTCGTTGTAACCCGTCTTATTCGAGAACAAGTCCAGCAGCGTCCTGCGGATGTAGCCGACCTCGTCCTGAGGGCACATGTCCTTCAAGGCCAGGTATCCCTGATCCCTGTAGCGCGCTGTCTCGGCTTCCGACAACAAACTGGTCTCTTCCATAATGGCTTCTCCAAGCTCTGGTAATGGGTATTTCTAAGCTGGCACGTTTTGACATGGGCTCTAACGTATCGCTTCGAAGCCTGCCGGGCCTATAGACCATCCGCCGTAGCCGGTTCCGCCTACGCCAGTCGCGCGTGGCGGCGCATCATCCGAAGGAAAAACCCATGCAAGACCCTAAGCCCGATACCCAGATCGAAACCGTCCACGTCACCGTCAGCGGCACGGTGCAAGGCGTGGGCTACCGGCACGCCACGGTGCGGCGCGCTCACATGCTTGGCGCGAAGGGCTGGGTGCAGAACATGCTGGACGGCACGGTCGAAGCGCTGGTGCAGGGCACGCCCGACCAGGTCGATCACATGCTGGAATGGCTGCGCCGCGGACCGCCGGGCGCGTCGGTGCAGGAAATCATCACGCGCCGGGAGTACACCGATAAGCGTTACATCCGCTTCGAGCAACTTTGAGGGCCGCGGGCCCTCGCCGGCACGCTGTAGGCCGGGCGGACGAGGGCCCGGTAGCGTAAAGGCTGACCGGCGCTAGCGTGTGCGCAACCAGCGGGCGCCGACCTGGTTGATGACCAGCCCGGCCAGCACGCACCCGGCGCCCACCCATTGCAGCGGCTGCAGCCGCTCGCCGAACGCCATCGACGCCGCCCACAGCCCCACCACCGGCACCAGCAACGAGAACGGCGCGACTTTGGCCGCGGGATGGCGCGACAACAACTGCGTCCACAGCGTGTAGGCAACCAGGGTCGCCAGCACCGCCAGGTACAGCACCGACAATGCCTCGCCCCAGCCCATGCCGGTGATCATGCCCACGACCGGTTCCCAGCCGTCGATCAACACGGCCAGCGCCAGGAAGGGCAGCACCGGGGCGGCGCTGCTCCAGGCAATGAACGCGAAGGGGTCGTAGCCGGGCGCCTTGCGGCTGGCCAGCCGCACGATCATGTTGGACACCGCCCACATGAATGCCGCCCCCAGCGTCAGGACAAAGCCCAGCATCGTCATCTGCCCCGGCCCGTCGCCGCGCGCCCCCGCGATGACCGCAAGGCCCATCGCGGCGACGCCCAGTCCGATCCAGTGATGCCGCCGCGCGCGCTCATGCAGCACCGGCGCGGCGAGCAGCAGCGTAAAGAAAGCCTGGGTCTGGATGACAAGCGATGCCATGCCGGCCGGCATGCCGAACTTGAGCGCGGTGAACAGCAGGCCGAACTGGCCCAGCCCCTGGACCAGCCCGTAGGCCGCGACCCAGTGCCACGGCAGCCGCGGCATGCGCACAAAGAGAATGAGCGGGAAGGCCGCCAGCGCGAATCGCAACGCGCCGAGCATCATCGGAGACAAGCCCCGCATGCCGACCTTCATGACGACAAAATTCAGGCCCCAGATGACCACCACCGCGAGGGCGCAGAAATAGTCTTTCCGGGAAAGATGAGTGGGGGTGGACATGGCGGGCATTATCGCATCGCCCACCCCAAAATCGGCTGAATCAGCGCGCGTTCAGCACCGCGGAAAACGCCTTGACGGCCATATCGATATCGTCGTCGCCGATGTGCCGATGCGTGACGCAGCGCAGCCGCGTACGGCCCCACGGACGCGTCAGCACGCCTCGCGCCTGCAGGGCCGCGACCCATTCGGCATTGGTCATGCCGGTGTCGGCGGTCTCGACCTGCACGATGTTGGTTTGCGGCACGGTCGCGGTCAGCGTGGGCGCCAGCGTGTTGATGCCGTCGCTCAACCGGCGCGCCCGCACGTGGTCCTCGCCCAGCCGCGCGCTCATGTGCTGCACGCCTTCCAGGCCCGCGGCGGCCATGATGCCGGATTGGCGCTGCGTGCCGCCCAGCATGCGGCGCAGCGTGCGCGACTTGGCGATCACGGCCTGGCTGCCCGTCAGCACCGCGCCCACCGGCGCGCTCAAGCCCTTGGACAGGCACAGCGACACCGTATCCGTGTATTGCGTGATGTCCATGGCCGGCACGCCCAGCGCCACCGCCGCGTTGAACAGCCGCGCACCATCCAGGTGCACCGGCACGCCGGCTGCGCGCGCCATGCCGTGCACGGCCTGCATGTGGTCCAGCGGCAGCACTGCGCCGCCCGCGTTGTTGTGCGACGTCTCCATCGCCACCAGCGCAGTCTTGAGGCGGTGCCCGCCTGCCATCAGCGCGTCTTCGAGCCGGTTCAGGTCCATCGCGCCTTCGGCGCCGGGCAGGCCTTGGTAGAACAGGCCCGTGAACGTGGCCGCGCCGCGTTCCGACGTGTACATGTGGGCAGTCGCTTCCAGCGCCACCTGTTCGCTGCGCTGCGTTTGCGCCAGCACGGCCAGCAGGTTGGCCATCGTGCAGCTCGGCACGAAGAGGCCCGCCTCCTTGCCCAGGCTGGCCGCGACAGTCGCTTCCAGCTCGCGCACAGTGGGATCGCCGTCCAGGCCGTCATCGCCGATCGGCGCGGTGCGCATGCGCTCGTACATGGCCGCGGTCGGGTGCGTGACCGTATCGCTGCGCAGGTCGACGCGGAGTGGGGGAGGTTCGGCGGGGGTCCGCTGGGTCATGGCTTTCAGTGCTGCAAAATTTTGGAAAGAAACTGGCGCGTGCGCGGGGCACGCTCCTCGACATTGCCGAAGAACTGCTCTTTCTGGCAGTCCTCGACAATCTTGCCGCCGTCCATGAAGATCACACGGTCGGCGACGCGGCGCGCGAATCCCATCTCGTGGGTCACCACCATCATGGTCATGCCTTCGCCCGCCAGGTCGGTCATCACGTCCAGCACCTCGTTGACCATCTCCGGGTCCAGTGCCGACGTGGGCTCATCGAACAGCATCACGACCGGGTCCATCGACAGCGCCCGGGCGATCGCCACGCGCTGCTGCTGGCCGCCCGACAGTTCGCCGGGATGCTTGTCCTTGTGCGCCGACAGGCCCACGCGCTCAAGCAGCGCAAGCGCGCGCTGCCGCGCTTCGTCCTTGCCGCGCTTGAGCACCTTGATCTGCCCCAGGCACAGGTTCTCGGTCACGGACAGGTGCGGGAACAGCTCGAAGTGCTGGAACACCATGCCGGCGACTGCGCGCAGCTTGGGCAGGTTGGTGCGCGGATCGCCCACCGACACGCCGTTGACCACGATCTCGCCTTTCTGAAAGGGCTCGAGCGCATTGACGGTCTTGATCAGCGTGGACTTGCCCGACCCGGACGGGCCGCACACCACCACGACTTCACCGCGGCGCACGGTGGTGGAGCAGTCGTCCAGCACCTGGAAGTCGCCGTACCATTTGCTGACCTGCCGGATCTCGATCATCGGGGGATTGGAAGAGGATTGCATCGTTGAACCTGTGGATAACGTGATTGCTGCGGCAAGCGGCTCAGCGCAGCACCCGCGTACGCTTTTCAAGCTGCTTGACCAGACGCGATGCCGTGAAGCAAATCACGAAATACACCACCGCCACGAAGAGATAGAGTTCGACCAGCCGGCCGTCGCGCTGGCCGATCTTGGACGCGGCGCCCAGGAAGTCGGTGAGCGACAGCACGTACACCAGCGACGTGTCCTGGAACAGGATGATGACGCGCGTCAGCAGCGCTGGCACCATGTTGCGCAGCGCCTGCGGCAGCACGACGTACCGCATGCCTTGCCAGTGATTCAGGCCCAGCGCCATGCTGGCCGATACCTGGCCGCGCGCGATGGACTGGATGCCGGCACGCATGATTTCGCAGAAGTACGCGGCCTCGAACAGCGTGAACGTGATCACCGCCGAGTTGAACGCCCCCACGCGCAGCGGCGTGGGCGAACCCACCACCCACGCGGCGATGTACGGCATCAGAAAGTAGAACCAGAAGATCACCAGCAGCAGCGGGATCGAACGCATGACGCTCACGTAGATGCCCGCCGGCACCGACAGGATCTTGTAGCGCGACAACCGCATCATCGCCAGGATCGTGCCCAGCGCCAGGCCCATCACCGCCGCCAGCACCGTCAGCGTCAGCGTGAAGGTCATGCCGGTCTGGAACAGGTACGGCAGCGAGCCCCAGATCACATCGAAATCGAATTTGCCCATGTCAGCGCCCCAATCCCGCAGGCGACTTCGCGGCCGTGCCGATCAGGCCGGGCACCGCGACTCGGCGCTCGAGCGTGCGCATCCCCAGCACGACGATGCCGTTCAGAATCAGGTAGATCACCGTCGCGGCCGAAAACGCCTCGAAGATGTGAAAGCTGAATTCCGCCATGGATCGCGCCTGGCCCGTCAATTCCAACAGGCCGATGGTCAGCGCCACCGACGAATACTTGATCGTGCCCATGAACTCCGAGGTCAGCGGCGGCAGCACGATGCGATAGGCCTCGGGCAGGATGATGTAGCGGTAGACCTGGCCCTCGGTCAGTCCCAGCGCGGTCCCCGCCTGAAACTGCCCGCGCGGCAGCGACTGGATGCCGGCGCGCAATTGCTCGGCCACACGCGCCGATCCGTAAAAGCCCAGGCACAGCACCGCGGGCACGAACTGCCCCCACGGCTGCGGCATCTGCTTCATCGCCAGGCCCCAGGCATGGGGCAGCAATTCGGGCAGCACGAAATACCACAGGAACATCTGCACCAGCAGCGGGATGTTGCGGAACAGCTCTACATAGGTCGCGCCGATGGCGTTCATCAGGCGCGACTGCACCGTGCGCATCACGCCCAGCCAGGATCCCAGCAGCAAAGAGAAAACCCAGGCCGTCAATGCCAGCGCGAGCGTCCAGCCCACGCCGATCAGGATCGTTTCCAGGAAGGTGTGCACGCCGTCCGGCGACATCTCCAGGAAGACGCTCCAACTCCAGTTGTAATTCATGCCCTCGCCCTTGATTGCAACGCCGGCCCCGGCCGGCGTCCTTGCTTCATGCGCCGCGGGGACGCGTTGCGCCCCGCGGCATGCGGCTTACTCGTAGGCCTTGGGATCGCCCGAGTCGGTGGGGTTGGCCAGGGCGCGCTTCAGGGCGTCGCTCATGGGGTACTTCAGGTTGATCTGCTTGGGCGGGATCGGCGCGTTGAAATACTTGTCGTACAGCGCCGCAACCTTGCCGGTCTTCATCAGATCCAGCACCGCGTCATCAACCACCTTCTTGAACTTGGGATCGTCCTTGGGCTGCATGATGCCGTAGGGCGCCATTTCCAGGCCCTTCTTGCCGATCACGAAGGCGTCCGGGTTCTTGGACGAGGCCACGGCGCCGTAGGCGATGCCGTCGTCGTTGGCCGAACCCGCGGCGCGGCCCGATTCCACCATCAGGATGGTCTCGGCGGTGTCCTTGGTGGGCGCCATCGAGATGCCCAGGTTGCCCTGCGCATTCAGTTGCGAGATCAGCTTGAACGTCTGGCCGCCGGCCTGCGCCGCGATGGTCTTGCCGCGGAACGAGGACAGGTCATTGGGGTCCACGCCGCCGTCCTTGCGCGCCACCAGCACCACCTGCGCCACGAAGGTCGTGGGCGCGAAGGACACCAGCTTGTGGCGGGCTTCGTTATTGGTGGTGTTGCCGCATTCCAGGTCGATCGTGCCGTTGGCCAGCAGCGGAATGCGCGTGGCCGACGTCGTCGGGTTGTAGCGGACTTCCAGCTTGGGCAGCTTCAGCGCTTCCTGCACGTACTTGGCGACTTCCTGGCAGATCTCGACCGTGTAGCCGATCGGCTTCTGATTGCCGTCCAGATACGCAAACGGCACCGAGGTCTCGGGGTGGCCGATCGTGATGACGCCGGTTTCCCGGATCTTGTCCAGGCGGCTGGGACCTTCGGCATGGGCCGTCGCGGTGGTGCCCAGCAGGGCGGCGGCGACGGAGATCGCGGCAAGTGCTTTCATCTGATTCCCTTGGCGCCGTACGTGCGGCGCGTGTTTATGTTCACGATCGGCGGATCCAGTCTGGCTGGCGACCGCCGCGTCCCGCGATGAGCCCCGCGGCTGGCAAAAAGTATCAACTAGCAGTATGGTTTTATCCAGTTCCAATCAGGTATTCCTCTATACGGATTTGACATGGCCATTACTCGCATGGGCTTGCGGCACATTGAGGCGTTTCGCGCCGTCATGATGACCGGATCCATGACCGCTGCGGCGCGCCGGGTGCATACCTCGCAGCCGCACGTTAGCCGCTTAATTGCGCAATTGGAAGCCATCACCCAGTTTCCATTGTTCGACCGCAATGGCAGCCGGCTGAGCCCGACCCAGGACGGATCGCGCTTTTTTCAGGAGGTCGAAAAGACCTTCATCGGCCTCGCCGGCCTGGAGTCGGCGGCAGCCAGCATCCGCTCGTTCAGCGCCAGCCGCCTGAGTGTGGCGGCCATGCCACGCCTGGCGGGCGGGCTGCTGGCGCGCATCGTGGCCGCCTTCAAGACCGAGTATCCGGACGTTATGGTGTCCATCCACTCGGGCAACGCCAGCGCGGTCCACAACTGGATCAGCTCGGGATTCTGCGATACCGGGCTGGCGATGCTGTCCGGCGAAGCGCCGGGCATCCAGGTCGAGCCGGTGCTCACGATGAGCTGCGTGGCGGTGCTGCCGCGCGGACACCGCCTGACCAAACTGAAGAAGCTCAAGCCCGCCGATTTTGCGGGCGAGCCCTTCATCGCATTTCCCAGCGGCACCCCGCTGCGCGAGAAGATCGACGCCGTGTTCAAGTCCGCCAAGGTCGAACGTCATACGGTGGCCGAAGCGGGATTGGGGTCGTCGGTGTGTGCGCTAGTGGGCGCGGGGCTGGGCGTGGCGCTGATCAACCCGCTGGCCGCGCGCGAGGAATACGAAGCGAACGGCGTGGAAGTCCGTCCGTTCAGCCCGGCGGTGCCGGTCACCGTCGCGCTGCTGTACCCGCCGTATCACACGCGCACGCGCCTGGTCACGGTGTTCTCGCGGTATGCGCATCAGCTGATGCAGGAAGAGATGGGGGATCTGAAGGCGCGGCCGCCGCGGTAGCCGTACGCGGCTGCGAGGCACTTCGATCTGGGTCAGACGCCCACTGATAAGGTGTCAGGCCGACTCTCGGGGCAGCAAAGCCAAAGGCACGCCCTTGCGGGGCTGGCCTTCGATGACTAAGCAGGCGTGTGTGTCGGATGACGCACAAAGTGAAAAGCAGGTCGTTGATGCAAAAGGTCTTTCACTAATTTCGTCATGCGTCGCTAGCTGACGCAAAGCGCTGGCTACCGGCTCAGGCGTGCCGCGAAGGCTGAGCAAGACGATCATGCTGCCGAACGGCCATGGCAGTGCTACCGAGACCCGCTCGGGACCGAAGTCCTTGGCATCGATGGTCATAGCATCAGCGACACCGGCGATAACCTCGGAGATCAGCGGCCGAAACGTGGGTGACTTCCTCTGGAGAAGGTACTCGTTCAGCTTGTTCCTGCGCGACAGGCTGCACCGAAAGTGCCGATGGGCGAACAGGACCAGTCAAGAACTTTCGCTCGCGAAAGTCTGTAGATCGAGAAATCTACAGCCGGCTAGTGGAGCCGGTCTCTGACGTGGTACCGAACGGTGTGAGACCCGGTTCGCCATGTCGTCACGGCGGCGTCTGGATTGATGGCGCGGCCATCCACGCGCTGAACGATCCGAAAGTCGAGCCGCTCATCATCAGCTGCCTGCAGTTGTGCCACACTCATAAAATGAAGAACTTGTACCAAGTCGATCAGGACACCCGAAATGAAGCGCTGCGTCGTCGGCATTCGCCGTCCCAGTGACCCGGAATCGCCTCCGGGCAAAGAAACGCCGACGGTCTGGTTTCCCTCGATGGCCGCGGTGCTGTCTGAGGACAATCAGTCTTTGCTTCGCCTTATCCGCGACCGGCGCCCCAAGTCGTTGACCGAGCAGGCCGAAGGTGAAAACCTGTACTGGCCCAGTTACAACCTGGACATCAACAACCCGCACGCCCGCGCCGGACTGGAGCACGCCGACCCGAAAGACCTGATTGGCGCGATGCCCAGCCACGAGGCAGATGTCATGCGCCTGCTGGGTGAGATCGAGGCCTTGGTCGCCGAGGTGCAGGCATGACAACACCCACCATGCCGCCCCCAAAGCATCAGACCGACTATGTCGCCGTCCATGCCGACATCGTCGCGTTGCTGGAAGCGGCACGCCATGCCGCCGCGCGCAGCGTCAATGCGCTGATGACCGCCTCATATTGGGAAATCGGGCGGCGCATCGTCGAATTGGAACAGGGCGGCAAGGAGCGGGCCGAGTACGGACAGGCCCTGCTCAAGCGTCTATCCATCGACCTGTCCGGACGATTTGGCAAAGGGTTTTCCGAGCGGAATCTCGAGCAAATGCGGCTGTTCTACCTCGCTTGGCCACCGGAGCACATTTCGCAGACAGCGTCTGCGAAATTGCCCCTCATCCAGATTTCGCAGACAACGTCTCGGGAATTGGTATCGCGTACGACGCCCGGCACGCCTCGGCCATCCTTCGACCTGGCGGCGCTGGCGCAAGCCTTTCCGCTGCCGTGGTCGGCCTATGTGCGCCTGCTCTCGGTCAAGAACCTGCAGGCGCGGGCGTTTTATGAGACCGAAACATTGCGTTGCGGCTGGTCGGTGCGCCAGCTTACCGCCAGGTCAACAGCCAGTTTTACGAACGCACCGCCCTGTCGCACAACAAGGCGGCGATGCTGGAAAAGGGGGAAGTGGCCGAACCCGGTGATGCCATCACTCCCGAGCAGGCCATCAAAGATCCCTTCGTGCTGGAGTTTCTCAACCTCAAGGACGAGTATTCCGAGTCCGACCTGGAAGACGCCTTGATTCAGCACCTGGCCGACTTCCTGCTGGAGCTGGGCGACGACTTCGCCTTTGTCGGCCGTCAGCGCCGCCTGCGCCTGGATGACACCTGGTTCCGCGTTGACCTGCTGTTCTTCCACCGCCGACTCAAGTGCCTGCTGATCATCGACCTGAAGATCGGCAAGTTCAGCCATGCCGATGCCGGACAAATGCACCTGTATCTGAACTATGCCCGCGCGCACTGGATGAAGCCGGGCGAGAACCCGCCCGTGGGCCTGATCCTGTGTGCGAGCAAAGGCAGCAACGAGGCGCACTACGCGCTGGAAGGCCTGCCCAACAAGGTGCTGGCTGCCGAGTACCAGACCGTGTTGCCGGATGAGAAGCTGCTGGCCAAGGAACTGGATAAAACACGGCGGGAGTTGGAAGCGCGGCGTATCGTACGCGTTGACGATACGGAGGGCTGCGTATGAAAGCATGGGAGGGGGCGATTGCAATCGCGCAAACTGAGGATTCCGGCCGCTTTGGGTCACACCGCTTCAATAACCACCAGTTCGATTTCGTCGTGCCCAAGTCCAGGGGTGCGCCGGAGCGGATTCTTCGGGTGATCAACAACCCCAACAAAGACAATGCCCAAAGCGCCGCATTCGCTTGGGTAGATACCAAGGATGTTCGACCAGCCGATTCCTTGGCATTCGCCGTCCTCAATGATCATGATCGCAAGGTCAGCGATCCCGTGAAAGAAGCCCTGCTCAGCTACGACATCACTCCGATTATTTGGTCGAAGCGAGAGGGGTTCCGAGAACGGCTGGCGGCATGAAGAACGCCTCATGCCCAAACCAGACCCACTTACCGCTCTCCAGGCGGAGAACGCCCGCCTGATCGCACTGCTCGAAGCCCACGGCATTGAGTGGCGGTTGCCGCAACCTGTCGCAGCGACGGCTCAAGGACCGGCACCATCCCGGCTTTCTACTGCTGAGAAGGTGGCGCTGTTTCGGAGCCGGTTTCGCGGTCGTACGGATGTTTATCCCATTCGATGGGAAAGCAAGACCTCGGGAAAAGCCGGCTACACCCCCGCCTGCGCCAACGAATGGCGAGCCGGCATCTGTGAAAAGCCACGCGTTAAATGCGGCAATTGCAGCAACCGCCTGCTGATCCCGTTGTCCGATGCAGTGATCTACGACCATTTGGCCGGCAAACATACGGTCGGCGTCTATCCACTGCTGGAGGATGACACCTGCCATTTTCTGGCAGTTGATTTTGACGAGGCCGAGTGGCGCGACGACGCGCGAGCCTTCAGTCAGTCTTGTGAAGAGCTGGGAGTGCCGGCCGCGATGGAAGTTTCGAGATCAGGCAACGGCGCGCATGTGTGGGTGTTCTTCGCCAACCGCGTTTCGGCCCGCGATGCCCGACGCCTGGGCACGGCCGTGATCAGCCATGCCTGCTCGCGCACCCGGCAATTGAAGTTGGATTCGTATGACCGCCTTTTTCCCAACCAGGACACGATGCCCAAGGGTGGCTTTGGCAATCTGATCGCCTTACCGCTGCAGAAGCGGCCACGCGAAAGCGGCGGCAGCGTGTTCGTAGATGCAGAGCTGCGGCCATACCCGGACCAATGGGCATTCTTGGCGTCCATTCAACCAATGGCCGCGCACGACATCGATTCGACCATCCTACGGGCCACAGGCGGCGTGCATCCGCTGGATGTCAACTTCATTGATGACGAGGACTTGGCCACACCCTGGAAGCGAGATACCAAGCCAACAAAAAAGCTGGCCGGGAAAATGCCGAAAATCACTGACGGTGACGCTGGCCAACCTCATCTACTTTGAAAAGGCTCAACTGCCGCAGGCCCTGGCCAACCGCCTGATCCGCCTGGCCGCCTGGCAAGACAGTCACTGCCGCCGCGATGATCGCGCGCCGAGGTGTCAACACCTTGGTGCTGGTGCATCGAACCGAATTGCTCAAGCAGTGGCAGGAGCGCCTTCAGGCTTTTCTGGGCGTTGGCAAAGGCATAGTGGGCACCATCGGCGGCGGCAAGGCCAAGCCCACCGGAAAAATTGACATCGCCGTGATGCAATCCGTCTCCCGACAGGGTGAGGTCAATCCGCTGGTCGACAGCTACGGTCAGGTGATCGTGGACGAGTGCCAACACGTCGGCGCAGTTTCGTTCGACGCCATCTTGAAACGGACCAAAGCTAGATTCTTGCTGGGGCTGACAGCGACACCGATCCGTCGCGATGGCCTGCAGCCGATCATCTTCATGCAATGCGGGCCAATTCGATACACCGCAGCCAAACCGGCTGGCGCACCTCATGATCTTGAAGTAGTGCCTCGATCACGATTCACTCGAATTGACCTGCCAACTAATACGGGTATTCAGGATGTATTTCGCCATCTCGCCAACGATCCGGCGCGAACCGAGGCCATTGCGGCAGAAGTCAAAGATGCCTATGAGCAGGGTCGCAAGGTGCTCGTTCTCACAGAACGCACGGAACACCTCGATGCGCTGAGGGCAGCCCTCGGCGATCTGACTCCAGCGCCCTTCGTGTTACACGGCCGTATGTCCAGAAAGCAGCGGACTGCTGTGGTCGCTGACATGGACGGACTGCCGCCCGATGCACCGCGCGTGCTTCTGGCGACCGGGAAATTGGTTGGTGAGGGTTTCGATCATCCGCCGCTCGACACACTGGTGCTGGCGATGCCAGTTTCCTGGAAGGGTACGCTGCAGCAATACGCCGGGCGCTTGCACCGCGAGCATGCCAGCAAGACTGACGTGCGGATCATCGACTTCGTGGACACGGGTCACACTGCGTTGCTGCGAATGTGGGATAAGCGGCAGCGCGGTTACCGAGCGATGGGATATCGAGTGAATAGCGACGAAGCCGTGGCGTGACACCAAAAAATCACAGCCAATATTTTAGATTCATTCGCAAACTCGCAGCGTGCGGCAGCAGTGCCATCCGGACGCCCGTTCTCAGATGGGAACCTAAAACTGAAGGGTGGGCGTCAAGAAAATTTCGGGAATACCTTGATCGATCGCCGGGTTAGTCGCCTTTTGGTCTTACGTGCCTCGAACACTGATTTCTAACGCAAACGCCCGGCATAGCCGGGCGTTCATCTTTATTTGTTGGATTTTTCCATTAACTGCGTCAATGCATTTTCACCAACCTATCGAGATTTTCACTTTCTCTGTCACCCAACAACACGATCAGGCGTCGATATTACCCGCCGACAGCGCGTGCGTTTCGATGAAGTTGCGGCGCGGTTCAACGTCGTCGCCCATCAGCGTGGTGAAGACTTCGTCGGCCGCGATGGCGTCCTCGATCTGCACGCGCAGCAAGCGGCGCACCTTCGGGTCCATCGTGGTTTCCCACAGCTGCTCGGGGTTCATTTCACCCAGACCCTTGTAGCGCTGCTTGGAGATGCTGCGGTCGGCTTCGCTGCGCAGCCATTGCATGGCCTCGCGGAAGTCGGACACCGGCTGCTCCTTGCGCTTGTCGCCTTCGCCGCGGGCGGCCAGCGAGCGCGGACCGACCTTGCCCAGGAAGCTCTTGGCGGCCTTGGACAGGATGGCGTAATCCGAGCCATTGATGAAGTCGGCATCGATGATGCTGACGCGCACGTTGCCGTGGTGCATGCGCTGCACGGACAGGCGATGGCGTTCGGTGGCTTCGTCGAATTGCGGAACGACCTCGACGCCGTTGCCGTTGATGGGATCGCGCATGGCATCGGCCAGCCGCTTGGCGGAGTCCGCGGTGGACTCGGCCGTGTCCAGGTTGATTTCCACGCCTTCGGCCATGGCCGACAGCGCGCCCACGTCGAACACGCGCGACAGGCGGGCGATGACGCCGTCGGCGGCCACGTATTGACGGGCCAGGTCGTTCAGTTCTTCGCCGCGGATGATGTTGCCGCCCGAGATGATCTCGGCGTCCTTCAGGGCGAGCGTCAGCATGAACTGCGCTTCTTCCTGGTCATCCTTCAGATAGCGCTCTTCGCGGCCAACCTTGACCTTGTAGAGCGGCGGCTGCGCAATGTACACGTAGCCGCGCTGCACCAGCTCGGGCATCTGACGGTACAGCAGCGTGAGCAGCAGGGTGCGGATGTGTGCGCCGTCGACGTCCGCGTCAGTCATGATGATGAGGCGGTGGTAACGCAGCTTGTCCACGTTGAAATCGGGACCGATGCTGGTGCCCAGCGCCGTGATCAGCGTGGCGATCTGTTCGCTGGCGATCAGGCGGTCAAAGCGCGCCTTCTCGACGTTCAGCACCTTGCCGCGCAGCGGCAGGATGGCCTGGAACTTGCGGTCGCGGCCTTGCTTGGCCGAGCCGCCTGCGGAGTCACCCTCGACGATGTACAGCTCGCACAGCGCGGGGTCCTTTTCCTGGCAGTCAGCCAGCTTGCCGGGCAGGCCGGCGCCTTCCAGCACGCTCTTGCGGCGCGTCATTTCGCGTGCCTTGCGCGCGGCTTCGCGTGCACGGGCGGCTTCGACGATCTTGTTGCACAGGGCCTTGGCGTCGTTCGGGTGCTCGAGCAGCCAGGTTTCCAGCGTGCGGGCCACGGCTTCTTCAACCGCCGGACGCACTTCGCTGGACACCAGCTTGTCCTTGGTCTGGCTGCTGAACTTGGGCTCGGGCACCTTCACCGACAGCACGCAGGCCAGGCCTTCGCGCATGTCGTCCCCGGACGTCTCGACCTTGGCCTTCTTGGCCAGTTCGTTGTCGGTGATGTACTTGTTGATGATGCGCGTCATCGCGGCGCGCAGGCCGGTCAGGTGCGAACCGCCGTCGCGCTGCGGGATGTTGTTGGTGAAGCACAGCACGCTTTCGCTATAGCTGTCGTTCCACTGCATGGCCACTTCCACGCCGACCGGCACGCCGCCGGCCGACGATTCCGTGGTAACCGAAAACACGTTCGGGTGCAGCACGGTCTTGGCGCGGTTGATGTATTCAACGAAACCCTTCACGCCGCCCGAGAACGCGAAGTTCTCTTCCTTGCCCTGGCGCTGGTCGATCAGGCGGATCTTGACGCCGTTGTTCAGGAACGAGAGCTCGCGCAGGCGCTTGGAGAGGATCTCGTAGTGGTACTCGATGTTGTTGAAGATGATCGGGTCGGCCAGGAAGCGCACTTCGGTGCCGCGCTTGTCGGTCGTGCCGGTCACGGCCAGCGGCGCAACGCGCTCGCCCTGGCGGAATTCCATCTGGTGCACCTGGCCGTTGCGACGGATGGTGAGACGCAGCCATTCGGACAGCGCGTTCACGCAAGACACGCCCACGCCGTGCAGGCCGCCGGACACCTTGTACGAGTTCTGGTCGAACTTGCCGCCGGCGTGCAGTTCGGTCATGACGATTTCCGCCGCGCTGCGGTGGAATTCGTCGTCCTTGTGGATGTCGGTCGGGATGCCGCGGCCGTTGTCCGTGACGGAGATGGAGTTGTCGGTGTGGATCGTGACGACGATGTCGTCGCAATAGCCGGCCAGGGCTTCGTCGATGGCGTTATCGACGACCTCAAACACCATGTGGTGCAGGCCGGTGCCGTCGGACGTGTCGCCGATGTACATGCCGGGGCGCTTGCGCACGGCCTCCAGCCCCTTGAGCATCTTGATCGAGTCAGCGCCGTAGCCGCTGGTCTCGGGAGTGGTGTTCTGCTGATCTGACATGTCTGTATCGATAACGCTTTAAAGAACGGCCTGGCGGCCGGACCGCCCGCGGACCATCGGTCCGCAAGCGGCACAAACCCACGGGGGGAATGCGGATCAGATCCGCATGGGCATGACGACGTACTTGAACTGGTCGTCTTCGGGCAGGGTGATGAGCGCCGACGCGTTGGCATCGGGCATGACCGACCACTGGATGTTGTCGACCTTCACGTTGGACAGCACGTCGAGCAGATAGCCGACGTTAAAGCCCACATCCAGCGCTTCATGGCTGTAGTCGATGTCGATTTCTTCCTGGGCCTCTTCCTGCTCGGCATTCGAGGACGAGATCTTCATCTGGTTCTGCGCCAGTTGCAGGCGCACGCCCTTGAACTTGTCCGTGGTCAGGATGGCGGCGCGCTGCAGGCTGCCCTGAAGCGCTTCGCGGCCGACCAGGAAGTGGCGCGAGTAGTTCGTGGGAATCACGCGCGTGAAATCGGGGAACTTGCCTTCGACCAGCTTGGAGACCAGCTCGACGTCGCCAAAACGGAAACGGATCTGGCCCGGCGCCACGTCGATGGAGACGGTCTCGTCGGAGTCTTCCAGCAGGCGCTGCATTTCCAGCACGGTCTTGCGCGGCACGATGACTTCGTGGCGCTCGGCGATGCCGTCGGCTTCGGTCGAGCAGTGCGCCAGGCGGTGGCCGTCGGTGGCAACCGCGCGCACACGGCCCGGTTCAAACACCAGCAGCATGCCGTTCAGGTAGTAGCGGATGTCCTGCTGGGCCATGGCGAAATGCACCATGTTGAACAGGTGGCGCAGGGTGCGCTGCGGCATGGTCAGCGATACGTCCCACTGCTCGGGCTGGGCCACGGTGGGGAATTCGCTGGCGGCCAGCGTCTGCAACGCAAAGCGGCTCTTGGCGGATTGCACCGACAACTTGTTGCTGGCCAGGGCCAGGCGCACATCGCCGGTATCGGGCAGGGCTTTCAGGATGTCCAGCAGCTTGCGCGCGGCCACCGTGGTGGACTCGTTGTCCTGGCCGACACCAAAGTCGGCGTGCGTGGTGATCTGCACTTCCAGGTCGGTCGCAATGAAGGCAACCTTGTTGCCTTCCTTGCGCATCAGGATGTTCGCAAGAATGGGCAGGGTATGGCGTCTTTCGACGATGCCCGCCACAGTCGACAGCGGTTTCAGCAATGCATCGCGTGTGGTTTGTACGAGTTGCATGTTCATCCTTTTAGAGTTTGTTCCAACACGTGCAGGGTATGGTTGAGCTCCGCTTGCTTGGCGCGGGCATCGGAAATCTTGCGAACGGCGTGCAGCACCGTGGTGTGATCACGGCCGCCGAATAAATCGCCGATTTCCGGCAGGCTTTTCTGGGTCAGCTCCTTGGCCAGGTACATCGCAACCTGGCGCGGCAACGCGATATTGGCCGGCCGGCGTTTCGAGTACATGTCGGCGACCTTGATCTTGTAGAAGTCCGCCACCGTCTTCTGGATGTTTTCCACGGTGATCTGGCCGTTGGACACCGACAGCAGGTCCTTGAGCGCTTCCTTGCAGACATCCACCGTCAGCACGTCGCGGCCGTGGAAGCGCGCGTAGGCCAGGACCTTGCGCAGCGCGCCTTCCAGTTCGCGCACGTTGCTGCGCAGGTGCTTGGCGATGAAGAAGGCCACTTCCTCGGGCATGGGCACGCCTTCGGACTCGGCCTTGCGCAGCAGGATCGCCACGCGCATTTCAAGTTCCGGCGGCTCGATGGCGACCGTGAGGCCCGAGTCAAAACGCGAGATCAGGCGGCTGTCGATGCCCGACAGTTCCTTGGGGTACGTATCGCTGGTGATGATGATCTGCTTGCGCTGCGCGACCATCGCCTCGAACGCGTAGAAGAATTCTTCCTGCGTACGGTTCTTGCCGGAGAAGAACTGGATGTCGTCGATCAGCAGAAGATCGAGCGAATGGTAGTAACGCTTGAAATCGTCGAATGCCTTGCGCTGGTACGCCTTGACCACGTCGGACACGTATTGGTCGGCATGCACGTAGCGCACGCGCACGCCGGTGCCCGCCGCCACCATGGCGTTGCCGATGGCGTGGATCAGGTGGGTCTTGCCCAGGCCGACGCCGCCATACAGAAACAACGGGTTGTACGAGGTGCCGGGATTTTCCGCGACCTGCAACGCCGCCGCGCGCGCGAGCTGGTTGGCCTTACCGGTCACGAAGTTTTCGAACGTGAGGTCGGTGTTCAGGCGCGATCGCTCGTACACGATATTGGCCGCGTCCGCGTTCACGGCCTGCGCAGCGGCGGTCGTGGCGGGCGGGGGCGGGGCGGTCGTCACTGTGACCGTCACGGGCGGCGCGGCGCCGGAAGGGGGCGCAGCGGACGGGTGCGGTTGCTGGACTGGCTGCTGCGCACGCACAGGCGCGACCGGCATACGCGGCGCGGTCCCTTGCGAAGGCAGCTCGAACAGCACCTGCACCGGTCGCTTGAACCACTCCGCGGCCAACGCTTCGATCTGGTGGGAAAAGTTTTTGCGCACCCAATCCAGCTTGAAGCGGTTGGGCGCGGCAACGCGCAGCACCGCCTGCGTTTCGTCGTACGCAAGCGGGACCAGCGGTCGTATCCACGCGCTGATTTGTTGGGGGGGGAGTTCCTGCTCAAGACGACTGACGCAGGTCTGCCAGAATTCTTTCATGTCGCTCTTATTCAAACCTCGATTCTACCTTGCCCGGGCGGGGGTTATCCACAGGGAGGGGCATAAGCGTCTATATGGCGCCCCCTTAACTGTTTGACAAGACAGGGAAAACTTGCTGAAATGGTGGGCTTTTCCGAATTCTGTCTGTCAGAAGGTTTCGCAGAAAGCTTGGCCGGACACGCTCCCGCAAGGGCAAATTGCCAAAAGCGCAATTGCCCCTACAAGAGCAATTTGTCCGGTTTTTAGCTTTGCTGAATAGGTCGCCCGAGATGAAATTCTCGGTACAGAGCCCCGTCTAAGAGTTGTTTTTTGCACTGGATGCAAAACCCATGCAAAACCCGTTGCAAAAACGCTCTCTGGATACCCGCTTCTGCTTAGCGCGACGTGGAACCCTCCGGGCAGGTCCCTTCTGACTTTGTTCTTTTTGTGGATCGTCCATGAAACGCACCTACCAACCTTCCGTTACCCGTCGCAAGCGCACCCATGGCTTTCGCGTGCGCATGAAAACCCGCGCTGGCCGCGCCATCCTGAGCGCCCGCCGCGCCAAGGGCCGCAAGCGTCTGGCCGTCTAAGTCCAGTTTTCCGGTTTTCCGGAAACTGACTTTTGCACGGACCGACCATATTGCAAGATCTCTCGCAATCCTGTTCCGGTTCCGCGCAACCGCCTGATCCGCAGTCCATGCCGCGCTCCACGCTTCCCCCGGAGGCGCGGCTGCATCGCCCCTCCGAGTTTGCCGCCGCCCTTAAAGGCCGGCGTCTTGCCCGAGGGGCATTCTTCATTGTGAGCGCCGCTCCCAATGATCTGCCTCCCGACCAGGACGCCTGTGCTCGTTTGGGGCTCATCATCGCCAAGCGGTTTGCCGCCCACGCCTCCACGCGCAACGCCTTGAAGCGGGTCATCCGCGAAGCGTTCCGCCATCGGCGCCTGGCGCTGCCGGCAAAAGATTACGTCGTGCGCTTGCATAGCAAGGTCGCGCCCGCCACGCTCACTGCGCTGAAACGCGCCGCCCGAGCCGAAGTGGACGCTCACTTTGATCGGATCGCACGATGATCAAGGCACTACTCATTGCCCCGATCCGGTTCTACAGGTTCTTCCTGAGCCCCTGGATCGGCCGGCAGTGCCGTTTTACTCCGACCTGCTCGGCGTACGCGATCGAAGCGATCGAGCGCCACGGTGCATGGCGCGGCTTCTGGCTGGGCGTCCGGCGCATCGGCCGGTGCCACCCCTGGTCGCCCGGTGGCCTGGATCCGGTTCCACCGGCCAAGGGAACCAACGACGCCCGGTGCTGCTCCCACAGCCACCGCATCGAGCACGATTGACGCTAAACTGGCGGGCTTTGCTGGCCCGTATTCACTTCAGTAGGCACCATGGATATCCGACGAACCGTCCTCTGGATGATTTTTTCCTTTTCGCTGTTGCTCCTTTGGAACAACTGGCAAATCCATAACGGCAAGCCGTCGCTGTTCGGGGCCCCGCCCGCGGCCAGCACGAGCGAAACGCCGGCAGCAGCCAACAACGCAACGCCGTCCGTGCCCAGCGCCCCGGCTGCCACCGCTGCCCCGGCCTCCACGGTGCCTGGCGCCGCCACGCCCGTTCCCACGCGCTCCGAAGAAGTCGTCATCACCACCGACGTGCTGCGCCTGACCTTCGACACGATGGGCGCCCAGCTGGTGCGCGCCGAACTGCTGAAGTACCCGGCCACCGGCCAGGCCGACAAGCCCACGGTTCTGCTGGACCGCTCGGCGGGCCTGAACTACGTGGTGCAGACCGGCGTTGTCGGCGCCCCCAGCGGCCAAAGCTTTCCCACGCATCAGACGCCTTTCCGCCTGGTCTCCCAAGAACGCGAACTGACTGGCGACAACCTGGTCGTCACGTTCGAAGGCGAATCCGGCGGCGTGAAGGTCACCAAGACGTTCACCCTGCACCGTGGCCGCTACGACATCGACGTGCGCCATGACCTGGCCAACGTCGGCACCGCCCCCGTCACGCCCTCGCTGTACCTGCAGATCGAGCGCGACGGCAACGACCCGGCCGACACGTCCAGCTTCTATCACACGTTCACGGGCTTTGCCGTCTACTCGGACCAGGACAAGTTCCAGAAGAGCACGTTCAGCGACATCCAGAAGAAGAAGGCCAGCTACATCAAGCAGGCGGACAACGGCTGGATCGCCGTCGTCCAGCACTACTTCGCCACGGCCTGGGTGCCCCCGCAAGGCAAGCCGCGCACCAACGAACTGCTTGAAGTCCAGCCGAACCTGTACGCCGGCCGCAGCATCGAAGCCGTTGGCGACATCGCCCCCGGCGCCGCCGCCCGCGTCGATTCGCACCTGTGGGTCGGTCCGCAAGACCAGAAGGCCATGGCCGCGCTGGCGCCGGGCCTGGAATTGGTGGTCGACTACGGCTGGCTGACCATCATCGCCAAGCCGCTGTTCACCCTGATGACCTGGCTGCATTCCATCCTGGGCAACTGGGGCTGGACGATCGTGGCGCTGACCGTGCTGATCAAGGCCGTGTTCTACCCCCTGGCCGCCGCCAGCTACCGCTCCATGGCCCGCATGAAGCAGGTGGCTCCGCGCCTGCAGGCCCTGAAGGAAAAGTACGGCGACGACAAGCAGAAGCTCAATGCGGCCATGATGGAGATGTACCGCACCGAGAAGATCAACCCGCTGGGCGGCTGCCTGCCGATGCTGGTTCAGATTCCGGTGTTCATCTCGCTGTACTGGGTGCTGTTGGCCAGCGTGGAAATGCGCGGCGCGCCGTGGATCCTGTGGGTGCACGACCTGTCGGTCCGCGATCCGTTCTTCATTCTGCCTGCCATCATGATGGCCACCATGTTCCTGCAGATCAAACTGAACCCGACGCCCCCGGATCCCATCCAGGCCAAGGTCATGATGATCATGCCGCTGGTGTTCGGCGGGATGATGTTCTTCTTCCCGGCCGGCCTGGTGCTGTACTGGTGCGTCAACAACATCCTGTCGATCGCGCAGCAGTGGTCCATCACCCGCGCCATCCAGAAAAAGTCGGAAGCGGCAGCCAACCGCTGATCGCCTTCCCGACACTAGAAACCGGCCTCGCGAGGCCGGTTTTTTTACGCCCGTTGCCAATGAAACGCGGAAGGCACACTCAGCATTTTCTATGCCCATGAGGCATATACATAGGTATTACTTATCGACAAAGCAGGATCAATCAACTTCACACAGTCAACCATGACACCTATGATGGCTCTGAATTTGCCCTCCGGCGTCCCGCCCGCCAGAGTTTTTGCTGCTACGCGCGCGGCCCGCCAAGCGGATCCGCGTCATCCAGAAATGATCTAGGGAGTGTGCCATGACCGACAAAAAGCCTCTGACTACCGCCTCGGGCGCCCCAGTACCGGACAACAACAACACCTTGACCGCCGGCCCCCGCGGCCCGGCCCTGCTGGAAGATTTCTGGCTGATTGAAAAACTTGCCCACTTCGACCGCGAACGCATCCCCGAGCGCGTCGTCCACGCCAAGGGCTCCGGCGCCTACGGCAAGTTCACCGTCACCCACGACATCACCCGCTACACCCGCGCCAACATCTTTTCCAAAGTCGGCAAAGAGACGCCGCTCTTCCTGCGCTTTTCGACCGTCGCCGGCGAACGCGGCGCGGCTGACGCCGAACGCGACGTGCGCGGCTTTGCCATCAAGTTCTACACCGACGAAGGCAACTGGGATCTGGTCGGCAACAACACTCCCGTCTTCTTCATCCGCGACCCGCTGAAGTTCCCCGACTTTATCCACACCCAGAAGCGCGATCCCAAGACCAACCTGCGCAACGCCACCGCGGCGTGGGATTTCTGGTCGCTCAACCCCGAATCGCTGCACCAGGTCACCACGCTGATGAGCGATCGCGGCATCCCCGCCAACCTGCGCCAGCAGCACGGCTTTGGCTCGCACACGTTCAGCTTTATCAACGCCAACAACGAACGCTTCTATGTGAAGTTCCACTTCAAGTCGCAGCAGGGCATCGCCTGTCTGACCGATGAAGAGGCCGCGCAGGTCGTCGCCCACGACCGCGAAAGCTCGCAGCGCGACCTGTTCCAGAACATCGAGGAGGGCAACTTCCCGAAGTGGACGCTGAAGGTGCAGATCATGCCCGAGGCCGAAGCGGCGACGTATCACATCAACCCGTTCGACCTGACCAAGGTCTGGCCGCATGGCGACTACCCGCTGATCGAGGTCGGCGTGCTGGAGCTGAACCGCAACCCCGAAAACTACTTCGCCGAGGTCGAGCAGGCCGCCTTCACGCCGGCAAACGTGGTCCCGGGCATCGGGTTCTCGCCGGACAAGATGCTGCAGGGGCGCCTGTTCTCGTATGGCGACACGCACCGCTATCGCCTGGGCATCAACCATCACCAGATCCCGGTGAATGCGCCCAAGTGCCCGTTCCACAGCTTCCATCGCGACGGGGCTGGCCGGGTGGACGGCAATGCCGGCGCCACGATCAACTACGAGCCCAACAGCGCGGGCGAATGGAAGGAAACGCCCTCGGCGGCCGAACCGCCGCTGGCGCTGGACGGCCAGGCCGCGGCCCGCTGGAACCATCGCGTCGACGACGACTACTACTCGCAGCCGGGCGCCTTGTTCCGCCTGATGACGCCGGCTCAGCAGGAATTGCTGTTCGGCAACATCGGCCGCCACATGGCCAGCGTGCCGGAAGTCATCCAGCGCCGCCAGCTGGATCACTTCCGGAAGGCCGATCCGGCCTATGCCGAAGGCGTCGCCAAGGCGTTGGGGCTGAAGCTGTAAGCGCTACGCACCATCCATGAGAAGGGGGGCGGCATCATGGCCGCCCCCTTTTTCATTCTGATCGCACGAAGGCTGCAACAATCGCCACAACAATCACCGTAATCATCCCGCGGCATCCGCCGCAAACCGCACGCCAATCACCGCTGCATTCCCCAACGCCGCACCGTCAGCCGCTCCAGCGTATCGAACGCCAGGTTTTCCACAAGCAGGCCGATGATGACCACCGCGGCCAGGCCCGCGAACACCCGGTCTGTGTATAACTCGTTGCGGTTCTGAAAGATGTACCAGCCCAGCCCGCCCTTGCCGCTGGACGCGCCAAACACCAGTTCGGCGGCAATCAGCGTGCGCCACGCAAACGCCCAGCCGATCTTCAATCCGGCCAGGATGGCGGGCAGCGCGGCCGGCACCAGAATCTGCAGGACGTAGCGCAACCCGGTCAGCCCGTAATTGCGCCCCGCCATCCGCAGGGTGTCAGACACCCCCAGAAAGCCCGCATACATGTTCAGCGCCAGCGCCCACAGTACGGAGTGGATCAGCACGAACACCAGACTGCCTTCGCCCAGCCCGAACCACAGCAGCGCCAGCGGCAGCAGGGCTATCGCCGGCAGCGGGTTGAACATCGCCGTCAGGGTGGACAGCAGATCACGGCCGAACCGCGTGGACACCGCCAGCGTCGTCAGCACAAAGGCAAGCACGACACCCGCCAGGTAGCCCTGCACCAGCACGCGCATCGACTGTCCGGCGCGCGCCAGCAGCTCGCCGCTGGTCACGCCATCGACAAAGGCCTGGGCGGTCTGCCACGCGCCGGGCAACAGCAGATCGTTGTCGGTATAACGCGCCGCCAGCTCCCACACCCCCGCCAACAGGGCAAGGATCACGCCCTTGCGCAGGGCGGCGTGCTGCCACAGCCGCTCGTGCCACGGCAGCGGCGCCTCGGCGGCCTGCGGGGGCAGGGGCGGCAGGTCGTATTCCACCTCGGGGCGAATGAACGCCGATCCGGCATGGCTGATGCTCATGCGCGCTCCTTTCAGGCCGCCGCGCGCTCAGCTTGAGCCAGCGGGGCGGTTTCGAACAACAGGTCGTGAATGCGGCGCGACGCCGCCTGAAACGCCGCCGAGCCCTGGCTGTGCAGGTCAAAGCCGTGCGCATTCAGTTCGGCGCGCACGCGGCCCGGATGCGGGGACAGCAACAGGATGCGGCTGCCCAGCACCAACGCCTCTTCGATCGAGTGTGTGACGAACAGCAGCGTAAACCGCACGTCGTCCCACAGCGCCATCAGCTCTTCCTGCATGCGACGGCGCGTCAGCGCATCCAGCGCCGCGAACGGCTCGTCCATCAGCAACACGCGCGGCTGCATGGCCAGCGCCCGCGCAATGGCCACGCGCTGCTTCATGCCGCCCGACAGCGTATGCGGATAGGCATCGGCAAAGGCCGCCAGCCCCACCTTGTCCAGGTAATGCATCGCCCGTTCATCGGCCTCGCGCCGGTTGAGCTTGCGCGAGGCCAGCAGCGGAAACGCCACGTTCTGGCGCAGCGTCTTCCAAGGCGGCAACTGGTCGAATTCCTGGAACACCACGATGCGGTCCGGGCCAGGCCCTTGCACGGTCTTGCCGTCGATCGCGATCCGTCCCTCAGTGGGTTCGATGAAGCCCGCAACCGCCTTGAGCAGCGTCGATTTCCCGCAGCCGGACGGCCCGAGCAGAATGAAACGCTCGGCGCCGTGCACGTCAAAACTGACCTGATGCGTCGCGCGCACACGCCGTTCGCGCGTCTTATATTCGATCGACACCTTATCCACAGCCAGCAAAGGCGTGGGCCGTTGAACGTTATCCACAGGGGCGGCGAGGCTCACAGCCATGTCAGCTGCCCTGCGCCGTGACGGGATCGTCGAAGAAATAATCGCGCCAGCTTGCCGGCGCATTCTTGATCGCGCCGACCTTGTGCATGAACTGCGCCAGCGCGAACGTGTTCTGCGGCTGCAGCTTGAACTGCACGTCGGGATTCTTGATGACCTTGATGAGGAAGTCGCGATCCTGCTTGGCGCCGGTGACGCGCAGGTAGATGTCCGCGGCCTTCTCCGGATTGGCGGCGGCAAAACTGGCGGCTTCCTTCAGCGCTTCCTGGAAGGCCTTGTAGGTCTTGGGATTGTCGCGGCGGAATTTCTCGGTAGCGAACAGCACCGTCGACGAACTGGGGCCGCCCAGCACGTCATACGAATTGAGCACGATGCGCGCCTTGGGGTTCTCGGCCAGCTCCTGCTCCTGGAAAGGCGGGTTGCCGAAGTGGCCGGTGATTTCCGTGCCGCCGGCGATGATGGCCGCCGCGGCGTCCGGGTGCGGCAGCGCCACCGAGATCTTGTCCAGCTTGTTGTACTGCGCGTCGCCCCACAGCTTGGCCGACGCCAGCTGCAGCACGCGCGATTGCACCGACACGCCCACGGCGGGCACGGAGATGCGGTCCTTGTCCGTAAAGTCGGCGATCGTCTTCACGTTCGGGTTGTTGGTGACCAGGTAGTACGGAAAGTTGCCCAGCGACGCCACGCCCTTCACGTTCTGCTTGCCGTGCGTGCGATCCCAGATCGTCAAGAGCGGTCCCACGCCCGCCCCCGCGATATCCACAGCCCCCGACAGCAGCGCGTCATTCACCGCCGAGCCGCCGGACAGCTTGGCCCACTCGACCGAGATATCCACACCTTCGGCTTTGCCGTGCTTTTCGATGAGCTGCTGGTCTCGCGCCACGTTCAGCAGCAGATAGACGATGCCGTACTGTTCGGCAATGCGGATGCGCCCTTCGGCCATGGCCGGCGTCGGCGAAGCCAGCGCCAGCACGGCAAGTATCAGCGCGAGGCCCGCGCCCGTGGCGGTCTGGACCAGTCGATCCCGTAGCGTGGAGGTAAAACGCATGGCGTTCCTTGTGGATAAGTGGTTTAAAGCCGACATGCGCCCGTCAGAACGGCACATCGCCTTCGATCGTGGTGCGGTAGAGCTTGCGGCGCAGGTGATCCGGCGTGCCGCCCGCCAGGTGGATCAGCGAGCGGTTGTCCCAGAACACCAGGTCATGCGGCTGCCATTTGTGGCGGTAGATGTGTTCCGGCTGCACGCTGTGGGCGAACAGCTCGGCGAGGAGCGCGCGGCTCTCGTCTTCGGGCAGTCCTTCGATGCGCGTCGTGAAGCCTTCGCTCACGAACAGCGCGCGACGGCCGTTCTCCGGATGCGTGCGCACCACCGGATGCACCACCTCCTGCACCTGCGCAATCTGTTGCGCGCTCAGATTCGGGCGCCAGTTGCCTTCCTTCTGCAGTTGCCCGTATTGGGCCAGGTAGGAATGCACGCCGCGCTTGCCGTCGATCGCGTCTCTCAGCGCCTGCGGCAAGGTGTCGTAGGCCAGGTGCATGTTCGCGAACAGTGTGTCGCCGCCCTCGGCCGGCAGCTCCTGCGCGTGCAACAGCGACCCCAGGCTGGGCAGTTCCTTGTACGAGATGTCCGAGTGCCAGTACTTGCCCGCGTCGCCCAGCCCGATAGGCTTGCCGTCTTCCAGAATGTTCGAGACGGTCAGAATCTCGGGATGGCCCGGCAGGTGGAATTGGTGCAGCACGTGGATCATCAGGCGGCCGAAACGGCGGCTGAAATCGATGTGCTGCTGGGGCGTGATGCGCTGGTCGCGGAACACCAGCAGGTGATGGTCCAGATGCGCCTTGTGCACGCGCGCAAAATCGGCGGGCGCCAGTTCCTGCGACAGGTCCAGGCCGATGATCTCCGCGCCAAGGGGACCGGGCAGGGGGCGCACGTCAAAGGACTGCGGCTGGGGGGCGGCGTGCGCTTCGCGCCGCAAGGCATTGCTCTGGGACATCGATCGCTCCGAATTCGCCTTGCGGCATGGCTGGAACGACCGATTATGGAAACTGCGCCATGTATCTCAAACGAAGATATCGGCGTTTGATCAAAGCTTTACGTCATATAGCAAAAAGCCGCGGGGCGCGCCCGCGGCTTCATGGCCATCCGCATATAAGCAAATAGCGTATTGGTCCTTACTTGGCCGGCATGAAGGCCTCGACCAGCTTTACCCAGTACGTCGCACCCACGGGCAGCAGCGCGTCGTTGAAGTCGTAGTTGGGGTTGTGCAGCTGGCACGGACCCATGCCGTGATACGACTCCATGCGGTGATCGCCGTCGCCGTTGCCCAGGAACAGATACGAGCCCGGCACGGATTCCAGGAAGAACGAAAAGTCCTCCGCGCCCATGAAGGGCGGCATGTCGCGCAGTACGTTTTCCGCGCCAAAGGTGTCTTCGGCAACCTTGGCTGCGAAGGCGGTTTCGTTTTCCCAGTTCACCAGCGGCGGGTACGCGCGCACAAAATCCAGCTCGCCCGTGCCGCCATAGACGTGCGGCAGGGTGGTGGCGATGCGCCGCATGTCGGCTTCGATCTTGTCCAGCGTCTCCACGGAATACGTGCGCACCGTGCCCCGCAGCACGGCCTCGCCGGGAATCACGTTGTAGGCATCGCCCGCGTGAATCTGCGTGATCGACAGCACCGCCTGATCCAGCGGATTCTTGCTGCGCGAGATGACCGTCTGCAGCGCGTGCACCATGTCGGCGGCCACGATGATGGGGTCAACAGACGAATGCGGCTGGGCCGCATGCCCGCCGACACCCTTGATCACGATGTCCCAGCGATTACTTGACGCCATCGTCGGCCCCGACCGGAAGCCGAACTGATTGACCGGCATGCCCGGCATGTTGTGGATGCCGAACACCGCATCGCAGGGAAACTTGTCGAACAGCCCGTCCTGCATCATGGCGCGCGCGCCGGCATTGCCGCCTTCCTCGGCCGGCTGGAAGATGAACACGACCGTGCCGTCGAAATTGCGATGCGTGGACAGATACTGCGCGGCGCCCAGCAGCATCGTCGTGTGCCCGTCATGACCGCAGCCGTGCATGCGCCCGCTGATCGTGGACTTGTGGGCAAACCGGTTGTGTTCCGGCATCGGCAAAGCATCCATATCGGCGCGCAGGCCGATGGTCTTGCCGCCGCTGCCGGCGCGCAAAATGCCCACCACACCGGTTTTCCCCAGCCCCGTGTGGACTTCGAGTCCCCAGCCGCGCAGGCGTTCGGCCACCAGGTTGGACGTGCGCGTTTCCTGGAACGCCAGTTCCGGATGCGCATGGATGTCGCGTCGCAGGGCCGTCAGGTCCCCGTGTACGCGTTCGATTTCGGCAATGGTTTTCATGGCTGTGGATAAGCTGTCTGGATTGAAGGAGGGCGCACGCGCAAATGGCCTGCTGGTCGGGGAATTCTCGCGCCGCCCCGCGTGCCGCGTCCAGCCCTTTTTCGGCGCAGGTCAGGCGGCATCGTTCAAATGGCAGGCGCTGAACTGCCCCGGCGCGATTTCGCGCAGAAGCGGGCGCTCGGCCTTGCAGCGCGGCATGGCATGGGGACACCGCGGGTGAAACGCGCACCCCGTGGGCGGATCCAGCGGCGAGGGCAGCTCGCCCCGGATGGGCTGATACGCACGCCGCCCGGGCACCAGCGTCGGCAGTTCCTTGAGCAGCGCCTGCGTGTACGGATGATTGGCGCGCGCGAACACCGTATCGGTATCGGCCAGCTCGACGATGCGTCCCAAATACATGATCGCCACGCGGTCCGAGATATGGCTAACCACGCTGAGGTTATGGCTGATGAACAGATACGTCAGGTCCAGCTCATCGCGCAGCCGTTCGAACAGATTCAGCACCTGCGCCTGGATCGACACGTCCAGCGCGGCCACGGCCTCGTCGCAGACGATGACCGAAGGCTTCAGCGCCAATGCCCGCGCAATGCCGATGCGCTGACGCTGGCCGCCCGAAAACTGATGGGGATAACGCTGTGCAAAGCTCGGATCAAGCCCCACCTGGCGCATCAAACCGGCCACGTACTCCTGCTTGTCCCGCGACCGGATCAGGCCATGCGCCGCGGGCGCCTCGCCGATGATCTCGCGCACGCGCATGCGCGGATTCAGGGACGCGTACGGATCCTGGAAGATCATCTGCACGCCCAGCTCGTAGGCGCGCCGCTCCGGCCCCTTCATGGTTTGCACGGGCTTGCCCTGATAATCCACCTGCCCGGCGGTCGGCGGCAGGATGCCCGACACGATGCGGCCCAGCGTGGATTTTCCACAGCCTGATTCACCGACGATGCCAATCACCTCGCCCGGTCTGACCGCCAAGTCCACGCCAGCCACGGCATGCACCACCTGCGTCTTCAGTCCCGCGCCCAGCAGGTTGGCGATGCGGCCGGCCAGATCCACCGGCTGCACGAAGCGTAGTTCGACGTCGCGCAGGGCGAGGATCGGCGTGGGATTGTTCAGGGCGTCGTTCATATTGCGTCCGGCGCTCCAGCATGCCAGCAGCGCACCCATTGCGCCGGGCGGACTTCGACAGGCGGCGGTTCGACCAGACAGGCGTCCGTCGCGCGCGGACACCGCCCTCGGAATGCACAGCCCTGCGGCAGGTTGAGCAGCGACGGCGTCATGCCGGGAATCGGCACCAGTGGCTTGCCGCGCGACTGCGGCGTCGGGATCGACGCGATCAACCCGTGCGTGTAGGGATGCATCGGGTGGCGGATGACCGCCTCGGTGCTGCCGGTTTCCACGACGCGCCCCGCATACATCACCGACACGCGATCGGCCAGACCCGCCACCACGGCCAGGTCATGCGTGATCCAGATGAGACCGGTCCCCGTTTCGCGGCAGAGTTTCTGCACCTCGAACAGGATCTGGCCTTGAATCGTGACATCCAGCGCCGTCGTGGGCTCGTCCGCAATGATGAGGCGCGGAGAATTCAACAGCGCAATGGCGATGGCCACGCGCTGGCGCATGCCGCCCGACAGCTGATGCGGATACGTCCGCAGTCGCTCTTCGGGCGACGGAATGCCAACCATGGCAAGCGTCTGCAGCGCGCGCTGTCGCGCCGCGTCGCGAGATACCTTCGCATGCGCCTGCACCGCTTCGATCATCTGCGTATCCACGCGCAGCACTGGGTTAAGCGTCATCATCGGGTCCTGGAAGATCATCGCGATCTCCTGTCCCCGCAACTGCCGCCACCGCGCGGGCGTGGCCGCGCGCAGGTCTTCACCGTTGAGCAGCACCTGGCCTTCGACGATGCGGCCGGGTTCATCCAACAGGCCCATCAAGGAAAAACCCGTGATGCTCTTGCCCGATCCGGACTCGCCGACTAGGCCCAGGATTTCGCCCTCGGCCAGCGTCAGGTCCACGCCGTCCACGGCCTTGACCACGCCGTTGCGCGTGAAGAAATGCGTCTTCAGCCCATGCACATCAAGCACCGGGGAACGGTCAGGCAGGGGACGTTGCGCCGCAAGTGTCTGCATCGCTCCCGTCCTCAATTCGCATGCCGCGGGTTGAGCACATCGCGCAGGTGGTCGCCCACCAGGTTGATGGCGATGATGGCCAGCGCCAGCGCAATACCGGGAAAGAACGAAATCCAATACTGGCCCGACAGCAGGTATTCAAAGCCGTTGTAGATCAGCATGCCCAGCGACGGTTCCGTCACCGGCACGCCGACACCCAGGAACGACAGCGTGGCTTCCAGCGCGATCGCGTGCGCCAGGTCGATCGTGGCGATCACGATGAGCGGCGGCATGCAGTTCGGCAGCACGTGCCGGAACAGCACGCGTGACCACGACAGCGACATGCAGCGCGCCGCCTCCACATATTCCTTGCCGCGCTCGACCAGCGCAGCGCCGCGTGCCGCCCGCGCAAAATACGCCCACTGCACGACGATGAGCGCGATGATCACCTTATCCACACCCTTGCCCAGAATCGCCAGCAACATCAGCGCCACCAGGATCGCCGGGAACGACAACTGGATATCCACAACCCGCATCAGCAGGGCATCGATGCGTCCGCCGAAATAGGCGGCAATCAGCCCAACCGTCGCGCCAATGCCGAAGGCGGCCAGCACCGACACGGTAGCCACCATGAGGCTCGTGCGCATGCCGTAGAGAATGGCGGAAAAGAGATCGCGCGCCTGCCCGTCGGTGCCCAGCAGATAGCGCATCGAACCATCCCCGCTTTCGCTGCCCGGCTTGAGCTTCGAATCCATGATGTCCAGGCTGGCCAGATCGTACGGATTCTGCGGCGCGATCCAGGGCGCCAGCAACGCCGCCCCCACGATCACGATCAACATCACCAGCCCCAGCGTGGCGAGCTTGCTGGCGAAGAAATCCGACACGAAGCGGCGCCAGGGCGTCTGCTCTTTCGTCGGAGTCGGGGGCGAGGCAACGGTGGCGGGCGTGTTCATCGGCGGCTATCCAGGCGTACGCGGGGGTCCAGCACCGTGTAGATGATGTCCACCACCAGATTCAACATGACCAGGAAGAACACGATCAGCAGCAGATACGCGACCACCACCGGACGATCCAGGTTGATGATGGAATCGATCAGCAGTTTGCCCATGCCCGGCCACGAAAACACGGTCTCGGTCACGACGGCAAACGCCATCACCTGGCCGAACTCCAAGCCCGCCACCGTCACCACCGGAATCAGGATGTTCTTGAGCAGATGCACGCCCAGCACGCGCTTTTCCGACAAGCCCTTGGCGCGCGCGAACTTGATGTAGTCCATGGGCAGCGCTTCGCGTGTGGCGGCGCGCGTCACGCGGATGATCATCGCGCACTTGGCGAAGGCAATGGTCGCTGCAGGCAACGCCAAGCTAAGCCAGCCATCAAACGTCAGCACACTCAACTGCAGCGAGCCGATGCTGACCGTGTCGCCACGGCCGCCGGCCGGCACCCAGCCCAGCATCACGGCGAACACCATGATGAGCATCAGGCCCACCCAGAAGTTCGGCAACGAGAACCCCAGCACCGAGCCCGTCATGATCGCTCGCGAACCCACTGCTGCAGGTTTCAGACCGGCCAGAATGCCGAGCGGCACGCCGATCAGCACCGACAGCAGCATCGCCACACAGGCCAGCTCCACCGTCGCGGGCATACGTTCCAGGATCAGATGCATGGCCGGCTCGCCGGTCAGGAAACTGTTCCCGAAATCGCCGCGCACGGCCTGGCTCATGAAGATCAGGTACTGCCGCCACAACGGCTGGTCCAGCCCCAGCGACGCGCTGATCGCGGCGCGTTGCGCCTCGGTCGCTTCGGGACTGGCCAGCATCGAGACGGGATCGCCGACCATGTAAATGCCGGCAAAGACCAACGCCGACATGACGAGCATGACGACGATGGTCTGCAGCAGCCTTCTGACTATGGTTGCAAGCACGAGAGATCGCCCGGCGCGCTTACTTCTTCAGCGTTGCGTTCTGCGCCAGCGTGACCTGGTCCGGACGGCCCTGGTAGCGGATGTCGTTCTTCATGGCCCAGACCGACAGTTCGAAATGCACGGGCAGCATGGCGAAGTCATCCATCGCGATATTGCTGGCCGTCGACAGCAGTTCCGCCCGCTTGGCGTCGTCCATCGTGGACGAGGCCTGCTTCACCAGCTCGTCCATCTTGGGATTGGAATAGCGGCTGCGGTTCGTCGTGCCTTGGCCGGCTTCCGGATTGCGCGTCATCAGCAGCGATGTCAGCGCGTTGGACATTTCGCCGCTCGTCACCGACCATCCCGCCAGGTATGCCGAGAACGAATAGCTGTCGCGGTTCTTGAAGAACACCGGGGGCGCCATCGCGTCCACGCTGGTCTTCACGCCAATGCGCGTCCACATCGATGCGATGGCCTGCGCCACCTTCGAATCGTTGACATACCGGCCGGACGGCGAACCCAGCGTGATCGAAAAGCCGTTCGGATAGCCCGCTTCCTTGAGCAGCGCCTTGGCCTTTTCCACATCGGCCTTGGGCGCCTTCGAGTGTTCCTTGCTGGCGCCAAACATCGGATACGGCAGCAGGTTGCCCGCGGGCAGGGCGACACCGCCCATCACGCGTTCGACCAGCGCATCACGGTTGATCGCCAGCGACAAGGCTTCGCGCACGCGCTTGTCCTTCATCGGATTCTTGTCGGTGCCTTGCACGCCGGGCGACGGCTCCGCGTACTGGTCCAGCGCCACGTACACCACGCGCACCGACGGCGTTTCCTCGACAAAGAGCTTCTTGTCGGACTTGAGCTTGGGCAGGTCGTCGGTGGGAGGATCTTCGATCATGTCGACGTCTCCCGCCAACAGCGCGGCCACGCGCGCGGCCGCGTTGCTGATCGGACGGTAGACCACGCGATCCCATTCGGGCTTCTTGCCCCAGTAGTTGTCGTTGCGCGCCAGCACGAATTCCGCGCCGCGCTTCCAGGACACGAACTTGTAGGGTCCGGTTCCGATCAGGCCATCGCCGCTGTTCAATTCGGTCGTCGTCTTGCCTTCCGCAGCCGGGCCCGACGCGGCCTTTTTCGACAGGATGGGCAACTGCGCCAGATTGACCAGCAGGTTCGGCGCGACTTCCTTGGTGGTGATGCGGATGGTCATCGGATCCACCGCTTCGGTCTTGGCGACGGACCCCAGATACAGCGTGAACGGCGACGGGCTGTTCGGCACCTTCGGGACGCGGTCATACGTGAACACGACATCCTCGGCGGTGAACGGCGTGCCATCCGAGAATTTCACGTTCGGCCGCAGCTTGAAAGTCCAGACCTTGCCATCCACGGTCCACGATTCCGCCAGCGAAGGCTGCGGCTTGAGTTGCGCGTCCGTGGCAACGAGCGTATCGAAAATGGTTTGGGAGATCTGCGTGTTCGGGGTCAACGCGTGGTACTGCGGATCCATCGACGAGGGCTCGGTCTTCAACCCGATCACCAGGTCGCGAGCCATGGCTGAACTGTATGTGCCACAGGCCATCACCACCGCGGCAGCGCCGCAGGCCAACACACGCGAAAACCGAGATGCCATCGTGATCTCCCAGAGTTGTTTCGGGTTTTGAACCTCGGGGCCACAGTAACCAGCAAACAACGCGCCGCGCAACAGTTATATTCCCCTATTGTTTAGCCCTGCCTTCTGCCCCTGATATGTCCGCCTACGCCCCCATCGCCGCCATCGCCACCGCCCCCGGAAGAGGCGGCATCGGCGTCGTGCGCATTTCTGGTGCGGACCTGTCCGGATTGGTGCGGCGCCTGTTCCAGCGCGATCTCACACCGCGCCATGCGCACTATCTTCCCTTCAAGACGGTGGAGGGCGAACTGCTGGATGAAGGCATCGCCATCTACTTTCGTGCGCCGCATTCCTACACCGGCGAAGACGTGCTGGAACTGCAGGGCCACGGCGGCCCGGCCGTGCTGCGACGCGTGCTGGATAGCTGTCTGGTCGCCGGCCGAGATCTGGGCGTGCGATTGGCCGAACCCGGCGAGTTCACGCGCCGTGCGTTCCTGAACGACCGCATGGATCTGGCGCAGGCCGAGGCGGTTGCCGACCTGATCGAAGCCTCGTCCGTGGCGGCCGCGCGCGGCGCCATGGCGTCGCTGTCGGGTGAATTTTCGGCACGCGTGAACGACCTGTCCGATCGCATCATTCATCTGCGCATGCTGGTCGAGGCGACCCTGGATTTCCCCGAAGAAGAAATCGACTTCCTGGAAAAGTATCAGGCCCGTCCGACGTTGGACGCGCTGGCGAGCGATCTTTCCGCATTGATTGCGCAGGCGCGGCAGGGCGTCATCCTGCGCGAAGGCCTACATGTGGTGTTGGCCGGCCAGCCCAACGTAGGCAAGTCGAGCCTGCTCAACGCGCTGGCCGGCGACGACATCGCCATCGTCACGCCCATCGCCGGCACCACGCGCGACAAAGTGGTGCAGGAAATCCATATTGATGGCGTGCCGCTGCACATTGTCGACACGGCCGGCCTGCGCGAAACCGAAGACACGGTGGAAAGCATCGGTATCGCCCGCACCTGGCAAGAGATCGAGCGCGCCGACGTCATCCTCCATTTGCAGGATGCGACGCAGCCGGGCGACGAGCTGGACGCGCAGATCACCGCGCGGCTGCCGCCGCGCACGCCGGTGCTGAAGGTGTTCAACAAGGTGGATCTGTTGCCCGAGCCTTTCGTCGCCGGCCCCGGCGAACTGGGCATCTCGGCCAAACGCGGCGCCGGCCTGGATGCGCTTCGCGCGGAGCTGCTGCAAATTGCGGGCTGGAATCCGGGTGCGGAATCGCCTTGGTTGGCGCGCGAACGTCATTTGCATGCGTTGCAGGAGGCGGCGGAGCATCTGGAACTGGCTGCCGCGCATGCCAGCCAGGATGACCGGGTGTTGGACTTGTTTGCCGAGGAACTGCGGTTGGCGCATGACAGCTTGTCGAGCATCACTGGCAAGTTCACCAGCGATGATCTGCTGGGGGAGATTTTCTCCAGTTTTTGTATTGGGAAGTAGCGGTTTCATTGCGTGCACAAAGCCACGTCCTGCCGCAATTCAACGGAAACCTGCAGCCCGACTGAAACCACCTGACGAAGATCAAAACTCGTTGGGCTGGGAGTGTCTATTGTCACTTAGCCGCATCCACGCCACTCTGCGAAATCACCAGTCTGGTTTCCAGCGGCACGGATCGCGCAAGCGTCGCGACGATAGCCACAACAACCCCGAGACCCACCGGAGGAGACCCAGCACGATGGATGTGAACTTCGACGACTACCATTACTTCCCCACCCTCCGGGCACGGCAAGCGGAGCTTAAGGGCTTGGAGATGCTCGATCCTGCCCGCAAAGCGAAAATCATGCCCATCCTGACTTTGGGAAAGTGGCGCAATGCACAGGACTTCGGCAGGGGCGCGGAGAAGGCGCAAGAGGCCATGGGCGGTCTTCCCTATTTTCTCGACCTCACCACCGACGCAACGCACTTACCTGAACAACAGAAAGCTTTGCGCGACCGCACCGGCGCTTTTGGTGCATGGCGAGAGTTTGCAGCCACGTATCCAGGTGCAATCCCCGTCGTTCAGATCAGTTCAGACTCCGGCGTTCGTGACGTCATCAAGCAAGGCCAGCAGATCGAACGAACGTGGGGAAGGGTGGCGTTCCGAATTCGTGACTTCGACGCACAGACGTCAATCGTCGTGAACGCGCTAAGCGCGCTCGACGACGCCAGAAGTGCCATAGTGTTTATTGATTGCCAATACGTACGCGAAGCGATGACCGCTTACACGACGGCATGCATCCACACCATCAACCAAATACGTGCCGAGTTCCCGGAAGTCGTGATATCGGTGTTAGCCACCAGCTTTCCCTCTTCAACAATTCCGTACACGGATGACGATGGAAAAAGCCGAGGATCCATCGGAATCCTCGAGCGCCAGTTGCATGCCCGCATTGGTGGCGACACGGTTGCAGTATATGGTGACCACGGCTCGATTCATTCGGTCGTCTACGACGCTGTGCCGGCGGTAATGAAGATCGTTCCCCGCATCGACTATCCGCGTGAACTAGAGTGGTCATTCGAAAGGCGACCCAGAATCAAAGACCTTGAGGAAGGTTATCGATCAGCGGCGGAGGCGATTCTGGATGCAGACCACGACATTGGCGCCAGGAAAATTTGGGGAGAATCCAAAATCGTCGATACGGCAAAAGGCGATCCATATGCCCGCGCAGCAGGTCCCTGGATTGCGGTCAGGGTCAATATTCACCTCGCCCGACAAATAGATTTTTCCGAGGCCATTGCCAGCGGTGCCATTAGCCACGGTGAAGACGACGACCTATAAAGCGGCGACCTTACGCGGAATCGCGACCGGCGCGGACTGCTGAATGTTCAGCAGGTATTGCGCCATGCGGGAAAGGGGATCGGCGCAATCGGGTCCCCGCAGCATTCCCTTTTTTCGCTCTTGCAGGTTGTGAATTCGTTGCGCCCGCCGCTTCATGTATGACAGCACATACGCACGCACAACCTTCACGGGAACACTGTCGATTGCCTGCACCAGTTCGCCGCGAGTACCAACTGCGCGTATTTCATTCATACGCAAGAGCGCCCGCAACTCGTCGACCGGCAAAAAGCTGACCCAGCTTTTTTTCGAGGATATGCTTCGGGCGCGTGCCCGTCGGACGATGCGCATCGATCCATCATCTTGAGCTTCCCAGATCCCTACGCCACTCGGCGCCACCGCTTCGACACCTGCGAGGTGCTTTGAGGCGCACACGATCGTCACGTGTTCAAAAAGGAGCAAATAGGTTTCCAACTGGCCTACCAAGCGATCGAGCGTGTCGCGGCTGCTTTTGATTTCAAAAACTGCCAGCTTGCCGTTAGCCATCACAAGATCCGCTCGACGCGAAAAGTTATCGAGGAATAGCTCAGAAATGAATGACGCGTCTGCGCCTGCCGGAGAGGAGGCCAACCGCGTTATCAGTGAATTGCGGATCTCTACTTCTGTCATGGCCCTGTATGGTTCGATTGCAAGAAAGAAAGTTCCTTGCGTAGCCCGCGCTAAATTTTACGAATCATAGACTTTCTGGCAAGAGCTATGCGATACGCGGAAGCACTATCTGGGGCAATTTTCGCGTTCTCAACACTCTAACGCGCTGCGTTGGCCGACACCGCTTCTTTCTGTCCTATCCTGCGCAGCACCTGACTTGCAACGGTCGTTAGGTCTGCTCACCACCATCGTTCGCGTTCCGCTATTGGAAAAGCGAACATCACCAGGACGAGACGATCGCGCACGCCGCACTGAATTCCTTTCGGGCTATTCTCGATCACGTCGACCGCGAAAAAGCCTGGATTGTCTCGCCGTGAATAAGAATCCCCTCGCACTTCTTATCCGCGTCGCCCTCGCCGGCGACGTCCCCGCCCTCGAGCGCATCGTCCGCGAGGCCTACTCCCCTTACATCGCTCGCAACGGCGCCACGCCTGGTCCCATGCTGGACGACTATCCGGCACGCGTCGCGCAAGGCGTGGTTCACGTCCTGGAATCGAAAGTCGGCATCGAAGGCCTCATCGTGCTGATTCCAGAATCCGACGACAGTTGCATGCTGCTGGACAACATCGCCGTATCGCCAACCGCGCAAGGCAAAGGCCACGGCCGGACGCTGCTGCAGTGGGCCGAAGACTCCGCGCGCCGCGCCGGCTTTTCACGCATTCGGCTTTACACCCAGGAAGTGATGAGCGAGAACATCGCCATCTACACGCGGCGCGGCTATGTGGAAACGCATCGCGCCACGGAGATTGGACTGAAGCGCGTCTTCATGCAAAAGACCCTTGATTAATGGGCTCTTGCAAAACTCTCAAATATCCAAAGATCCGATTCGAAAAAATGAGCTTTTACTCATAATTTATCGGCCTGCCTTTTCTGGCCATCAAATGCGCGGCGATCCTGTTTTTCGCCAGCGATTTCGCATAGACAGACTCCGGCCGGATGCGCTGCGCAATGACGTACCCCGTCATGCACGCCAGCATCAACGGCAACATGACTTCATAGCCCAACGTCATCTCGAAGATCATCAAGATCGACATCAGCGGCGCATGCGTGGTGGCCGCCAGCAGCGCGCCCATTCCCACGACGGCATAACTGGACACCGCCGACAAACTGCCGGTCGGAAACAGGCCCTGCAGCGCAGTCCCGTACAAGGCGCCCAGCGCCGCCCCCACGAACAAGGTCGGCGTGAAGACTCCGCCTAGAGCGCCGGACCCGACACTGGCCGCCGTAGCCAATGTCTTGAGCAACAGCAGGGCGGCCACCGCCTGCCACGCCCAATCCGTATGCAACATGCTGTTGACCACGCTGTAACCGTTGCCCCACACCGCGGGATCGATCACGGACAGCGCGCCGACAACCAGCCCGCCTACCGCCATCCTCGCCCAGATAGGAAACGGCAACTGGCGAAACGCCGCGCGGGACAAATCCAGGAATCGCAGGAATTGGGGCGCGGCCAGACCTGCAATCAGGCCAAGTCCCAGGTAATTGATCACTTCCCACCCCGACACGAACTCGAAATGCGGCATCTGGAAGACCGCGTCATAGTGCAGCACCTGCCGCGTCACGATGTTGGCGACCACGGAGGCGACGGCCAGCGGCACCAGCGTCGCTGTTGAAATCACGCCGTACACAATCTCTGAAATGAACACCGCGCCGGCAATCGGCGCGTTGTATGCGGCGGTGATGCCCGCCGTCGCGCCGCAGGCCACGAGCAGCCGGAGATGGCGGGGCGGCAAGACCAGATAGCGGCCCGTCAATGATGCACACATTGCCGCCAGTTGCACCATCGGTCCCTCGCGGCCGATCGATGCGCCGGATCCGATCGAAAAAATCGAGGACAGGCTGCGCGCGGCCGTCTGGCGAAAGCCGATGACGCCACGGCCGATCGAGATTGCTTCCATATAGTCGGCTGCCCCCCGCCGGGGCAGCCATCGGATGGCTGCCTGCAGGATCAGGCCGGCGATCGCGCCTCCGGCCGCCGGCATCAGAAACCGCTGCCAGGGGTCCAGCCCACGCGCCAGCGACACCATGCCGTGGGGAACCTCGCCGCCCCCTACCAACAATTGCATCCAGCCAAGCAGTTCGCGAAACACCACAGTTGCCAGCGCACCCAGGGCGCCAATCAACGCGGCCGCACACAACGTCAAGGCTAAATTTTCCGCCAAAAGTCCGCGTTTCAACCGCCTGGCCCAGGCCGGTCGGCGCAGTTTCAAGTCGCTATCCATGGCCGGATTCTACGGCGGATCCTGCTCACTTTTTGTTCAGCGCACCGTCAACAAACCGCCCAGGTCACCCCTCGAATACCCGATTCCGATCACCGCGTAGCGGCCCGTTTTGGGGCGCTGCAAGGGCAAAAATCCGGGTAGGCGAAGGGCGGTTTTCCGGGGTAAAAGGGCGCTTCTCGGGACCCAGTTGCCAAAAATGCCCTGTGGATAACTCCTAAGTGGCGCGCTTGTGCACATGTTGTGGAGGCAAGTTGAACAAGCAGGGGTTTCGGACGCGGTCCAAAATCTTGTCCAACTTCAGCTTTTTTCCCACACAGAGTTCTTGCACAAGCAAAAACGGACGCAAGGCAATGAAAAGAAAGAGGTTTTCAAGGTTAAGGTAGTTATCCACAGCCCTTATTAATCATTAGTCTTTATATAAAGAAAAAAAAAGGAAAAGCCAAACATGCTTTCCCATTCCGCCCATCCACCGCCCCCCGGACTGCGTCCATGCGTATCCTCCTGATCGAAGATGAAGCTGAACTTGCCCGCTGGCTGTCCAGAAGCCTGGCCAGACATGCCGGCTTTGTCGTGGAATGGGCTGATGACGGACTTGTCGCCGAAAGAAGGCTGGCCGTCGAAGATTTCGATGCAGTCATCCTGGATCTCGGACTTCCCGGCATGGATGGCCATACTTTGCTGGCGAAGATTCGCGCGCGGGACGACCGTACGCCGGTGCTGGTCTTGACCGCGCGCGATTCACTGGCCGAGAGAATCGGAACACTTCACGAGGGAGCGGACGATTTCCTGCCGAAACCCTTTGTTGTGGAAGAGTTGGAAGCGCGATTGATTGCGCTGATTCGCCGCAGCCGCGGGCGCGAACATCCGCGCCTCGCGCTGGGAAACCTGGTTTTTGAAACTTCCGCGCAGAAATTCACGGTCAATGGACAGCCTTTGCAGTTATCCCCACGTGAACATGCGGTCCTTCGGGTGCTGATCCAGAAAAGCGGCGAACCCATCAACAAGCAGCAGATCCTGGACCGCATCCTCACGGACGATGCCGACATCAACCTGGAAGCCATCGAGGTCCTGGTTCACCGATTGCGCAAAAAATTGGCGGAAACCGGTGTGCAGATCGTGACCATGCGCGGCATGGGCTACTGCCTGGAGAACCTTGTTGACAACTAGAAGTCCGCAAAACAGCGTTGATTTTTCGGCGAAAAAACGCGCCCGAACGCTGAAAACGCAGTTGCTCTGGTGGCTGATTCCAACCCTCGTCTTCGTGATGATGGGTGCGCTCTGGCTGTCCAACCACCAGCTGCGCAACCAGGTCGACAATGCCTACGACCGGTCTCTCGCTGGCGCGCTTCGCGCGATCGACCACAACATATCCACAGCCAGCGGTGGATTAGCCATGGAGCAGCCCTACCTGATGCTTGAATTTTTCGAGCTGACGGCCAATGGCAGCGTGTTCTACCGGGTGGCAACCGAAGACGGGCTGGCCGAGATCGGCCATCCCGGGCTGCCCCTGCCGGAGCAGCCCCTCGTGTCCGGCGAGCCGCGGTTTTTCTACGCGACCTACCAGGGCCAGCCCGTCCGGGTGGCGGCACTGGCCCGGCCCATGGATCCGCCGCTGTATGCGAACCAGGGCGGCCGGGTGATCGTGCAGGTCGCGGAGGGCCTGGAAAGCCGTCAGGCGTTCCTCCACAAGGTTTTGGTGCGGTCGGTGGAGCGGGACCTTGCCGTGATCCTCATCAGCGTCCTGGTGATCATCCTGGGCGTTTTCATGGCCCTGCGCCCCCTGGAGCGGCTGCGTCAGGAAGTTAAAGGCCGCTCTGCAGACGATTTAAGCCCCGTCAGCGCGTCCGACATGCCGGGGGAGGTCCTACCCCTGGTGGCGGCCGTAAACCTCCATATGGCCCGTTTTGCGGCCTTGGGGAGGGTGCAGGCGCAGTTCCTGGACGACGCGTCGCACCAATTGCGCACGCCCTTGTCCGTTTTGCGGACCCAGACCGCCTATGCCCTGCGCGAAACAGACCCCCAGGAGGTCCGTACAGCCCTTCTGGCGATGCAAGAGGGGTTGGACAGGGCCGTACGCACCACCAACCAGATGCTCGCGCTGGCGCGCGCTAAAGACGCTTCTCTGGCCGAAGGCGGTTTGGCGCCCGAATCAGTGGACCTGGTGGACCTCGCGGACGGGGTGATCCGTACCCAATTACCCAATGCCCGAGGCCGGCAGTTGGACATCGGCCTGGAGGCGGACTGCAGGCCGGTTGTCGTCGGCGGGGCGGAGTGGCTGTTGCGGGAAGCGGTCAGCAACCTGGTCGACAACGCCATCCGCTATGCGTCCGCCGGTGGTGTGGTCACCGTCCGGATCGAGACCGACACAGACCAGGCCCGGCTACTGGTGGAAGACGACGGACCGGGCATGTCGGACGAGGACATCGCCCGGGCGTGCGTCCGCTTCCGGCGAGGCGCGGCAGGCAAGAACACCACCGGGGCCGGCCTGGGCCTGGCGATCGTGGGCACCATCGCCGAAATCCTGGGCGCCCGGCTCGTGCTCGAGAACCGGGTGGGGCAGCCGGGCCTGCGCGCGGCGTTGGTGTTTACCCTGCAAACGGGACCGGATGCTGCGCCGCGTCACGAAATCGGCCGAAATTGAAAGCTTATGGAAAGCTTCGGTTTTGTACGGTTGCGTCCACTGGAGCCGCTGGACGCGATCATTCGCCGTAGCGCCGCTGCCAGCGATACCTAGACCTATAAATCCTGGAGACGCAAGAATGCAGACGACCCTGAAGCTGCGCATCGCAGCCATGGCGGCGCTTGGCGCCATCACCCTGTCCCTCGGCGCGGCCCATGCGGCCGATGAACCCCGCCGCCCGGAGTGCATTGCGCCGGCGCAGCCTGGTGGCGGATTCGACCTGACGTGCCGCCTGGCCACCGAAGGCCTGAAGCAGAGTGGGGCGCTCAAGAGCGCCATGCGCATCGTCTACATGCCGGGCGGGATTGGCGCGGTGGCCTACAACAACATCGTGGCCCAGCATCCGAACGAGCCGGGCACCATCGTTGCGTTCTCCGGCGGCTCGCTGCTCAACCTGGCGCAGGGCAAGTTCGGCAAGTACAACGTCAACGACGTGCGCTGGCTGGCCGCGATCGGCACCGATTACGGCGTGGCCGTGGTGCGCAACGACTCGCCGTACACCGACCTGAAGAGCCTGATGGACGCCTTCAAGCAGGATCCGACCAAGATCGTGCTGGGCGCGGGTGGCACCGTGGGCAGCCAGGACTGGATGAAGGCAGCGCTGACGGCCAAGGCGGCCGGCGTGGACTTCAAGAAGATGCGCTTTGTCGCCTTCGAAGGTGGGGGCGAGGCCGTAACGGCGCTGCGCGGCGGCCATATCCAGGCCTACATGGGCGATGCGGCCGAAGCATTCACGATGCTGGAAGGCGGCGCCCCGATTCGCGTGCTGGCGGTCTTCAACGACCAGCGCCTGCCGGGCAAGCTGGGTTCCGTGCCCACCGCCAAGGAACAGGGCTACGACATCGTCTGGCCGATCATCCGAGGCTTCTACGTGGGCCCCAAGGTGTCTGACGCCGACTACCAGTTCTGGGTGGACGCGTTCAACAAGACGACGGCCGCACCCGAGTTCGAGAAGCTGCGCCAGCAGCAGGGCCTGTTCCCCTTCAACAAGACCGGCCCCGAACTGGACGCCTACGTCAAAAACCAGGTCAAGCAGTACGGCGAACTGGCCGACACCTTCGGCCTGATCAAAAAGTAAGCCGGCCGCAAGGCCCGACCCCCGAACGCGCCCGCCAGGGCACACCTGCCGCCATTTCAGGCCGGCGGCAGGTCCCGCTGCGCCGCGCGATCGGATTTGAACGGAACCTGGACCATGAACGATCGAATTCTGGGCATTGCCGCCCTGGCGCTGGCCGTCTTCATGACGGCGGCCGGCTGGAGCATCGAGGCGCCTTTCGCCTACGAACCTGTCGGGCCACGCGCCTTCCCGCTGCTGCTGGCGCTGATCATCGGCCTGTGCGGGCTGTGGCTCGTCTACAAAGGCGGCCACGCTGTCGAGCGCAACCCTGACGGCGCCAACGGGCGCATCGCGATGATGGTGGTGTTCGTGACCGCCTATGCGTTTCTCTTCCAGTGGCTGGGCTTCATTGTCGCCACGTCGCTCATGACGATCTTCGTGGGCCGCCTGTTTGGCGGCAGTTGGCTCAAGTGCGCGATCGGCGGCGTCGTCATGAGCATTTTCTTTTTCGTGCTGTTCGACAAGGTGCTGGACGTCGTCCTGCCCGGCGGACTGTTGGAGAACCTGATATGAGCGGCATTCTCGATCATCTGTCGATAGGCTTTGGCGTCGCGTTTTCGCTGACGAACCTGCTGGTGGCTGCCATCGGCTCCTTCATCGGAACCATGGTGGGCGTGTTGCCGGGGCTGGGGCCGGTCAATGGCGTGGCGATGTTGATCCCCATCGCCTTCGCCATGAATCTTCCGCCCGAAACGGCGCTGATCCTGCTGGCCGCGGTATATGTGGGCGCGGAGTACGGCGGCCGCATCACCGCGATCCTGCTGAACGTGCCGGGCGAAGCGAGTGCCATCATGACGACGCTGGACGGCTATCCGCTGGCGCGGCAGGGCCTGGCCAACGTGGCGTTGTCCTTGTCTGCATGGTCCGCATTCTTTGGCGCCATCGTGTCGGTGGTGGGCATCATCCTGCTCGCGCCGTTGCTGGCGAAATGGGCGCTCGCATTTGGCCCCGCCGAATACTTCGTGCTCATGATCTTTGCGTTCTGCTGCCTGACCAGCCTGCTCGGCAAGCAGCCGGTCAAGGGCGTGCTGGCGGCGATGATCGGCCTGTCCATTTCGGTGGTGGGCGTGGATTCGAATTCGGGCGTTTACCGCTATACCTTCGAGTCCGTGCATCTGGCTGACGGCATCGATTTTGTCGTGGTCGTCATCGCGTTGTTCGCGGTCAGCGAGATGCTGGAGATGCTTGAGAAGGTGATGGCCGGCCACAGCGTCGAGGTCAAGCCCAGCGGCCGCAAGCTCTTCAACCTGAAGGAGATGGCTTATACGTGGTGGAGCGTGGTGCGCAGTGCGTTCGTAGGCTTCGGCGTGGGGGTGCTGCCCGGCGCAGGCGCCAGCGTGGCTGCGGCGGTCGCGTACTCGCAGGAAAAGCGCATCATCGAAGCCAAGGATCCCGAGGCCAAGTTCGGCAAGGGCGACATGCGTGGACTCGTCGCGCCGGAAGCCGCCGCCACGGCGTCGGCGATCGGTTCCTTCGTTCCGATGCTGACGCTGGGCGTGCCCGGTTCCGGCACCACCGCGGTGATGATGGGTGCGCTGACGCTCTACAACATCACGCCGGGACCGGTCCTGTTCGACACCAAGCCGGAGCTGGTGTGGGGCCTGATCGCATCGTTGTTCGTCGCAAACGTGCTGCTCTTCGTGATGAACGTGCCGCTGGTGCGGTTCTTCTCCAAAGTGCTGTCCGTGCCGGGCTGGCTGATGGTGCCGGGCATCCTGTGCATCAGCTACATCGGCGTCTATGCGATCAACGCGGGCACCTTCGATCTGCTGCTGGTTGCGGGCATTGGCACGCTGGGCTACTTCCTGCGCAAGTTCGGTGTGCCGATGGCGCCGCTCGTGCTGGGTGTCGTGCTGGGCAACATGATGGAACAGAACCTGCGCCGTGCGCTGTCGATGACGGATGGCGACGTTGGCGTGCTGTTCGCAAGCCCCGTGTCGATCGCCCTGTGGGTGGGCGCGGCGGCAGTGGTGATCGTGCCGCAGATTTTGCGCCGTGTGCGCGCCGCAAGAAAGGTTGCCGCTGGGCCGGTCTGATGAAGCGGGTCCGCGCACCGGCCGGTGCGCGGGCTGACGCAATGCGAGGCCGGCAAATGCTTAGGGGCGCCTTTTGGCGCCCCTTTTTTTTAAGCATGTTGAGGTCAATTAGACCGCATTTTCATATATGAGCTTTTACTCAGATATTGAACCGTCAGACCTGCTTCAGACGCTCCAGCGCCGCGTCCAGCGTTGCGTCCTTCTTGGCAAAGCAGAAGCGCACGATCCGATGATTCGATTCAGGCGCGTCGGGCTGGCGATAGAACGCGGACACCGGAATCACGGTCACGCCATGGTTGACGGTCAGGTCGCGCGCGAAATCGGCTTCGTTCTGTTTGGAGATCTGGCTGTAGTCAGCCAGCAGGAAGAACGTGCCGGGACTGGGCAGCGATCGGAATCGCGTCTGCGCCAGGCCTTGCGACAAGCGGTCCCGCTTGGCCTGATAGAACGCCGGCAGATCCAGGTACGGCTTGGGATCACGCATGAATTCCGCCAGCGCAAACTGCATCGGCGACGGCACCGTGAACACCATGAACTGGTGCACCTTGCGCAGCTCGGCGCTCAGTTGGCGCGGTGCGCAGCAATAGCCGATCTTCCATCCGGTGGTGTGATAGGTCTTGCCGAACGACGAGATCACGAACGCATGTTCGGCAAGCAGCGGGCGGCGCGCCACACTGGCATGAGGTTTGCCGTCGAACACGATGTGCTCGTAGACCTCGTCCGAGACAAGCAGCACGCCCGTATCGCGGACGATCGCTTCAAGCGCGTCCAGGTCGCTCTCGTCAAGCACCGCGCCGGTGGGGTTGTGCGGAAAGTTCAGCATCAACAGACGGGTCTTGGACGTGATGGCGTCGCGCACACGCTGCCAGTCGATGCGGTAGTACGGATCGGCTTCTGTGGGCGCGCGCAGCGGCACCGGGACGGCGGTGCCGCCGGCCAGGCGAATCGCCGGCAGGTACGAGTCATAGCAGGGCTCGATCACCACCACTTCGTCGCCGCTGCCCACCGCCGCCAATACCGTGGCCATCAACGCCTCGGTGGCGCCACTGGTCACCGTGATTTCGGTTTCGGGATCGTAGGCATGGCCGTAGAGTTCGCGCGTCTTGGCCGCGATGGCTTCGCGTAGCGGCGCGACGCCCGGCATGTACGGATATTGGTTGTGGCCGTCGGCCATCGCCTTGGTGACCAGCGCACACAGCGCGGGGTCCGGATCGAAGTCAGGAAAGCCCTGGCCCAGGTTGATGGCCTTGTGCTCGATGGCCAGGCGGCTCATCACGGTGAATATGGTGGTGCCGACGTCGGGGAGTTTGGAGCGGATCATGTTGGACGCGAAGTGAACACGGGTAGCCGAGGAAAGTTTTCGTAAGTATCCCACTAACTCATAATTCATTTTTCAAGAGCTTCTAACGCGGATCGGATTGTGGTTCAGAACATGCGGGTGCGAGTGCTGGGCGGGTTTGGTATTGCGCTGGCCGGCGCGTTGCTTGCGGTGTGGGCCCACCTGCCGCTGCCATGGATGTTGGGCGCGCTGCTGTTGACTGCGGCCACACGGATTGCCGGCGTGCGCACTGCGTGTCCGCGGCCGGCGCGCAATGCGGGCCAATGGGTCATCGGCGCATCGCTGGGGCTGTATTTCACGCCACAGGTCATCGGACACATTGGCAGCAACGCGGGCCCCATTGTCGTGGGGATGCTGTTCGCGCTGGCGCTCGCATTTCTGGGCACCGCCATTCTGCGGCGTTTCACGGATGTGGACTTCAAGACGGCGTGGTTCTCATCGGCCATCGGCGGCGCAAGTGAAATGGCCAATCTGGCCGAACGCCATGGCGCGCGGATCGATCGCGTTGCCACTGCGCACAGCGTGCGCGTATTGCTGGTGGTGGTGACGGTGCCCTTCATATTCCAGTGGTGGGGCGTGGCTGGCCTGGATCCCACCGTGCCGGGACCGCGCGACGTGCATGCGCTTGGCCTGGCCGGGTTGGTGGCCCTGACCATTGTGGGCGGCGCCACGTTTACGAAGCTGCGGTTGCCCAATCCCTGGGTGCTTGGGCCCATGCTCGTCGCAATGGTGCTGACCGCGTCCAGCATCGAGCTTTCCGCATTGCCGGACTATGTGCCGAAAGCAGGGCAACTGCTTATCGGCTGGTCACTTGGCGATCGGTACCGGCCAGACTTTTTCCGCGCAGCGCCGCGTTTCATGGCGGCAGTGGCGGGCTTTACGGTGCTGGCATTGGCGCTGGCCTTCGGCGTGGGCGCCTTGCTGTCGTTGTGGTCTGCTGCGCCCATTCCCACCTTGATTCTGGGCACGACGCCGGGCGGTATTGCCGAGATGGCGATCACCGCCAAGGTGTTGCAGCTGGGCGTTCCGGTGGTGACAGCGTTTCACGTCACGCGCATGGTTTTTGTGGTGATCGTGACGGGTCCCATTTATACGGTTTTGGCGCGTCGGCATGGCTAATTCCGCCTGGCGGTACTGCCGTTCCAGTGAAAAAAAAGCGACATTGGGGTAAACAACTATATGACTCGGTAATGCCGGATGAGTATGCTGATTCCGCAGTTGATTCAAGCGCGAGCAGACTCGTTTCTGCCGCTCTGGCGACAAGCGGGAACACTGGTTTTGCACCGATCGTTCAGTTCGCACGGCGTCCTTGATTCATTGCATTTCGATTTAATTACAGGACGCTAGAGAAAATGGCTCAGAAGGGCAAAGTCAAGTGGTTCAACGCTGACAAGGGTTTCGGTTTCATCACGCCGGACGTGGGCGGCACCGATGTGTTCGCACACTTTTCCGCCATCCAGGGTCGCGGCTATCGCAGCCTGAACGAAGGCCAGGAAGTCGAATACGAAGTTAAAGATGGTCCGAAAGGACCTCAAGCGGCCGAAATTCGCCCGCTCTAAATCGGGAAATCCCAATTTCCCGTCAGCCAGGCTAGGCCTGGCTACAACGCCCCAAGACCTTCCGGTCTGGGGCGTTGTTTCATTTGGGCTGCCATTTCGGTTCGTGAAGTGATTTCGCTGCGTCTCTGCAGCGCTCGTTTCTATCTGCTCAGTAACGCTGAACTGCTCGCGTCGCGACGTGCCCTGCAGCCCTCACCCTGGCGTGTATCTTCACACTGTTAGTGTTCACTAACATATCCTCGAGCACTGGATAACTCTGTGGATAATTATTTCCGGACATGAGTTCGCGGGTGATCAGTTATGAAGCAATCGCGCTTCAGTGAATCGGGTTTTGCACAGATTTCTGCATTAATGCAGGCGATGTCTTTTTGCTCCCCGTGAATAGATTCCCTGCTTGCGTCAGGCGTGCTTAGAAGCCGTTTAATCAACGTTTTCATAGGGAAACTCGTCTTTTGTCCGGGTGTTCGCGAGGTTTGTTTACCCGAATCCGAGCGTCTGACATGCGAGTTTGGCGTCGGTCATCGTGCGTAAATTCGTGGTTTGGCGTTTGTTGTTCACAAAGATATCCCCATGCCGGTTATGCACAGAATTACGCCACTCACTATCCAAATTGACGGCCTGCGCCTGTGGATAGAAATGGGGATATCGCCGAAAGGGTGAGGTCGCGGGAACAGGAATTGCGGATGATTCGGCGGCTCGGGTTGACCGGTTGGGCGGGTTGCGCGCTGCGGCGGGCAGTCTAATTTTCGCGTCGGATTTCTCCTTGCGACCTGTCCACAGGTTTCACATGAAGCCATAGGCGCCTCGCCCATATGGATGATGGCGGCGCAGCGGGAGTGCGAGCAAGATTAGCTTCGGGTCAGTGACCATGCCCGACGGCCGCGAACCGATCATTCAATATTGGGGTGGGGATAATTTTGTGAATAAATCACCCCGATGTTCAGGGCCGCGCGATTTGACCGTGCACTCGTGGAAGAGTTCAGCGGTTATTGAACCCCGCTTCCGCAGTGGCCTCAGGTTTCGGTTTTCGGCTTTGTCTTTGATTTCTAACGCGGAATTGCTTTCGTGATTTTGGGTCCGCCGGCAACCAGTTGCCGTCGTGCATCGGTGTGCACCGCATTGCCGTCTTGAGTTCGTTGCCTTCGACGCTGTGGATAAGAGATATCTCTCTGAATAGAGGAATGGGCGAGTTAGGGAAGATACTCGGGTGCCCTGCTTCTCGGGGCTGACAGGTCCGCCTGTGTGATCTTGTGGTGATTCGGTCGCTGCGTCCTGGTCGTTTCGCGGGCTTGCCTGTTGATAAGAATGTGCGTAACCCTGGCTTTGCGCTTCGCTATCCGATTCTTTTCATAGAGTCTTGTCGTTGATAGGCGTCTGTGGATAAACCCGATGTCTGATTGGGAGCATCACAGCCGGATCTGGCCGACGTCCCGAATTTTGGTCGCGTCGCCGAACTCAATGGACGAAGGACTGTTGGCAGCTTGATCTGGTTTGTGGACAACGCTGTGGTTAACACTTCGTCGAAGCACGCGCCGACATGCGAATTTAGAAGCGACCTACCGCCGTTGGTTTGGGCTATCGCTTACAGTTCAGCGAGCCATGAACAAAAAATATGAATTTTCGGGTAGGGGGTAGGTAAGGGGGGAATAAATCGATATTTTTCATCTTTCTTACCTTTTCGCCGCGGTGACGTCAGGTATCGACGATCGGTCGCGACTCAGGTTTTGGGGGGCCTTAAGGGCCGCTATCCGCATGCGGGCTGGCGCCTGCGGCAACTGAGATCCCGACCCAGGCGGTTAAAGCCCGGACCGCTCTGAGGGGTGTTTCACGTGAAACACCGACGCTACTTTTCCTCATGCCCGTCAATGTGTTTCACGTGGAACATCCTCTACGAAGCGAGGACTCGTGGGGCAATCGGCTTTTGGGGTTGTTCATTGGAGCGCAGCGGGCGCTTTATGGCTAACAGTATTGGCGTTCATTTCTGGAAAGGTCAGCAGCTTTGATACGCCCGTGGCTCCAATGAAGAGGCGACGGCTTGCGTGGCTCACCGCCTGACTCGACGTATCCGGGTAGTGATATGCCTTCTCAATGTTGCAGGCCGGGCAGTGTTCCACGTGAAACAGCCTTTCTCCCCCCTCACTTTGCCACGCGTTATCGCACGCATGCCCAGCGCGTTCGCACGATTTAGCGTGTTTATGCGGCGTACATCCCGTCGCGAAACGCTGTCTTCAGAACTCTGCGGACGGCGGGCTGCAGAGCAAACGGCACATTTGACGTTCCGGTGAACTGTTGAACGACGTAGCAGTCGACCTAAGTCGCTGTTTCACGTGAAACATAGAGCGGCCGTCGGCTGCGAGAGCAGGGAACCACAGCCGATGAATGAAGGCAGGGGGGCTAACAGCGTTTCTCCGCGCGCGCTGAGACGTTCCGTTCTCCTCAGTCTAGCCAGTTGGAGTGTTGCTGGCCGGGTTCTGTGCATAAGCGGACCCCTTGCGCTCGGCTTAGCAGGATATGGAATAGGGCAGACAAATGGACTTGGGACGCCCCAAACACAACCTGCTCGCGGGACCAGGGGAGTGATGTGAGTGTTCCGCCCAGAGCCGGACGCACTTGGCAAAGGCCTCTGTCCGATACTCCCGCGTCAGCGATCTCTGATATCCGCAGGGTGGGACGGCGGCGTGTAGCGGGGTCTAACCGCGTGTGCAATGTTCCACGTGAAACTTCGCAGCGACCAGAATTTGGGTACGTGCAAAACTTGCGAGTGTGGTCGAACACGTTTTCCAGAAAGGGCGCGCGGTGGAACTGGACAATTGCTTGGACTAGAGTGCCGGGCCGACTATTGAATGTTCAATTGTTATCGATCATTCAGGTCAGTTGCAGCAGGGAAGGGCGGGCCGAGTCATTCCTCTGGTGCCCCGGGATGTTTCACGTGAAACATCGGCTAGGTCATCCTCATTGGCCTCCGAAGCTCGCGCTTCGCGACACCTACGGCAGCCGAGCTTGCTGGGGCCCCTCCCGACGCCGCCGACATCATCAGAGAGACCACACTCGACTCGCTCCCAATTCAGAGCGCCTCGGTCCAGCTACTCTCGATAGCCGTCGCTGTTCCACGTGAAACGTGTTACCGACTGGAGCCTCGTACTCAGTCGACAAACGACCCAAGTGTTTCACGTGGAACACTCCGATAAACACCGGCAAATGCCGATATTCCTGGCTACCCCACGCCAAGGATCAAATCCCCCCGAGCCACCGCGCTTCAAGCATCACATAAACAACCAGCCCGCATGTTTCACGTGAAACATGCAACCCCTGCCTCTATAATGAGCGCCGATCGCTCTCTTCTTTACCTCCCCCATCATGGACTATCCCCGCGAATTCGATGTCATCGTCGTCGGTGGCGGCCACGCCGGCACCGAGGCGGCACTGGCTGCTGCCCGTACCGGTGCGCAGACGCTGCTGCTCACGCACAACATCGAGACCCTTGGCCAAATGTCTTGCAATCCGTCCATCGGCGGAATTGGCAAGGGTCACCTCGTCAAAGAGGTGGACGCCCTGGGCGGGGCCATGGCTCTGGCAACTGACGAGGCCGGCATCCAGTTCCGCATCCTGAACGGGTCGAAGGGTCCGGCCGTTCGCGCAACGCGGGCGCAGGCTGATCGTGTCCTGTACCGCAAAGCCATCCGCGGACGCCTCGAGAATCAACCAAACCTCTGGTTGTTCCAGCAGGCTGTCGAAGACCTGATGGTGGAGGGTGATCGTGTCGTCGGCGCCGTCACGCAAGTTGGGCTGAAGTTCCGAGCCAAGACGGTAGTGCTGACCGCCGGCACGTTTCTGAATGGCCTGATCCACGTGGGCCTGCAGAACTACTCCGGTGGCCGCGCTGGTGATCCGCCCGCGATTTCGTTGGGCCAGCGCTTGAAGGAACTGCAGCTTCCCCAAGGCCGCCTCAAAACCGGTACGCCGCCGCGCATCGATGGACGCACGATCAACTACGCCATCCTGGAAGAACAGCCCGGCGACTTGGACCCGGTCCCCGTGTTCTCTTACATGGGCAACGTGGCCATGCACCCGCGCCAGCTGCCGTGCTGGATCACCCATACGAACGCGCGCACCCACGACATCATCCGTGGCGGCCTCGATCGCTCGCCGATGTATAGCGGCGTCATCGAGGGCGTGGGTCCTCGCTATTGCCCGTCCATCGAAGACAAGATCCATCGGTTTGCCGACAAGCAGTCGCACCAGGTCTTCCTGGAACCGGAAGGGCTGGACACGCATGAGGTCTATCCCAACGGCGTGTCGACCAGCCTGCCGTTCGATGTGCAGCTGGATCTGATCCATTCGCTGCCCGGTCTTGAGAATGCCCACATCATGCGGCCCGGCTACGCCATCGAATACGACTACTTTGATCCACGTGGACTCAAGAGCACGCTGGAAACCAAGGCCATTGAAGGGCTTTACTTCGCCGGGCAGATCAACGGCACCACCGGCTACGAAGAAGCCGCGGCCCAGGGGCTGCTGGCTGGCGTCAATGCCGCACTGAAGTCTCAGGACCGCGAGCAGTGGACCCCGCGCCGCGACGAAGCGTACCTCGGCGTGCTCGTCGATGATCTGGTCACGCGCGGCGTGACCGAGCCGTACCGCATGTTCACGTCCCGCGCCGAATACCGCCTCAGCCTGCGCGAAGATAATGCCGATCTGCGCCTGACCGAAATCGGCCGCCAGCTCGGTATTGTCGACAATGCGCGGTGGGATGCGTTCAACCGTAAGCGCGACGCGGTTGCCGCCGAAGTCGAGCGCCTTAAGTCGTCGTGGGTCAATCCGCGTCTGCTGCCGGCCGAGGTGGCCGAACCGCTGCTTGGTAAGGCGATTGAACGTGAGTACTCACTAGCCGACCTGTTGAAACGGCCGAACGTGACATACGAAGCCTTGATGGCCGCCCAGAACGCGGACGGCACGTTGCTGGCCGGCCCGGGCGTTGTCGACGACGACGTGCTCTCGGAGCAGGTCGAGATCCAGGTCAAGTACGCCGGCTATATCGCGCGCCAGCAGGACGAAGTGCAAAAGCACATCGCCCATGAACAGCAGCCGATCCCGGCGGACGTCGACTACGACGCCGTTACCAGCCTGTCCTTCGAAGTGCGCCAGAAACTCAAGACGCATCGTCCGGAAACGATCGGCCAGGCCGCCCGCATTTCCGGCGTCACGCCGGCTGCCATTTCGCTCCTGCTCATCCATCTGAAGCGCCTGCATTACGGCTCGCGCAAGCAAGCGGCATGAGCGCGCCCGCCAATCAGGCCGGCATCGACATGGCCGGCCGACTCACTCGCGCATGCGAGCAGCTGGGCGTGACCGCCGATGACGTCGCCATCGCCAAGCTGCTCAATTACCTGGGGCAGATGCAGCGCTGGAATCGCACGTACAACCTGACCGCCATCCGCGATCCGCAGCAGATGCTTGTGCAGCATCTGTTCGATAGCCTTGCGGCCGTAAAGCCCTTTAGCGAGGCGCTGGCTGCGCCCGATGCGCCGGCCAAGGTCTACGACGTCGGCTCGGGCGGCGGGCTGCCTGGCGTCGTTCTGGCCATCATGCGGCCCCAGTGGTCCGTGACCTGCGTTGACGCCGTTGAAAAGAAGACCGCGTTCGTGCGTCAGATGAGCGGCGCGTTGGGTCTGCCCAACCTGCAATCGCAGCATGCGCGCATCGAAACGATCGATCCTGCCGAGTGCAACATCGTGACGTCGCGAGCGTTTGCATCATTGGATGATTTTGCGCAACTCGCGGGTCGCCACGTAGCCAAGAATGGTACCCTCGTCGCCATGAAGGGCAAGCTCCCCGAAGAAGAAATCCAGGCGCTGCACGCGCGCGGGGAATGGCAAGTCGACCATATTCAGCCGCTCCACGTCCCGGAGCTGCAAGCAGAACGCTGCCTGATCTGGATGCGCCGCAGTCAAGGAACCCTATGAAGAACATACCCCCCAGCACATCCGCCCGCGTCTTCTGCATTGCCAATCAAAAGGGCGGAGTGGGCAAGACGACGACCGCCATCAATCTGGCGGCGGGCCTTGCCACGCACAATCAGCGCGTGCTGCTGGTGGACCTGGACCCGCAGGGCAATGCCACGATGGGTAGCGGCATCGACAAGAATTCGCTGGAATCCAACCTGTACCAGGTGCTGATCGGCGAATCCTCCATTGAACAGTCACGCGTGAAGTCGGAGTCCGGCGGTTACGACGTGCTGCCCGCCAACCGTGAACTGTCCGGCGCCGAGATCGATCTGGTGCAGATGGAACAGCGCGAGCGCCAACTGAAGGCCGCCATCGACACCGTCGCGACCCAGTACGACTTCGTGCTCATCGACTGCCCGCCCACGTTGTCCCTGCTTACCCTCAACGGCCTGGCTGCCGCGCACGGCGTCATCATTCCGATGCAGTGCGAATACTTCGCGCTCGAAGGCTTGTCAGATCTGGTCAACACCATCAAGCGCGTGCATCGAAACATCAACGACGACCTGCGCGTCATCGGCTTGCTGCGCGTGATGTTCGACCCGCGCATGACGCTGCAACAGCAGGTGTCCGCGCAACTCGAATCGCACTTCGGCGACAAGGTCTTCAAGACCGTCGTGCCGCGTAACGTGCGCCTGGCCGAAGCACCCAGTTACGGAATGCCGGGCGTTGTGTATGACCGTGCGTCACGCGGCGCGCAGGCCTACATTTCATTCGGCGCCGAAATGATAGAGCGGGTCAGGAAGGACCTGAACTAGCCGTCCCTCATGTCCAACGCCGCGCTCTTTTTTCCGCCGCAGACAGCCCTCTCCACGCCGCGCGCCGACGTGCGCGATGCGCTGCGCGTGCGGCTGGAAGACGCGGCGCTCAATGCCACCGCCGTCGGCGCGCAGGTGATCTATGATGGCTGGCTGGTGCGTTTCGCCCAATCGCCGGCCAAGCGGGTACGCAGCGTCAATGTGCTGGGGTTATCCACACGTCCTTTGGATGAGCGGCTGGCGTATTGTTCATCGTTGTATGCGCGCCAGGGTTTGCCCATGGTGCTGCGCATCACCTCCATCGGCCCCGATTTTTCGCTCGACGCCGACCTGGAGGCCCGCGGTTATATCTACACCGGTGAGACTCGCGTCATGAGCACGCCGCTCGCTCCGCGCGCAAGCGTCAGGAGCGATCTGCATTTCAGCATGGTCGATGCCGAGCGCTTCGCAGCGGCGGTCGGGGCGCTGCGCGGCTCGTCAGCCGCGCACATCGAAGAACATCAGACTCGCCTGCAAGGCCTGGCTGTGGATAAGCAGCCGGTGCTTGCCACCGACGCGGCAGGGCAGGTGGTTGTCGCGGGCATGGCCGTGCGCGAAGGTGACTTGCTCGGCCTGTTCGACATCGTTACCCATCCTGGACATCGGCGCAAAGGCTACGCCGCCGTCCTGATGGAGCATTTGCTGGCCGAAGGAGCCGCCGGCGGCGCCAGGACGGCCTACCTGCAGGTCGAGCCGGAAAACACCGCGGCGCGGACGCTGTACGCCCGCTACGGATTCAAAGACTGTTACGCGTATTGGTACCGCCTGCCCGCCGAGCAGGCGGACACCTGAGCCTGGCGCTCAGGATACAAAGACAGAAGGAAAGAGGATTTAATTATGGCCACCAAGAAACCCAAGGGATTGGGTCGCGGACTGGACGCCTTGCTGGGCGCCGATGCGCCCGCCATCGACAACATCGGCAAGGCTGTCGCCAAGCCCGAGGGTCCGCCGTCCACCCTGCCCATCTCGAAGATGCGCGCCGGCAAGTATCAGCCGCGCACGCGCATGGACGAGGGGGCCCTGGGCGAGCTGGCCGAATCGATTCGCACGCAAGGCATCATGCAGCCGATTCTCGTGCGTGCGCTGGGCGACGCGCCCGGGCATTACGAGATCATCGCAGGTGAACGGCGCTTTCGCGCCGCGCAGCTTGCCGGCCTGAAGGAAGTGCCGGTGCTGGTGCGCGAGGTCGCCGACGAAAACGCGGCCGTCATGGCGCTGATCGAAAACATCCAGCGCGAAGACCTGAATCCGCTGGAAGAAGCGCACGGCGTGCGCCGTCTGCTCGACGAGTTCGGCCTGACGCACGAACAGGCCGCGCAGGCCATTGGCCGGTCGCGCTCCGCCACCAGCAATCTGCTGCGTCTATTGAACCTGGCCGCGCCCGTGCAGACCATGCTGCTGGCCGGCGACGTCGATATGGGCCATGCCCGCGCGCTGCTCGCCGTCGACGCGGCTACGCAGATCCAGCTTGCCAACCTCATCATCGCGCGCCGCCTGTCGGTGCGCGAAGCTGAAAAGCTCGTCGCCAAGACCGCCAAGGAGGCCGAAGCGTCGGCCTCGCCCAAGAAGAAAACCAACGGCGTGTCGCGCGACCTGACGCGTCTCGAAGAAGCACTGTCCGACCACCTGGGCACGCGCGTCGCGCTGAAGGTGGGCGCCAAGGAAAAGGGGCAGATCGTCATCGATTTCCACGGCTGGGAGCACCTGAACTCGCTCCTCGAACGCCAAGGCCTTTCCGGAGCCGTGGATGCCTGAACGCGCATTGCCCGTCATTGCGGTGCTCGCAACGGGCGGCACGATCGCAGGGGCCCAGGCCGACGCCACGTCCGCGGGCTACAAGGCCGGCACGTTTTCCGTAAACGATCTGCTTGGTGCGGTGCCGCAGCTTGCCGGCATCGCCGAAATCCGCGCCGAACAAGTGGCCAACGTCGGCAGCCAGAACATGACGCACGACGTCTGGCGCACACTGGCGCAGCGCGTGGACACGCTTTGCCAGGACCCCTCGGTGGCCGGCATCGTCATCACCCACGGCACGGACACGCTCGAGGAAACCGCGTATTTCCTCAGCCTGGTCAACCGCCATGACAAGGCCGTCGTGTTGGTCGGCGCGATGCGTCCGGCCACGGCGCTTGGCGCCGAAGGCCCGGCCAACCTGTATAACGCGGTGGCGCTGGCGCGTCACCCCGACGCGCGCGGCCGCGGGCCGCTCGTCGTCATGAACGAAGACATCCACTACGCCCGCGAAATCCAGAAGATCGCCAGCGCGGGTCTGTGCGCCTTCTCGTCGCCCAATCGCGGCCGCGCCGGCGTCATGCACGGCGGCGTGCCCAATTTCTATTCGCGCAACGCCACCACGTTCGGCGAGCAAAGCGAGTTTTCACTCGCATTGCTGGAAAAGACCGGCTGGCCGCGTGTCGACATCGTCTACGCGTACGCCAACCTGCAGGCCGATCTGATCGATTTTCTGGCCAGCGCGGCTGACGGCATCGTGCTGGCGGGCGTGGGCGATGGCAACGCCACCGACCTGGCCATCGAAGGCCTGCGCCGCGCGGCGGACGATGGCGTGGCGGTCGTGCGGTCCAGCCGCACCGGCAGCGGGTTCGTGGCGCGCGATGTCGAAGTCGACGACGCCGCCTTGGGTTTTGTCGCGGCGCTCGACCTGAACCCCCAGAAGGCGCGCATCCTGCTGATGCTCGCCCTGACGGTCACGCGCGATCCGGCTGCCCTGCAGCAGATCTTCGACCGTTACTGAACCATGGACCGCGGCGGCTAGGCCGTCGCGGCGCCTTGCTGCGCAAGCCCCAGGTTGGTCCGCAGCATGTCGTACACCTGCCGCGTCAGCGGATTGATGAGATCACGCCTTATCCACAGGAAGTACGTCACATCCGGCAGCGGTGGCAGTCCTTCCTTTTCTCCCAGCACCCGCATCTCCGGCCCCAGCAGTTCCACGCTGCGCGCCGTCACTCCCAGGCCCGCGCGTAGCGCCGCCTTGATCCCCACCAGATTCGGCGCCACGTAGTTCGTGTGCCAGCGCACCTGCGCCTGCTCGAGTGCATTGAGCGCCAGCCGGCGGAAGATGCTGGGCTCGTCCGCCAGCACCAGGGGTACGGGTGAGTGGGCATCGTGCACGTAATCTGCGGACGCCAACCATACCGTCGGCGACGTGCGCAACGCCACGCCCTCGAAGTCCTGGTCAAAGCGCGTCGAGATAGTCAGATCGATTTCACCGGCGCGCAGCGCGTCCATCAGGAAAGGACTGCGATCCACCCGGATCTCCAGTTTCACGCGGGGCGCGACACGCGCGATGTGCGTCAGCAGCGTCGGCAGGATCGTGTCCGCCACGTCCAGCGGTGCACCCAATCGCAGATCGCCTTCCAACGGCCCGGCCTGCAGCGCCCGCAACGCTTCGTCATTGATGGCCAGCATGTGCCGCGCGTATTCGACCAGCCGCCGGCCGTGGGAAGACAGCAGCTTGTTGCGGCCCTGCTTTTCAAATAGGGGCAGGCCGATCATGGACTCGAGCCGCTGCATCTGCTGCGTGATGGCCGACTGCGTCTTGTGCAGCCGGTTGGCGGCTTCCGAGAATGTTTCATGCTGGGCGATTGCCGTCAGCGTGCGCAGCAGGTCAAGGTCAAGGTTCCGCATCAGGGCGTTGAAAACGGGTTCAGGGATAACCCGACACATTAGCAGCCCTAATGGAATGTTCAAGCAATTTAAATTGTTGACGCGTGAACCCGGCGATACAGTGAGTGCAATAACTCATGAAACAAGAGGGAACGTCGACGTGAGCACTGCACATCCTCAACAGGCCGGCATCGATAGCGCGGTCGAAAATATTAAAAAAACTGTAGGAAATAAGGGCCTGAACCGCGACAGCCTGCAATCTGTCCTGGACGAGCTGGTTGCCCTGGCCGGCAACACCGCCTGGTGGGGCGCCGACCGCTATCCGCCGCCTGAAGGCGAGGAACGCCAGGCCCGTTACCTCATCGCCGAGGACGCCGACAAGAGCTACGCGCTCTATCTGAACGTGATGCGCCCCGGCAAGAAGATCGTGCCGCACAACCACACCACCTGGGCGTGTATCGCCGCGGTCGAGGGCGTGGAATACAACTACGTGTACGACCGCATCGACGACGGCTCGCAACCCGGCGTCGGCAAGCTGGAAAAGGTCGACACCGTCGTCGTCGGCCCCGGCAGCGGCATCGCCTTGATGCCCGACGACATCCACGCCGTGGAGATCCAGGGCGACAGCGTTATCCGCCACCTGCACATGTACGGGCGCGCGCTGGAAACTTTGGACCAACGCCTGGGCTTCGATCTGGAGACCGGCACCTGCAAGATCATGCCCATCGGCGTGCAGACGCGGCGCTGATCATGAGCAAACCCTTCCGGTCCGCAACGCGCCTGCTGCGCGCGGGACGTCCTCATCAAGGCTGGGTCAATACCCCGGTCACGCGCGCCAGCACATATGTCTTTGACAGTGTGCAGGCGTGGCGCGATACGCGGGCGCGCCGCGAACAGGAGCGCCTGCCATCCTACGGCGCGCGCGGCACCGACAGCACGCACGCATTGGAAGATGCGCTGATCGAACTGGAAGAGGGCTATCGCGCCAAGCTGTACCCCACGGGGCAGGCCGCGATCGCCACTGTGCTGCTCGCCTATCTTCGCGCGGGCGATCACGTGCTGCTGACCGATGCCGTGTACGAGCCGGTGCGCCGGTTCTGCGCCGAACACCTGACGCGCCTGGGCATCGAATTCACGTACTACCGCCCCGACGGCCAGGGCATCGAGCCGCTGATCCGGCCCAATACCCGCATGATCTACGCCGAGTCGCCCGGGTCCCTGACGTACGAGATGCCGGACCTCACCGAGTTATCCACAACTGCAAAAAAACACGGCTGCTGGCTGGCTGTGGATAACACGTGGGCGTCCGGTTTGCTGCAAAAACCGCTCGCATTGGGCGCCGACATTTCCATCCTGGCCGCCACCAAATACCTCGGCGGCCATGCCGACGTGATGATGGGCGCGGTCATCACCAACGATCGTGCCTGGCGTGCACTGGAACGCGCAACGATCGACTTCGGCCAGACGGTTGGGGCCGACGACGCTTACCTCGTGCTGCGCGGCATGCGCACGCTGCCGTTGCGCATGGCGCAGCACGCCCGCAGCGCGCTGCAGATCTCGCAGTGGTTGCAGGCGCGGCCCGAAGTCTCGCGCGTCTTGAATCCCGCCTTGCCAGGCGATCCCTCCCACGCCATCTGGCGGCGCGATTGCAATGGCGCCAATGGCCTCCTGACGATCGAACTGTCGGACGCCTACACCGAGGCCGATGCCGAAAGGCTTATCGACAGCCTTCAGCTCTTTGGCATCGGCGCATCGTGGGGCGGCTTCGAAAGCCTGGTGATTCCGGTCTTTCTGCAGAACTCGCGATCGCTTCCCGGCTATCAGGCCAGCGGTCCCATGCTGCGCCTGCATATCGGCCTGGAAGATCCTGACGACCTCGTCGCCGACCTGGAACGCGGTCTTGCCGCGCTGACCCAACCCCTTCGCTCCCTCCGAATCTCATGATGCAGTCCTCTCACGACCAACAATCCGTCAGCGTCGATTCGCATACGCTCAAGCAGTGGCTGCACGATGGCGGCGAGATCGCGCTGCTGGACGTGCGCGAACATGGCCAGTATGGCGAGTCCCATCTCTTCTACGCCGCGCCGGTGCCGTACAGCAGGCTCGAAATCGACATCGTGCGTCTTGCGCCGCGTCGTGGCGTGCGCGTTGTCGTCTACGACAACGGCGGCGATGACGACACTGCGGCGCGTGCTGCGCGCGCACTGGCCGCGTTGGGCTACACAAACGTGCACCGATTGGCGGGCGGGCTGGCGCAGTGGCAGCGTGATGGCTACGCGGCATTCGCGGGCGTCAACGTGCCCAGCAAGACCTTCGGCGAACTGGCCGAAGAGGTTTTCCACACCCCCCGCATCGGCGCCCGCGAACTGGCCGAACGTCAACGCCGCGGCGACGACCTGATCGTGCTGGACGGCCGTCCGTTTGCGGAATACCAGAAGATGAGCATCCCGGGCGGCATCTGCTGCCCCAACGGCGAACTGGCGCTGCGCGCTCATACGCTCGCGACGCGGCCGGACACCACCATCGTGATCAACTGCGCCGGCCGCACCCGCAGCATTATCGGCGCGCAGACGCTGATCAATCTTGGCGTTCCCAATCCCGTCTACGCGCTCGAAAACGGCACGCAAGGCTGGTACCTCGAAGATCTGCAGCTCGAACACGGCGCGCGCCGCCGCTATGCCGACGACGTTCCGCAGGACGACGTTCCGGCACTTGTGCAGCGCTCCGCGCAGCTTGCCCGGCGCCATGGCGTGCCGTCTGCAAACGCGGCGCAGGTACAGGCCTGGCTAGGCAATTCCGCGCGTACGACGTTCCTGTGCGATGTGCGCAGCGCCGAGGAATTCGCGCAAGGCTCGCTGCCGGGCGCGCAGCACGCACCGGGCGGTCAGCTTATCCAGGCGACGGACCAGTACATCGCCGTGCGCGGCGCACGGATCGTCGTGTTCGATGCGGAAGGCGTGCGCGCCCCTGTCGTCGCGAGCTGGTTGCGGCAGATGGGCTGGGACGCTTGCACACTTGAAGAAGGCAGCGACGCGTCGCTGCGGAACGACGTGGCCGCGGCGCTGGTGCCGCCAATCACCGTGTTGTCTGACACGCAGCTTGCGGACGCGCTCGCGCACGGCGCGCAGGCGATCGATATCCGCCCCAGCATGCGGTATCGGGCGCGCCACGTCGCCGGCGCGCGCTGGTCGATCCGGCCGCGTCTGGAACGGCTGACCCTGGATCCCGCACGTCCCGTCATCCTGCTGGCCGAGGACGCCGCACTGGCGGCCTGGGCTGCGAACGATCTTCGCGCATTGGGCGTCTCAGACGTCAAGGCGAACACGGGCACGCCCGAAAGGTGGACCGCGCAAGGGATTGCGCTGGAATCCACGCCCGCCGACCCACCCGACAGCGACTGCATCGACTACCTCTTTTTCGTGCATGACCGCCACGACGGCAACAAAGCGGCGGCGCGCCAGTACCTGGCCTGGGAAACCAACCTCGTCAAGCAGATCGACGAGCGGGAACGTGCCACCTACCGGTTCCCCGGGGCTCCGGCCGGCTGACGCCCGCCGCCGCGCCGACACGCGCGGCGATACCCACGCTTCAACCTGATCAGTACGCCCCGGCGGCCTTTGCCGGCGGGGTGCGGACGGTTCATGGCGAACCGGAATGCAAAGGACGGCCGAGAATCCGGCCGCCAACTCAAGGGGAAATCCAGATGAAGCAACACGCATTGCACGCTTGCAAGACCGCCGCCGCCGCGATGGCCGGCTTGTTGTGGAGCGTCACGGCGCACGCGCAGGCGCCAGCGCCGTTGGCGGACTATCCGAAGCAGGCCATCACCGTGGTCTCGCCGTTTCCTCCCGGCGGCGGCAACGACGGCGTCGCGCGTCTGATCGCGCAGGAACTGGGCGCCATCACGGGCCAGAGCGTGGTGGTCGAGAACCGTTCGGGGGCGGGCGGCAACGTCGGCACGGCGCAGGTCTCGCGCGCCAAGCCCGACGGCTACACGCTCGTGATGTCGCAGACCAGCGTCATGGCCGTCAATCCGCGCTTGTACAAGAATGTGGGCTTCGATCCGCTCAAGGACTTCGTGCCGATCTCGCAGATCACCTCGGCGCCGCTCGTGCTCGTGTCGCGCGCGGACGGGCCGTACAAGACGCTGGACGCCTATCTGGCAGCGGCACGCAAGCAGCCGGGCGTCATCACGTATGCCACGCCCGGCAACGGCACGATGAGCCACCTGATGGGCGCGCTGGTTTCCAAGAAGGCCGACGTCAAGCTGGTGCACGTGCCGTACCGCGGCGCCGCGCCCGCCGTGACGGATCTGCTGGGCGGCACTGTTGACATGCTGATCACGTCACCTGCATCGGCCGAGCCTATGGTGGCCGCCGGAAAACTGCAGATCCTCGCCATGAGCCATGGCGACGGCGTCGGCGTGTTCAAGCGCGCACCCACGTTGAAGCAGGCCGGACTTGAAGGCATCACCGCCGACGACTGGTACGGCCTCTTCGCACCCGCCGGCACGCCGCCCGAGCGCGTTGCGTACCTGGCGCAGGCCGTGGACCGCGCCATGAAGTCGCCCGCCGTGATCGCCAAGATCAACAGCGGCGGAAGCCAACCCGTCGGCAGCGCGCCGGACGCCTTCAAGAGCCGGCTGCAGCAGGACACCGCGTACTGGGCCGAAATGGTGAAGACGGCGGGCGTGTCGCTGGACTGAACGCGTTTGCGCACCCTAGGGAAACCACGGGGAGCGGCGTGTGTGTGCAGGGCGAGCCAGCGGGGATGCCGTTCAATTACAGGGCAAGGCACGTTTGCCAACATGTGGCATCGTGACTAGACTGGAAAAACGTGCAGTCCCGCGCAACGCTTCAGCCACAAGGTGAACAAGCATGCACGCACTAGGGGTAGCAACGCTGGAAGACGCAGAGCGGCTGGTCCAATCCAGCCCGCTCTCGCATATCAAGGTGGGCCTGTCCGACGTTGACGGCGTCATGCTGGGCAAGTACCTGCGGCGCGACAAGTTTCTGGGCGCCTTGCGATCCGGCCTCGCGTTTTGCGACGTGGTCCTTGGATGGGACCTCGACGACCAGCTCTACGACAACACTCGCTACACCGGCTGGCACACGGCATACCCCGATGCAAAAATGCGGATCGTGCCGCAGAGCGCGCGGCGGCTCCCTTTGGAGCAAGGCCCCGGCGGCGAGGACATGCTGCTGTTCCTCGCCGAATTCGAAGGCGATGCCGCCGCCATCTGCCCGCGCCGTCTGCTGCACCGCGTGATCGATCGCGCGGCGGACATGGGCTATGACGTCTACGCCGCACTGGAATATGAGTTCTTCATGTTCCGCGAGACACCGCACTCGGTCCGCGCCAAGCACTACCGCAACATGGAGAACTGGACGCCGGGCAATTTCGGATACTCGGTGCTGCGCAGCACAGTCGAGGGAGACTTCTACCGCAAGCTGCTCGACCTGTGCGAACGCATGGACATGCCCATCGAAGGCCTGCACACCGAAACCGGCCCGGGCGTGCTGGAAGCGGCGCTTGCCGTGGACCGGGCGGCGGCCGCGGCCGACAAGGCATTTCTGTTCAAGACCTTCACCAAGGCGCTCGCGCAGCAGAACGGCCTGATGGCCACCTTCATGGCGAAGTGGTCGCACGAGCATCCCGGACAGAGCGGCCATATCCATCTGTCGCTGCGCCACCACGACTCGGATCGATCGGCCTTCTTCGACGAGTCGCAGCCGCATGGCGTCAGCAGCACCCAGGCCGCCTTCATGGCGGGTGTGCAGCACTATCTGCCCGAGTTCACCGCGTTATACGCGCAGACCATCAACAGCTATTCGCGCCTGGTGCCCGGCTACTGGGCCCCGCTGGACGCCACCTGGGGCATGGAAAACAGGACGACGGCGCTGCGGCTCATTCCCGGCAGCGACAAATCGCAGCGCGTCGAAGTGCGCATCGGCTCGGCCGACGCCAATCCCTATCTGGCCCTGGCCGCGGCGCTGGCGTCCGGGTTGCACGGCATCGAACAGGGACTGACGCCCGAGCCCATGGTGCAGGGCAACGCCTACACGCAGGAGTTTCCGGCGCATCTGCATCTGCCCACCACCTTGTGGGAGGCCGCGCAGCGTCTCCGCGCATCTGAAGCGGCGCGTCTGCTGTTTGGCGACGCGTTCGTCGAGCACTATGCCGCGACGCGCGAGTGGGAAGAGCGGCAGTTCCGGCGCCATGTGACCGATTGGGAGTTGGCGCGCTACTTCGAAATCATCTGAACTGTTCATCGCCACCAGGGCCGCCATGACCGACGAACTGATCACCATCAGCCCGATAGACGGACGCGAGGTCGTCCGCCGCGCATATGCCAGCGATGCGCAGATCGCGCAGGCGCTGGCCAACGCACAGGGCGCGCAGCCGGAATGGCACGCGCTCGGCCTCACCGCGCGGGGGCGCATCGTTGAGGCCGCCGTGGCGCATTTCGTGGCGGCCAAGGATGAGATCGCGCGCGCCATCACCATCCAGATGGGCCGCCCGTTGCGCCACACGCCCGGCGAGGTGGACGGCTTCGCGGCCCGGGCGCGTCACATGATCGGCATCGCGGAAACAGCGCTCGCACCCATCGCCGCGCCCGCGCAAGCTGGCTTCACACGTTTCATCAGCCGCGAGCCCATCGGCGTGGCGCTCACCATCGCGCCGTGGAACTATCCCTTGCTGACCGCGGTGAACAGCATCGTGCCCGCGTTGATGGCGGGCAACACCGTCATCCTCAAGCATTCGGACCAGACGCCGCTGTGCGCGGAACTCCTCGATCGCGCGTTTCGAGACGCGGGGGCGCCGAGAGGTGTCTTTCAATACCTGCACGCCAGCCACGACATCACGCAGCGGCTGATCCGCGCTCCCGAGATCGGCCATGTGTCCTTTACCGGCTCGGTGCGGGGAGGGCGCGTCGTCGAGGAAAGTGCGGCGGGCCGCTTCATCGGCGTCGGGCTGGAGCTGGGCGGAAACGATCCGGCCTATGTGCGAGAAGACGCTGACCTTGACGCGGCGGCAGAGTCGTTGGTCGACGGCGCTTTCTTCAATGCCGGCCAGTCCTGTTGCGGCATCCAGCGCATTTACGTGGCGCGCGGCGTGCATGACGCGTTTGTCGAGCGCGCCGTTGCCTTGACGCACCGCTACGTGCTGGGCAATCCGTTGCAGCCGGACACGACGCTTGGTCCCGTTGTGCGTGCCCGCGCGGCGGCAGAGATTCTCGGCGTCATCGAACAGGCGGTCAGTTCAGGTGCGGTAAATCTGATTGATCACTCGCATTTCAAAAATGCGAGTGAAGGCTCATCTGAGAGCAAAAGCTCGTGTTATGTGGCGCCTGCTTTACTGACCCAGGTTGACCATCGGATGCGCATCATGAGCGACGAATGCTTTGGTCCGGTGGTTGGCATCATGCCGGTCGACAGCGACGATCAAGCCATCGCGCTGATGAACGACAGTCCGTATGGATTGACCGCCGCGGCCTATACGCAGGACGAAGCCGCCGCGTTGCGTATCGGCAGGCAGCTGCGCACCGGCACGTTCTTCATGAACCGCTGCGACTACCTCGATCCGGCGCTGGCGTGGACGGGCGTCAAACAATCGGGACGGGGCGTGTCCTTGTCGGCCGTCGGATACGAACAGCTCACGCAGCCCAAGTCTTTTCATCTGCGCAGCCTCTGACGCCGCGCCATCAGGATTCGCATCATGACCGTCCCCGCCGTCAACTGGAACTATCCCACCAACATCAAGGCAGGCCCCGGGCGCATCAAGGAGCTTGCGGGCTATTGCCGCGAGCTTGGCATGACACGCCCATTGCTCGTGACGGATCCGGGGCTCGCTGCGTTGCCCATGGTTCGCGACGCGGTAAGCGCATGCCGCGATGCGGGGCTGAATTGCGCGGTGTTCCACGACATCAAGGGCAATCCGACCGGTCGCAACGTCGATGACGGCGTGGCTGCGTTCAGGCGAGGGCAACATGATGGTGTGATCGCATTCGGCGGCGGCTCCGCGCTTGATGCGGCAAAGGCCATTGCATTGATGGCCGGGCAGGACCGGCCCCTATGGGACTTCGAAGACATCGGCGACAACCACCTGCGCGTCAATGCCGCCGCCATGGCGCCCGTCGTGGCCGTGCCCACCACCGCGGGCACGGGCTCTGAAGTCGGGCGCGCCTCCGTCATCACCGATGAGGCAGCGCAAGTAAAGCGCATCATCTTCCACGCCCGCATGCGGCCGTCCATCGTGATCCTGGACGCCGAACTCACGGTCGGCCTGCCGCCGAAAATCACGGCAGCGACGGGCATGGATGCGCTATCGCACAATCTCGAGGCCTATTGTTCGCCGGTCTTTCATCCCATGGCGGCCGGCATCGCACTCGAAGGCATACGCCTCATCAAGGAGTATCTGCCGCAGGCTGTCGCCGATGGCGCCGACCTGCAGGCGCGTCAGCAGATGCTTACCGCCTCATGTATGGGCGCCACCGCGTTTCAGCGCGGCCTGGGCGCGATGCACGCGCTCGCACATCCGCTTGGCGCGCTGTATGACGCACACCACGGGATGCTCAACGCCATCCTCATGCCTTATGTCTTGAAAGCCAACGAGCATGCGGTCGCGCCGCGTCTCGAATCGCTCGCTCGCTACCTCGGCCTGCCGCAGCAGGGACCCGGGGCGGTGCTTGAGTGGGTGCTGGGGCTGCGCCAAGCAGTCGGCATCCCCCACACGCTGGCGGAAATCGGCTTGGACGATGCCCAGGCCGAGCGGGTAGGGCACATGGCGAGCCAGGATCCGTCCGCCGGAACCAACCCGGTAAATTTCTCCGCCGAAAAATATTCTCAGCTTTTCCGTGCAGCAATTCGCGGAAACCTGTAAGCTTCGCCCCCTCTGCGCGGAAACGCGGCGGAGGTGGAACTGAAATTTTGAATTTTTCATCCGAATGGTTTGACAGCGGATTTGAAAGTGTTCATAATCTCAAGTTCTCCGCTGGAGGGGTGCCCGAGTGGTTAAAGGGGGCAGACTGTAAATCTGTTGGCCTTGCGCCTACGTTGGTTCGAATCCAACCTCCTCCACCAGAGACCCATACCTAAATCCAGGCGCGGTTTGCCTGGATTTGCAATGTAAGGCCCGAAAAACTGGGCGGCCTTCGCAAAGAAGGCGGCAAAGTTTTAAGGGCCTACGTTTCGAAGGGTTGGGAAGCGAGAAGGTGAAAGGGTTTGCCGCGGGTGTAGCTCAATGGTAGAGCAGAAGCCTTCCAAGCTTACGACGAGGGTTCGATTCCCTTCACCCGCTCCAAGATTTTTAAATGCCCATGTGGCTCAGTGGTAGAGCACTCCCTTGGTAAGGGAGAGGTCGCGCGTTCGATCCGCGCCATGGGCACCACAAATTCCAAATTCTTTTCTTCAGTCAGAAGCGCAATCCAGGTCAGGAGTCAGCCATGGCAAAAGGCAAGTTTGA
>NZ_DCYD01000021.1:0-3663 GCF_002331005.1 Achromobacter sp. UBA2119 | reverse complement strand
TTTGCTTTCCTCGAGTGGTGAGAGGGAGTTGAGTAGGGAGAGAAATGACCTGCGCCACCGCCCCGTATGAGAGCCGGTTTTGCCATGCCCACGACGGAACCTCATCCAGATGAACTCTTGCGATTCGCAATGACGGCCTCAGTCGTCCGTCTCGAATAAAACATCCATGGGCCTCTCGCGCTCCTATGGCAGGTCAGAATCCGGCGCTGAAGCAATGAACGCATCGAGCAACCGCTGTTCATACGCCACCTTGGCCGGATCGATATAGGGTTCTGGCGCCGGCTGATGGCGCTGGCTTTCGCGCACCAGACTGGCGAACTGCTCCTTGAACTCGGGCGACGGCGCCTCGCTGTATTTCGAGTGCTGGGGCCGCAGCTTGACGTCGAAGGGATCGATTTCCGGCTTCTGGCCGGGCGTTGCCGAGGTGATCGCAATCACCGTGGCCTTGCCGCGCTGGCGCAGCGGCATCACGACGCTGGTGTCGGCGTTCAGGTAGCTTCCCATCGTCGCCAGCGCAATGCCGACAAAGGGCGAGGAGGCGCCGGTGTCACCCAGGCGCTGCGTGAGGTCATAGCTCTGCATGGAGTCCAAGGGATCCACCGTGCTTTGCGCGGCGGCCAGCGCGGGCGCCAGGTCGGCCAGCCCGCCCGTCGGGCTGCCGGTGTCGTAGAACACCCGGGCGGGCGCATCGATGATCCCCATGGTGGCCCGCTGCCAAGCGCTGGCCAGCGCCGCCTGGCGAGCCTGGTCTTTCAAGGGCTTGCCGGTCTGGTTGTCCTCCATCAGGGAAACCTCCACCGGCCGATGCAGTTGCGCAAGCACCCGCAGGCGATCCCACTGCTTGAAGCCCTGCTCCGTGATGGGTTCGGGAAACGAAGGCGTCGGCGTGAACGCCTTCGGAGGCTGACGCTTCCAGCCGGTGAAGGCCGAATCGATGTCGTTTCGGGCGTTGGGTTTGGTGTACGGCGCATAGGCGCGCAGCCAGTTCAAACGTTCGGGGCGCGCCACGATCAACGCAACCACCGCGTCGGTCAGTTCGCCGGGCTGGCGCGGGCCGGTGCCTACGCCGATCGGAGGTTTGTGACGCTGGCTCAAGACGCGGGCGATGTTGTAGCCTTCTACCGAGTACACGAGCAGCGCGGGCATGTCCGGATTAGCCTCGAACAGTCGGAACAGATGTTCCACTACGAACTCCGGCGTAGTGTTGCAGACCCCCGCCGGTTCCAATTGCCGGATTTTGTGCCAATGCAGGCCGGCCGGGGCTCTTTGATTGTTCGCCATATTTTTCAGCATTCGAGAGACCCGATCTGGGGGAACCCGAAGGTCGTCCGCATTCGGGTCATAGTCTCGAACAACCGTCAGCGTCGGTATCGGCCAGCGTTCAGGAAAGCCCTGCAGCCCAAGTTCCAACGCATGCGACATTCGCATCTCCCAAGCCATATCCTTGAGATCCGCCAGAACCGGATAACGCTCGGGGTTCATCGGCAAGATAGTTCCCACGTGCAGGGCCTGAGGCTGTGCATTGTTCTGCGCCTGCAGATGTGCCCACGCCTGGCCCTGGCGGTACACGTCAAGGCTAAGCCCAACGCGGACAATATCGAGTGTGGCCAGGCGTGCGCTTGGAAGAGGGGCTTGCGTGGTGGTCATGATGGATCCCTGCGTGGATGTTGGAGCCTGTTGATCCCTGAGTTGGTATTCAATCGGCACGGGCGGCAACGGACATGCGATGTCGGCAAGTGGCCAAGCCTGCAGCGGCGGCGCGCCAACCACGGGTGCGCCGGACAGTGCGGCGAGCAACAAGGGAATGACGGTGACAGGTTTGAAATGCTTCATGCCGCGTTCTCTTCGCAGGACTGGGATTGGCGGCCGAAGAGGACATCGCCCACCGTCTGACTTATCACTGCGGTCGGGCGCTGCGCGCTAGCGGCAACCATCGGCAAAAGACCCGTCTTCCGATATTCGTCCGTGTCGTTTATCAAAGCCCTTCGATCGGTAGGCTCTTCGTTGTAGAAGCGAAGCGACACGGCATCTGGCGGCTGCTCGTCGGACATTTCTTGATTGCGCTGACCGCCAAACTCCTCCCACCCCAACCGCCAGTCCGCCACCCGACACAAATACGTATAAAACTCCTCATCATCGATGCTGCGCGCCTGGCCCAATGCCAGGTCATAGGCCAGCGCGCGTCGGCTGTGCTCCTTGTTCATCGGGATGGCGGAATGAAACGAGTACGCGTTCTGCTCGGCCATGGCGGCGTTCATGCGACGCCGGCGCGCCTCGTTCGGGCTTTCCTGATAGTTCACCCAAAAGCGCCTGTCGCCCTTATAGGACGCGAAAGTGATGCGGTGCCAGTCGGCGGCCCATGCGTTGTTGTTCGGCGCCTTGTAAGGATTGCGCGCCGGATCATTCAGGTCGGTCAGTTGCGCTTCCAGTTCCGGGGCTAACGCCATGGCCCGCGCCTGATTTCGATGCGCCGCCGTCAAGGGCCCAGCGCTCTCCGGCAGGTCGACGAAACGCGATCCCAAATGGTTGATGCCCCCATTGGTCACGGCAATCGATGCGTCGATCGGGTCATCCGGTGCATAGACCGGCGCGATTCCGCCTGACGCCTGACTGGCATCGCGCGCGCCGTGTGCGCCAAAGTCTGCCTCGAAAGCACGTGGCAGCGCGGGCGCATTGATTTGGATCGTCTGCCCGGTCGCGAAACTTGCCTGGGCCATCTTCTGGCCGCCTCCGAGCGCCGTGCCTTCCCACGTCGACTCACCATTCGCTAGCAATTCATAGGTGTAAGCCGGCGGCATTCCTACCCGGTGCCGGCCAGCCTCGCGTTCGCGGATAGTGAAGACCCGTTGGAAGAATTTGGACCCAAGTTCCGCGAGCGCCGGCACGGTCCTTTCAATGGCACGCCTTTTCTCGGGGAGAATCTGGCGCGACGTCTCGGCTGTGCAGCTGAGTTGGGAGCGCTCTGGCACGAGTTCCATGATGGACACCATGTTCGCAACACCCTGCCAACCGATTCCCTGCACACTGCTCATGCCCACGGTCTGATCTTCAGGCGAGAAGTACAGATAGACATTGCCGCGGTTGTCCCGCTCGGTAAACCTCACCGCCTGGCCGTCCAACGTGGTCCCGCATTGATCGCCCGTCCATCGCAGGCCGCCAATGCAGGCCTCGTTGACCGGGTCCGCCATGTCCGCCATGGCGGGCACCGTGTTGGGCCGGCTGCCCAGAAATTGCGTGATGTTCGCAAGCGTCTGCAGACGGGCGAGCGTGGTCTGCTGGTTGTGGTACACGAGCGTGTTTTCAAGAAAGGTCTCGACGAGGTTGTAAGGCGAACTCATCATCACCAGCGCATCGATAGGCCGCTCGCCCTCATCCTTGAGAAACGCATTGGCCAGCAATGTGATCAAGGTGCCCTGGCTGTGGCCCACGACATTGATGGTGTCGTTCAAGCCGTCGCTGCCGCTCTGGCCTTTGTAGCCGCGAATGGTTTTCACCAGCGCCGCCAGTCGCAACGCGGCCAGCACCATATACCGGCGGGCCGGGGCGGGCATCAGCGGATGACTGGGCGATCCGAACACCGGATTGATCGGCATTGCGCCGAGCAGCCTTCCCGAGAATCCGGGCCCAAACATGTCGGGAATATTTGTCGTCGCATTGGCGAAC
>NZ_DCYD01000003.1:161875-258802 GCF_002331005.1 Achromobacter sp. UBA2119 | reverse complement strand
ATTGAACTGGCGCAGGTAGCCTTCCGGAGTGACCTGATAGGCATGCCAGATTTCTCTGTCCAGCAGAACGTAGACATAACCGTGCCGCAGTATGCGCAACGCAGTCTGGATTGACCCGTGGTGCAGTTCGCCATGCTGCTTGAGCCCGTCGGTAAGAGGCATGACTGCAAGCCGAAGCGGCAGGATCGGTATGCCCGTTCGTTCACAGGCGCTGCAATTTCCGGGGGGATTGGGCGCCGCCTGACGGCGCGCCTGAGTCAGAGTCTTGCTGGTGCTCATGAATAGTTCGCCGCTGGAGATAACGATGCAACGATGCGCTTCCACGCATCGTCGTCGTAGGTTTCAAAACGCGCTTGGAACGTGGACCGGCCTGCGGCTGCGGCCGCGATATCGGCTTGAACTATTGGATTCAGTGGCAGGCCGGGATGAATGAATACGCGATGTGTGCACAGGTCGAAGATGTCTGCGCTCAGGCGCAGTCCAAGGTGATGGGCGTCGCGGATCATCCGGAATGCATGCACGGCGGCTTGCGGCGGCAGAATCGTGGCGCCACGCCAGCGCATGGGGGCATACGTCATCGGAAGCGTTAACGCCAGGCGCCACACATCCAGGAATTCGCCGACGAGCGGTGCTAGTTGTTGAGCCTGTCGAGCTAGCTCGGGTGCATCCATGCCAGCTTCGGTTGAGGCACCGCGAAGCAAGGTGTAGGTACCCCAACTGGTCGGGCATAGCCATCGCTTTACCGGCCATAGCAGTGCAGGAAAGGCACGTTCCATCGATGCCGCGAGCAGTTCGAGTCGCAATGGCTCGAACCAGGGTGTCATCCGTTCGCCAGCTACAGGCTTGATGACATCCAGGCAGCGCGCAGCTAAGTGATCGGCAACGGCATTGATGGGCCGATCACTAGTCAGCCATCCGCAGACATAGCGCTTCCTATAACTTGCGTCGTCAATTGCATGACGTTCGGCGGATGCGAGCAGCGACATGTTCGCTGTGTCGCCAGGTGCCGCCAACTGTACGAGCGCGGGACACGCGTGTGGCGTATGGGCGAGGTCCGGCCGCATTACGGGCGTGATCGCCTGTGCGCCCAACGCTTGGGTCAACGATTGAATACTTAGAGGATCTGTTGGCGGACACGGCGACAGCAGGTCCAGCAAAAGGTAAAGATGGTCGTTGGATGCGCGTTCGTGACGGGCAAATTCCTGTACGGCGCTCCGCATCACCTGGCGCGCTCCATCGCTCTGCCGAAGTGAACGGCTGGCTCGGCCTTGGCCAGCTCCACTTCAAGCGGGATCGTCTCGGACAGGCATCCAGGCAGCGTGAATTTGACGAGCTGAAAGGGCGCTTCGCCGAGGGCGCTAGCGGAGTGCAGATCGGTTTGCGTTGGCATGGCGAGCTTCCGGGTAGCGACGGACCGCACGGGTCGTCCTTGGTGCCAGATGGCACCACCGCTTTTAGAAGCTGCCAATACTGCGTGTAAATCAGAGGAGTCTTATTAATGAATCAAATTGACTGAGACACCACTGCTAAACACCATCCCGCGCCGCCGGCGCAACATTGGGTGTGATGGCCGCCGTCACCGCAGCTTCCTTCACCCGGCCAATGAACTTCCATCTCAACATCACCGCCGCAGCCGCAATCACCGCGGCCAGCGCGGCGGACATCATCATTGCTGCTTTCGCGCCCTGCCACTCGATAACGAACGCATACGCAACCGGCGCCGCAGCCGTCAGCAGAAAACTGGGAATCAACAACGCGCCAACCAGCGCGCCGTAACTGCGGAAGTCAAAAAGCGCCAGCGGCAGGGTTCCGCGCGTGATGGTCATGAGGCCGTTGCAGGCGCCGTAGAGCAGCGTGTAGGCGGCGGTGGCGTAGAGGTTGCCGCCGGGGACGAGGGCGAGCAGGAAGCACAGTGGGAGGACCAGGGCCACTGCCAGGTTGAGCGTCAGCGGATGCAGGCGGGCGCCGACGAGGACGTCGCCCAGGCGGGCAGCGAATTGGCCGATGCCCCAGAGCGATGCGACGGTGACCGCGGCGGCGGTGGCCAGGCCCAGGCCGGTCAGCAGCGAGAAAAGGTGCGCGGCGTTGCCGGCTGCCAGGAAGTTGGTCAGCATCGCCATGACGGCGTAGAGGGTGCCGGCCAGGCGGCGTTCGGCGGCGGTGCGGGTGAGGCCGGTGGCGGCCCTGCCGGGGTCGGCGGTTGACGCGGTGTAGCGGCGGCGGGGCAGGGCCAGGTAGAGGGGGATGGTGGCGAGGGCGAGGGCGGCGTAGCACCAGGCGGCGCCGCGCCAGCCAAGCCATTCGGCCAGGAAGTGGCCGACGGGCCACATGACGGTGGATGCCAGTCCGCCGAAGAGGGTGATCTGGGACATGGGCCGGCGCGCGGCAGGGCCGGCGGCGCGGGCCAGCGCGGCGAAGGCGGCGTCGTAGAGGCACAGGCGCATGCCGACGCCGAGCGCGGCCCAGGCGGCGAAGTAGAGCGTGTGCGAGTACGTGATGGCGAGCAGGGCGCAGCCGAGTGCGGATAGCGCGGCGCCTGCGGGCATGACGAGGTGGCCGCCCCAACGGTCTACCGCGGCGCCAGCGGCGGGGGAGACGAGGGCCATGACGACGATGGCGGCGGAGAAGCCGCCGTAGACGGTGGCGGTGCTCCAGCCGAGGTCGGCGGTCATGGCCGGGCCGAGCGCGCCGATGAGGTAGAAGGTGACGCCCCAGCCGAAGAGCTGGGTCAGGCCCAGGCAGATGACGGCGCGGGCGCGGATCATGGGCGTTGCGGGGGCGTGGTGTCGCCGTCGCCGAGGCTGCGCTGCATGAGGACAGTGTCGCGCCATTCGCCGTGCTTGTGGCCCACGGACCGCAGGGTGCCGACGGGGTGAAAGCCCTGGCTGGCGTGCAGGGCAAGCGAAGCGGCGTTGCGGCTGTCTCCGACGACGGCAAGCATCTGCCGCCAGCCAGCGGCGGTGCAGCGCTCGACCAGGGCGGCGAGCAGCTTGCCGCCGATGCCCAGCCCGGCGCGGCCGGCCTTGACGTAGACAGAGTCTTCGACGGTGTGCCGGTAGGCGGGGCGCGGGCGGTAGGGGGTGACGTAGGCGTAGCCGACGACCTCGCCGTTGATCTCGGCCACGAGGTAAGGCATTTCCTTTTCTAGGACGCCGGCGCGGCGCTGGCGCATTTCGGCGATGGAGGGCGGCTCGAGTTCAAAGGACGCGGTGCCGTGCTGCACGTGATGCGCGTAGATGGTCTTGATGGCGGGCAGATCGGCTTCCGCGCTGTCGCGGATGAGGACGGTGGGCGAATGGGGCGACATGGAAATGGCCGGAGATTTATTGGGCAATCGGGTGTGCAAGGCGCCGCACCAACGGACACATGAGTTGGGAGGTGTCCGAGGGTGGGAGTGCGCAGGGCCGATCGAAAACGCCAGTGTGAGCCAAGGTCAATCATTAATAAAGCTTTGGTCTATTATGATTTTCATAAGCAAAACTTTGGTGAATCCATGCGCGGCTTGAATCTGGACCACTTGCGCACGTTTGCGCAGGTCATCGAACTGGGCAGTTTTTCCGCCGCCGCCGAACGTGGGGGTGTGACGCAGCCCGCCGTCAGTCTGCAGATCCGCCAGCTGGAGCGGCGTTTCGGACTGAAGTTGGTGGAGCGCGTGGGACGCCGCGCGGGGCCGACGGCGGCGGGGCGGGAATTGCTGGCCCATATCCGCGTGATCGACGGCGCGATTGCGCAGGCCGAGCAGGCGATGGCGTCGCATGCGTCGCAGGTGTCGGGGCGGATCCGGCTCGGCACGGGCGCGACGGCGTGCACCTATCTGCTGCCGCCGGTGCTGGCGGAGCTGCGCCAGCGGTTTCCGGCGCTGGACATCGTGGCCAGCACGGGCAATACGGCTGACATGCTGCGCGGGCTGGAGGCCAATACGTTGGATATCGTGCTGATCACGCTGCCGGCGCCGGGCCGCATGTTCCAGGCGACGCCGGTGATGGAGGACGAGTTCGTGGCGATCTTTCCTTCGCGCGATCCGGCCGCCATCCCTGAGGTCGTGACGCCGCAGTCGCTGGCGCGGCTGCCGCTGGTGCTGTTCGAGCCCGGCGCGCGCACGCGGCGGCTGGTGGATGACTGGTTCGAGGCGGCGGGCGTGGCGGCCAAGCCGATCATGGAGCTGGGCAGCACGGAGGCGATGAAGGAGATCGTGGGGGCGGGGCTGGGCTGCGCGGTGTTGCCCCGGCTGGCGGTGTCGGGCGCCGGACGACGTGACGCGCTTGAAGTGCGTTCGCTGACGCCGAGGCTGTCGCGCGATCTGGCGATCGTCCTGCGGCGCGACAAGCCGCTCAGCCGCGGGCTGCGGCATTTGCAGGACGCGCTGCTGGCGTTGGGGGGGCGGGCGTCATGACGGCTTCACGCAGATCCGGCTCGACTCGTATGGCGCCTTCGATCGCTACGGCTTCTACCGTTTCTACGACCCGAACGACGCGTACGACTCCTACGACCACTACGACTCCTTCGGTCGCTACAGCCACTACGCTGCATAAGACCCGGATGGCCCGTACGAGCCATCCGACCCGACCCCTCGCCGAACCCGATCTCTATCCCTACGAATCCTCGCGCCGTCCGCTGGCGGGGCTGGCCATCGACTATCCCGACGGTCACCGGGTCAAGCGACACCGTCATCGGCGCGGCCAGCTCGTGTACGCGATGTCGGGCGTGATGGTGGTGGATACGGACGCGGGCATCTGGGTCGTGCCGCCGACGCGCGGCGTGTGGGTGCCGGCGTGGGTGTCGCACGGCATCCGCATGAGCGGCGAACCGCGCATGCGCACCGTTTTCGTCGAGCCGGGGGCGGCGGCACACCTGCCGGCGCAGTGCTGTGTGCTGTCCGTGTCGCCGCTGCTGCGCGAATTGATGGCGGCCGCCGCCGAGGTGCCGCTGGATTGGGAGCCGGACACGCGGGACGGGCGGCTGATGATGCTGCTGCTGGATGAGTTGCGCCAGGAACCCGTGCTGCCGCTGCATCTGCCGCAGCCGTCGGAACCCCGGCTGGCGCGCATCTGCCGCGCCATCGTGCGCCATCCGGAACGGCAGGACGGGGCAGCGGACTGGGCGCGGGAATTGGGCGTGGATCCCAAGACGGTGCACCGGCTCTTCGTGCGTCATACCGGCATGACATTCGGCCGCTGGCGCCAGCAGGCAAGGCTTTTGGCGGCGATGGAGCGGTTGGCGCGGGGTGATCGGGTGCTGGATGTGGCGCTGGACCTGGGGTACGAAAGCCCCAGCGCATTCGCAGCGATGTTCCGCAAGGCGCTGGGGGAGTCGCCCAGCGCTTTCGCGGCGCGCGGCGTGGCGTCCGCCTGATGGCCGCCGGCGGGCCGGCTGGTGGCCGGCCGACCGCCGCGCGTCCGTTTCCAGGGCGCGCACGGGCGGCCGGGCGCGGAAGCAGCGTATTATTTAGCGTTTTGCCGCCCACGCTAACAGCTACAGCCTGAGACAGATCATGCCGCACTACCGCTCCCGCACTTCGACCCACGGCCGCAACATGGCCGGCGCCCGCGCCTTGTGGCGCGCCACCGGCATGAAGGATGGCGACTTCGGCAAGCCGATCATCGCCGTGGTGAACTCGTTCACACAGTTCGTTCCGGGCCACGTGCATCTGCGCGACCTGGGCGCGCTGGTGGCCAAGGAAATCGAAGCCGCCGGCGGCGTCGCCAAGGAATTCAACACGATCGCCGTGGACGATGGCATCGCCATGGGTCACGGCGGCATGCTGTATTCGCTGCCGTCGCGCGAACTGATCGCGGACTCGGTGGAATACATGGTCAACGCGCACTGCGCCGACGCCATGGTCTGCATCTCGAACTGCGACAAGATCACCCCGGGGATGTTGATGGCCGCCATGCGCCTGAACATCCCGGTCGTGTTCGTGTCGGGCGGTCCGATGGAAGCGGGCAAGGTCAAGTCGCCGACTGACGGCAAGGTCATCGCCAAGATCGACCTGGTCGACGCCATGATCAAGGCCGCCGACCCCAACGTGTCGGACGCTGAAGTGGCCGAAGTCGAACGCAGCGCCTGCCCCACGTGCGGCTCCTGTTCCGGCATGTTCACGGCAAACTCGATGAACTGCCTGACCGAAGCCATCGGTCTGGCGTTGCCCGGCAACGGCACCATCGTCGCCACGCACGCCTGGCGCAAGGGCCTGTTTGAACAAGCTGGCCGCCTGGTCGTGGACCTGTGCCGCCGCTACTACGTCGAAGAAGACGAATCGGTCCTGCCGCGCAACATCGCCACCAAGAGCGCGTTCCAGAACGCGATGGCGCTGGATGTGGCGATGGGCGGGTCGACCAACACCGTGCTGCACTTGCTGGCCGCGGCACAAGAAGCCGGCGTGGACTTCACCATGGCCGACATCGACCGCATCTCGCGCAAGGTGCCGTGCCTGTGCAAGGCAGCGCCTGCTACCGACAAGTACCACATCGAAGACGTGCACCGCGCTGGCGGCATCCTGGGCATCCTGGGTGAGCTGGCGCGCGCCGACCTGCTGGATCTGTCCTGCGGCAACGTCCACAGCGGCACGCTGGGCGACGCCATCCAGAAATGGGACGTGGCCGGCGACGCGGGCGAAGAAGCCAAGAAGTTCTACCGCGCAGCCCCCGGCGGCATTCCGACCACGGTCGCGTTCAGCCAGGACGCCACGTTCCTGACGCTGGACACCGACCGCAAAACGGGCTGCATCCGCAGCAAGGAAAGCGCCTATTCCAAGGACGGCGGCCTCGCCGTGCTGTACGGCAACCTCGCTGAAAAGGGGTGCATCGTCAAGACGGCCGGCGTGGACGAATCGCAGTGGGTCTTCACGGGCCGCGCGCGCGTCTTCGAAAGCCAGGACGACGCCGTCGAAGGCATCCTGGGCGACAAGGTCGTGGCGGGCGACGTGGTGGTGATCCGCTACGAAGGCCCCAAGGGCGGCCCCGGCATGCAGGAAATGCTGTATCCCACGTCCTACCTGAAGTCCAAGGGCCTGGGCAAGACCTGCGCGCTCTTCACCGACGGCCGCTTCTCGGGCGGCTCGTCGGGCCTGGTGATCGGCCATGCCTCGCCGGAAGCGGCGGAAGGCGGCACGATCGGTCTGGTCGAAGAAGGCGACACGATCGAGATCGACATCCCCAACCGCAAGATTCACCTGGCCGTTTCCGACGAGGAACTGGCCCGCCGCCGCGCCGCCATGGACGCGTGCGCCGACGGCTGGGAGCCGGTGGGCCGCGAACGCGTGGTGTCGCAGGCGCTGCAGGCGTATGCGGCGCTGGCCACGTCAGCCGACCGCGGCGCGGTGCGCGATCTGTCGCAGCTCAAGCTCAAGGGCAAGCGCTGATCGGTTGATGGCGAGTTGTTGTGAAAGGCGGCGCACTTGGTGCGCCGTTTTTTTTTAGCTGACGATATTCGATGCGCATCTTGCTATGGCCCGCATCGGGAGGGGGAGGATCGATTACAGCTTGCACGTTGTAATCTACAAATACAGCTTACGAGTTGTATTTGATAAATACAGCCTACGTTGCGTATTCCAGTTTTACAACCTAGAATCTGTAAACCTCACCTTCAAGGGCTGGCATGTCCGACTTCACTGTCCGCACGGCGGACCAGCTTCCCGCCTTGCTCCGGGCCTTCCGCAAACAGGCGGGCATGACCCAGGCTGAGGCTGCCCTGCGTCTTGGCGTCACGCAGCAAACGCTTTCGGCGTTTGAGCGCAACGCCGGCAAGCTTGGCGCTGACAGGTTGCTGGAGATCCTCGGCATCCTGGGCGTGGAAGTCGTGTTGCGGCAACGGGAAAAATCCTCAGCGTCCAAAACATCGGCCACACCGGATTGGTAGCCATGGGCCGACGATCACACCACCGCGCTCTGGATCTCTGGATGAACGGGGACTTCGTGGGCGTCTGGAGCGTCCAGCCCCAGATCGGCGAGACGCTCCAGTACGACGAGGCATGGACTGCCTCGGGCCGGGGGCGGCCACTTTCGCTTTCGCTCCCCTTCACGCCGGGCAACCCGCCGCATCGCGGACAGATCGTGCGCAGCTATTTCGAGAATCTGCTGCCCGACAGCCAAAACATTCGCGAACGCGTCGCGCGGCGGTTCCAGGCGGGTTCCACTGATGCGTTCTCGTTGTTGGCCGAAGTTGGTCGGGATTGTGTGGGCGCTGTTCAGGTCCTGCCCCGCGGCGTGGCGCCTGACCCCGTGACGCAGGTCGACGCCATTCCCCTCAGCGATGCGCAAGTGGCCCAGGCGCTGCGCAGCACCCTGACTCCCGGACCTTTGGGCGGGCGCAATGCGGACGACGATGACGGGTTCCGCATCTCGATCGCCGGGGCCCAGGAAAAGACGGCCATGCTGTGGCTCGATGGGAGTTGGTGCAGGCCTCACGGCGCCACGCCGACCACGCATATCTTCAAAATGCCGCTCGGCCTCGTCGGCAACCTGAAGTTCGACATGAGTCATTCGGTGGAGAACGAGTGGCTGTGTTCCGAGATTCTCCATGCGTACGGGCTGCCGGTGGCGCGCACCCAGCCGTTGATGTTCGAAGACATGAAGGTGCTGGCGGTCGAGCGGTTCGACCGCCTGTGGTGGCGCAACGATGATGGCAAGCGCTGGCTGATCCGCCTGCCGCAGGAAGACATGTGCCAGGCGACGGGCACGCCGCCGCATCTGAAATATGAATCCGATGGGGGACCTGGCATGCGCAGCATCATGAAGCTGCTGGCCACCTCGCGCGACCCCGATCGCGACCGGCGCACGTTTTTCCAGTCGCAGGTCCTGTTCTGGATGCTGCGCGCCACGGATGGCCACGCGAAGAACTTCAGCATTTTTCTGCGACCCGGCGGCGCGTACGAGCTCACGCCGTTGTATGACGTACTGTCTGCCTATCCCGTCATCGGTACCGGCGCCAACCAGTTGTCGCCGTTCAAGGCACGCATGGCCATGGCTGTGCGCACCAAGAACACCCACTGGCTCATGCGCGACATTCTGCGGCGGCATTGGCTTGCCGTCGGTGCGGAACATGGTGTCGTGGCGCCGGACGGCCGGGGCGTGGAGACGGTGGTCGACGATCTGGTTTCGCGTACGCCGCATGTGGTGCGCGCGGTGCGAGACATTTTGCCGCCCGCGTTTCCCGAGCACGTGGCCGATACCATCCTCCAGGGGCTGCAGGCCGCAGCAGACAGACTGGCAGGTTAGCCAGAAGGAGTCCGAACCAATGTCTCTGAATTCCGATGCCTTGCGCCTGTTCCTTGGCGTGGTCGACGCCGGCTCCCTCAGCGCCGCCGCCGAAATGCTTGGCCAGACCGCATCGGGGGTCAGCCGCGGCCTGCATCGGCTTGAAGAAGACCTGGGCGTCACGCTGCTGAACCGCACCACGCGCCGTATGGAGCTGACCGAAGAGGGCCGGCATTTTCTGCCGAAGGCGCGGCAGATCGTGGCGGCGCTGGAAGAGGCCGAGGAGTGCATGCGCATGGTCCACCAGCGGCCCGCGGGCCGTCTGCGCGTGGACGCGTCGGTGCCGGTGATGCTGCACTGCGTAGTGCCGCACGTTACCGAGTTCCGGCGCGCGTATCCGGAGATTTCGCTGGAACTGACCAGCAACGATCGAATCGTGGATCTGATGGAGCATCGCACCGACGTCGCGCTGCGCATGGGCCCGCTGACCGATTCCACGCTGCATGCTCGCGCGTTGCGGCCGTCGCCGCGCTGGATGATGGCCAGTCCTGATTACATCGCGCGGCGTGGCGCGCCGCGCACGGTGGAGGATCTGGCGGGCCATGAAGTGTTGGGCTTCACGCAGCCAGAGAGCCTGAACCTCTGGCCGCTGCGCCATGCCGGCGGTTCAAGTTTTCAGGCGACGCCGACGCTTGCGACGTCCAGCGGCGAGACGCAGCGGCAACTGGCGCTGCGCGGCGTTGGCATTGCCTGCCTGTCGGATTTTGTGGTGCGCGAGGATATCGCGGCCGGGCGCCTGGTGAAGGTGCTGGAAAGCGAATACACCGATCACCTGCAGCCGATGCACGCGGTGTATCACCGCAACACGCAGCTGTCGCGGCGCATTGCGTGTTTTCTGGATTTTTACGCGGGCAGGATTTGAGGCGTTGCGTGGCGGCGTAATGTGGGGGTGTTTAAGAGCCAAATCGCGTAGTGCGCCGGTGTCAGACACCCGGGACGATTCGCGTCAGGCTGAACCGATGCCGCAAGGGTGTCAGACACCGATGAACGACGAAGGTGTCTGACACCTGTGGACAACTGCTACGCGTGCAGCGCTCTTCCAAACGCCGCCAGCACCGACTCGTGCAGCGTTTCCGACAGCGTCGGGTGCGCAAACACGGTGTGCATCAGGTCTTCTTCGGTGGCCTCCAACGACGCTGCGACGCCATAGCCCGTGATCAGCTCGGACGCCTCCGGATGGATGATATGCGCGCCCAGCAGTTCGCCTGACTTGGCGTCGAACACCGTCTTGACGAGGCCCTGATCCTCGCCCATCGCAATCGCCTTGCCGTTGCCGGCGAAGGTGAATTTCCCGACACGGATCTCGCCGCCGGTCTTCGTGACGTGTTCACGCGCGCGGGCTTCGGTCATGCCGATGCTGGCAACCTGCGGATAGGAATACGTGCAGGCGGGAATGCGCAGCGGATCGATGGCATGCACCGGCAACCCGGCGATGGCCTCCACGCACAGCACCGCTTCGTGGCTGGCCTTGTGGGCGAGCCACGGCGCGCCGGCCACGTCGCCGATCGCGTAGACGCCCGGCTCGCCGGTGCGGCACAGGCCGTCGGTGACGATGTGCGTCTTCTCGACCTTGACGCGCGTCCTCTCCAGTCCTAGGTTCTCGACGGTCCCGACAATGCCGGCGGCGACGATGACGCGGTCGAACGTCTGTTCGATCTTTTTGCCGTCATGCTCCAACGTCACCTTGACGCCGTCGGCGGCGGTCGACGAGGCCGTCACCGCGCAAAGGGTCAACACGCGGATACCTTGCTTCTCAAAGGCCTTGCGCGCCAACTGCGAAATCTCGGCGTCTTCCTGCGGCAGGATCTCCGGCGTCATGTCGATCAGCGTGACCTCTGCGCCCACCGCGCGATAGAAGCTGGCGAACTCGGCGCCGATGGCGCCCGCGCCCACGACCAGCAGCGACTTCGGGATTTCGGTCGGAAGCAGCGCCTGGCGGTAGGCCCAGATGCGTTCGCCGATGGGCAGCGCCGGCAGTTCGCGAGCACGCGCGCCGGTGGCCAGGATGATGTGCTTGGCCGACAGGGTGGCGCCGTTGTCCAGCGCCAGTTTGCCCGCGCCCGCAAGCTGGGCGGTGGCCGCGAACGCCGTCACGCCGTTCTTCTTCATCAAGTGCGCCACGCCCTGGCCCAGCCGGCCGGCCACCTTGCGTGACCGGGCGACCATCGCGGCCAGATCGGGACGCGCTTCTGCCGCGCCCGTCACGCCGTAGTGCGCGGCCTCGCGGCAGGCGCGCAGCACGGTCGCGCTGTGCAGCAAGGCCTTGGTGGGAATGCAGCCCCAGTTCAAGCAGATGCCGCCCAATTCGGCGCGCTCGACCAGCGCGACCGACATGCCCAACTGCGCGGCACGGATTGCAGCCACGTAACCGCCCGGCCCGCCGCCCACCACCACCAGATCAAAACTCGTCTTCGTCATGGCGGGGCTCACAGCAGGATGCGCACGGGGTTTTCGATCAGCGCGCGGAAGGCGGCCAGCCAGCGCGCGCCGACCGCGCCGTCCACGACGCGATGGTCGGCCGACAGCGTCACCGTCATCACGGTGGCGGCCATCAGCTGTCCGTCGGCGTCGACCACCGGCCGGCGTTCGGCCGCGCCGACGGCCAGGATGGCGGCCTGCGGCGGATTGATGATGGCGGCGAACTGGCTGATGCCGTACATGCCCAGGTTGCTGACCGTCAGCGAGCCGCCGGTGAACTCCTCGGGCTTTAAGCGGTTGACCTTGGCGCGCTTGGCCAGTTCGACGATCTCTGCCGCGACGGCGGACAGGGACTTCAAGTCGGCGTCGCGCACGATGGGCGTGACCAGGCCGCCGTCGGTAGCAACCGCCACCGAGATGTCGGCGCCCGCGTGGAATTCGATGTCGTCGTCGTGCCAGGACGCGTTGACCTCGGGCACCTCGCGCAGCGCCAGCGCGGCGGCGCGGACGATGAAGTCATTGACCGACAACTTCACCGCGCCGCCGTGGTTGGCCTGCGCGCGCAGGGCCAGCAGCGCGTCCATGCGGCAGTCGACGGTCAGGTAGAAGTGCGGCACGTGCTGCTTGCTTTCGGTAAGGCGGCGCGCAATGGCGCGGCGCATGCCGGTGTGCGGCACGCGGCGCGCGGCGGGGCGGCCGGCGAGCGGCGCGGTGGCGGGCGCTGCGGCTGGCGCGCGGTCACGCGCCAACTCGACATCGCGCCGCACAATGCGGCCATGCGGACCGGTGCCGGTGACGCCCAGCAGGTCGACGTGCCATTGCGCGGCAAGGCGCCGGGCGACGGGGCTGGCGAAGAGCCGGCCGCCGGGAACGGCAGCGGTCGAGGATGCGGACGCGCTGCCGGCTTGCTGCGAGGCAGTGGCAGCGCCGGACGCGACGTTGCCGGCCATAGCCGTTTGCCCTGTCGGCGCTCCGGCGTTCGGTGTCCCGCCGGGCGACGCAGCACCAGCCGACGTTCCGCCCGCCGCCGAGGCAGCCGTTGCCGCCCCAGCCGACGCTCCAGCAGCCGATTCCGTCGCCGCCGCCGCGCCACCCTGCTCAGCCAGCGCACGATCAATCGCCGCCGCGTCTTCACCATCCGCGATCAGCACGCCGATCACGGTGTTGATCGGCACCGACGCCGGTCCGGCCTGGACCACGATGCGGCCCAGCACGCCGGCCTGTTCGGCGTTGATCTCGACGATGGCCTTTTCGGTTTCGACTTCCGCCAGCGAATCGCCGACGGCAACGCGGTCGCCTTCCTGCTTGAGCCACTGATGCAGGATGCCGCCCGAGGCGTCGGCGGCTACGGATGGGAGTTTGATGAGGGTTGCCACGATGTTCTTCCTATTCAGCGGCGCCGGCCAGGTCGGGCCGGTACGCGGCGGGGTCGTCGTATTCAACGAGTTCGAGCACATTGCCTTCGGGGTCACGGAAGAAGGCGAGCCACGTGCCGGGCCGCACTTCCATGGGCGCGGGTGCGCTGTCGAAGACGACGCCCTTCGATTCCAGATCGCGCGCCACGCCGCGCAGGTCGCGCACGATGAAGGTGAGGTAGGCGGCGCCCTGGCGGTCCAGGATCGCCGCGCCGCGCACGGCGGGTTCAGGCGCGACGGCCGGTTGCAGCAGCTTGATGCGCTCGCCGTACGGCGTCTGCAAGCGCGCGACGTCGTAGCCGTGCGCCGTGAGGCCCGTTGCCCGAGCCTTGTCGGCGGGCACCGTGACGCGGTTCACCAGCTTCAAGCCCATGACGCCGGTGTAGAACGCGGCCAGCGCATCCAGGTCCGTGCAGCAAATGCCGACTTCCATCGGCACGGTCATATGCAGGGCGCTCATGACTTTTCTCCCAGATCGGCCAGCACGTCGGCCAGACCCGCCATCACCTCGTCGGTGTCGGCGAACGCCGCGCGTTCCAGCACCTTCGAGATGCTGGGCGAGGCTTCGCCGCCGGTGACGCGCTTGACCGGCTGGTCCAGCCAGTCGAAGTAGCGGCGCTGGATCTCGTCGGCCAGCATGGCGCCGTAGGACGTGCCGCGCGCGCCTTGCTCCACGATCAGGACGTTGTTGGTCTTCTGGATGCTGGCGCCGATGGTGTCCCAGTCCAGGCTGGCGCGGTCCAGCGTGCGCAGGTCGATGACTTCGGCGTCCACGCCGGCCTGTTCAGCCGCAGCCAGCGCGCGGCTGACCATGGACAGGTACGTCAGGATGGTGACCTTGCCGCCTTCGCGGCGCACTTGTGCGCGGCCGAAGGGAATGGCGTAATCCAGGTCGCCGTCGGGCACGTCGCCCGACGACGCATACAGATCCACGTGCTCGATGACCAGCACCGGATCCTTGGACGCCAGCGCCGTGTTCATCAGGCCGACGTAGTCGTGCGGCGTGGACGGGGCGACGATGCGCCAGCCGGGCGCCGTAGCGAAGATGCCGGCCGGGTCCATCGAATGCTGCGAGCCGTAGCCCGTGCCCATCGCGACCTTGGTGCGCAGCACGAACGGCACGTCGATGTCGCCGCCGAACATGTGACGCGCCTTGCCGATCTGGTTGAAGATCTGGTCGGCCGCGACCCACATGAAGTCCGGGTACATGAATTCCACGACGGGCTTGTAGCGGCCGTCCATCGCCAGCCCGCCGCCCAGTCCGGCAAAGGCGTTCTCGGAGATCGGCGTGCCCAGCACGCGGTCCGGGTACTTGTCTTTGAGGCCGCGCGTGGCGCCGTTGGTGCCGCCCTTCAGGCGGTGCACGTCCTCGCCCAGTACGACGACGCCCGGGTCGGTTTCCATGCGGCGGTCCAGCACGTCGGCCACCGCATCGACGAACTTGCGCGTCACCTTCGCGCCGGTGTGGTCGGCGGCTTCCTGGTAGCGCAGGCCTTCCAGTTCAGCGCCGTCGCTGCGCAGGCCTACGTCGCGGAAATCAGGGCTGGGCCACAGGTCGGCGCGCACGCGGCGCTTGCCGCCGTCCGCCGCTTCAGTCAGGCGGCCGGACACGTCCTTCATCACGTCCTTGCAGCGTTGACGCAGCGCGTCCACGTCCGCCTGCGTGACGAGCTTGCGAGCGATCATTTCCGAGACGATGCGGTCCAGCGGATCGCGCTGGCGCCACTGCGCCTCTTCGTCCTTGGTGCGGTAGCCGAAGGCGCTGCCGGGGAAGGGGCCGTTCTGGTGGAAGAAGCGGTAGACGTCCACTTCGACGATGGTCGGACCGTTGCCGGCACGCATGTGCGCAACGGCTTCCGACATGGCCAGGTGCACGGCCAGCGGATCCATGCCGTCGACTTTCCAGGACGGAATGTTGAAGGCCAGCCCGCGCGCGGACAGGCGCGGCTCGGCGGTGGACTCTTCCACGGTGGTGGAGACGGCGTAGCGGTTGTTCTCGATGAAGAAGCACAGCGGCGTCTTCCACGCGGCGGTCAGGTTCATCGTTTCCAGGACCGACCCGATGTTGACCGCGCCGTCGCCAAAGTACGTGACGGCTACGCGGTCCGTGCCCGCATGTTTGTGCGCCCAGCCCGCGCCGGCCGCCAGCGGCACGCCGCCGCCGACGATCGCGTTGGTGCCCAATGCGCCGGCTTCCAGCCAGCGCAAGTGCATGCTGCCGCCGCGGCCGCGGCAATAGCCGTTGGCCAGGCCCATGATCTCGGCCAGCGTCTTGTGCAGGACTTCGTCGATGGCGGGCGTCAGCGGGTTGCGCGGATCCAGTCCAAGCGGCGCGACGTGTTGCAGCGCCTTCGCCAGGAACTGGTGGTGGCCGCGATGCGAGCCGTTGATCTGGTCGCCTGCGCCCAGGGCCAGCACCGAACCGACGGCGCCGCCTTCCTGGCCCACCGACGAGTGCGCGGGGCCGTGCACCAGGCCTTCGGCGGCCAGCTCCAGCACGGCTTCCTCGAAAGCGCGGATCCAGTGCAGTTGGGTCAGCATCGTGCCGAGCAGCGCGGGGTCAGCCTGCTGCCAGTCCGAGGCCTCGGCCGTCAGTTGCCGCCAGGGCGCCTGGGGCTCAAGCGGTTGGTAGGTGGCCATGAATGAATCTCCAGAGTGTTTTTGTAAGCGTCGGGGGCAATCAGAGGTAGCTGTAGCGGCTCCAGCCGCCGTCGGCCACCAGGGTGTGTCCGGTGATGTAGGCGGCCTGGCGCGACGCCAGGAAAACCGCCAGGTCGGCCATTTCGGCCGGCTGCGCCATGCGGCGTAGCGGCGTGCGTTGCTTGAGGCGTTCGGGATCCAGCCGGCCGCGCGCCGCCAGGTCGCGCACCAGGTCGGTTTCGACGTAGCCCGGCGCCAGCGCGTTGACGCGCACGCCCGACGGGCCCCATTCGACGGCCAGCGTCTCGGTCAGCAGCACCACCGCGCCCTTGGTGGCGCAGTAGGCCGCACGGTCGGGGGCGGCCACCACGCCGTACATGGAGGCCAGGTTGATGATGCTGCCCGAGCCCGCGGGCACCATGCGCCGGCCCGCGGCCTGCGCGCACAGGAAGACGCCGGTCAGGTTGATGTCCACGGCGCGGCGCCATTCGTCCACGGTGACTTCCAGCGTGGGCTTGTTGGCCGAGATGCCGGCGTTGTTGACCAGCACGTCGATGCCGCCCCAGGTTTCGGCAACCTGCGCGAAGGCGCGTTCAACCGCGTCGGCGTCGGTGACGGACGCCTGCACGGCCATGGCCCGTGCGCCGGTTCCCGTTGCCGCCAGACTTGCGACAGCCGCCTCCAGCGCGGCGGCGTCCATGTCCAGCAGCGCGACGCGCGCGCCCTGGCGCGCAAACGCCTGCGCCGTGCTGTAGCCGATGCCCTTCGCGCCGCCGGTGATGACGACCGTCTGGCCGCGCAGCTCCGGATGGATGACTTCAGTGGTGTTGTCCACGATGTGTGCCTGTAATGGATGAGTACGTAGGCCGGCTAGACCGCCAGCCATTCCTGGACGACGTCCTGGCGCTCATGGAGCTGCGCGGGCGGTCCTTCGAACACGATGCGGCCGTGGCCCATCACGCTCACGCGCGTGGACACCTTCAGCGCGATCGTCAGCTTCTGCTCGACCAGCACCACTGACACACCCTGCTTGTGGATATCCCGGATCACGTCGGCGATCACCTCGACGATCTTGGGCGCCAGGCCTTCGGTGGGCTCGTCGATCAGGATGACCTTGGGGTTGCCCAGCAGCGAGCGGCACATGGTCAGCATCTGCTGCTCGCCGCCCGACAGGTTGCCGGCCTTCGTGCTGCTGCGTTCCTTCAGGCGCGGGAAGTAGTCGAACATCTGCGCCACGGTCCAGTACGGCGCATCGTCGCGCCGGGGCTGCTCGCCCATGCGCAGGTTCTCGTCCACCGTCAGGTTGGCGAACACCTCGCGTTCCTCGGGCACGAAGGCCAGGCCGGCGCGCGCGATTTCGAAGGGGCGCTTGTTGGTGATGTCGCGGCCTTCGATGGCGATGCGGCCGCCGGTCACGTCCACCAGTCCCATGATGCTTTTCATGGTGGTGGAGCGGCCCGCGCCGTTGCGGCCCAGGAGGCTGACCACTTCGCCGCGCCCGATCGACAGGTCGATGCCGTGCAGGATGTGGCTCTTGCCATAGTGGGCATGCACGCCCTGCAGCGACAAGAGGGGGGATTGCGTCGTCATACCGTTTCCTCTCCCAGGTAGGCCTCGCGCACGCGAGCGTCGCCGCGGATCGCGGCGGGAGTGCCGGTGGCCAGGATCTCGCCGTAGACCAGCACGCTGATGCGATCGGCCAGCGAGAACACCACCTGCATGTCGTGTTCGACGATCAGCAGGGTGCAGTCGCGCGTTACGTCCTTGATGAGTTCGACCGTGTAGTCGACCTCGTGCTGCGACATGCCGGCCATGGGTTCGTCCAGCAAGATCACCTTCGGGCGCGACGCCAGCGTCATGCCGATTTCCAGCGAGCGCTGCTCGGAGTAGTTCAGGTCGCCGGCCGCCGTGTCCTGCTTGGCCGTCAACCGCACCTTTTCCATCAGGCGGTCCACGTCTTCATTGACGGCGCGGTTGCGCGCAATCGGCCGCCAGAAGTTGTAGACCAGCCCGTGCATGCGCAGCACCGCCAGCCGCAGGTTCTCGCGCACCGACAGGCGCGGGAACACGTTGGTGATCTGGAACGAGCGCGCAAGGCCAAGCCGGTTGATGGCCTCGGGCGCCAGGCCGCCGATGGACCGCGAGCGCAGGCTGATGTCGCCCGACGTGGGCGCGAACGAGCCCGACATCAGGTGAAACAGCGTGGACTTGCCCGCGCCATTGGGGCCGATGACGGCGTGGCGTTCGCCGGCTTCGATCGCCAGGTTCACGCCGCGGATGATCTGCGCTTCACCAAAGGATTTGCGCACGTCGGTCAGGGTCAGGATCTCGTGGCTCATTTGGCGGGCTCCAGCAGAGGGGCGGCTTCCCCGGCGTCACGCCACAGGGTCAGCGCCCAGCGGCAGGCGGCAAGGCCGGCGGCGAACAACGCCAGCGGCACCAGCCAGGTCGACACGGCAAGCGGCGCCCACTCCTGGCCGAACAGCGGGATGGCGGGCCAGCCGGCCTCGGGGTTCATGGCGAGGAGGGCGCGGTAATCGCGCGCGAACATGCGTTGCAAGAGTTCGACGGTGAAGACGGTGGCGCCGGTCAGCAGCAGACCGCCGGCCACCGACACCGCGGCGCGGGGCAGCCAGTTGGCCAGGCCGCGCTCGCGCAGCGACTTGGCCGCGCGTTGCACCAGTCCGACCAGGCCGTCCGGCACGAACAGCATCACCAGCACGAACAGAATGCCTTGATACAGCAGCCAGGACCGCGTGATGTCGGCCAGCGTCTGCGACAGAAACGTCAGGATGGACGCGCCCAGCACCGGACCCAGGAACGCGTTGACGCCGCCGATGTAGGCGAACAGCACCGCGTCGGTGGACAGCTTGACCTCGAACAGCACGTAGTTGCCGGCCTCGATGTTCAGCGCCTGCAGGCCGCCCGCGATGCCGGCAAACATCGCCGACAGCGCGAACACCATGGTCTTGAGCGCATGCGGGCGGTAGCCCAGGTAGCGCAGGCGGTTGGCGTTTTCGCGCAGGCCCAGCGTCAGGCGGCCCAGCGGCGTGCGCGTCAGGCCGTACAGCGCGGCCAGCGACACCACCACCCAGGCCAGCACCAGGTAATAGACCTCGATGTCGGACCCGAAGGTAAAACCCCACGCAGGCATGCGCATGGCGGATACGCCTGCCTCGCCGCCGAAGACGCCTTTCAGGTGCGGCGCCAGCGCGTGCAGCAGTTCGGCCAGCGCCAGCGTGATCATCGAAAAGTACACGCCCGAGCGCATGGTGGCGAACCAGCCGGCGACCACGCCGAACAGCAGCCCGGCCACGCCGCCGACAAGCGGCATCAGCGGCGTGGGCAGCAGGCCTGCGCCGCCCAGCGCATTCATCGCATGGATGGTGGCAAAGGTGCCGACGCCAAAGTACGCGGCATGACCGAACGACAGCATGCCGCCCTGGCCGGCCAGCAAATTGAAGGCGCAGGCAAACAGTGCGGCAATCAGCATTTGCACGGCCGCCACGAGCTGGCCGGCAGGCAGCAGCCACGGCAGCGCGCACAGCGCGGCCACACACAGGATCAACAGCAGCGCGCCCGTGGCGCGGCCGGTGGAGGTAGCGGTATGGCTCATGCCTGCTCTCCCTTCAGTCCCGACGGCTTGACCAGCAGCACCACCAGCATCAGCAGAAACGGCAGCGTCGCGGCCAGGCTGGAGATCTTCACGGTCATCAGGCCACCCACGCTTTCGGCCCAGTCACGCGCGCCGAACAGGCCGAACAACGTCGCAAGGCTGGCGTCGATGCCGACCGAGAACGAGCTGATCAGGCCGATCAACAGCGAGGCGATCATTGCGCCTTCCAGCGAACCCAGTCCGCCGACCACGACCACCACGAACACCAGCACGCCCAGTTCCAGCGCCATGTTCGGGTTGGTGGTGTAGAACGCGCCCGCCACCGCGCCGGCAAGGCCCGCCATCGCGGCGCCCACGCCGAACACGCTCATGAAGACGAGCGGCACGTTGTGGCCCAGTGCCTCGGCCATGCGCGGACGGTAGATGGCCGAGCGCACCACGATGCCCACGCGGGTGCGCGACAGCAGCAGGTAGATCACCGCGAACATCGCGATCGACACGCCGCCCATCAGCAGGCGGTAGAACGGATAGTCCGCGTCGAACACGCGGAACGCCGCGAAGTTCAGGAACTGCGGCACGCGGTAGTCGACGGGAAAATCGCCGTAGAAAAGCTTGACCAGCTCGGCGACGATGAACGCCAGCCCGAAGGTCACCAGCAGTTCCTGCGCGTGGCCAAACTTGTGCACGCGGCGCAGGAAAAAGCGTTCGACGCCCATGCCCAGCACGCCCGAAATGATCGTGGCCAGCACGAGGGCCGCCCAGAAGCCCGTGACGGGCGTCAGCGTGTAGGCGGCGTAGGCGCCAATCATGTAGAACGAGGCGTGCGCAAAGTTCAGCACGCCCATCATTCCGAAAATCAATGTCAGGCCTGCCGACACCATGAATAGCAGCAGGCCGTAGATCACGCCGTTCAACAGCGAGACGGTAAAGTATTCCATGTCCGCTCCAGGATTCTTGCGCGGGACGCCGGGCGTCCCGCGAGCGATTGCGCACGTTGTTTTTTCCCGGCCCGCGCCGGGTGTGCGCTTGTCATGTGCCGGCGGCGGCCCGTTCGCGTTTCAGCGCCCGGGCCGCCGCGCGGACATCACTTCGGACGTTGCATCTTGCAGGTGGCCTGCACCGGCGCGGACACGTCGGCCGCGGCCAGCACCTTGACCGGTTCAAAACCCATGTCGGTGCCGTCGGCCTTGTACTTGGCGTTTTTGCTGACCTTGGACACGACCATCGGCAGTTGCACCTGGTGGTCTTCGGCGCGCATCGTGTAGTCGCCCAGCACCGACTTGTAGGTGACCTGCTCCAGCGCGACGGCCAGTTCGGGCACCGACAGCTTGCCGTCCTTGGGCTTGACCTGCTTTAAGGCTTCGCCCAGGAAGCGAACGCCGATCACGGTCTGCGGCTCGGTGTAGCTGGGGTAGTGGCCGGTCTTGGACTTGTAGTCCTCGGCAAACTTCGCGCCTTCCTCGCCCGCGGCCTCGATGTTGTACGGGTGCGCGATGTAATGGCCCATTGCGACTTCGCCGGCGTTGGCCAGGTTGCCCACCTGGTCCAGGAACACCGTGGCAAAGCGCACCTTCAGGCCGGCGGCCTGCGTGGCCTTCATCAGCAGCAGCAGGTCGTTGGACCAGTTGCCGGTGATCACCGTGTCCGGCGTGGCCGAACGGATGCGCGCCACGTACGGTGCGAAGTCCTGGATCTTGTTGACCTCGTGCAGTGTCTTGCCCACCACCTCGTAGCCGTAGTCCTTGGCAAAGCGCTCGGTCGCGCCTTCCATGTCCTGGCCCCAGGAGTAGTTCTGGTTGATGGCGTACACGCGCTTGCCCAGCGTGCCGTCGGCCGACATCACCGACGCCAGCGCCTTCACGCGCAGGTCGGCGTTGGTGGTGAAGCGGAAGTGGTAGAAGTGGCACTTCTGGCCGGTCAGCTCAAGCGCCTCGCCGCCCACGTTCAGGAAGACGATTTCCTTGCCGGGGTTGCGCAGGTTGTGCTTGCGCACGTCTTCCGTCAACTGGCCCGAAATCGCCGATGACGACCCTTGCACCAGCACTTGCACGCCCTCGGCGGCAGCGGCGCGGAAGCGGTCGGAGGCGCCCACCGGGCCGCCCTGGTTGTCGAACTCCACCAGCTCCAGCGGCTGGCCGTTCCAGCCGCCGGCGGCGTTGATGCGATCCAGCTCGTATTTGACCGCGGCACGGAACATCAGGCCGGTCGAGGCCTGCGGGCCCGACAGCGTTTCGATCAGGCCGATCTTGACGGGCGCGGCGTGGGCGGTGGCGGCGAGTCCGGCCAGGCACAGCAGACCGGTGGTGAAAGCCAATTTCATGCGTGTCTCCTCCGTTGAACGGGAGTGTGGTGATTGCGTGGGTCAGGCAGGCGCGCGCGCCGCATCGCCGCCGCGCCGGGAGGGCGCGAAAGCGATGGGGAGCGAGGACGGAAAAGTGGCGGCGGCCACGGTCGCACAAGGCGCCGGGGCGAAACGCCAGCCGGGCAGGGCACGAATCCGCCGGGGCGTCTGAAGGTGCGCCGTCGGACGTGCCGAGGGCGCGGATGCGGTCATGCTGCCGGTGAAGTTCACCTGGTTGTCCCCTGCCTGTTTATGCGGCGTGTCGCCGTGTTTTTCTGACTGACTTGCCTGAAAGCGTCCGTTGATTTACGCTGTCAGCACAAGTTGTCAGGCAACTTTAGCAAGTTGTCCGATAAATCATAGGCCAGGCGTTTTTCTCGTGTCAAGCAACGGATTCAGCAGTTCAATCGGAATTTGCACCGTTGCCGCGACAGCGCCGCGGACCGCTAAAAACAGCTTCAGGAGACAGGATGATTTCGTTTGAGGGGCAGGTTGCCGCCATCACTGGCGCGGGCAACGGCATCGGGCTGGCGACGGCGCGCCTCATGGCCGCGCACGGCGCGCGGCTGGTGCTGACCGACATCGACAACGCGCGGCTGGAGGAGGTGGCGGCAGAGCTCGACCCCACCGGGCAGCGCGTCTACACGTATGCGCTGGACGTGTCGGTGTCGCACGATTGCGAACGGGTGTTCGAGGCGGCGGCCAAGCATTTCGGTGGGCTGGATCACCTGGTCCACTGCGCGGGCATCTACCCGGAACAGCTCGTCAAGGACACCAGCGACGAGTCCTGGCGCACGCTGATGCGCGTGAATCTGGACGGCACGTTCTACGTGTGCCGCGCCGCCCAGCGCCATCTGCGCCACGACGGTTCGATCGTCCTGTTGACGTCGCTGGCCGCGCAGCGCGGCAGCTATGCCCACGCCGCCTATTCCGCGTCCAAGGGCGCGGTGCAGAGCTTCACCCGCAGCCTGGCATTGGAACTGGCCCCGCAGATCCGCGTGAACGCGGTGGCGCCCGGCATCATCGCCACGTCCATGACGCATGACCTGATCGGGCAGAAGGGCGCGCAGTTGCTGGAAAGCACGCCGCTGCGCCGCTTTGGCACGGCCGAGGAGATCGCGGGCACCATCGCGTTCCTGTGCTCGCCGCTGGCGTCATTTGTGACGGGCGAGGTCATGCAGGTCAATGGCGGGATCTACATCGCTTAAAGTGCAGGAACGCGGCGCGCCGGGACGAACCGGCAAATCTATAATTTCCAAGGCGCTGCCGCGAAGATGCCTGTCAGGACCCCCACGCGAGACATTCCTATAAACATGGCCGCCGCACCCGCGCGCCGCCCTCACGTTTGAAGATCCCCATGCAGCCCAGTCAAGAATCCGATCCGACGCGCGCCGCGCCTCGCAGTTCGCTATCCGCGGCGGTGGCGGATGCCCTGGCCGACCAGATACGCCAAGGCGTGCTGGCCCCCGGCGACCGTCTGCCCACCGAAAAGCAATTGACCGAAATGCATTCGGTCAGCCGCGCGGTCGTGCGCGAAGCGCTGGCTCGCCTCAAATCCGAAGGCCTGGTCACGTCGCAGCAAGGCAGCGGCGTGTTCGTCGATCCGAACTTTCAGAAGAACGCCTTTCGCATCGCCGCGCCCACGCCGGGCGACAACCAGGACCTGGAACACATCCTTGAGCTGATGCTGTCCATCGAGGTCACGGCGGCGCGCTATGCGGCGCAGCGGCGCACCGATCCTGATTTGAAAAAGATGCGGCAGGCGCTGGTGGGCATGGAGTACGCGCTCATCAACGACAAGCTGGGCGACGAGGAAGACTACCAATTCCACCAGGCCATCGTGCAGGCCACGCACAACCCGCATCTGGTGGCGCTGAACGATTATCTGGAAGCGAACGTGCGGCGCGTCATCCGCAGTGCGCGCAACAACACCGCGCGGATGTATGCAGAGCGCATGGCCGCGGTGCAGAGTGAGCATCAGGCCATCTTTGCTGCCATCGAAGCCGGGGACCCCGATGCGGCGGGCCGCGCGGCCGAACAGCATCTGCGCAATGCGGCGGATCGGCTGCGATTGTTTCAGGCGGAGCGCCCGGCGCCGGTCTAGTGCGACCTGGTCTACCGTGACCCGGTCTGACGCGACCCGGTCTGACGGGACCCGGCTTGATCGCCCATGACGAGCGCGGCGCGCCGCTTTTTACGCGAACGTCTGCTCCATCTCGCGCCGGAACTGCACCGCCGTCGAGCGTTCGTCGTATTCCACATCGCGCCAGCGGATCGCCTGCGACTGGCGCACGGGATTCTTCAGCTTGACCTTGTTCGACAACCCCAGCGGCAGATAGCCTTCCTCGACCGAATCGGGGGCCGGCATCAGGCGCCCGTACACCGTATAGCCGCCTTCTCCGTCCAGGATCTGGCCGGCTTGCAGGTCGCGCTTGGCCGTCGCCACGACGTCACCATGCCAGCCGGCCGGCGCACCCGTCGGCTCGCGCCGCAGGCCTACGCTGGCCACGCTGATGCCCAACTCAAGCCCGATCAGGTGGTACGGCTTGTACATGGCGGTGAAATTGCCACTCGGATCGGTGACCAGGCCATATTCCTGGAAGCAGCGGCGCACGTAGTCGCTGTCGGCCGCCAGCGTGACGTACACGCCCCAGCGCAGGTCCCGGAACACCGGCCGGCCGTCGCGTTCCAGCGACGAAATCACCTCGACCTGGCCGCGATGGTGCAGCATGCCGCCATCTTCGCGGGGACGCAGCACACGCGCCAGGTCGTCCACGCCGCACGGCGGAAAGTGCAGGCCGGACGGCGAGGGCAGCAGGCCCGTGGCATTGGAGACGGCCGCCATCTCGATGGCGCTCTTGGTGCCATCCAGGAAGCTGTTGAACATCTGCGCATTGAAGTCGCCCGCCGCCACCATCTCCGCCGTGAAGCCGTAATAGGGCCAGACGGTATCGGGCGTGGACGTATGGAATTCCGGCAGGTACTTGGTGCCCTTGCCGGCGGCCATGACTTCAAAGCCGCTGGCGCGCGCCCAGTCCACCATTTCGCAGATCAGCGCAGGCTGGTCGCCGTAGGCCAGCGAATAGACGATGCCCGCCTCGCGGGCGCGGCGCGCCAGCAGCGGGCCGGCCAGCGCGTCGGCTTCGACGTTGACCATGATGATGTGCTTGCCGTATTCGCAGCAGGTCAGCACATGCGTGATGCCGGCCGCGGCCTGGCCGGTGGCGTCGATGACGATGTCTACGTCGGGACTGGCGATGACGGTGCGCGCATCGTCGCAGAAATAGACCTTGCCGTTCTTGTACGCGTCATTGATGCTGCTGGCGTTGAGCGCGCCTGCGGGCCAGCCGACCCGGGTCAGCGCGGCGCGAGCCCGGTCCGGCACCAGGTCCGCAACGGCGACCAGCCGCATCCCCGGCGTGCGCGGGGCCTGACTCATGAACATGGCGCCGAACTTTCCGGCGCCCAACAATGCGACGCGCAGCGGCTTGTGGTCGGCTTCTCGCTGCTTGAGCAGACGGTACAGATTCATGGCGCGGGCTCCTCCTGGGTGGGGCGTACGACTCCACAGGATAGTCCCAAACGATGACGCCTGAACAGGACTCAGGCATCTGCCGTATAGAGCTCGCCGGCCAGCACGTTGCGCCAGTTCTGCCAGGTGATGCGCGGGCGGTCCGTCACCTCGCGGTTGTAGGGCGCGTCGAACAGGATGTGCTTCCAGCGCGGCCGCACGGCGCCTTCGATATGCGGCTTGTCGTCGATGAGCAGATGGCCCTGCACCAGCGTCTTGTCCTTGGTCAGGATCAGCCGGTTGGTGGCCTCGCGGCCCAGATTCTTTTCCACCCACAGGTATTTTTCGGCGACGCAGTTTTCAAACTGCGACAGCGGCGACGAGCAGATCCGCACATCCATGCCAAGCGCCAGCAGTTCCTTGACGGCGTCCAGCGCGCCGGGCACGGGCGGCAGATTGCGGATGAAACCCGGCGCGGTGTAGATCGCCTCGGCCATGCCGCGTAGTTCGGGGCCGTAATCCTCGCGGATGTAGAAGGACTTGCGGTCCTCGAACGCGATGGGCGCGATGTCCGGGTGGCGTTCGCGCCAGGCGTCGATGAAGGCGTGTTCGAAATCGGCCAGCACGCCGTCTTGATCCAGCAGGATGATCATGGGGGTCCCAAACGTTGGCAACCGTAGGATTGTGCCCTAGCCGCCCAGCGGCCGGGATTGCGCCACGATGCGGTAACGGCTGCCGCCGGTCAGCGATTCGGACGCGACCAGCACCATGCGGTCGTAATGCCAGTCCAGCGGCGCGGGCGCGTCGGCGGGCGGCGCGGCGTGCGTGATGTTGCGCAGCAATGTGACGTGCGGGCGGAACGGCTGGGTCGGCGGGGTCAGTCCATAGCCGGACAGCCACTGCCAGAGATCGTCGTGGGCCTGCTGCAGCCCCGGGGGCGTCTCGGCGGGACCCGCCCAGAGAATGCGCTGGCGGTGGAAGACCCCGTAGCGGTCCAGCCGCACATCGCCCGGCGTCAGGCGGCGTTCGGGCGTGGCGCCCGCCAGCTCGTCGGCCAGGGCGCTGTCGACGGGCCCCAGGAAGGCGAGCGTCAGATGCAGCGTCTCGGTGCGCATGGCGCGTCCGCCCATGGCCGGCTTTGCGGCTTCCGCCCAGCCGGCCAGCGACGCCGCTAGCGGGGGAGACGGCCACAGCGCGTAGAAGAGGCGGATGGTGGACATGCGCTGATTGTAGGTCGCGTCTGCGAGGGGCGGGCCCACCGTTTTCCTTCAGCCGTAATGCTCGTCGTCCAGCAGCATGTCCTCGAAGAACGCGCCGAACCGGCGTTGGGGATCCAGTAGGTGGATCTCCAGGATCCAGCGCATGTCCGACGGCGCGATGTCCAGATCGGCAAGCGACCCGGTGTGAATGGCCGCGTGGGGAAAGTCGGAAATCCGGTGGCCGGGCAGCTCGAAGTTCAGCGCCCAACCCATGGCGCGCGCCTGGCGGTCGGCGTGGGCATAGAGCGCATGGCCGGTCAGGCGTTCGCGCAACCATCGGTCGCGCACGTCGTGGAAGAGGATTTCGGCATCGCGCGCGCAGCGCGCCTGCTCGGCGTTGCCACCCAATACGAATGACTTGCCGCCGTCGCCTTCCCAGGCGTCGAGGCGGGGTGCGATGTCCAGAAAGAAAATGTCGTCTTCGCCCAGCACCGCGCCCGGCTCGGACGGCTGGCGCATGGACTTGAGCGTGTTGGCGCCAAAGCGCACCCGCGTGGGATGCCAGCTCAGGGCCATGCCGGCGTCGATGAGTGTCTGCTTGGCGAGCCTCACGGCGTCTTCCTCCACCATGCCGGGCTGGATGCGGGCGGCGATGTCGGCAATGGCCTGGCGCGTCTTGTTGCGCGCCCGCAGCATGCCGTCCACGGAGAAGGCGGGGCCAACGCGTTCGCTGGCGGGGGAAAGAGGCATCGTCATGGCGGAATTCCTATGTGGCTGGCGCAGCGGCATGCCGCGCCGGACAGGTGCCAGTCTGGGCAGAAGAGGGCAGGCCCGCGAGCGCCCGGCGGGACGGAATCGCGCCAGGCTGGCGCGTGGACGGGCCAGCGACGCAGGCAAGGACGGATTCGGGCCGCCATGGCGCGTTTCAAGGCCAAGGATTCGCGTGGGCCGCCGCACATGGTTGGCGCTGGGCTAACGTAGCGGTTTTCCTTTGTACGCCCGTCACCCGCCATGAAAACCGTCGCCCTTGTCGTGTTCCCCGGGGTGCAGGCCCTGGACGTCAGCGGCCCCATGGATGTGTTCGCGGAAGCGAACCGCTTTCTGGCGCCGGCCCGGCAATACCGGCTGGAGATCATCGGCCTCACGCGCGGCGCGGTACCGTGCTCCAACGGGATGACGATCCTGCCGCAGCGGCATTACGCCGAGGTGTCTGACACCCCAGACCTATTGCTGGTCGCGGGAGGCCCGAACCTGCCGGCTGCGCGCGAGCCCGACGAGGCGCTGGTCTGGCTGCGGGCGGCCTGCCGGCGCGCGCCGCGGTACGGGTCGATCTGCAACGGCGCCTTCTTGCTTGCACGCGCGGGACTGCCCGATGGCGCGGTCGTCACCACGCACTGGAACGATGCGCAGGCGTTGGCCGCGCAGTATCCGGCGTTACGGGTCGAGGTGGACAGGTTGTATGTGCAGGACGGCCGCCTGCATACGTCGGCGGGTGTCACGGCAGGCATCGATCTGTCGCTGTATCTGCTGGCGCAGGATCACGGCGCAGAGGTCGCGCTGAACGTGGCCAAGCGGCTCGTGGTGTTCACGCAGCGCGCTGGCGGGCAATCGCAGTTCAGTCCGTTTCTGACCCCGTTCGTCGAGGAAACCTCGGTGGTCGCGCAGGTGCAGCAGCATGTGCTGACCAACCTGTCCGGCGACTTGGGCCTGGCAGAGCTGGCCGCCGTGGCCCGGATGAGCCGCCGCAATTTCTCACGGGTGTTCCGGCGGGATGCGGGCGTGACGCCGGCGGAATTCGTGGAAAGCGCGCGGGTGGACGCGGCGCGGGCGCGCCTGGAGCGCGACGGCGCGCCGCTCAAGACGGTCGCGTATGAATGCGGTTTTCGCGATGCGCGCCACTTACGCGAGGCATTCACCCGCCGTTTGGGCGTGTCGCCCAGCCAATACCGGACCAGTTTCAGCCTGGGGCAGGGCGGCGCGGCGCTTGCTGATTAGCGCGTGGGACGGCAGGATGCTTGCCGTTCAGGGGCGGGGATCGCGCCGCTCGCCGTTCAAGGCTTCGTGCGGCGAGTCACACCCGTGTCAAAGCGTTCAACGCCCGGCCGGGCAGGGCGGTCGAAGCGTTCCACGCCGGGGCGCGCGGCGGGGCGGTCGAATCGTTCGACGCCCGGGCGGTTCAGCCGCTCGACGCCAGGACGATCAAACCGTTCCACGCCCGGACGATCAAACCGCTCGACGCCGGGCCGTGCAAAGCGCTCGACCCGTTGCGGCGTGGCCGTCTTGGCGGCCGCGCTTTGCGCCGCCTCTTGCTCACGCTTGGCGATGATCTCTTCGGCGCGCTGGTGGTGCGGCGCCATCTTGCGCACCATCACCCGGCCGTCGCGCGGGAAGTAGTTGATGCGGCGCGCGTGCACGTCGCCCAGATCCTGCGCCTTGACGGGGATGCCTTCGGTCTTGAGGTAGTTCAGGACGAACTCGCCGTTGCGCTCGCCGATGTTCATCTGCTGCATGGCCGCCAGCACTGCGCCGCCGCCGAACACCTTGGCTTCCAGGCGGTCGCGCGAGGCGCCGGCCTTGAGCAGTTCGTTGATCAGCACTTCCATCGCAAAGGCGCCGTAGCGCATGGTGGCCGATGCGGGCGACTGCATGTCGCCTTCGGGCAACATGAAGTGGTTCATGCCGCCCACGCCCGTGACCGGGTCGTGGATGCAAGCCGCCACGCAGGATCCCAGGACGGTCGAGATCATCATGTTCTCGCTGGTGACGTAGTACTCGTTCGGGAGCACTTTCACTGCCTGAGATTGGAACGCGCTGTCGTAGTAGTGACGCGTTGCGCGGGCTTCAAGAGCGGCCATTGGACTGATATCTGGGCAAAAACGGCGATTGAGACACTAGAAATGCAAGGAGAAGCGGCAATTGTGACAAAACATGTAAAAAAATGTCGCTTTATTCTTGCATATCCCGGCAGTCAATGGGAGAAAACTGTGTAAGTACGGCCAAAGCGTCGTTTATTGGAACGTCTTCTGTCGCCCGCACGCAAAAACGCCTGTGCGGAGGGCAGGCACCCATCCTACACAGGCTGTTTTGTGGTCTTTCCCCGGATCACGGGGATGAAGGGGGTTCAAACGGAGGTTTAGAGGCCGGATTTCGCGCGACCCGGGCCTCAGAGCTGGTAGCGCGCGGTCAGCATCAGGTTGCGCGGGTCGCCATAGACGTTGCTGGGAAAGCCGACGCTGCCCGACAGCGCGTTGTAGTACCGCTTGTCGAAGATGTTGTTGATGTTCAGTTGCAGGTCCAGCTTCGGGGTTGCCTGCCAGCCGACCACCAGATCCGTCACGGTGTAGCCGCCCTGCGAAATCCGGAAGGGCACACCGCTCGTGGTGCCCGCGTTATAGATCGAATCCTGGTGGTAGATCGATCCGCCGACGCGCCAGCCCTGCATGACGCCGGGCAGCCGGTACATGGTCGACAACTTGAACAGGTGCCGCGGCGTGTCCGTGTCAAAGAGCGCGCCCACATTGGCGGGGTTCGCATCCTTGCGGTAACGCGCGATGGCCACCGTGTAGCCCGCGCTGACCTGCCAGTTGGGCGTGATGGCGCCCTGCAGCTCAAATTCCACGCCCTGGCTGCGCACTTCGCCGGCGGCCGAATAGCAGCTGACCGTCGGGTAGCCGGCGCACTGGCTCTGGTCGGTGCTGCGGAACGCGCGGTTCTTCTGGTCCATGCGGAACAGCGCGGCCGAGGCATTGAGCGCACCCCCGAAGTATTCGCCCTTGATCCCGATCTCGTAGTTCTGGCCGATCACCGGATCCAGCAGATTATTGCTGGCATCCAGGTAGTTCTGAGGTTTGAAGATGTCGGTGTAGCTGGCGTAGACCGAGTGCTGGTCGTTCAGGTCGTAGACCACGCCGGCGTACTTGGTCAGTTGGCTGTTGATGCGGTAGCGATTATGCGCACTGACGGACGGCGTGTTGGACGCGAAGTTCGGATAGGTATTGACGGTGTCGTTGTAGTCGAACCAGTCCAGCCGGCCGCCCAGGATGAGCTTGAGCCGGTCGGTCAGACTCAGGCGCGTCGTGGCGTACACGCTTTGCTGTTTGATCTTGGCGTCCATCCAGTCCCGCAGCGGAATGTGGGGATCCGGGACGGCGCTCGGGTCGAAGTTGTAGAGGTCCAGGTTGCTGTTCAGAACCAGCCCCTGGCGGCTGTTGCCGTCAAAATCGACGTCGCGGTAGCTGGCGCCCAGCACCAGTTCGTGCGTGCGGCCCAGCAGATCGAAGGGGCCGTTGGCGTACAGGTCGACGCTGCTCTGCTTTTCCTTGTGGGCGTTGCGGGCGCCCAACTGGCTGTATCGGCCGGTGGCGACGCTGTAGCTGAGATAGTGCCCCTGCATGTCGACGTCGGCCTGCGCGTAGTACGCCGACAGGTGCATGCGCCAGCCGTTGCCGAACCGGTGGTCGAGCCCCGCGAAGGCCGAGTTGGTGGTCTTGTTCCAATGCTCCCAGTCATTGGCATAGGACGTGGACCGGGGCAATCCCAGATCGCTGCCGTCGCGACCCACCGGCAGGCCGGTGAAGCCGTTGCCGTGCAGCCGGTTCTCCTGGTGCAGGGCGCTGAGCGTCAGCGTGGTGGAGGCGCCCAGATCCTTTTCAAGGATTCCGTAGAACGTCTGACCGTCGCTGCTTTCGCCGCGCTTGTAGCTGCCGTAGTCCTGCGTGGCGACCACCGCGCGGCCGCGCAGGCTGCCGTCTTCCGACAGCGGACCCGAGGCGTCCAGTTCCGCCCGGTAGCGGTCCCAATTGCCCGCGCTCGCGGCCAGGGACACCTGCGGCTCCACGGTCGGGCGCTTGCGGACCAGGTTGATGGCAGCCGATGGATTGCCCGCACCCTGCACCAGTCCCGTTGCGCCTCGCACGATCTCCACGCGGTCATAGATGGCCATGTCGGTCGCCAGCAGATCCTGCGACAGGTTGGAGCTGTCCAGGCCCACGGGCAAGCCGTCGTACATGATGTTGTCGACGTACATGCCGCGCGAATAGAAGGACGCGCGCTCCGGTCCGAAGCGCCGGAAGGTCAGGCCAGTGGCGGTCTGCACCACGTCGTTGACCGTCGCCAGGTTCTGGTCCTGAATCCGTTGGCGGGTGACGACGGTGACCGACTGCGGGGTTTCGCGCATGGACAGGTTGAGCCGGGTGGCCGTGCTCATGCTGCCGGTGGTGTACGATTCCGTGCCTTCGGTCGTGCCGTCGGCGGCAGCGCTGGCGGTCACCGTGACCAGCGGCAGCGTGGTGGCGCCGGATGCGGCGGATGCGCGCGTGTCGTCGACGCGCAGCACGAACGCGCCCGTGTCCAGCCGCACGGCCTGAAGGCCGGTGCCGGCGAGCAAACGCGCCAGCGCGCTGGCGGCGGGATGGCGGCCCTGTACGCCCGCCGTGTGCTTGCCGTCGGTTTGCTCGGCGGTGAAGGTCAGCATGATGCCCGCCGTGCTGGCCAACTGCCGCAAGGCGGGCGCGAGCGGGCCCGCGGCGATGTTGAAGTCGGCGGTTGTGGGGCCGGCCGCCGCGGTATCGACCGCCGCGGTATCGACCGCCGCGGCATCGGCCGCCGCAGACGCGTTCTGCGCGCGTACGGATCCCGGTGCGCCACCCGCAAGCGCGGCGGTCAGCGCCAGGACGGCCAATGCAATGGGAGATGGAGGTGGGCGCCTCGAATCTTCGGCGCGGTACTGGTTCGGCATGTTCTTCCTTGTGATCGGACCTCCGAAAATTCCGGTCCCTCATGAGGTAGGTGCCGCGAAAACGCAGATCGGGCAGTCGCTGCGAAAAATATTTTTCGCCGACCTAGTTGGCCGGCCCGACCGTCGCCCAGTAGCGGGTGCGCCATTGCACGCGGACGGGCAGCACGCTGGGCAGGGTCGCCAGGATGCGATCGGTGTCAGCCAGGGGGAAGACGCCAGAAAGCCGCAGTCCCGCGATCTGCGGATCGACGCGCAGCACGCCCGTCCGGTAGCGGCCCACCTCAGCCAGGAAATCGCCCAACCGCTGCTCGTCGGCCACCAGTTGTCCCCGTGTCCACGCGTCCGCGTGCGCATCGGCCGGCTGTGGCGGCTCGACGGCGTCGCGGTTGAACCGGGTCAGCTCTCCGGCGTGCAGCCGTCGCGCGTTGCCGGACCGGGGAGCAATCTCCACCGCGCTCTCCTGAACCGCCACCTGGGTCGAGCCGGATTGCTGCCGCACGGTGAAGCGGGTGCCCAGCGAGCGGACGGTGCCTTCGGCGGTCGCCACCAGCAACGGCCGCGCATCCGTCCGCGCCGGCTCGTGCCGCGTGGCGACCATGATCTCGCCCGCCACCAGCAGAATGCGGCGCTGGGTGTCATCGAACTGCAGATTCACCGCGCTGTCCGTGTTGAGCGTCAGACGGGTGCCGTCTTCCAGCGTGAAATTGCGCTGCTCACCGGTGGCACTGCGATAGTCGGCCATGCGGGTCTGCCAGATGCCGGTGCGGGACCCGAGCAATCCGGCGCCGGTGGCGATCCCACCCCATAGCAGCAGCCGGGTGGCCCGCCGGCGGGCGGTCAGGGTCGGCCTGCCAGCCGGCCCGTACGGCGACAGGGCCGCATAAGCCGGCGCACGTTCCAATGATTTCATCCGGCCGGTGACGGACTCCACATGCTGCCAGGCCGCTTCATGGTCGGCATGTGCCTGGCGCCACTGCCGCCATTGCAGCCGTTGCGCGTCGCCAACTTCTCCGGACATCAGCAAAGTGAGCCAGTCCGCCGCCGCATCCGCGGTGGCTCGGGTGATGACCCGGCCGCTGGGCAGCGTCAGCGTATCTCTGCGGGAGGTCATGTCGTCAGTACGCCAGCGCGAACATGCATTCGCGGTTGGCCCGGGTCAGATACTGCTTGACCGAACTGGCCGAGGCGCCCAGCCGTTCAGCGATCTCGGCATAGCTCAGTTCGAACAGGTGCGCCAGCAGAAAGGCTTCGCGCACTTTGGGAGGCAGGCCGTCGAGCACGCGGTCGATCTGCTGCAGGCTTTCAACCGCCATCAGCCGCATTTCCGGCGAGGGCGACACTTCCTCGGGCAGGCAGGCCAGCGCTTCAAGGTAAGCCGTTTCCAGCAGTTGCCGGCGATGCCGGTGTGCAAGCAGCCGTCCGGCGACCGTGGCCAGGAACGGACGCGGCTTCCGGATTTCGGAAGCCGCGGTCTTGCGGTCCAGCAGGCTGAGGAACGTGTCCTGCGCCAGGTCGGCGGCTGCGAACGTGTCGCCGACGCGCCGTCGCAACCAACCTTGCAGCCAGGTGCTGTGCTCGACATACAGCCCGGTCAAATCATCAGTGGCGGCGGGGTCCGGGGCTGGCATGAGGACGAAACAGCGGAGTCTGGATGCAATGAGAATTGATCTCATTATATAGATTCACGCTTTTGGGCCCGGGACGAAGCGCACGCCAGGTCCGGGCAGGGCGCCCGGACCATCGGCCGAACCGCTATAGGGGGCGGCTTAGAACCGCGTGCTGCGCGTGACCGACCAGCGCGCGGACAGCGCGCCGAGCGCGGCGGACGCCACCACCGCACCGATCAGGACGGGGGCGCCGGGCAGGTGCAGGGCAAATTCGGCCCCATAACTGCGGGCCAGTCCCAGCAGGGCTTCGTTCAGCGGAGACAGCGCAACGGACGCCACGCCAATCGCCAGCAGCGAAGCCAACGCGCCGGACAACGCGCCCAGGTACAGGAACGGCCGGCGCACGAACGATTCGGTGGCGCCGACCAGCCGCGCCACGCCGATTTCCTCGCGTTGCGACAGCGCCTGCATGCGTACGGTGTTGAACACGGTGGCTAGCACCACGACCGCCACGCACGCGGCCAGGAATCCCAGGCCGATCCGGGCAAACCGCAGAATGGCTTCCAGCCGCTGGACCCATGCGCTGTCCAGTTGCACCAGGTCCACGTGGTTCCATTGCTTCCAGGCCGTGGCCAGCGTGTCGGCGCGTCCGGCCAGGTTGTCGCCGTCGGCCAGCGTGACGACGACCGCGTCGGGCAGCGGGTTGCCCGGCAGCACGGCCAGCGCTTCCTGCCAGGCGGGGTTGGCGCGCAGGTCGGCCAGGGCGCTTTCGCGGCCCACGACGCGCACGGCGCGCACCTCTTGCGGATAGTCGGCTTGAATGCGCTTGGCGACGTCGGCCGCGGCGCCCGCAGGCGCATCCACGCGCATGAAGACGGTGACCTCCGGCGTGACGGACATTTCCCGCGCCACCGGTTGCACCGAGACCAGGATCGCGCTGCCCAACAGCGGCAGCGCCAGCGCCAACGCCATGACCAGCAGGTTGGCGAGCGATGAGAAGGGTTGCTTGATCAGCCGGCGCAGGGTGACGAGAAGCGCGTAGCGGTGTTGCCGCAGCCAGGCGTTCATGCCGACTCTCCCGGATGGCCGAGGCCCGGCTCGGTGCGGCCGGGACGGACGGGCGCCGCCGTTGCGCCATGCGCGCCATGGGTGGCCGCGCCGTCCGGCGGCGTCGCGGGGCCGTGGGAGTCGGCGAACTTGCCCGGCTCGATCCGCAGCGTGCGGGTGGCGTAGCGCGCCATGAGTTCCTGGTCGTGCGAGGCGATCAGCGTGGTGACGCCGACGCGGTTGAAGTCGCGGAACACGTTCATGATGCGTTGCGCGTTGTCGTGGTCGAGGTTGGCGGTGGGTTCGTCCGCGATCAGGATCGCGGGCCGGTTGACGATGGCGCGGGCGATCGCCAGGCGCTGTTGTTCGCCGCCCGAGAGCTCGATGGGATTGAGGTCTTCCTTGCCCGACAGCCCCACCTTGTCCAGGGCGGCACGGGCACGCGAAGCGGCGGAATCCCAGGGGTGTCCCTGGACGGCCAGCGGCAGCATCACGTTTTCGAACGCGCTTCGGTCGAACAGCAGGTGCGTGTCCTGCAGGATGACGCCCACGGCGCGGCGCAGATAGGGCCGGGCGCGCGCGGGCAGCTTGTCCAGACGCTGGCCGTTTACCTGGATCGAACCGCGGCTGGCGGGTTCAAGCCCGCCGATCAGCTTGAGCAGGGTGGACTTGCCGGCGCCGGACGGCCCCGATACGAAAACGAATTCTCCCGCGCTCACGCGGAAGTTGATGTCGGCCAGGATATTGCGGCCGCGACCATATGATTTGAATACGTGCTGGAATTCGATCATGGCGGCTGTCAGATGAAGCCGCCATAGTAACTCGGGGACAGTAAGGTGGCCTACATCTCTTGGCGCGGTCGGAACATGTGCGCATCATTCGGCCGGCTGAAACACATGTTCGCAAAGCTGAAAGCGCGTCCCTGTTTTTCGTCAAAAACAGCGTTTCATTTCATCCAGTGTCCCTATATTTCAAGGGAATTCCCGGATGCGCCGCGTGCTTTACGGACGCTACCATCCGCCCCATGCGTGGGTCCAACCCGGCCCTAGCTTTGGATTCCGCTTCATCCCACACGGAGATCACGATGAAAGTACTGAAACTCGCTGCCATTGGCGCTGCCCTGTTTGCTGCATCCTCGGCTGCCAACGCTGGCGCAACCTTCGATAACGTCAAAAAGAAAGGGTTTGTCCAGTGTGGGGTTTCGACGGGCATTCCGGGTTTCTCCATCGCCGACAGCAAGGGCGAATACAAGGGCATCGACGTGGACATGTGCCGCGCCATCGCCGCAACGATGTTTGGCGATGCCAGCAAGGTCAAGTTCACGCCGTTGAACACCCAGCAACGCTTCACCGCGCTGCAGTCCGGTGAAATCGACGTGCTGACCCGCAACACCACCGTCACGCTGACGCGCGACACGACGCTCGGTCTGATCGGCGTGGGCGTGAACTACTACGACAGCCAAGGCGTCATGGTCTCCAAGGACCTGAACGTCAAGAGCGCAAAGGAACTGAACGGCGCCACCATCTGCGTGCAGCCGGGCACCACCACCGAGCTGAACCTCGCTGACTGGTTCCGCAGCCAGAAGATCGAATTCAAGCCGGTCGTGATCGACAAGTACGACGAAATCATCCGCGCCTTCTCGGCCGGCCGTTGCGATGCCTTCACGACCGACAAGTCGCAGCTCGCCTCGACCCGCACCACGCTCGAGAACCCGGACAAGTTCGTCATCCTGCCGGAAGACTTCTCCAAGGAGCCGCTGGGCCCCATGGTCCGCCAGGGCGACGAGCAGTGGTTCAACATCGTGCGCTGGTCGCTGAACGCCATGCTGGAAGCCGAGGAATACGGCATCACCAAGGCCAACGTCGATGAAATGACCAAGAGCCCCAACCCCAACATCCAGCGCATCCTGGGCGTGACCCCGGGCATGGGCAAGAACCTGGGCGTGGACGACAAGTGGGCTTACAACATCATCAAGAGCGTGGGCAACTACGGTGAAAGCTTCGAATCCACGCTGGGCAAGAACAGCGCGATGAAGCTGGAGCGCGGCTTGAACGCTTCGTACAAGCAAGGTGGCTTGATGTACGGCTGGCCGGTGCGCTAACGCGCGGCTGCCTGGCATGGCGGAGCACGGCTCTCCGTCATGCCTAGGGCCTGTCTGCACAGGACGTGTATTCTGGACAGGCCCTAACCCGCCTTCGGGCGGGCGGCAGAAGTGGGTGGCGCGGCTTTTCCGGCAAGCCACCCGGTGTCCGACTTCTGTAGATTCATCATGATGACTCCCAACAAAAACGCCCCGATTTCGGCACCCCCTCGGCGTCTGAACTGGAACGATCCCGGCGTACGCTCCGTGGTCTACCAGGTGATTGCGCTGACCGCGGTAGCCTGGGCCGTGTGGTTCCTGGTTTCAAACACGCTCCACAACCTGTCCGTGCGCAACATTGCCACGGGCTTCGGCTTCCTGAACCGCGAGGCCGGATTCGCCATCGGCGAAACCGCTGTCGCCTATTCCCCCTCAGACACTTACGGCCGCGCCATCGTGGTCGGCCTGCTCAACACGCTGCGCGTCGCCGTCCTCGGCATCGTGCTGGCGACTATCCTCGGCACGCTCATCGGCATCGGCCGCCTGTCCAAGAATTGGCTCGTCGCCAAGATCACCTCTGTGTATGTCGAGGTGATGCGCAACGTGCCGCTGCTGCTGCAGCTCTTCTTCTGGTATGCGCTGATCACCGAGAACATGCCGGGTCCGCGCCAGGCGCACAATCCGCTGCCGGGCGTGTTCATCTCCAACCGTGGCCTCAAGGTCCCGGCGCTGGAAGGCAACTCGTTCGACTGGATGCTCGGCGGACTGGGACTGGCGATCCTCGCGATCATCATCCTGGGCCATTACGGCAAGAAGCGCCACGAGGCCACCGGCCACATGTTCCCGCTGGGCCGCTGGGCCATTGGTCTCTTGATCGGTCTGCCGTTCATCGGCTGGCTGGTCAGCGGCGCGTCGCTGACGCTGAACATGCCGGAGCTCAAGGGCTTCAACTTCTCGGGCGGTCTCACGCTGTCGCCGGAATTCGCCGCGCTGCTGGCTGGTCTGGTGATCTACACGTCGGCGTTCATCGCCGAGGTGGTGCGCTCTGGCATCCAGGCGGTCAGCAACGGCCAATGGGAAGCCGCCGGCTCGCTGGGCCTGCCGCGCGCCAAGGTGCTGCGCCTGGTGATCCTGCCGCAGGCGCTGCGCGTGATCATCCCCCCGATGACCAGCCAGTACCTGAACCTGACGAAGAACAGCTCGCTGGCAGTCGCCATCGGCTACCCCGACATCGTGTCGGTGGTGAACACGACGTTGAACCAGACGGGCCAGGCCATCGAGGGCATTCTCATCATCATGGGCGCGTACCTCACGGTCAGCCTGTCGATCTCGATCTTCATGAACTGGTACAACAAGCGCATCGCGCTGGTGGAGCGTTGATATGAGCAGCACTACGCATACCCCCAGCGAAGCCCTGCCGCCGCCCAGCAATCAAACGGGACCGTGGGCGTGGCTCCGGACGCGCCTCTTCTCATCGCCGCTGAACATCCTCATCACGGTGCTGCTGGCGTGGTTCCTGTTGATGTCCATCCCGGCGCTGGTCGAGTGGGCCTTCATCAAGGCCAGCTTCGACGCGGCCAATGCCCAGGAGTGCCGCGCAGCCGGCGGCGCCTGCTGGGCGTTCATCATTGAAAAACACCGGCTGATCCTGTTCGGCACGTATCCCTACGATGAGCAATGGCGGCCGTTGATCGCCACCATCATCCTGGTGGCGGTGATCGTCTGCAGCGGCATCCGCCGCTTCTGGAACTGGAAGCTGGCCGTCATCTGGACCGTGGGCCTGACGGCCGTGGCGCTCCTGATGTGGGGCGGCGTGTTTGGCCTGACCTACGTGGAAAACGCGCGTTGGGGCGGCTTGCCGCTGACGCTCATCCTGTCCACGTTCGGCATCGCCTTCGCATTCCCGATCGGCGTGCTGCTGGCCCTGGGCCGGCGCTCGAAGATGCCGGCCATCAAGGCGCTGTGCGTCGTGTACATCGAGCTGATCCGCGGCGTGCCGCTCATCAGCCTGCTGTTCATGTCGTCGGTGATGCTGCCGCTGTTCCTCCCGGAAGGCTTTTCGATCGACAAGCTCCTGCGCGCGCAGATCGCGATCATCATGTTCGCGGCGGCCTACATCGCCGAAACGGTGCGCGGCGGCCTGCAGGCCATCCCGAAGGGGCAGTACGAAGGCGCGGATTCGCTGGGCCTGAACTACTGGCAGCAGATGCGCAAGATCATCTTGCCGCAGGCGCTCAAGATCGTGATTCCGCCGCTGGTCAGCATTTTCATCGCGCTGTTCAAGGACACGTCGCTGGTGGTGATCATCGGCATTTTCGACCTGACGCTGGCGGCCAAGGCAGCCCTGTCCGACGCGGCATGGCGCGGATTCGGGGTGGAGGCGTACCTGTTCATTTCGCTGATCTACTTCGTCTTCTGCTTCTCCATGTCCAAATACAGCCAGGCGCTGGAAAAACGCCTGGCCACGGGTCACGCACGCTAGCAATTTGCCGCGCGTCCGCCGCAAGGCGGGCGCGCAAAGCGATACTTACGGGAGTACAGGCATGTCGGATGCCATTATTCGTTTGCAGGACGTGAACAAGTGGTACGGCCAGTTCCACGTGTTGCGCAACATCAACCTGGACGTCGCGCCAGGCGAGCGCATCGTGGTGTGCGGACCTTCGGGTTCGGGCAAGTCCACGATGATCCGCTGCATCAACCGCCTTGAAGAGCACCAGAAGGGCCACATCATCGTGGACGGCACGGAGCTCACCAATGACCTGAAGCACATCGAGACGATCCGCAAGGACGTGGGCATGGTGTTCCAGCACTTCAACCTTTTCCCGCACCTGACGGTGCTGGAAAACCTGACGCTGGGACCCATGTGGGTGCTGAAGAAGCCGCGTGCGGAAGCCGAGGCCACCGCAATGAAGTATCTGGAGCGGGTGCGCATTCCGGAACAGGCCAAGAAGTTTCCGGGCCAGTTGTCGGGCGGCCAGCAGCAGCGTGTGGCGATCGCGCGGTCGCTGTGCATGAACCCCAAGATCATGCTGTTCGATGAGCCGACGTCGGCGCTGGATCCGGAAATGGTGAAGGAAGTGCTGGACGTGATGGTCAGCCTGGCGCAGGAAAGCGGCATGACGATGATCTGCGTGACGCACGAAATGGGTTTCGCGCGCAAGGTCGCCAACCGCGTGATCTTCATGGACCGCGGCGAGATCATCGAACAGAACAACCCGGACGAGTTCTTCGACAACCCGCAGAACGAACGGACCAAGCTCTTCCTGAGCCAGATCCTGCACTGATCCGCCAAACCGCCTTCGGGCGGTTTTTCATTGGTGCGGGCTGCCATTCCCCGGAATTCCGGGCGTTCTTGCCGGTAGCCCTTTGTTACCTCCGTCACGCCGGTGGGGTATGCTACTGACCGCCATTGATCCGGAGTGAGGAGAACACACCATGTCGAATACCCCCCGCAGCGCCGTGCGCCGCGCCCTGTTGCAAGGCGCCGTGGCGCTGGCCGCGACCTTGCCTTTCAGCGCCCCGGCGTTGGCTCAGGCCGCCGATTTCCCGACGAAGCCGATCCGCTTCGTCGTGCCTTACCCGCCCGGTGGCCCGCTGGACACGATGGCGCGCATGCTGGCCGAGAAGGTGCGCGGCTCGCTGGGTCAGCCGGTGATCGTGGAAAACCGTTCGGGCGCGGGCGGCAACATCGGCGCGGACCTGGTGGCGAAAGCGCAGCCTGACGGCTACACGCTGGTGATGGGCGCGGTGGCCACGCACGCGATCAATCCGTGGCTGTTCGCCAACCTGCCCTACGACCCGGTCAAGGATTTCGCGCCGGTGACGATCGTGGCGGCGGTGCCGAACGTGCTGGTGATGAATGTGGAGTTCGCCGAAAAGAACAAGATCGAGAAGCTGGCGGACCTGATCGATTACGCAAAGAAGAACCCGGGCAAGCTGAACTACGGTTCGGGCGGCAACGGCAGCGCGGGCCATCTGTCGGGCGAGCTGCTGAAGGCGCGCGCGGGCATCAACGTCGAGCACATCCCCTATCAGGGCGCGGCGCCGGCGCAACTGGCGCTGCTGTCGGGCCAGTCGGATTTCATGTTCGACAACCTGGCGGCGTCGGCGCCGCTGATCAAGGACGGCAAGGTCAAGGCGCTGGCCGTGACGACGGCGCAGCGTTCGTCGTTGCTGGCTGACGTGCCGACGGTTGAAGAATCGGGCGTGAAGGGCTTTGACCTGGGCACGTGGTTTGGCGTGTTCACGACGGGCGGCACGCCGGCGCCGGTGGTGGCCAAGCTGAACAAGGCGTATGCCGACGCGATGGCGCAGCCCGATGTGAAGCAGCGTCTGCTGACGATGGGTTCCGAGGCGGGCTCGATGACGCCTGAGGCGTTTGCCGCGTTCGTGAAGGCCGAGATGGCGAAGTATCAGGAGATCGTGAAGATCTCGGGCGCCAGCCTGAATTGATGGCGCTGGCAACGGGCGTCTTTAATCGGATGCCTGTTGCGATGCAGTTTCAACGCCCGCCTGGATGCTTTCCTGGCGGGCGTTTTGCTTTCTGTTGATGCCAGCCGCCGCGCATGCCTACCAGCCCATCGCGTAAGCCGGCCGGCGCGGGTCCGCGCCGCCCCAGCGCACGCCGCTATCCAGATCGTGCCGGACCATGCAGACGGCGCCGGCCCGCCAGCTATGGCCGTTCCACCATTTCACGGTATGGCCCATTTCTGCAAGCGCGTCGCCCGCGCTGCGTGGGATCAGGTCTTCGATCATCAGCCGGCCCGGCATGGCGTTGTGCGGCTCGAACGACGACGGGAAGCTGAAGCTGGCAAAGCGCGGCGCCTCGACCGCCTGCTGCACGTCCATGCCGAACACCTCCATGTTCAGGAACGTCTGCAGCATGGCCTGGCACTGCACGTCGCCACCCGGCGTGCCGAAAGGCATGACGTACTTGCCGGGCCGGATGGCGAGCGAGGGGTTGGGCGTGAGCCGCGGTCTACGGCCCGGTCCGATGGCGCAGGGATGGCCGGCCTCGGCCCAGGATTGGCTGCCGCGTCCCGACGCGCAGATGCCGGTGCCGGGAATGACGGGCACGTTGTAGGAGCCATCGCTGGGCGTGGCCGAAAACGCGTTGCCGTCCTTGTCGACGACCGCCACATAAGACGTATCCAGGCGCGGATCCGTGCGCGCCATGTCATCGGGCCCGGCCTCGCGCAGGTCGATGTCCCGCGCGTGGGGAAGCCGGCCCGCCGGCGGCATGTCGGGGCCTGCCCGATCCAGGGCGATCATGGCCAGCCGCGCGCGCGCATACTCCTTTGACAGCAGCGCCGCTTGCGGCACCCGCGCATGGCGCGGATCGGCGTAATGCACCTCGCGGTCGGCGAAGGCCAGTTTGATGGCTTCGGTCAGCAGATGCACATAGGGGGCGGAGTTGTGGCCCAGCGCGCGCAAGTCACACCGCTCCAGGATGTTCAGCATCTGCAGCAGCGAAGGGCCCTGGCACCAGAAACCGCAGCTATGCACCTGCGTGCCGTTGAAGTCGGTGGACAGTGCCGGCTCGACCTCCACAGCAAAGCCCCGCAAGTCCTCGTGGGTGATCAGCCCGCCTTCCTCGCGGTGATACTTGACGATCGCCGCAGCGATGTCGCCCTCGTAGAATGCGCGCCGCGCGGCCGCCAGGCCCGCCTGGCGGCTGTTTCCGGAATGCGCGCGCTCTTCGTCCGCCATGTACTGGATGCTGCGCGCCAAATCGGCCTGGCGGAATAGCGATCCCGCTTCGGGCGGCTTGCCGCCGGGCAGGTAGATGGCCGCGCTGGAGGCCCACCGCGCGTAGTTCTTCTGGTTCTCTGCCAGCACTTCGGCCATCAGCGGATACATGACGAAGCCGTCTCGCGCCAGCCGGATGGCGCCGGCCGCGACCTCGCCGAAACGCATGGTGCCAAATCGTTCCAACGCGGTGATCCACGCGTCGGGCGCCGCCGGAATGACGGTGCGCAGCACGCCCGCCGGGATCGTGCCGCCGTGCTTTTCCAGAAAGGTCTCCAGCCGCGCGGCCTGCGGCCAATAGCCAAGCCCGGAAATGCTCCACACCTTTTGCGCCTTGGCCTGATAGACCAGGATAGGCGCGACGCCGCCGAAGTTGACGATGTCGCTCTGGACCACGCCCAATGCAATGCCGGCCGCCACGCCCGCGTCGACGGCGTTGCCGCCGGCCTGCAGGATGTCCATGCCGGCCTGCGTGGCCAGATAGTGGCCGGCCGAGATCATGTGATCCAGGCCGGCGAGCGCGGGACGCATGGAGGTGGGAGCGCTTCCCGCGGTCAGGTCCGGGGCGTAGGGGGAATGGGACATCGAAGACTCCGGTCGGAAGAGGGGGCTTGCGTGCCTGCGCGGGCTCAATCGGTCATTGCGGGGTGATGCCCAGCTTTTGCGTCACGTCCTGCCAGCGCTTGAACTCGGCGTGCAGGAAGCGGCTGAATTCGTCGGGCGAGGTGCCTTGCACGATCACGTCGCGTCCTTCCATGGCGCTGCGCACGTCCGCGCTGGACAACGCGGACTTCGTGGCCTTGTACAGGCCGTCGACGATCTCCGGCGGCGTGCCCTTGGGCACCAGCAGTCCATACCAGGAACCGCCCACCAGATTCGGATAGCCGCTTTCCTTGGCGGTGGGAATCTCGGGCGCCCGGTTCAGGCGCTTTTCGCTGAAGATCGCCAGCGCCTTCAACTTGCCGTTGCGGATGAAGGTCAGCGTGGTGCCCGGCGTGTCCAGCGTGTATTGCACCTGGCCGGCGATGACGTCGTTCAGCAGCGCGGCGCTGCCGCGGTAGGGGACGTGCGTGGTCTTGATCCCGGCATCCATGTTCAGCTGCTCGGAGAAAAAGAAATTGGCAGTCATGATGCCCGGCGACGCGTAGTTGATCTCGCCGGGACGGCTGCGCGCGTACTCAACCAGTTCAGGCAGCGTGTTGGGCGGAAAGGCCGGGTTCGCGACCAGGATGAAGGGGCCGCCGCCGACCAGAGTGACCGGGATCAGGTCGTTCATGGGATCGTATTGCAGGTCCTTGACCGTGAGCGGGGCCCCGGTCAGCGGCGACGCCGTGGCGAACAGCACGGTGTAGCCGTCAGGCTCGGCCCGCACGACCTGCTGGGTGGCGATGGTGCCGCTGGCCCCCGCGCGGTTCTCGACCACGACGGGTTGCTTGATCTCCTGACTGAGCTGCTGCGCCAGCATGCGCGCCACGGTGTCCGTGCCGCCGCCCGGCGGGTAGCCGACGATCATGCGTATCGGCTTGGCGGGCCACACCTGGGCCGACGCCGCAACGGGCAGTACGGCGGCCAGCAGGCCTGCAAGGCCGCACAAGGCGGCGAGGGCGCGGCGGCGCGCGGGACGTGTGGCGAGTGCTCGAATGATCATGGATGACTCCTGGATGCTTCTTGCTGGCCGGTGCCCTTGCAGATCCCGGCCGTTGTCGGATCCCGCGCCGCCTTGATGCGTGACGCCCGGCTGCGGCGGCGCAGCCGGATCGGGCCGGCCTATTTGTTCGCGGCCAGCCCCAGCTTGCGGACGATCTCCGCTTCCAGCGCGTACTGTTGCGCCGCATAAGCGGCGTAGTCCTTGCCGTCCATGTAGACCAGTTCCTGGCCGTATTGCGTAAGGATCTGCTTGAAGGCCTCGGATTCGGCCACCTGCTTGAAGACGGCATGCAGCTTGGCGACAACGGCGGGCGGCATGTCCTTGGGACCGGCAATGCCGAACGGCGCGTTGGCGGGCGGCGTGCCGTCAAGTTCGTGCAGCGTGGGCGTGTCCGGATACTGGGTGCTGCGATGTTCGCCCCAGGTCACCAGCATGCGCATCTTTCCCGATTGCACCTGCGGCTGCACGGTCGTCGAGCCGGCGTATGCCGTCACCTGTCCGCCCATCACCGCCGTCAGCACTTCGGATTCGCCTTTGTACGGGATGTGGCGCCAGGTCACACCGTTGCGTGCGGCGATGTCTTCCATCATCACGTTGGACGCGCTGCCGACGCTGGCCGTGCCGTAGGTGACCTCATTCGGATGCTGTTTCGCATAGCGGATGAAATCTGCCCACGTCTTGTGCGGCGAGCCCGCGGGCACCGCCACGCCCAGCGTGTAGCCGCTGAGCATCATGACGTAGGTGAAATCGCGTGTCGGGTCGTAGCCCATGTCCTGGATGTGCGGCATGCGATAGACCGGGCTGGGCAGGACGGCCAGCGTGTAGCCATCGGGACGCGCGGTCTTGATGGCGCGTGCGCCCATGGTTGCGCCGGCCCCGCCGCGGTTTTCGATGACGATGGCCTGGCCCAGTTCGGGCGCGGCCAGCTCGGCGAATTTGCGGATCACGGTGTCGGTGGACCCGCCCGCCTGATAGGGCACGATGATGTGAATTGGCTGCGCGGGGAAGGGCGCGGCCGTGGCCAGGGGCGCTGCCAGAACAGCGCCGGCAAGCGCCAGCGCGCGCGGCGCGCGGGCCGCGCAAGCCAGCGCGGCGGTCAGGGTGCGGAGCAGTCGCGGGATCATGATGTTCTCCATTCGAATCAGGCAGTAGCCCAGGCCTGCGCGAACGCGCGTTGGAAGTTGCCGCCGAGTACGCCGGCGATCTGGCTGTCCGTCAGTCCGGCCTCGTGCAGCGCGTGGGTAAATGCGGGAAATTGCGCCGGCGTCGGCGTCTCGACGGGGTAGCGCGCTTCCATCACATCGCCAAAGGCATCAGAAAAGTCGCCGCCCGACTTCGCATATTTGGTGCGCGACATCACCATCACATGGCGCACGGCTTCGTAGGTGTCGACCGACGGAAAATCCGTGCCGATGCCCACGTGTTCATAGCCGACCAGTTCGCCGATGTACTTCACGTTCGCGACGAAGTCCGACAGCAGCGGCTGCTGGCGGGGATCGCCGCGCCAGCTCAGGTAGGCATGGATGCTGCATCCGACCACGCCGCCCGTCGCGGCGACCGCCTTGATGACGTCGTCCGACTTGTTGCGCGGCCGGGTGATCACGGCGTTGGCGTTGGCGTGGGTCAGCAGCACGGGCCTGGTGCTGTGCCGGGCGGCGTCCAGGCAGGTCTGCGGCGCGCAATGGCTGAGGTCGATGGCGATGCCCACGCGGTTCATCTCTGCAACCATCTTTACGCCCAGATCGCTCAGGCCGGCGTTGCGCTTTTCCAGGCATCCGTCGCCCAGCAGATTGGCCTCGTTGTAGGTCAGCTGAATGACGCGCATGCCCAATTCATGGAACAGGGCGACGCGGTCGATCTGGTCGCCGAGGGGTTTGCCGTTCTGCCAGCCCATGATGAGCCCCAGCTTGCCGGTCTGCTTGGCGCGCGCAATGTCGTCGGCCGTTTCCACCAGCAGCCAGGACGAGTCCGGCGCGGCGCAGCGTTGGCGCCACGCCATGCAGTCGCGCAGCGCCTGCTCGAAGTCCGCGCCCATGTCGCTGACGGTGACGTTGATGGCGCTGACGCCGCCGGCCAGCATGTCGCGGGTGCTGCCGTCGCTGAAGAAGACCAGGCCGTCGACAACGGTGGTGCGGCGATGCAAGTCGGCGATGTGACTATCCATGGAAGAACTCCCCTTTTGTTGTATGCATGATTTCAATGTGTGCCCGTCAGGTCCCGTAGCGGCCGTAGCGGAACGGGTGCAGGTCGATGGCGGGCGTTTGGCCCTGGATCAACTGCGCCATCAACTCGCCCGCCGCCGGACCGATGCCGAAACCGTGGCCCGAGAAACCGGAAGCAAGGTAGAGCCCGGGCAGGCCGGGCACCGCGTCCATGACAGGCATCGCGTCGGGCGTGACATCGATGTAGCCGGCCCAGGACTGCGCAATGCGCGCTTCGCGGAATGCGGGAAAGGCATGCACCAGCCGGCGCCAGGCTTGCGCCACGCCGCGACTGGACGGCGATGGATCCAGCACGCGATGCCGCTCGAAAGGCGATTCGCGGTCGGCCGGGAAATGGTTCGGGATCTTCAGTTCCTCGAAGAAGCGCTTGCCGAAACGCAGCCGCACGAAGCTGCTGTTGGCCCGCCACGCGCTGAAGAAATGCGGCATGAGGCGGAAGGTGTCGGGCACCACGTCCGCCATCGACGCGCCGAACTGCGACACCGAATAGCCGCCGTCGGCGCGTTTGCGGCAGGTGAAGTCCTTGCCGTTGATCGCCGCCTGCGGTCCCGCGTCGAGCGGCGTCGTGCGCAGCACGGACCCCCGCACCTTCAACTGCGGGAAGTCGGCGCCCAGATTGCCGCAAAAGAGCCGCGACCAGGCGCCGGCCGCCACCAGCACCGCCTGCGTGGCAACGCGGCCGTGCTCCGTGATCAGGGCGCTGACGCGGCCCGCGCTGCGCTCCACGCCGCGCACGGCGCAGTGCTCAACAATGTTTGCGCCAGCGGCGCGCGCCAGCGAGGCGATGCCGCGCGTTGCCAGCTGCGGTTCGGCGACGCCGTCCGTCGGGCTGTACATGGCGCCCGTCCAGGCGCGTCCCGTCGACGGCAGCATGTCCTGCACCGTGCGGCGATCCAGCAGGCGCGCATCCACGCCATGCGCGCGCGCCCCGTCCATCCAAGCCTGATGGCCGGCCGCGTCCGTGTCGTTTTCCTGCAGGTAGAAGATGCCGCTGCGGCGGAAACCCACGTCCACCTTTCCCTGGATCTCTGCCCATAGCCGGTTGGCGCGCTGCGCCAGCGGCACTTCCGGCAGATCGCGGCCCAGCGTGCGCACCCAGCCCCAATTGCGCGACGACTGTTCGCAGGCCAGCGTGCCTTTCTCGAACACGGCGACCCGCAGTCCGGCGCACGCGAGGGAATAGGCGGTGCTGATGCCGATGATGCCGCCACCAACGATGGCGATGTCGACCGAGGCGGGCAGCGCCGTGTCGGACGGGCCAGAAGCTGAAGCGGGCATTTGAGCGGCGGAGGGCGCCGGCGTTTGAGGCGGATGCGGTTGCATGAAGATCCGGATTGATTAAATATCGCTATTCGATAACAATCTACGTATAACGATAACAGCGAGTATTTTTATACTGCTCGCCGGGTCCGGCTACAACGTAAGGGTTTCCCTAGGCCGCCGGACTTTCCGGCTTTCCGCGGGCAAACTCCGTCCCTGCTACCCAAATCGAATCCGAATGTCTGAACCTTCCGCCTTGTTGATCCAGTCGCTGGAAAAAGGGCTCGCCGTGCTCGAGTCCTTCCGGGGGCACGCCTCTTTGAGCCTTCAGGAGATGGCCCGCGAAAACGGCATCACCATCGGCTCGGCCCAGCGCGTGGCCTACACACTGGAAAAGACCGGCTACCTGTTCAAGGATCCGCGCAGCAAGCGCTACAGCATGACGGTCAAGGCCGTGGGGCTTGGCTACAGCTATCTCTACCGGCAGCCCTTGTTCCAGCATGCGCATGCGGTGCTGCATCAGGTCAACCAGGAGTGCGGCGAGATCGTCAATCTGGCCGTGCCCGACGGCGACAACATGGTGTTCGTCATGCGCGTCGCGCCGGCCAGGCACATTCCCGAGTACCTGCCGGTGGGCACGCAGATTCCCTGCGTGGCGACCGCGTCGGGGCGCGCGCTATGGGCGTTGCTGCCGCCGGATGAACTCGATCTCAGGTTGCGCAACGTGACGTGCGCGAAGTACACGCCGCACACCACCACCAACGTCGATCGGCTGCGCGCGTTGATCGACGAGGCAAGACGGGATCAGTATGCCTATGCCGACGAAGAGTTCTTTGCGGGGGATTTGAATGTCGCGGCGGTGATTTATGGCGACAACGGCGATCCGCTGGGTGCGGTCAACATATCCGTGCCGAAGCCGCGCTGGTCGCTGGCGCGTGCGCGGGAGGAACTGGGGCCGCTGGTGATCCGGGCAGCCAGGGCGATCAGCAAGCGCAATTGAGGCCGACCGCCCGGGATGCCGGGAATTACCAGCGATAGCGCAACGTCGCCATCACCGTGCGCTCCGCGCCCCAGTAGCAGCTCACGGCCGTGCCCAGGCAGTTGGCCACGTAACGCTTGTCGAACAGGTTGGACACGTTCAACGCGACCTGCGCGCCGGCAAGGGCGGGGCTGGCGCGGCCCAGATCGTAGCGGATCGCGGCATCAACCAATGTCACGGCGGGGATGGCGTAATTGTTGTTCAGATCGCCATAGAAGCCGCCGCGGTACGTCACGCCGGCGCCCAGGCCCACGCCCTGCAACGGGCCGTCGCGCAACGTGTAGTCTGCCCACAGCGCCGCCTGATGGCGCGGCACGAAGTTGAGCTGATTGCCGCGCTGCGCGGGATTGTTGCTCTTGGTGATCTCGCTGTCGCTCAGCGCGTACGACATCGTCAGATCCAGGCCGTTGTCGAAACTGGCCTTGCCCTCCAGCTCCAGTCCCTGCACCTGGACCTGGCCGGTCTGCACGACAAAGCTGGTATTGACCGGGTCCGGCGTGCTGACGTTGTTCTGGTTGATCTGGAACGCCGACAGCGTCACGAAGCTGGCGTAGCCGTTGGGCTGGAACTTGATGCCGGCCTCGTACTGCTCACCAGTTGTCGGCTTGAGCGGCGAGCCGTCGCGCATCACGCCGGTGACGGGCTGGAAGGACGTGGAATAGCTGAGATAGGGCGCCAGACCGTTGTCAAAGCGATACGTGACGCCGAGCCGGCCGGTGAAGCGGTTGGCGTCGGCATCGCGCGAGGTCCATGCCCATTGCCCGGCGCTGCCGCGCGCGCCGGTATCGGTGGTGCCTTCGGTCCAATCGTAACGGCCCACCAGCGTGAACAGCAGACGGTCAAGTTCGATCTGGTCCTGCGCGTACACGCCCAACTGGTTGCGCGTCATGTTGATCTTGGTGGCCGTGGGCGGGCGCGTCACCGATGTGCCGTAGTCGGGGTTGAACACGTCGAACAGCGGCGACGCCGGCGGCAGCATCAGCCCCAGGCTGCTTTCGTTGTAGCGCGACTTTTCCCGCAGGTAATCCAGGCCGAAGGTAAGGTCGTGGCGCGTGGGGCCGGCCGTGAATTTGGCGTTCACCTGATTGTCGATCTGGAACGCATGCGATGTCTCGGGAAAGGCCCACGCGTAACGGATCGCCTGGGTCTCGGACGCCATCGCGCCGATCTGCACGCGACGGGTGTTGGTGTCCACGTTGGTGTAGCGGGCGCTTTGCCGCACGCTCCAGGTGTCGTTCAGGCGGTGGTCCAACGTGTAGCCCACCATGGTCTGCTCGTTGGTGAAGATGTCGTAGCCGGGTTCGCCCACGAAGCGGTCGCGCGGAATGTAGCCAGCGCTGCTTTTCTCCAGCGTGCCGATGACCGGCAACACGGGCGCGCCGCCGCCGCCGTGGCTGGTGATCTTCTGGTATTGCACGTTCAGATTCAGGCTGGTGTCGGACGACGGGCGCCAGGTGAAGCTGGGCGCGATGAACTGGCGTTCATCGTCGACGTGCTGGTACTGCGTATCGCTATCGCGCAAGGTGCCGGTCAGGCGATACAGGAATTTGCCTTCCTCGTCGGCCGGACCGGAAAAGTCGAAGGAGCCCTGGTACCGGTTGAAGCTGCCCGCCTGCAGGACGACTTCATTGATCGGCTCGGCGGTGGGTCGCTTGCTGGTCATGTTCACCAGCCCGCCCGGGGCGCTCTGGCCGTAAAGGCCGGACGACGGTCCCTTCAGGATCTCTATCCGTTCCAGGCCATAGGTGTCGATGCGCGGCTGCGCGTAACCCCGCGCGCCGAAGGGCAGAAGCAGGCCGTCCAGATAGCGCGCCGGCGTGAATCCGCGGATGGTCAGCCAGTCATAGCGCACGTCGTTGTCGCCGTACTGGGCGAAGATGCCTGACGTGTAGCGGACGGCCTGCGCCAGCGAGGTGACGCCGCGCCAGTCCATTTCATTGCGGGTGATGACGTTGATGGTCTGGGGCGTGTCGATCAGGGCCGCGTCCGACTTGGTGCCGGACCGGCTGCGCGTGGCGACGAAGTCGGCGCCGGAGGTCGGCGACGCATCGCTCGATCCCAGCACCACAACCGGCGACAACGTGGAGACATCGGCGGCCGCCGAAGGAGCGGGTTGCGCGCCGACGGACGCGGACGCCGCAAAGGCGGCGAGCAATGCCAACGGCAACGGCTTGACGGAGAAGGACACGGGGTTACCACCTGATCAATTTATAATTAACAAGAATCATTCTTGTGCGACGGCATGATTCCAGAACACCCGCCGGATGTCTGACGATTTCGCGGCGCCAATTGACGGTTTTGCTGCACTCGGCGCAATTGCGCTTGTTTCCCATGTCCGCTGAGCTCTCGCTTGACCCGTACACCGCTCCCGCCAAGCCTCACGAATGGTGGCGAGGCACACTTCCCACCGTGCCTGCGACGCAAGACTGGGAAAACGTCATCCAGTGCGTGGTGCGCGTCGAGGAAGGCGTCAGTGTGGTGGTGCTGGACGGTTGCCCATCGGCGGCGCTGACAATTCCCGCGCCGGGCGCGCCGGTGTTCGGCATGCAGGTATGGCTGGAGGGCGACGCCGTGCTGGCGTTGGACGGCGGCAAACCGCTGAAGGTGACCGGGGGCGCGGCCCTGCTCTTCAACCACGAACAGCCGTTGGGTTGGACCACGCACCTTTACGCGAATCGCCGCGTCCGGATGCTGGATATCCGATACACGCCTGATGCGCTCGCCCGGGCAGGCGACTCGGCGCCCATCACCCTGCTGACCCAACGGTTTCGCCACGACGTCAGCGTGCCGACCCACGGATCGTTGGTGGCAATGCTGGACGCGCCGGCCAGCCTGCTGACGTTGGCCACCAACATTTCCCGCGACGCGCCGACGGCGCCCGAGGCGCGCCGGATCTGGTACCGCGCCAAGTCGCTCGAGACGCTGGCTGCCTTTGTGGAATTGCTTTCCGTGCCGCAAGTGCTGAAGGGGCCCGCCGCGGAGGAGCGCCAGCAGGTGCAGCAAGCTTGCCGCCTGCTGCGGGAACGCTGCTCGGAACAGTGGCCGCCGGGGCGTGTTGCGCGGATGGTGGGGTTGTCCGAAAGGCGGCTTCAGGAATTGATGCGCGAAAACGTCGGTTGTTCGGTGCACGCCTATCTGAGCGACGCGCGTCTGGTTCGCGCCTCGGACCTGCTGCGCAGCGGCATGAGCGTCACGCAGGTGGCCGGCGACTTAGGCTACTCAAGCCTCAGTCATTTCAGCAAGATCTTCAAGGCGCGATACGGCGCATCGCCACGCGCCTGGTAAGGCGCTGAATATGATCAGCGGCACGTCGATCAATCGATGCGCATCAAACCGCCGGCCCCTTGATCAACCACTGCAACATCCTCTGCAGCGAATCCCGGTCATATTCCGCATCGGTAAGCCGGTACTGCTCCGGATCACGATTCACCCACGAATCGGTCACCGTCCACGCATCGCCGTCCTGCTCAAGCCGCAGTGCATAAATCCAGTTGCCGGTCCAACTGCGATGCAAACGCAGCCAGCCGTCGTGCAGGTAGATGAACCATTTGTCTTCCATCTCCTTCGGCACGAAGCCCTGTTGCAAGCGGGCGTACTCGTCGGCGGTAAAACGCCCCTGAAAATGCAGCGGTTCACGCTGCGCCGGCGCGGGCAGGTGCTTCCAGGAGTCTGGGGTGGCGATGGGCATGTGTGAGCTTCTGTTCTATGCTGGATTTTTCGCATACTACCAAGGCCCCGCCATGCACCTTCAAGCCGCCATTCCAATCCTGCGCATTTTCTCCGTGGAAAAGGCGCGCGATTTCTATCTGGATTTCCTGGGGTTCACCTGGGATTGGGAGCACCGCTTCGAGGCGGGTTTTCCGCTGTATGCGCAGGTGCATCGCGGGGACCTGGTGCTGCATCTGTCCGAGCATCATGGCGACGCGACGCCGGGGTCGGCCGTGTTCGTGCGGATGCAGGGCGTGGATGAATTCCACGCGGAGGTCAGCGCCAGGCAGTATGCCTACATGCGGCCCGGCGTCGAGGAGATGCCGTGGGGGCGCGTGATGGCGGTGATCGATCCGTTTGGCAATCGGCTCAGCTTTTGCGAGTCGCAGGACTAGCGGCCCGCGCCTAGACCCCCAGATAGCGGTGCGCCAGGTCGGGCTGCGCGGCCAGTTCGGCGGGGCTACCATGCCAGACGACGCGGCCTTTTTCCAGGACGTGGTGGCGGTCAACCAGGGTCGCCATTTCCTTGAGGTTCTTGTCGATCACAAGAATGGTCTGGCCTTCTTCCTTCAAGCGGCGCAGGCAGTTCCAGATTTCCTGGCGGATCAGGGGCGCGAGGCCTTCGGTGGCTTCGTCCAGGATGAGCAGGCGCGGGTTGATGAGCAGGGCGCGGCCGACAGCCAGCATCTGCTGTTCGCCGCCGGAAAGCGTGCGGGCAGATTGGGTGCGGCGTTCCTTCAGGCGCGGAAACAGGTCGAAGACGCGGCCGACGTGCCAGCCTGCGTGCGTGTTGCGGGCGGTGGCGACGAGGTTTTCTTCGACGGATAGCGAGCCAAACACGCGGCGGCCTTCGGGGACGAGACCGATGCCTAGCTGCGCGATGCGGTGCGGGGCCATGCCGGTGATGGGTTTGCCGTCGAGCAGGATGGCGCCACCCTGCGCGGGCAGCATACCCATCAGCGTCTTGACGGTCGTGGTCTTGCCCATGCCGTTGCGGCCGATCAGCGAGACAACTTGCCGCGGCGCGATGTCCAGGTCGACGCCAAAGAGCACTTTGCTGGCGCCATAGCCGCCTTGCAGTTGGTTCACTTGCAGCATCAGTCCTCCTCGCCCAGATAGGCGGCGCGCACGTCGGGATGGCGGCGCACCTCGTCGGGCGTGCCGGTGAAGATGGTCTTGCCGTAGACCAGCACGGTGACGCGGTCGGCCAGCGCGAAGACGGCGTCCATGTCGTGTTCGACCAGCAGGATGGCGTAGCGGCCCTTCAAGGCCTGGAGCAGCGCCGTCATGCGTTGCGATTCCTCGGCGCCCATGCCGGCCATCGGTTCGTCCAGCAACAGCACGGAGGCGTCCAGCGACAGCGCCATGGCGATTTCGAGCTGGCGCTTTTCACCGTGCGCCAGCGCGGACACGCGCACGCCGGCGCGTCCGGCCAGACCGACACGTTCGAGCGCATCGCGCGCCGGTTCGCGCAGCCGGGCCATGCGCCGCGCATTGCGCCAGAGATTGAAGCCGCCCGGGCTCTGCGCCTGCACGGCCATGGCGACGTTGTCTTCGGCGCTGAAGTCGGGGTAGAGCTGGCTGATCTGAAACGAACGGGCCAGGCCCGCGGCGGGGCGCCGGTAGGCGGGCATGCGCGTGATGTCGGCGCCGTCGAGCCAGATGCTGCCGGCATCGGGCAGGATTTCACCGCTGATCTGCGATAGCAGCGTGGTCTTGCCCGCGCCATTGGGGCCGATGAGGGCGTGCAGCTCGCCGGGCCGGACCGCGAGGTCGACGCCCTGCGTGGCGTGTACCGCGCCAAAGGATTTCTGCAGGCCGCGGATCTCCAGTTTAGGGTGGGTCATTGCTTGCCTCCCACGAGCCAGCCGTACACGCCGCGTTTGCCGAAGAGCACCACCAGCACCAGCACGGGTCCCAGGATCAGCATCCAGTGCTCCGTCCAGCCGGTGGCGACCTGCTCCAGGCCGAGGTACACGGCCACGCCGAGCACCGGGCCGAAGATCGAACCCATACCGCCCAGGATGACCATAGCCATGAGTTCGCCGGACTTCTGCCAGGCGGACATGTCCGGGCTGACAAAGAGCGCGTAATTGGCCCACAGCGCGCCGGCAAGCCCGGTCCCGGCAGCCGACAGCACGAACGCCGTGAGGCGATAGCGCAGCGGCGCGAGGCCCAGGGCGATGCTGCGGCGCGGATTCTGCTTGATGCTCTGCAGTGCCATGCCGAAGGGCGAATTGACGATGCGCCGGCACACGATGATCCAAAGGGTCATGAGCGCCAGGCACACGTAGTAGAAGGTAGCCGGATCGTTTACGTTCAGCCCCGGCAGCGTGTTGCGCGCATCGATCGACAGGCCGTCGTCACCGCCGTAGATCATCAGCCCGACGAGGATGAAATACAGCATCTGCCCGAAGGCGAGCGTGATCATGATGAACTGCACGCCGGACGTGCGCAGCGACAGAAAGCCCACAACCAGCCCGGCCAGCGCGGCAACCGCGACGGCGAGCGGCCACATGACCAGCGCGGCATTGCTGCCGCTCCAGCCAAAGATCGTCTCGCCCATGTTGACGTGGTAGGCAGCGATGCCGATGACGTAGCCACCTAGCCCGAAGAATGCGGCGTGGCCGAAGCTGACCATGGCGCCGTAGCCCAGGATCAGATCCAGACTGACAGCTGCGATGGCGTAAATGAGAAATCGCGTCATGAGGTTGACGAGAAAGCTCTCGCCCGTGGCCTGCGCGATGGCCGGCACCAGCACAAAGAGCAGCAGCCCGATCGCGTTGACGACGACGCTGCGGGTGATGCGCGGTCTGCCAGCAGAGGAAATGCCTGACACCCTCGACGCGCCGTCACGGTTTGGGGCGCCGCCTCGGGTGTCGGACACCGATGCGCCCGCGCCGCCGGTGTCAGATAGCGGTCCGGCAGCGGGATTCGTTGAAGTTGGTCTGGTCATGAATATCTTTCCTAGCGCTGGGCCGGCACCAGTCCGCGCGGCTTGAACAGCAGCACGATGGCCATCAGGATGTAGATGCTGGCGGACACGAGGCTCGAACTCGCGGAGTCCGAGAGCTCGGGCGGCAGCAGGCGCGACATCCAGAAGGGGATGTAGGCGCGCCCCAGCGCATCGGTCATGCCGATCATCAGCGACCCCACCAGCGCACCGCGCACGGAGCCGACGCCGCCCACCACGATGACGACGAACGTGGTGATGAGAATGCGCTCGCCCATGCCGATCTCCACTGCCAACAAAGGCGCGGCCATGACGCCCGCAAAGCCGCAGAGCAGGGCGCCCAGCGTGAAGATCAAAGTGAAGAGGCGCTGGATGTTCACGCCCAGCGCGTCGACCATCTCGCCGTCGTCGGCGCCGGCGCGCACCAGCATCCCGACCCGCGTGCGCGAGATCAGCAACCAGAGGCCCACCGCCACCAGCGCGCCCGCACCGATGAAGGCAAGCCGCATGACGGGATAGTTCAGGCCGGGCAGCAGCGCGACGGATCCCGACAGAAAAGGCGGGATGTCCATGAAGGGCGGGCTGCGGCCGAACAGCACGGTCACCAGTTCATTGGTGAACAGGGTCAGACCCAGCGTGGCCAGCACCTGATCCAGGTGATCGCGCCGGTACAGGTGGCGGATGACCAGCAGTTCGACGATCAGCCCATACAGCGCCGCGCCGGCCAGCGCAGCCAGCAGGGCGGCCGCGAACGAGCCCGTGGACGCCGCCGCGCTGGCCGCGCAGAACGCGCCCACCATGTAGAACGAACCGTGCGTCAGGTTGATGACGTTCATGATGCCGAACACCAGCGTCAAACCCGCCGACAACAAAAACAGCAAGGCGCTGTACTGCAGGCCGTTCAGGACCTGCTCCAGGAACATCAGCATTGCGACTCCTTCTCGGGAGAGCCTGAATGGCTAGGCCGCGCGGCGCCAGCGAGCCCGGCGCCGCGCGCCTTGTGCCGCGTCATGGCATCTTGCAGTCCGCGGCGTGCACGTCCGTGTGGTCGCGGGCAAGCACCTTCAGGTTCTTGTAGACCAGCTTGCCGTCGGGGCCCGCTTCAATGTGCAGCAGATACCAGTCCTGGATGGGATGCTGGTTCGGCCCGAACTTGAACTTGCCGCGCACGCTGGGAAAGTCCGCGCGCCGCAACGCATTGCGGAAGTCGTCGGGCTTGCCGGTGATGTCGCCGTTCACGGCCTTCAACGCGGAGCCGATCAGATTGGCGGTGTCGTAGGCCTGGGCCGCGTAGGCGGTAGGAGCGCGGTTGTAGGCCTTGGTGAAGGCTTCGACGAAGTGCTTGCTCTGCGGGTTGTCCAGGTCGGCGCTCCACAGTGAGCTCAGGTAGAAGCCCTTGCCCGCGGTGCCGGTGGCGGCCAGCATGCGGTCGTCCATCGAGTAGATGGGCGTGATCATCTTGATCTTGTCCGCAAGGCCCGAGTTGGCAAACTGCTTGGTCAGGTTGATGCCCGCGCCGCCCGGATGGAACTGGAAGATGGCGTCGGGATTGAGCGAGCGGATGCGCGCCAGCTCCACCGAGAAGTCTGCCTGCTCGAGCTTGGTGTAGATCTCGTCCGCGATCTCGCCTTTGTAGGTGCGCTTGAAGCCGGCGATGGCGTCTCGGCCGGCCTGGTAGTTCGGGGCCATGATGACCACGCGCTTGGCGCCCAGCTCATTGGCCGCCATGCCGGCTGTGTCGGCGTACGAGTCGTTCTGGAACGCCACCGAGAAGTAATTGGGGTTGCAGGCCTTGCCGGCGAAGTTGGACGGGCCGGCGTTCAGGCTGACGTAGAAGGCGCCGGCGTTGAGCACGGTAGGCCCGACGGCGGCCATGACGTTCGAGAAATTGATGCCGGTGAACAGCCGCACGCCGCCTTGCACCATCTTGTCGGCAATCTGCTTGGCGTTGGCGGGCTTTAGCGCGTCGTCTTCGACGCGCACGTTGACCGGCACGCCGCCCAGCTTGCCGCCGCCTTCCTTGACGGCCAGCATGAAGGCGTCGCGCTCGTCTTCGCCGATGTAGCCGGCAGGCGTGGACAGCGTGCCGATAAATCCGATATCCACAGGTTTCTGCTGGGCGCTGGCCGCGTACGAGGCCAATGACAGCATGACGGCGGCTGCGCCGCGGATGGTGCTATTGTGCATGGTTGTCTCCTCTTGTACTGATGCTTGTATGCCGCGTGCTCTTTGGCAAGCGGCGTTTTCCCTGCCGTGTCTGTTGCTGCAACTATTGCTGCGTCATTCTCTGCATCTCTTGCTGCGTCCTTTATTGCCGCGCCGTCTATTGCGGCGCGCTTCCCGCCAGGCAGTTCTCCACCGTCCACCCATACAGCCACTGCAATGCGTCATAGAACTGGGCCTGGCTGCGCCCCGTCCACAGCATGTTGCGCACGGTGCGCTCCACGCCGCGCGCGTGATAGAGCCTGCCCATTTCGCGTGTCGACCACACCACGCGCGCACTGCGCGGGATGCGGACCGATTCGTACAACCGGAAGGCGGCGGGCAAGTCGTGCTCGCACTGCCTGATGGCCTCGCCCAGCGTCACGGCGTCTTCCAGCGCCATGCAGGCGCCCTGAGCCATGTATTGCGTCATGGGATGCGCGGCATCGCCCAGGATCGTGACGCGGCCCTCGCCCCACTGTTCCACCGGCTCGCGATCGGCGGTCGCCCAGCGCTTCCATGACGTCGGGCGGTCCAGCATCTGATGCGGCGTCGGGTGTATGCCCTGGAAGTACGACAGCACCTCGTCCTTGCTGCCTTCCCGCACGCCCCATTCTTCCTGCTCGCGGCTATGGAAGGTGACGACCAGGTTGTATTGCTGCCCGCCGCGCAGCGGATAGTGCACCAGGTGACAATGCGGCCCGGCCCACAGCACCGGGGCGTTGATGCGCAGCTCCCGGGGCATGTTCTCCTCTTCGACCACCGCGCGGTAGACCACGTGACCTGTGACGCGCGCCCGATCGCCCACCATGCGCTCGCGGATCACGGACTTGACGCCGTCTGCGCCCACCAACGCGTCAGCGCGGTAGCGGTTGCCGTGCGTGTCCACGACTTCCACGCCGTGATCGTCCTGCGTCATGCTGGCGATCTGCGTAGACGTGCGGAACTGGATCAGCGGGTCCTGCTGCACGGCCTCCAGAATGGACAGATGGATGTCGGCGCGATGAATCACCGCATACGGGCCGCCAAACCGTGCTCGGAACGCTTCGCCGGTGTCGATGCGCACGACCTCCCTGGCGTCCACCGCATCCATCATGATGATGTGGTCGGTGAATACCGCGCGCTCGCGCGCGGTGCGGCCCACGCCCAGGGCATCCAGCGCCGCGAAGGCATTGGGGCCAAGCTGGATGCCGGCGCCGATCTCGCCGATGTGCGCGGCCTGCTCCAGCAGTTGCACGGCAATGCCCTGCCGCGTCAGCGCCAGCGCAGCCGCCAGCCCGCCAATGCCGCCGCCCACGACGATCACGGTTTGCGTCTTCGGGTTTGCCGTCTGGTTCGTAGTCATGTCGGAATCTCGCGGTTCAGTCGTGGCCGCCCAGGAAGGCGCCCTGTTGCTTCAATTGCGCCTGCAGCGCGGAAATGGAAACGTCGCCGGGCGCAATGCCGTCGCGCAGCGCCATCGCGGATGCGGTGCCGGCGGCTTCGCCCATGACGAAGCAGCTGCCGCTGACGCGCGCCGCCGACTGCCCCTCGTGCGTCATCGACGCGCAGCGGCCAGCCACCAGCACGTTGCTGGCCACGCCCGGTCCGCGCCGCGGCACCATCATGCGAAACGGCAGCTGGTTGTAGCCGCGCGATTCGGGGATGGGCGGCCACACCCACTTCACGTCGCCCGCCGTGTGCATTTCCAACGGCCAGCCGTTCACGCCGATGCTGTCCGGAAAATCCGCGCAGCCTAGTACGTGCTCCTGCGTCAGCACGGCCTCGCCGACGATGCGGCGCGTTTCGCGGATGCCCAGCTGCGGCGCGATGTCCAGCACGTAGGCCTGCTCAAAACCGGGCACCTTGGCGCGCAGGAACGCCAGATAGTTCATGATCTGCCGGCGGCCTTCCAGCTCGCCTGCCGACAGGGAATCCGCGTCGGTGCCATCCGCCGCGCTGCCGTCCGCATTGGCAAGCTGCGTGACGTTGACGCGCCATTCGTAATCGTGTTTTTGCGGCCGCACGATGGCGCCTTTGCGCGGAAACGTGAATTCACCGCTGGCGGCGGCGTCGTCCATCAGCGCGGGGATGGTTTTCCAGGCTTCTTGCGCACGCGCGCCGTCCACATTGCCCACCTTGAACATCAGCGTGGGGTAGAGCATGTGACCGTGGGCGTCGCCTTTTTCAAACGGCAGACCGCCCCAGTGCGCAATATCGGCGTCGCCCGAACAATCAATGAAGATCTTTGCGCGAACGGCGCAGCGGCCGGACTTGGTTTCCAGGAACAGCGCGTCCACGCGGCCCGCGTCGTCACGCGTCAGGCCCGTGGCCAGCACATGAAACAGCACCTGCGCGCCGCTGTCCTGCACCAGGCCATCCGCCGCGCACTTGAAGGCCGAGATGTCGTAGGCCTGCGCGTGGATCTTGCCCAGGATCAGGTGCGGATCGTTCAGCCCGTCCATCGCGCGCATGCGGTCCAGAAGGTCGTCGGTCATGCCGTGCACCACCTGCCGGATGTCGCCGTGGATGTTGGCGTGCAATCCGCAGAAGTTGGACACGCCCGCGGCGGTGCCCATGCCGCCCAGGAACCCGTAGCGCTCCACCAGCAGCACGCTCGCGCCGTTGCGCGCGGCGCTGGCGGCCGCCAGCACCCCGGCGGGGCCGCCGCCCAGGACGACGACCTCGTACTCGCCATACAGCGGCACCTGACGGGCGGGTTCGGTGATGACCATCTGACTCTCCTTGCGTTCATTGCAGCCGGCGTGCGCCGTCCTTCTTAGCCCACTTCTTGGCCGCTTATTGGCACAGTTATTGGCCCTTGATCCCCAGCTTCTTGATCAGGGGCTCCCAGCGCTTCAATTCGTCATCCATGTAGCCGCGGAATTGCGCCGGCGTATCGCCCACCGGATCCATGAACTGCGCCTGCAGCCGCTTGGCCACCTCGGGATCGTGAATCGCCTGGATCAGCGCGTCGGACAGTTTCTTCTGCACATCGGCCGGCGCCTTGGACGACACCACAAAGCCGATCCACGCCGAACCCTCGATCCCTTGCACCCCCACTTCCGCCAGCGTCGGAATGTCGGGCAGCAGCGCGGACCGCTTGGACGACGTCACCGCCAGCGCCTTCAACCGGCCATCCTTCACCATCGGCATCACCGCAATGGGCGGCAGCGCGGCAAACTGGGTGTCGCCCGACAGCAGCGACGTCAGCGCCGCCGGCGAGGACGGGTAGGGCACGTGCGTGGCGCGCGCGCCGATCTGCTGCAGCAGCAGTTCGACCGCCAGATGCGACACCGTGCCCGCGCCCGGCGACGGGAAGTTGTACTTGTCCGGATTCTTCTTCAGCGCGTCCAGCAACTGTCCAATGTTGCCGATGCCGGCCGAGGCTGGGACGACCAGCACGTTGGGCTGATGCACCGCCAGCGTCAGCGGCGCCAGGTCCGTGGCGGGCGCGTAGGGCAGCTTGTCGAACAGCAGCGTGTTGTTCACCAGCGGGCCGGTGATCGACACGCCAAAGGTGTAGCCGTCGGGCTTGGCGTTGGCGATGGCGAACGTGCCGATGTTGCCGCTGGCGCCCGGCTTGTTTTCCACAACGATGGTCTGGCCGAGGATTGCGCCCGCCTTTTCGGTGACGATGCGGGCCACCTGGTCCGGGCTTGAGCCTGGACCGAACGGCACCACTGCCTTGAGCGGCTGCGTCGGCCAGGCATCGGCGGCAGTTGCATTGGCGGCCAGCGGCGCCAGCACGACAAGGCTTATTGCCGCAATGCGTCGCGCCATCGCGCGGCCAGGCTGCAAGGTCGAAGCTTCAAGCATGCGTGTCTCCCACGTCCTTCATGGTGTCGAAGTAGGTCTGTTCATTGGCGATGAAGGCGGCGACCATCGCGCGATAGGTGGCGTCCACTACCTGCTCCAGGTTGGAAAAGCCCTGGTTGTGGCGCTGGGCGAGCGCCCGCGCCTTTTCAAATACCTGGGCTTGACGCGCGGGCGCGCTCACTTGAAAGGCGTCGCGCTTGAACCGCGCGGCGTCCTTCACGTACATCGCGCGTTCGGCGATCAGCCGCACGATTTCGTCGTCCAGCCGGTCGATATTGGCGCGCACGTCGGCCAGATTGGCGCAAAGCGGGCGATAGGCCGGATCGGTGTACTCGCGCAGCGGCGCGCCGTGGGTGTCGGGTTCTTTGCTCACTGGGTGTAGTCCGGTTGCTGTGCAGGCGCGGCTTGCTGGAAGGCGGGTTGCGCATTGCAGTGTTCGACGATGCGCAGGATGCGCGGATAGGCGGACAGGTCGCAGCCCATGCGCTGCGCGTTGGCCACCTGCGGCACCAGGCAGCAGTCCGCCAGCGTGGGCGCGTCGCCAAAGCAGTACGCACCGTGTCCGTGACGCGCCAGCAGCGCTTCTACTGCCGTCAGGCCCTCGCGGATCCAGTGGTGATACCAGGCGTTCTTCTGCGCGTCCGTCGCGCCCAGCACTTCCTGCAGATAGCGCAGGATGCGCATGTTGTTGACCGGATGGATGTCGCACGAGATGGCGTGGGACAGCTCCAGCACGCGGGCGCGCGCCAGTGTGTCGGCCGGAATCAGCCGCGGCTCGGGGTGCGTGGCGTCCAGGTAGTCGATGATCGCGAGCGACTGCGAAAGCTGCACGTCGCCGTCGATCAGAAGCGGCACGCCGGCCGACGGATTGCGCGCCACATAGTCTGGTGCTCGCTGCTCCTGCTTGCGCAGGTTCACGGGCAGGTATTCGTAGGACAGACCTTTTAGCGCAAGCACGATGCGCACGCGGTACGAGGTGGAGCTATTGAAGAAGTTGTGCAGTTGCATGGATGGGGCGTTTCGTGAGGACGGTTGGCCGTGGGCGGATCTTTCAGGGACGTTCAGGGCAGGAACTTTGGTGCCGGAAACACTCATTCGGCCGTGATGCCGGTTCGGGCGACGACGTCGTCCCAGCGCTTGGCGTCACGGGCGATGAGGGATCCAGAATCGGCAGGCGTTGACGTGGCCGGCACCATGCCCTGCGCATCGAATGCCGTGGCGGTCGCGGGCGTCTTCAAGATGGCGTTGATCGCCTGGTTCATGCGGTCGACGATGGCGGGCGGCGTGCCTTTGGGCGCCAGGACCCCGTACCACATGTCCACGTCGGCGCCCTGTAGTCCGGCTTCAGTCAGCGTGGGCACGTCCGGCAGCTGCGGCAGGCGCTTCGGGCTGCCGGTGGCGATCACCTTGAGTTTGCCGCCCTTCACCTGCGGCAGCGCCACGTGAACGGGCAGGAACATGTAATCGAGCCGTCCGCCGAGCATGTCGGTGACGGCGCCCGCCGTGCCCTTGTACGGCACGTGCAGCATGCTGGCGCCGGTGCGGTCCAGAAACAGCGCCATCGAAAGGTGATGGGGCGTGCCAACGCCGGGCGTGCCGTAGCTCAGCTTGCCCGGCGCGGCCTTGGCCGCCTGCACCACGTCGGCGACGGTGTTGGCGGGATTGGACGGATGCGTGACCAGCAGCAGCGAGCCCCACGAGGTCAGGCCGACCGGCGCAAAGTCCTGTTGCGGATCAAAGCGCAGCTTGCCCTTGTAGAGGCTGCTGTTCATGACGAACGTGTTCACCGTGACCAGGAATGTGTAGCCATCTGGGTTGGCGCGCGCGACCTTTTCGCTGCCGATATTGCCGCTCGCGCCAGCCAGGTTCTCGACGACGACGGGTTGGCCCAGCGTCTGCGGCAGGCTAGCCGCGAGCTGGCGCGCGATCAGGTCGATGCCGGTGCCGGGTGTGAAGGGCACCACCAGCGTGATGGGGCGGTCGGGCCAGGCGGCGTGGCTCGCCGCGGCCGCAAAGGACAGCGCCGCGGCAGCCAGAACACGTAGCAACTTCAACATGGGTTGTCTCCTTGTTTGTCGCCGGTCATGCGCCGGCTTTGAAGGGCGGCGGGTCTTGGGACCCGCTCGCCGGGGCACTGAGGTGCGGCTACTGCTACACGTAAGGCGCGCGCTCCTTCAAGGCGACCGGGTCAAAGCCCGCCACCTGCTTGTAGCGCCGGGAAATCCCTTCCAATTCCTCGCGGCTGATGACGTCCTCGATCCGCGTATAGGGCTTGTCCGCCGAACGCACGTGGACTTCACGCAGGATCGCGTCCGGCGGGTTGCTGCGATTGGTCAGCACGACGCGCGTCGTGGCTTCGACTCGGGCGCGGTCGTACTGCTGCAAGGCATCGGGCGTCAGGCCCAGGCGCTTGAACTGGCCGGTCAGGTAGCGGGCGTCCACCACGGCCTGGCCCGCGCCGTTCGAGCCGCGCGGCACCATCGGGTGGGCCGCGTCGCCCAGCAACGTCATGCGGCCCTGCTTCCACGTGGGCAGCGGATCCTGGTCGACCATGGGGTACTCCAGAATCGAGTCTGCGTCCTGAATCAGCTTGGCCACGTCGAGCCAGTCGAAGTGCCAGTCGGCAAAGGCCGGAAAGAAGTCCTCGAGTCTGCCGTTGCGGTTCCAGTCGCGCACGGCAGGTTGTTCGGCTTCGATCTCGGCGACCCAGTTCACGAGCTGGTTGCCGTCCGCGTCGATGTTGTCGCGAATTGGGTAGATCACCATCTTGCCGGTGGACAGCCAGCCGGCGCGCACCATGCTCGCGCCCGACAGAAAGGGTTTGCAGCGCGTCGTGCCACGCCACATGTTCACGCCGGAGTAGCGCGGGGCGCCTTCCTGCGGATAGAGCTGCTTGCGCAATACCGAGTGAATGCCGTCGCAGCCGACGGCAATGCGGCCGCGCATGGACGGCAGCGCATTGCCGTCGTTGTCTTGAAAGCTGGCCGTGACGCTGTCGGCGTCCTGCGTCACGCCCGTGCAGCGCGCGTTCACCACGACGCTGTCCTGGCCCAGACGTTCGCGCACGGCATCCAGCAACGCCATTTGCAGGTCGCCGCGGTGGATGGAGTACTGGGGCCAGTCGTAACCGGCGTCGGTGCCCGCCGGTTCGCCATAGATGAACTGGCCGTGCCGCGTGTAGAACACGGACTCACGCGTGCGCACGGCAATGGCGTCCAACGCGGGCAAAAGGCCCAATTCATCCAGCTCGCGGGTGGCGTGCGGCAGCAGATTGATGCCCACGCCCAGCGGCTTGATCTCTCGCACGGCTTCGAAAACGCGGCAGGAAATGCCTGCCTGATGCAGGCTCAGCGCCAGCACCAGGCCGCCGACGCCCGCGCCGACGATGATGACATCGGTGTCGGTGCGCATCGTCACACCATCTGCACGCTGAGCGTGCCCAGGCCGTCGACGCCGCCGACCATCCGGTCGCCCCGCACCACGGGTCCCACGCCTTCGGGCGTGCCGGTGTAGATGAGGTCGCCGGCTTCAAGACGGAAGTACTTGGAGAGGTACGCGATGGTTTCGGCAATGGACCAGATCAGCTTGCCGATGTCGCTGCGCTGCTTGTCCGCGCCATTGACCTGCAGCCAGATGCCGGCCTTCTCGATGACCTTTACCGATTGCGCGGGATGCAGCGGGCCGATAGGCGCGCTCTGGTCAAAAGCCTTGCCCAGTTCCCACGGGCGGCCGGCCTCGCGCATTTTCATCTGCAGGTCGCGGCGCGTCATGTCCAGGCCGACGGCGTAGCCATAGATGTGCTGCAGGGCCTCGTCGACGGAAATGTTGGCGCCGCCCTTGCCGATAGCCGCGACGAGTTCGATCTCATAATGCAGGTTGGCCGTTTCGGGCGGGTAGGGTAGTGAAAGCGTGCTGCCTTCGGCAACGGGCACGACGGCGTCGGCGGGCTTGCAGAAGAAGAACGGCGGTTCGCGGTCGGGGTCAAAGCCCATTTCGCGCGCATGGGCGGCGTAGTTGCGGCCAACGCAATAAACGCGGCGCACGGGAAAGCTGTCCTGGCTGCCGGCGATGGGCACGGCGACGGGGGAGGCGGGGGCAAACACAAACGACATGGAGCATCCTTTGAAGGCGGGATGGAGAGTCTGGCGCGCGAGGTGGGCGATCGGCACGCGCCGGTCAGGCGACGCGTTCTTCGCGCCACAGGCCCAGCGCTTCCTGCACCGGGCGGTCGGAATAGCTGAAGAGCGTGGCGTCTTCCAGCGCAGCAAGCTGCACAGGCATCCAGGACGGCGCGACGAAGACATCGCGCGGTCCGAAATGGAATTCCTGGTCGCCGATGCGCGCGGTGCCGCGGCCCTCGACGACGCTGTAGACCGTGGAGTCGGTCGTGCGCGTGGTCTTGCCCTGAAAGCCCGCGGGCAGGAACTGCATGAACGTGGCCATCGTGGGCATGGGGTAGCCACCCGTGGCGGGATTCAAGTAGCGCAGCTTGACGCCGTCCCACGGGTCGAGTTCACCGTGCCGGTAGAGTGCATCCAGCGCTTCGCGGCTGCGTTCATAGGGGTAGTTGAAGATGGGTGAGGTGCCGCTCGACACCTGGTGACGTACGGGCGCCATGTTGTGGCCAAAGCGGGCCATGCTGTCGCCTTCGGGCCGCGTGACGGGCTGGGTGGCGGACGGATAGTTCTCTGCAAAGCCCGCGTCCAGAAAGCGCAGCAGCGGAATGTCCAGGCCATCCAGCCAGACCACGGGCTCGCCGCCTTCGACGGTTTCCGCGTTGCCGTGGTCATGCCAGGTCCATGATGGCGTGATGATGAAGTCGCCCGGGTGCATGGTGGTGCGTTCGCCGTTGACGGCAGTGTAGGCGCCGCGCCCTTCCACGATGAAGCGCAGGGCCGATTGCGTGTGACGGTGGCTTGGTGCGATCTCGCCGGGCAGGATCAGTTGCAGTCCTGCGTACAGGCTTTGCGTGATGCAGGCCTGGCCCGGCAGACCCGGGTTTTCCAGAATCAGCACCCGGCGCACGGCTTCTTCAGCCGTGATCAGCGATCCGGACGCCATGACGTCGTCGCGCACATCGTCATATTTCCACAGCGCTGGCACGCAGCGCGGCGCGGGCTGGCGGGGCACCAGGTTGTGCAGCGACTCCCACAGGGGCGCCATGTGTTTCTTGGCGATGCGCGCGTAGTAAAGGGCGCGGTCCGAGGCAGCGCTGTCCGCGCCGGTGGAATGACCGTCGTGCATGGTTGTCTCCTGTATGTCCGGCTATTGCCGGCTTCTACGGGCGGCCGCCGCGTGGGTTCGCAGCTGGTCCTGGTATGGAGACGATTATGCGAGCAGGAGCTATGCAGTTTGAAATGAAATTATCTTATTATCCATACCAATAACCATATACATACGAGACAAACCTCCCACCAAGAGGGCCTGCATGGACTGGACCCACCGCCTGCGGCTGCGCAATCTGAAGATGCTGCTTAGCCTGGCCCAGACCCGCAACATCAGCCACTCGGCCGCCATGCTCAATACGACGCAGCCGGGTCTTTCGAAGTGGCTGAAGGATCTGGAAGACGACATCGGACTGCCGCTCTTCGAGCGCCACGCGCGCGGCCTGCGCCCCACGCCGCATGGCGACGTGCTGATCGCACACGCGCAGCGCGTGGAATCACAACTGGATCGCGCCAGTGCCGACATGGCGGCGCTGCGCGAGGGCGGCGGTGGGCGCGTCGTGATCGGCGCATCGGGCGCGTCCGCGTCCGACACGGTGCCGCTGGCTGTGATGAAGCTGCTCGAGCGCATGCCGCAGGCGCGCGTCAAGCTGGTGGAGGGCACGACGGATCGCCTGCTGGCGCAGCTGGCGCAAGGGGATCTGGACATTGTCGTGGGACGTTCGGCGCCCGAGCATCACGACCCGGCGATCCGCTTCGAGGCGCTTTACCTCGAGCCCATCCATCTCGTGGCGCGGCCCCGCCATCCGCTGTTCGCGGTGGAGCAGCCAAGCTGGCAGGATCTGCTGTCCTATCGCTGGATCCTGTGGCCCAAAGGCACGCCCATCCGCAACGCGGTGGACGCCGCGCTCGCCGCAGCAGGCCAGGCGCCGCCGCCGGACCATATCGAGTCGAACTCGGTGACGGTCAACCTCACCCTCATCAACAACAGCGACATGATCGGCGTCGCCTCGCACCGTGCCGCGCTGCGGTTTTCGCAGATGCGGGCGATGCGCATCATCCCCGTAAGGCTGTCCGGATTCGGCTCAGTGGCGATGTATTGGCGCGAGGATGCTTTCCGGCCGGTTGCGGTTGAAGAGGCCATGGCGGCGCTGAGAAACACGGTGGCCGAGCACGCGCCAGGAGTGACCCGGCTATGACTCCCGCGCCCGCCTCCGGCCTGAATGCCCTGATCGGACAGTGCCAGCGGCTGGAAGCGGCGCTGAACGCGGGCAAGGACCCGGGGACGGCGGCGTCGATGCATCGCTTCGTCGCCGAAATGGAAGCGGAAGAGGGCCGCGCGCCGCCAGGAACGTGGTCGCCGCTGGTGCTGTCCGTGCTGGTGATGGCGGGCGGACTGGGCGTCGGGATTGAACTGTTGAGCCTGCTGCTGCGTTTCGTGGGACCGGCATTGGCAGCGTTCGCGCTGGTGGCGGTGTGCGCGGGAACCGCGCTCGCGCTAGCGATCGGGATGGTGCTGATGATGGCGGGACGGGTGCAGGGCGTGGTGCTGTTGAAGCGGGTCTGTATCGGGTTGATTGTGGTGGGTAGCTTCGGCGGGATCGCCTGGACACAGGGCGACGTCAGGGCCGTCGGGCCGGTGGTTGCGGTGCTTGGCGGATTGGGCGCCTGGCTGGTGATGAACTCTTCGGGGTTTTATGTGTTTGTGGGGTATCGGGTGGCGCTGCGGTGTTTGGCGCGGCGGGTATAGCGATTACGAGCCATCTGTGTTGTCGCTTGAAGGGCGCCGCGCAATGCGCGGCATCTCCTAGCGCCCAAACGCTTCCGGCGGTGGCGGCGCACCGCGGACGTTGAAGACGCGGCACACCGTGTACCAGCACAGCGCGGAGAACATGTTGTAGGGAAAGAGCACAAACCACATGGGCAGCAGCCAGTTTTTCTTGCCTTGCAGCTCGCCCGGTTCGCCTGTGCGCCAAGGCGCGTAGTGGCGCCAGGCTTCGGCTGGGGTCATGCAGATACGGTGGAGCGGTGCGTACCACCAGTTGGGCTCTCCCGGCGCGGGCAACCTGTCGGGGCCTTCTTCCATGAACTGCCGGATGAATTCCCACACCTGTGCGACGTATCGCGGGTCTGGGTCGCTGCTGTTGTTACTGTCGACCCAGAGCACGACACGGTCCTTCTCTTGATCGGCCGCAGGCTTGGGGCCGAAGGCGAGGGCAAAGTTGGTGGTAAATCCAGCGCCGCCAAATTCATTGCGTACGAATACGCCACCCTCAGTCTGCGCCCAGTCGAACTGGATAAGGGTCTTGTTGCGTTGGTAATAAACTTTTTTGAGTCTGCGGTTGAAGTAGAAATTTGATAATCGGGTAATGTAGAAAATACGGTACCAAGTCAGCAAGGCAAAAAAAATGAATAGAACCACGCCGCCCGATACAAAAACCAGGACAAATAGCTGCCTTTCCGATGAGTTTGTAGAGGGCGATGGGATTTTGAAGTACATCCATATCAAAAACAGCGTTGCAAGTGGGTTAACGGCCACATACAGCTTTCCCATGAAGACGGAATCAACCGCCCACGGATTGCGCAGCGAAAGGACCTCTGCATCCATGTTCGCCAGTTGGTCGTTGATCGCAGGACCTGATATTGATTTCTCGTGCTGTGAAAACAACCAAGTAATTGCCATAAATCAGCTCATTAATTGAAAAGTTGTGGATGCGACGGCGCTATCATCAAATCCTTGATTGGGCTGGTACTCAATTGTTAATTCGACGCCGTACTGGTTCTTTGCTTTAGTCTTCAAGTTGATTACCAGACCGTCAGGTGTGAGATGAAAAGTGGTTGTGGCGGGATTGGCAGCGCTCTCATGGCCAGCGTCCGAAGCGCTCAGTTTGTACTTCCAGTCACTTTGTCCAGTGATATAGCCTCGAAGCAATACGGTGAACTCCGCAACGCTAGATTCTTTCGGCACGCTATCGGTTGTAATCTGCCCCCAGTTGGGTATCGACCACGCGGTGTTTTCGTGCCAGCGACTGTCTACGTCGGTGATTCCCAGCAATTTTGCTTGGTGTCCGTCAAGTAATACGGGCGCGAAATTGGCGGAGTACCAAGCCTTGACCTCTTCTCGTACATCGGAATAAGGCGGCAGTTGATCGTTTTGGTCTAGATTGATTCCCTTCCGTTTCTCGCCGTCGTGCTGCCTTGAACCGAACGTGCCTCGCGCGGCCCATAATTCAATAGGTCGATGGACGCGCTCCTTCGCGCGGGCATGCAGTTCAAGGCCTATCGCAAGGACGCCTGCGCCAAGTAGAGCGAATGCCGCGGCGGCCCAGCCGGCGAAGGGGATGACAGCTGTTGCCCCGGCGATAGCCAGGGTTCCTTCCAAGAGCGCGACTCCTCCGAGGGTTGCTGCTACTCCTCCTGCAAATGTGAGGCTGGCGGCTGCCATGTCCCCTTGTTGCGCTTGGCGGATGGCCTTCAGAACGTCGGACGAGAATCCGAGAAAGATGGCTGGATAACCCACCAGCCGAGTAAACAAATTGCTGCTGATAAACCGAATGTGGCCATTCCCAAACGCCATTCCCGGCGCAGTCGCACTGACTCGCAACATCATGACTTTGTGCGAAGCCCGCGCGCTGACCAGTACAGCCACTGCGGCGCCCGCCAACCCGAAAAGCGCGGACGCGAAGCCGGCCGCGTATTCGAAAGTCGGATCGCTCCGTATGTTGGCATAGGCGGTCCTAAGGCTCACGATGTTGAACCAGAGCATGCCTACATTCAACGCTCCTCCGCCCGTCGTGTTGACCAGCGATGCAACATTCGGCTTCACACGCCGTGTCAAAGTCTCCTCAATGGTCACCGTGCGGCTGCCGTGCACGCGAACCTTCTTTATCTCTTCGACCTTCGCCATGCCAGATTCGATGAGCTTGTCGACTTCTCTGCTGAAGGCATCCGCGCGTACCACCTCGTCGGTGATGCGGTAGCGAGCGCCAATCAAGCCCATGGCCTTGCTTGCACTCGCCTCCTCAGCGGCAGCAAATACTTGCTGCCGCAGGGTGCGGCTGGCATCCCAGCGGGTTTTTCCGCGCATGCGTTTGAGCACTACGGTAGTCACCGTTTGTGCTGTCAGGTCGGTGACGCCAGCCGTGGCGGGAAAGCGTCCCGCCAGATCCTCAATGAGGTAATCCGCGGCGCTCAGCAAGGACCCGACCGCATCGGCTTTTCCCTTGAAGGGGTTGAATGGCGCCAACGCGGTGTAGATCGGGCTGTCATCCTTGTCGATCCACGCATTCAACCGCATGAATCGAGGGCAGTGGTCCTCGGTGCCGGGCAATGATTGGCCCATGGGATGAATCAGCATGGACAGGGACACTTCCAGTCCTATCGCTGATATTCGGTTGTTGCGATCGTAAGCGGTCAGGGGAGCCGCAAGGCTGTTCGGATCGTTCTCATGCGCGGCTTCGGCAGTGGCAAGCCAATGATCGTGATCTTCGCTGGCCTTGGCCACGATGGCGTGGAGACGTCCCAGTCGGCTCTCCACCTCGTCGCGCTCGGCCAGAAATCCGCGATACTTGGTCTTGTCGATTCGCTTTCCTAGACGGCTGCCTTCGGGCGAAACGTGCTCGTTCGTAAGCACCTCGAATGCCATCTCGGAGGGAGTGAGGCGCCGGTGGTGGCCAACCTGCTTTTGCTGATACTCATAGCGCGACTTTGCCAACTGCGCTGGCGCATGCTTGTCGCCCGGGTACATGGTACGCAAGGTCTTTTCAAGTAGCAAAGCCGTCAGATTTCGGTGGTGGTAGCTCTGGCTCTTGGCGCTCAAGACCTCCACGTCCCGGCTAAACGCCTCTGGAAACCCCCTCGCGTCGTACCCCGCGTTGTCCGTGCTGGTGGCCGGATGGATATGTTCGGCGGGCATCAGGTCGCGTGTCTGATGCTGATACGCGGCGACGGACAGGCTGAGATCCTGGCATAGTCCCTCTGCGTCGTTGAGCACCACGACCGCGGGCACCCGCGCTTGCGTAAACCGATAGTGATGTCGTTGTGCCAGAAACGTGCCAATGGGCAGATCATCCTTGCTGGCATGGCTGCTCCATTCGAGCGGCAAACGCTCCTGGCGTGGTTTGAAGTCCTCGACCCATTGGGTCAACGCATCCGCCGGCAGCACATGTGGCTGGCCGGAAGGCGATTTGTCGCCCGAGGTCAGTTCGGCCATGTCAAGCGGACGCATATGAAGCCGCCGCAACGCGGGATCTGCGGAAATCCTGGTCGTCATGTCATTGGTCCAGAGGTGCGGGCTATAGCCGATCCACACCTCTGCGGCAGTCGTGGGGCAGGTGTCTGCCCACACCCATCCCATGCGCGCGCCCGCCTTGTACTTATCCTTCCTGCCGTAGTACTCCAGTCCGGTGTAGGTCAGTTCCTGATAATGACCTTCACCGTCGTACTCGTGGATGACAAGATTTTCGCCCTCGGCCCCTTTCATGAAGACATAGACGTATCCCGGGCGAATGGCGCGCAAGGTATACGACGACAATTGCAAGCGCGGGAAGGCGGCTTCCAGCTTGAAGCCGGACGCGGCATACCGGTACGGGGAAGCGCCGTCCACGTTCGGGACAATCGCATATCGGACGGGAAGGATCGGAATGCGTGCGCTGCACGCCGGTGCTGAAATGGCACCGCCGACAGTCGTCTTAGCCACGGGGGGCTCCCCGTGCGCGTACCAGCGATTCCAACTGACGCAGGCGCGCCTGAGGAGACTCAGTCAAGTCGTTGAGAATGCCGCGCGCCTCATCGCTCTGAAGCAGCCATGGATCATGGGCGAGCAAGCTGATGTATTGGGTCGCGACAGCTTCATCGTGAAAGTTCAGACGGTCGCCCAGTTGAAACAACTGCTCGACCCAGCGGCGAATCTCTTGGAGGCTGCGGCCGCTGTGATCGGGAATCGAATGCACTTCGTAGACGCGACTTTGCACGAAGTGTTCCCGGGTGTTGGCGTCAAAGCGGGCGAGCTCGTGAGGGCGCAGCGTCAGTGGCACCGTCTTGCCGCCAACATATCCAGAGGCGTCCCGGTCAAGGCGGCGCCAGTCGTAAGCGGGGCCCCAAGTGGCGCGCCAAAGCAAAGTGCTGATCGGTCCGAGCCACGCAGCGCGATGGTCATCGTCCAACGCTTCGAGCCAGGCGGCCAGGTGATGCGGTTGGACGTCGAGGGTGGCCTCGCCCTCACAGGACAGGTCTAGTTGCACCAACCCGCTAAGGTGTGCCGACAGATCGCTGAGATCGGCTGCCGAACCTATGAACATCGCGCCGCCCGCGGGCGCCCAGTGCGTGAGTGCATGTTGCATCAGCGAAGGTTGGTTCGTTGCGTCAACCAGCACCGGGCCTCGGTCATATTGTTCATCCAGTGGCGTACCTTGCCAGACCCAGGCATGCCAGGGCAGGGGATCGAACTCCTTGACTAAGTCCAGTACGCCCGGCGCATACGCAGGGCGATATTCGCCCTCTTGCGGAACAGGCCGGTAGGCCCAGTTTTGCAGCGGCACCGTCATCAGCAGCAGATAACGAAATGGCGCGCGAGGAAGCGTTTCCTCTGTGATGTCCTTGCCCAGTGACGTGATCCAGGGCGGAGCTTTGGGAAGCGTCATCGCGCAAGCCCTCCCAGGCAGCGGCAGTCGGATAAGGGGCATGTACCGTCGGGGCGGCGCCCGCATAGGCGATCGATGGGCTTTCCCGCCACAGGCCTACCCTGGATCGAAAACGGGTTACCACCGCCACCCCCCTTCTGGCTCATCGGCCCCTTGATCATGATGGCGATCCCGTCAAGCGTGATTCCCGACCCATCGATCCGTATCGTTCCCCCCGGCCCTTTCAACGTCAGGCTCTCCGCCGCCTGCACCTCGTAAGCCGTCGTGCGCTGCCGGATTGCCTGCCCGGCCTGCAGTTCCGAATGCCCTTCGACGGTGAGTTCCTGATGCCCGCCAATACTCACCCAATGATTCGCCGCGGTCTTGTCGCGGCGGTTATTGCCCACTTCCTCGGTACGGTCCTTGGTGGTGTAGATCGTGTGATTGCGCCCCACGGTCAAAAAGTCATCCCGCCCGATGTCGTGCCGCCGGTCCTGGCCGATGTTGACCTGCTCGTCGTTGCCCACCGTCTCCTTGCGGTCGTGGCCGATGGTGATGGTTTCATCGTTCTCGACCTGCTCGCTGCGGTCGTGCCCCACAAACGTCGACTCGTCGTTGTTGACGTGGATGTTCTGATCCTTCTGCGCGTGGACGTAGATTTCTTCCTGATCCTTCTCATCCTCAAAACGCAGTTCGTTGTATCCCTCGCCTTTGTGGGTCTTGCTCTTGATCGTCATCCGCGTCTTGTGGCGCGGCAGTTCATAGGGCGGCAATTGCAGGCGGTTGTAGACGCGGCCGGTGATCACGGGCTGGTCGGGGTCGCCGTCGAAGTAAGAGACGATGACTTCCTGACCGATGCGCGGAATGGCCATGTGGCCCCAGGTGGCGCCGGCGATGTTCTGCGAGACGCGAATCCAGCAGGAACTGTATTCGTCCTCCTTGCCTACCCGGTCCCAGGGGAACTGGACCTTCACCCGGCCGTATTCGTCGGTATAGATCTCTTCGTTGGGCGGGCCGACCACCACAGCGTTCTGTGGACCGTCGATGCGCGGCCTGGGTAGCGGTTCCGCGCGCCATTCGGCGTCGTCCGGGACCAGCTCCGCCTCGTAGCTGTAGTGCGTTCCCAACTGGGCTTGTGCACTTTCCTCGGCCTGACTTGTGTGCTGGATGCCGCGGTGGACAATGCGCACCGGGCGCCAGCCGCGGTTCAGATCTTCGCGCGGATGACCGGTCAGGCTAAATGAAATGCCCGGCTGGAGCCGCGGGTCATTGCCTTCAACGAAAGCGACGCGCGAATCGCGGCGATGGCCGCGCAGGCGGTTCTCCGCGAAAGGTCTGCCCGCTTCGTCGAATTTTGCGCGGGCCGGGTAGTCATAGCGTTCGTAGCGGCGGCCCTGATGGTCCAGATCTCGTCCGTCGCGGCTGTGCTGGTGGGTGTAGCGCGGATGGTGGAAGGTGTAGTCGCGCTGGGTCTGGCGCGCGGTGCGTACGTTCTCGGTGTAGGAGAATCGCCGCAGCGCTGGCTGCGGCTGGTCGCCGCCGGGTGTGGGGTTGTACTGCACCGGCTCGTCGCCGACGCGGCCGTGAATGAACAGGCGGTCGCTGTGGATAAGTTGATGGCCTTCGGCACCATGACGGAAGGAATAGAAGAAGCCCTCCTCGCGCATTATGCGTTCGACAAAGTCGTAGTCAGTGTCGCCCGCGTGCACGCAGTACTCGCGCGCCTGATGTTCGGTGGTGCCGCGCTGCTCGTAATCCTGGGTAAGACCATGCGCCTTGAGCACCGCCTCGGTGATCTGCGGGACGCTAAGCGACTGGAAGATGCGCCAGTCGGAACTAAGCTTGAGGCGCGCGAGGCGCGGCTCGACGATGGCGGAATAGCGCGTACGCCGAAAACCCGTGTCGCCCTGAACGAACGACGAGACCGCGCCGTGCACGTAGCGCACGGGCGTGGGGCCGTGCCAGATCGTAAGCAACGCGGCGCGGTCCAGAACTGCGCCGAAATCGATGGCGGGGTTGCCGCTGGCCAGGTCCACTTCCAGCAGGAAGGTCTCGGACAACCCCTCCTGCAGCGTGAATTCGACGACCTCAAAGGACTCGTCGCCGATGGCGAATGTAAAGCGCAGATCGGATTGCGTGGGCATGGTGTTTATCTCCGTTTCCGTGTGAGCCTGCTCACTGCTTGAGGATGCTCTCTAGCGAATCCAGCACCATCTGCGTGGCGGCGCCGAGTTTCAGGGAGAAGTACAGATAGGCGCCGGCGATAACGGCCGCCGCCACCGCCCAAGGCGTCCACAGCGGCCACTGGCGGTGAAGCTTGCGACGAAGCCTGGCGATGTTGGCGGGTGCGTCCACCAGCCGCTCGGGCACGTCTCCTCGCAGTTGCCGAAGCTGCTCATGCAGCTTGGTGATGATGGCGTTGAGCGTGTCTTTGTTGTTGTGCTGCTGGCCATACTTGCCCTGGTAACCCAGGCACAGGCACAGATACTTGAACTCGAGCGCATCGCGGTATTTGGCCGCGTCCATCTGCATGCGCGCCAGCACCGTAAAGAACTTCTCGCCGCCCCAGGTTTCGTTGTGGTGGTAGCTGAGCAGTGACCGGCCCTTCCAGCGCGATCCCACCCCCCACGGCGTGGCCATCACCGCCTCGTCGATGAAGGCGCACAGGGCATAGCGGAATGACAGTTGCGTCGCCCCGTCGTAGCCAAGCTGCCGGACTTCTTCGGACAGCGCAGTGATATGGTCGCGCACGTTCTCATAGAGCCGGCTGACATCTTCCTGCGGCAGGTCCATCATGCGGCGTAGGCGAATCACCAGACCGAAGAGCGGCTGGGCGATGTCCACCAGCGGGTTGAAGCTATGGCCGCGCAATTGAAACTGCAGGTCCTCGTCTGCATTGATGCGAAACACGCCGTCGTACAGGACACGCTCGGGGTCATGAACGATGGGATCACGCGGCGCGCGCACGAAGTCCTCGGGCACGTCGGGCAGGGAGGAACGATTGGAAGGCGTGTCGATACGGTCGTTGCCGACCACCACGGTTTGGCTCATCTCATTGACTCCGAATGGCCCAGAACTGCAATTCCAGCTCCGGGAAGTCGCCGGTGATGTGGAAGCCGAAGCCGGTTGATCCTTGTGGCATCAGGCGCTGCCAATGCGGATGCGACCGGTCGAGCTGGAAGTAGGTGAAGCCGGCATGGAAAGGCAGATGCCGCGGCGCGACGGGCAACGTCATCAACGGCACGCCGGGCAACTGCAGGCGGATCAACTCCTGCAGCAGTTGATGCGACGCCACCTTGGCCTGGCGCACGAACTGTTGCCGCATCTGTTCCAGGGGCATGCGCGCACGGACCGCCAGGATGAAGTCGGCGCTTTGCAGCAGGCTGGGGTCGTAAATTTGCGCGGTGTAGACGCCGTGCCCCTGCATGTCCAGCGGGAGCGACACGGCGCGGGGCTGCAACACGGTGCTGAGCACGCGGCGCAGGGTCTCCTTCAGCATGCGGAACGACGTCTGCGGCGAGTCGTGCTGATACGCGGGGTAGTCCTGAGGCAGCCGGCCCTCGTCAGTGAAGGTGGTCAGTTCGCCGCACGCCTGACCGCACGCCAGATACGCATCGACCGGACGGACGTCCGCGTCGCGGGCCAGATGCCTGAACAGATGCTGCCAGCGGTTCAGCGCCTGCAGCAGGTTGAAGTCGGTGATATCCGCGACGCCGGATTGGCCCGGAGACCCGATGCGGTGCGCGATGCTTTTCGCGCGCTCGTGCATCAGCGCGGCGATCTCTTCCATGAAATGCGCCAGCGGCGGGATAGCCTGCAGATACATGCCCGTGATGTGAAAGTCGCTGTCCAGCAGCAGGCTGCCATCGGGGCGGCGGTCCAGAATGCGGCTCAGCGCCAGGCCGGTGAAGGCGCTGCGGTCGTCGCGCTCCAGCGCCAGTTGCAGGTTGGGCACGGCCAGGGCGATGGGCGTGTGATTGCCCTGATGGCTATGGGTGTCGCGGATGTCTTCCGTGCGATGGATGTAGCGGGCGTTGCCCAGCGTATCGGGCCAGCGGACCTCGGATATGCCGTCCGAACGTAGCGGCAAGGTCAGGTAGACCGTCTGGTTGGCGGCCGTTGCGTCCAGAATCGACAGCGGTTCGGGCGGCGGCTGGTCGTGCGGAATGTTGAAGGCGGTGCCGTCGGGCATGATGTCGCGGGCTCGCACGATGGAGATCTTGCCGAACGACAGGAACTCCTGGTTCAGCTCCAGCTCGGAAAAGCCGTAGCAGTATCGGCTGCCCATGCGCACGTTGATGTAGTGCTCAAGGTATCGGTCTGTCTGCTGGAAATGCTGGGGTTTGACGAATTGCCCTTCGCCCCAAACGACGGGATTGCGGCTGGTCATGGCTGTTTTCTCGCTTGATTGCGGGCGCGCGGAGCGGTCTTTTCGGGCCGGTGGTTTTCGTCGGTGATGGCGACGCGGGTGTCTTGCAGGGTGACCAGCAAGGCGTACTTGCGGCTGCGCGGTTCCACCCGGAAGACGTCGTACCAACGTTGCGCGTCGGGTGCGTTGAAGGCTGCGACGACGGCGACGTAATGGGTGTCTTCGTCCAGCTCGTGATAGTTGATGAACTTGAACTGACCGGGCGCGAGCATGTAGTCGTCGGCCGTGATGTACGTGCTTCCCAACGCCTTTTTCGGGGCGCTGCGGACCAGGTCGGGGTCGGCGTTCTCAAGCAGTGAATCGTCCTTGAGCTGAATCACGCGAAAGGCGATGGGCGTGGCGTTGACGTGATCCGGCGCCGCAAGCGCTGCGGCGGGCGCAAGGGGTATGCCATCGCGATATTGGCCCAACGCGACATCGAGATCGGGACTGGTCGCGCCAATGCCGATCCCGGCAGCCGAATCCTGCGCGTCTTCACTTTTGCGCAAGTGCCATTGCACAGGAAAGGGGGCTCGGCTCGTCGCCACGCTGTCTGCCCACAGGCGTTCAAGCGCGGGACTGACGGCGACGGAGCGCGGCTTGAATGTTCTGGTGAATCCAGACCTGACCAACGTACTTGGCCGGTCTTCAGATGCCGCTGCCGTCGAGGCCTCTTGATGCAAGTGATCTAGCAACGTCTGCAGACTGTGGACCAGGTCTTCGCGGGATTCGCCCTGCACATTGACCGAGAACGACCGTTCATCCGACATAGACGAAGCCGGATCGACGTCCGGCTCGGCCACGGGGGTTGGGATTTACGTCTTTGGCGGCGTACAGAATCAGCGCCACCTGCGTCGGCTGATCTTCGGGCGGGCCCACCTGAATGCTCGGATCCATCAGGACCTGACCCGTCTTCGTGAGCACGTTGCCGACCGTGGTGCAGCCGGACAGCAACGCCCCGATGCACAAGAGTCCAACTGCTGGCCTCATGGTTCTTCCTTGCGCAGCGCCTGGTCGTAGGCCTGGTCAAAGACTTCCCAGAACAGTTTGTCGAACCCCTGCTGCCGGCTGGATTTGAGCTCTTCGTAGTAATGCCGGTACATCTGCCACGCCCAATCGCCGGGCAATGCCTCGGGGTGCTGGCCGGAGCGGTACCGGGCGAAGCGGCGTTCAAGCTGGTCGGGCGCGAATGCCTGCAGCAGTGCGTTCAGGCCCGCAGCAACTGCCGTGAGCATCGCGCGATGCTGTTCGCCGATCTGCTCCAGCGACTCCTCGACGGCGGCGGTGGGCGACAGGTGAACCATGCTGCGGTCCCGCGAAAAGAGCGCGCGCACGGTCTCCGGGTAGGTCTGCGCGAGACGCAGCGGATTGTCTTCGATGGGCTGCAGGGTGCGTTTGGCCAGCGCCAGTCCCTGGCCTTCTGGCGTGCGGTTCAGCGCGGCGAGTCCGCGGATGAGCGCGGCGAGGGTGGTGCCGGCCTCGAACAGCAAGGCATGCGCGGCGTGCGGGTCCAACGCACCCACTGGCGCGCCCAGACCCTCGACCAGCGGTCCCACAAGGCCGGCCGCATCGCCAGTCTGATTGAACTGACTCTGGATCCATTGATCGGATGCGCCAGGGGCTGCAGAAGAAGGGGGGTGTCCCGACATGGGGGGATCTCCGAAGGCATGCAAAGGGGAGCCGGATACGGCTTCGAATCGGGTGGTGGACAGGTCGGCCTGCGCGGCCAATTGGGTTTGTCCGTAGTGCCGGGAATCCAGCACAGCGGCGTCGCTGGACAAGGCGGAATCCGAGCGAGCCGCCTCTTCAAGCGCCAGCAAGGGATCAAGGCGTCCCTGCGGCGGCGTCTCCGACAAGGCGTCGAGTTCCCGCCAGCCATGCTCGTGGGTCTGGTCTGGCGCAGGGACATCGTTGCGGTGTGGGGGCAGGGCGTCGATAGGTTCATTCGACGTCCCCAGCAGCTCGGTCACATCATGTTCAGCGAGGTGCCGGGCAGGGTCGGGCAGGTTGAAGGTCTCGTCATCCAGGTTGACCGTCAGGCGATAGGGACCGACATGAAGGATGTCTCCCCCGCGCAGCCGGGCGCCGACGAGCGCGCCCAGCGGATCCGTCTGGTCGTTCACGCGCGTCTGGCCGCAGCGGTCGATGACGAAGTAACTGCCGTCTTCGTAACGGACTTCGCAGTGGATGGACTGCACGCGGCCGGACCGGTCATGCAGGATCCAGTCCGCCCCGTGAGCGCCGATCGTGCCGCCGGCGGTGTCAAACATGCACCGGGGCTGGCTGCCCTTTTGCAGGGCTTGCGGATTGTCGACCACCAGGGCAAGGCGATGATTGGAGGGTGTGGGTTTCATGTGCGCAGGGTGACTCTGACGGGCGGCGGGAGGGTCGTGGCCGGCTGTTCAAGAAAGCTGGTCCAGCCCAATTGGGTGCCGTCGGCGTGCCGAAGATTGAAGGGAGGAACTTCGTCCTGACGCAGGCCAAGTTCGAGGTCGCAGGGCACCGGGTCTCGCAGCAGGAACACGACAAGCTGGCGCAGGCGTTCGAAGTTTTCACCTGCCGGCAGGAACTCACGGAAGCGGTCCTGGCTCAGGCCCGATATCACGATGACGAAGCTGCAGTGCCGGGTGCGGACGCTGTCGCCGATCTGGAAGCTTTCGCTGAGCTGGCCGTTGCGCCGTCCGAGCCGGATGCGGTCGGAGTCGTCGATGAGTGTGTGGCGCAGTTCGAAATCGCGGATCTGCACGTCCTTCAGATCAAAGCAATGCGCGATCAGCCCGGCCAGCATGGTCGGTGAGCGGCTGCGCAGGACCACGGCGCCTGCGAAGCTCAGCAGCCGGCTCCAGGCGATTGGCGTGTCGCCGCGGGTCGCGTCATGCTTCAGGCCGATCAGCGCGAATATCCGCCGCGAGAACTGATCGTCCGCACCGCGCCGGAAGCGGATGTAGTACCGGTACTTGCGCCAGGCCTGGTGCAGCAGCGTCAGCAGACGATGGTTGAAGAAGTCCAGGAACGCCGGGCGGATGCCCACGCCTTGGCCGGCCTCGTAGGCCAGACGGTCCAGGTAATAGCTGGGCAGCGGGGAATCCGTGCCGTGCATGCCGAAGAACGTGGCCTGCACCCGGTACTGGTGCGGAACGTGATCTTCCAGCCGTTCGGCCAGGGCGACGTCGGAGGCCGGAAAGCCAAGCCCGGCGTGATTGCCGAGCAGAACGCGCTGGTGATCGGCATCGAAGCTGTCGGGCGATTCCAGATCGTCCTCGTGCAGCGCATGCAGGCGTTCCAGAAGGCAGAAGAAGTCATGCCTTCTGGCCTCGGCCAGCAATGCGTCACTTAGATCAGGGGCTGCGTGCCGCTGCGCATGGGCCATGCGTAGTGCTCCTGATTGGTGGTGTTGATCGCTTCCAGCACGTGGAACGACGACAGGCTGGCGTACAGCGACAGGAAGTGGCTGAGCACCGTGCCGAACAGGTAGAGATCGCCCTCGCAAGAGAAGCCGTTCTGGTCCAGCTTCAAAAGGGTGCGGGTGCCCCGGATCGGTAGGCCCTTGTACATCCGGTCAATGGGCTCGCTGACCACTTCCTGCAGGCCGTCCAGGCGCTTTTGCGTGGTGCGGGCGCGCTGAATATCGTGGTGTGCCGAGAAGTCGTAGTTGCCGATGATCGCCTTCAGCGGTTCGGCCGACAGCAGCGACAGGTAAGTGGGCGATAGGTTGGAGATCAGGCTCCAGTGCAGATCGCCATCCAGGACCGGACGGTACGGCGGCGTGGGCGTGGTCAGGTTTCTGAAGCGGACAAACGCCGGGGTGTCCCGCAACCCCTCGCGGATATCGCCCACGCCCAGCGCCAGCGGGTAATCGCGGTTGGTGCACGTCAGCGCGAGCGACACCGTCTCTTCCCGCCCGATGTAGTGGTGATCGTCTCCGCGCACGAAGGCGATGCGGTGCTCGACGCCGGGATCGACCAGGGATGACGACAGGCGCGTGCGGTAATACAGCGTGGTGCGCCCGCGTTCGTGTTCGATTTGATGGCGCAGCGATTCGAAGGGCTCGTAGGTGCGCAGCCATTCGCCGGGTTGCGCGCTGTCGCCGTTCTTCCATCCATCGACCTTGTCGATACTGAAGATTTCGTACGCATCGGCCCGCTGCCCGCCGGGCATGAGGCGGTGCTCGGCAGCCTTGCCGGTCAGGCGGATGGGTTCGGCATCGTGTTCGAACAGGTTTACCGCGGGCGTGCAGTACAGCGCGATGTCGCCCTTGCGTACGCGCACGTCCGCCGGCATGGGCCGCGTGAAGTGGAACTCGATGCGCACGTTTGTCGTGGGCTGGTCCGGCCAAAGTTCGAGCAGGTGTGTCAGGGAGAAAAAGTAGAAGCGCCTGGGAAAAAGAAAATATTCCTGGAGGATGCGGTAGCCATCCATGGCGTTCTTGGGGTACGGCAGCAATGCAGTGTCGGAATGGAATCCCGGAAAGCCGATCTGATTGACCGGTATTTGGCGCACCGTACCTGCGGACTCCATGCGGATCTCGCCCAGGTACTTCGCCAGCCACAGGTAGAGCGTTTGCGCGGTGTAATCGCTGCCGCTCAGATAAAAATCCAGTTTGTCGCAGCCAAAGGTGTTGGGCGGGTTCTGGCTCAGGGGGGCGAGGTCGACGCGGACAATCGACTTTTCAAGCGAATGGCCGTCATTGACGTCCGCCACGTCGAACGGGAATATCGACACGTCCTGGCAGGTGCGGAACTGGCATTGCACGCCGTCCACGGGCCGCGACTGAATGCCGGTGCCGCGCGGCACGGTCTGGCGGCCGGTGATGGAATGGTCGGTGGGTTCGAACTGCATGATGGTGGCGCTGGGCAGGGGCCGCAGATAGTTGGGCCATAGCATCTGCAGCATCGAATGCGTCAATTCAGGAAAATCGTCCTCGATCTTGAGGCGCAGCTTTGCGGTCAGGAAGGCAAAGCCTTCCATCAGGCGCTCGACGTCGGGGTCGGTCGCTTCCTCGCCAAGAAACGGCGCCAGCTGCGGGTTGTTGCGTGCGAAGACGCGCCGCAAGCGGCGCAGGTAATCCAGTTCCTCGCGGAATTTTCCCTTCAGTGGCATCCGGTCAGCCTCCCATGGCTACGTGTTAGGTCACCCTGACCTGTCGGCCTTGATGGTGAAAGAGCAGGCCGATTTCCACCTGCTCTTCCAGGTTGTTCACCGGCACCCGGCAGACCAGCCGAAAGCCGAGGTTCAGCGACGCGTCCGTCCCGGGAAGCGGCCTGACTTCGACAACGCGCGCGCGTGGCTCGTAGGCGGCCACCGCGGCGTGGATGTCCAGACAGACCTGTTGGCGCAGGTCGACGGCGCCGATGGCCGCGTCGTTCAGATCGCGCAATCCCAAACCAGGGCTGCTCTGCGAGCTGCCCTGGCGGGAATTGAGGATCCATTCCAACTGGCGCTTGATGGCGCGGATACGCTCGGCCGCCATTTCCTGGCGGGTGCGCGTGCGCCGCGGCGGAAGGTCCGGATCGAGGCGTTCGAACAGGCTTCCGCGCCCTGGGGACCGGGGCATGGCTCGGCTCCCTGTCAGTCCTTATCCAGGCGGCCGACCAGCGACAGTTCGAAGCTGGCGCCCATGTACTTGAAGTGGGGGCGAACCGACAGCGCAACCTGATACCAGCCAGGATTGCCGGCCACGTCTTGCACGACGACCCGGGCGGCGCGCAGCGGACGGCGGCTTCGGACGTCGCTGGTGGGGCTTTCCTGGTCGGCGACATACTGGCGCAGCCAGTTGTTGAGTTCGCGCTCCAGGTCCTGACGTTCCTTCCAGCTGCCGATCTGCTCGCGCTGCAGCACTTTGATGTAGTGCGCCAGGCGATTGATGATGAACATGTAGGGAAGCTGCGTGCCCAGCATGTAGTTGGTCTGAGCGGCCAGGCCTTCGGGCGTCTTCTGGAACACCTTGGGCTTTTGCACCGAATTGGCCGAGAAGAACGCGGCGTTGTCGCTGTCCTTGCGCATGGTCAGCGGAATGAAGCCTTCGCTGGACAGTTCGAATTCCTTGCGGTCGGAGACCAGGACTTCCGTGGGGATCTTGGCCTGCAGCTGTCCCAAGGATTCGTACAGGTGCATGGGCAGGTCTTCCACCGCGCCGCCGGACTGCGGGCCGATGATGTTCGGGCACCAGCGGAACTTGGCGAAGCTGTTAGTGACGCGGCTGCCCATCAGGAATGCGGTGTTGCCCCACAGGTAGTTGCGGTGATCGCCGTCGATGGTTTCTTCGTAGGCGAAGCTGCGGACGGGGTTTTCCAGCGGATCGTACGGCTGGCGCAGCAGGTAGCGGGGCATGGTCAGGCCCAGGTAGCGCGAGTCTTCGGATTCACGCAGGCTGCGCCACTTGGCAAAGCGCGGGCCTTCGAAGATGTCTTTGACTTCCTTCAGGTTGGGCAGCTCTTCGAAGGATTCCAGGTTGAGCATTTCGGGTCCGGCCGCGCCAAGGAACGGTGCATGCGCCATGGCGCCGACGGAGGCCAGGTAGCCCAGCAACTTGATGTCGGGCGCGGAGGGACCGAAGTTGTAGTTGCCGATCATGCAACCGATCGGCTGGCCGCCGAACTGCCCGTAACCCGCGGTGTACACATGCTTGTACAAGCCGCTGCGGGTGATGTCGGCAGCGCTTTCAAAGTCTTCTAGCAGTTCGTCCTTGGTGACCGGCACGAACACGACCTGGATGTTTTCGCGGAAGTCCGTGCGCTGCACGAAGTCGAACAAGGCGCGCCAGATGGATTCAAGCTGCTGGAATTCCGGCTGATGAAGAATGGCGTCCATTTGCTTGCTGAGCTTGCGGTCGATCGCGGCAAGCATCTGGTCCACCAGTTGCTTGTTGATCGGTTGCTCGCGGGAGTCGGACTTGAGCATCTCGGACACGAATGCGGCGACACCGCGCTCGGCGACCGCATAGCCCTCCTGGCTGGGCTCGATGCGGGTCTGGGCCATGATTTGCGCCAGCAATCCCCCAGGGGGCTGGCTGGCGGCGTGTTCCTGGATCTCGGCGGTTTGGGCTTTGGTCATCGGTGCGTCCTTGAAAACCTGAAGAGTGCGGTTGAGACGGGGCCGGGCATCACGCCTGCGGCGCCGCCAGGAGTTGGTCGAGTTCCTGGGCTAGCTTGCCGCGTGCGCTGTCGTCACCCAGCAAGGTCTGGATCTGCTTGCGGAACGCCGGGATGTTGCCCATGGGGCCCTTCAGCGCTACGAGCGCTTCGCGCAGTTCCAGCAGGCTCTTCAGTTCGGGAACCTGGCGGGCAATCGCGTCAGGACCGAAATCCTTGATGTTCTTGAATTGCAGGTTGACGCTGAGCGTGTCGCTTTCGCTGCCTTCTTCGAGCGTGGCCGGGACGTCGACTTTGAGGCTGAGTCCGGCTTCGGCCATGACTTCGTTGAAGGTGTCCTTATTGATCTGGACAGCGGGGCGATCTTCCAGCGGCGTTTCGTCGGCATGCCCCTTGAAATCTCCGAGCACCATCACTTTGAGCGGGAGTTCAATTTCCTCTTGCTCGTCGCCTGTGGCGGGGATATAGCGGATATTGATCCGTTCTTTCGGTGCAACTGAACCAACTTTCGATGCCATGGGTCACTCCTTTTAGATATTCAAACGACGCTAGCGCATGGAGATATAAAGCAAAAAAAAGCTGCCTATTCTGATCCGCGAGTCAAAGCTGCGAACATATGAAAAGTTCGAAAAGCTGTCGGGATTGTTCGGATTCGTATGGGAAATATGCGCGGCAATAAGAAAAGAAAGTCGGCCGGCTGATATTCGAATTAGTCCGATTGATGCGCTCCTCTGACTGTGGTTTCTTAATGCGCTCGGTTTCTGTAGCGCTTAAACCATAAATGGTGAGAAAACCCATGGCCACGAGGAATATCCGGCATGATTTCCGTTGATCTGTCTGCCTTGCTTGACCGATTGCACCCGGTGGCGCGACACGCGCTCGAGGAAGCCGGCAGTCTCTGCATCCGCCAGCACGGCGCAGAGGTTACGGTTGCCCACCTGCTCTATAAATTTCTGGAACAGCCAAAATGTGATGTTCGCTGCGTTCTGGCAAATACGGAATTCGATCTGGATGCGTTGCGCGAGGCCTTAGCCAGCACGTTTCCGAAACTCGACGCAGGGCTGGGGCATGCATACCCCTCGTTTTCTCCCTTGCTGCTCGAATTGATGCAGGACGCCTGGCTATTAAGCTCGGTGGAATTGGAGCAAACCGAAATACGGACTGGCGCGCTGCTGCTGGCCGCGTTGCTGAATCCGGGGCGATACTTGCCGTTTCCCGCGATCCGGTTATTCGAATCGATTAATCGCGAAACGCTGCGCAAACGTTTTCGCGAATTGCTGGCCGGTTCGTCGGAAGCGCCCGTCCTGGAAGATTCATCGCCAGAGCAATCGGCAATGGCGGCCTCCGACAGCGCGCTCAGCAAATACGGCCAAGATTTCACGGCCCAGGCGCGCGCGGGCAAAATCGATCCGGTTTTGTGCCGGGACGCCGAGATCGATCTGATGATCGACATTCTGTCGCGCCGCCGCAAAAACAATCCGATCGTGGTGGGCGAAGCTGGCGTCGGAAAAAGCGCCGTGGTCGAGGGCCTGGCAAGGCGCATTGTCGAGCAGCGCGTTCCTGCGCCGCTGCGCGACGTGACGTTGTGGGGGCTGGATCTAGGCGCCCTCCAAGCCGGCGCCTCTGTCAAAGGCGAGTTCGAAAAGCGCTTGAAGGCTGTCATCGACGAGGTCAAGCATGCGTCCAAGCCCATCATCCTGTTTATCGACGAGGCGCACACGCTGATTGGGGCCGGTAACGCGGCAGGCGGCAGCGATGCGGCGAATCTCCTGAAGCCCGCTCTCGCGCGCGGAGAACTGCGCACGATCGCCGCCACGACCTGGTCCGAATACAAAAAATACTTCGAGAAGGATCCCGCGCTCACGCGGCGTTTTCAACTGGTGAAACTGGACGCGCCCAGCGTGGAGCAGGCCGTGCATATCCTGCGCGGCCTGCGTGGCATTTATGAGGACGCGCATCAGGTCTATATCGCCGACGATGCGCTGAAGGCTGCTGCGGCGTTGTCGGCACGTTATCTCTCGGGCCGCCAATTGCCGGACAAGGCGATCGACGTGCTCGACACCGCCTGCGCGCGCGTCGCGACGGCGTTGGCCGAATCACCGCGACGCCTCGCTTCACTGGAAAACGAATTGCGGCAGGTGGATGCCGAGGCCGACCAGCTCTGGCGGGATGCCCGCGCCGGACGAAAGCCGGATACCGGCAGGCTGGCCGCGCTGGATGTCGCGCGGCAGCAGATTCAGGACTCCATCGAACAGTTGCAGGCCGCGTGGCAGCGGCAGAAGACGCTGATTGACGAGATCATTTCCCTGCGCGCGGGCGAGCTCCAGGAAGACACGTCACAGCGGCTGGAAGCGCTGGTCGCGCAATTGGCGGACCTTCAACGCAGCGGCGCCTTGTTGCATGCAGACGTGGGCGCCGAGCAGATTGCTCAGGTGATTGCGGACTGGACCGGAATTCCCGCCGCCACAATCAACAGCGACCAGTTCCACCGCTTGGACAAGCTGCCCGAGACGCTACGTCAACGCGTCAAGGGGCAGAACGCCGCGATCGACACGGTGCACCGGCGCCTGTTGACCGCCATGGCCGATCTGCGGCGCCCCGGGACGCCGATGGGCGCCTTCCTGCTGGTGGGGCCGAGCGGGGTTGGGAAAACAGAAACTGGCTTGGCCGTCGCCGACGCGTTGTTTGGCGGCGAGCAGTTCCTGACCACCATCAACATGTCGGAGTATCAAGAGAAGCACACCGTGTCGCGCCTGTTGGGGGCCCCGCCGGGATACGTCGGTTACGGCGAAGGCGGTGTACTGACCGAGGCCATCCGTAAGCGGCCCTATTCGGTGGTGCTGCTGGATGAAGTCGAGAAAGCGCACCCGGAGGTGCTCAATATCTTCTATCAGGCCTTCGACAAAGGCGAGCTTGCCGACGGCGAAGGCCGTCGCATCGACTGCCAGAACGTGCTGTTCTTCCTGACCTCGAACCTGGGCTTCGATCACGACGGCGGTCCACTCGCCGACCTCGGCACCGAGGCGCTGCGCGAACACCTTGCAAGATTCTTCAAGCCGGCACTGTTGGCGCGCATGCAGGTCGTGCCATTTTGCTATCTGGACGAGGCCACGCTTGCCGAAATCGTCGAAAGCCGCCTGCAACGCATCGAAAGACAGTTCAGCGACCGCTACAGCGCGCAATTGACGATCGAGACATCAGCACGGGATGAATTGCGCGCGCGTTGCCTGCGTCACCAGAATGGCGCACGGCTGCTGGATGCCAGCATCGACGGCGACATGCTGCCGCCGTTGTCGCTGGCTGTGCTGAAGTGCCTGGCCAGCGGGCAGCGCTTCCGCCGTTCCGCAATCAGCTGGAATGGTGCAGCCTTCGACGCCGTGGTGGAGTAAGTGCAATGTCCTTGAGTGCTCAAGGCGCCGCCGCGCTGGCCCGGACGTTGGTCCAGGCCAGCGGCATTGCGTCCCTGGCCGACCGGTTCCTCAAAGCCGTTTGTTCGGCGCCGGGGATACGTTACGGGGTCTGCTACTGGCGCGAGGCTGCCGGCGACAGCATCCGGCCGATCGCCAGTCATGGCGTCGCGCTGGACCTGTTGCCGGCATACTCCTTGCTCGATCTCGACAACCCCATCACCCACTGCCTGACCACCGCTCAGGCCCGTCATGTCGCACGTCTGGACAGCATGTTCGGCGTCGCGGGCGGCTATGAGGAACTCCGCGAGCGGCTCGCTGCCGCAGAGGCATGGCTGGTGGTGCCGCTGCTGGACGCGCGTCAGAAGGCTGTGGCGGTGTTGTTCCTGGCGGGAGCGGCGTCCGGGCTCAGGTCCTGGACGGCGGACCCCACTTGGCAGGAACTGTGCAGGTTGCATGACGCCGTCTTGAATGGTCTGCTCGATCGGCTAGGTTCGGTCGAGCTGACGCAAACGCGCCAGACCATGCACCACCAGCAGTCCGAGACGCGCGGACGCCGGCGTCTGCTGTCAACCGGCTTTGTCGGCACCGGGCAGATTGCGCGGCGGCTACGCGAAGACATGCTGCGTTTCGCCGACTCTTCCTTGTCGTTGCTGGTCACCGGAGAAACGGGCTCGGGCAAGGACCATGCCGCCTGGCTGATCCACCAGGCATCCGCGCGCAAGGGCAAGTTCGTGCCGGTGAACTGCGCGGCCATCCCGAAGGACCTGATTGAAGCGGAACTCTTCGGCGCAACCCGTGGCGCCTACACCGGGGCCACGCAGGCGCGGACGGGGCTGGTCGCGGAAGCCGATGGCGGCACGTTGTTTCTGGACGAAATCGGGGATATGCCCCTGAGCCTGCAGGGCGCGCTATTGCGCCTGCTGAACGAAAAGAAGTACCGGCCGGTGGGGGCAACGCGAGAGCTGCCGTCCAACTTTCGGCTGATCTGCGCCACCCATCGGCCTTTGCTTGAACTGGTGCGGGACGGGCGGTTCCGAGAGGACCTGTACTTCCGTGTCTGCCAACTGACGCTGCACATTGCGCCCCTGCGCGAGCGCCTTGAAGACGTTCCGGCGCTGGTCGCGCACATTCTGCTCGAGCACAACCGGGCATTCCCCGGCCGCGTCGCCGGCATTTCCGACAACGCGATTGCACAGCTCCAACGTCATCGGTTTCCCGGCAACGTCCGCGAGCTGCGCAGTCTGGTGCTTGCGGCCGCGGAGCGAACGCCGCCCGGCAAGCGCATCCAGACCAACCGGCTGGTCGAGCTGACAGACGGCGCGCACAAACCCGTAATCGATGACTCCGGCGAAGCCCGCCTGCAGCGCCTTTGGCGTACCGAAAGTCTTCCCGACGCGCTAGCCGCGTTCGAGCGCTTGCTGCTGGAAGACCGCTTGCGTCAGGCCGCGGGCTCCCGCCGGGTAGCCGCGCAAAGCCTGGGGATTCCCAAACGCACCTTGGCGCGCAAGTGCCTTGATATGAATCTGACTGGAGAGGAAGCAATATGAAGCCATTTGGGGCGCTCCTGCTGACCGCCGCCGTGCTCGTGGGCGGCGACGCGGCCACGGACGCGGTGGCGGCGGGCCGTAGTTGCAGGACCATCGTGTCGGCAATCGAACGGTTGGCCTGTTTTGACGCCGAAGCGGGTACACCGCCCGTTCCTGCTGCGGAAATGGCGACACCGTCCACCGTGGCGCCGACTGCCCAGGCATCAGCCACCGCGCCTTCCATGGTTCGGGTGCCGGACATTGTCGGGCTGGTGCAACGCAACGAATCCCGCCGCAAGGCAGATCACGCCGGCGTGCTGCTGCTGCGCGTCGGCGATGCCATACCGGGCCAGGACAAGGTCGTCATTTCGGCGCCGGCCCAGGCGGGAAGCGAGCCTCGGCCGCTGCTGGCAATCAGTTGCCTGCAGAACATTTCTCGCTTGCAGCTCATCACCGCCGAGCCGCTGGACGTCAGCCGCGTGAGCATCCGCGTGCTGTTGGACGGGCGGCCGATTTCCGACCGCCGGCCGTGGCAGGTCGTGGAGGACGGCACGGTCACGGATGCGGGTCGCGGCCTGGTCGCGATCGAACAGCTTCGTCATCTGACCCGCGCGTCCCAGCAGATGCAGCTTGAAAGCGACCATGCCGCGTTTCACGGGCTGTCGTTCGACACCGTGGCGCTTCACGAGCTGATGGCGCAACAACGCGAGGCCTGTCACTGGTGAGCACGTTTCCCACGCTGGACCTCGACGCCATCCTGTCACCCATCTCGCCGCATCAGCCGGCCGGCGAGTTCGACGAGGAAGACAACTCCTACCAGGGTGTCGAAAGCGAAATGATGAAGCTCGGCGGGCTTCAAGAGGCGACCATCGACTGGAGCTATGTGGACTCGGCATCGCGCCAGTATCTGCAGTCGCAGTGCAAGCACCTGCGCATTGCCGCGCAATTGGCGACCGCTCGCATGCGTTCAGGCGGTTGGCGCGGCTGGGCCGAGGCGGCGGGCGTGTTGGCCGGTATGACCAGCCGGTACTGGAGCACCAGCCATCCGAAGCCGGGCGCGGCCGGGTTGACGGCCAAGCGGCGCCTGATGTCCCAGCAGCTGGAGCGCCTGGGAGAGGCGCTGGCCAAACTGGACGGCAAGGGATACGCCGACGAGTTCTACAAATCTGGCCAACGGGCCTTGGACACGCTGCAGGGCTGTGCAAGCGAATCCAAGCTGGACGTGCCGACGCTGACTCGCCTGGAGGCGCAGTTACGGCTGAAGGCGGAGGCGACACGTGCGCCCGAGCTGGCCGATGCGCACATGGAGCTGTCGGCGCAACCCACCGGGATCACCGAGGCCTTCTTCACGCCGATGGCCATGGCGCAGGGCAACGAGCGTGAAACGCGCCGATCGCTGTTGGCCGTGGCCGACCTCATCAACCAGCAAGACGCCTATGACCCGACCGGCTATCTGCTGCGCCGCTTCGCCTTATGGGCACACCTGAGCATTGCGCCATCGACTCGAAAGGACACGATGCGGACGGAGCTGATGGCCGTTCCCGCCGAAACCGCCGAGGCCTATTGGGACGCGCTGAAAGCGAATGCGGTCGATCCTGCGCTTCTGCAGCGCGTCGAAAAAAGCATTACTTCGTCGCCGTACTGGCTGCGCGGCAGCTTTCTGGCCGCCGGTATCGCCCGCCGCCTGGAGATGCAGAACGTCGCCGAGGCGATCCGCCAGTCCACCGAGCGCTTTGTGGCCAAGCTGCCCGCGTTGGTGAAGCTGCAATTTGCTGATGGCCGCGCTTTCGTCGATGGCGAAACGCAGTCGTGGATCAGTGGGGCGGATGCGGACACCGCGAAGCTGGGCGCCGGCCATGAGTACCCGGCGTTGCGCGAGGAGCTGCGCGAGGTGTTGGTAGCCACAGGGGTGGAATCGATGCTCAAGCGGCTGGAGGCCATCCAGAAGACGTCAGCAGATCCGCGCCATGGTTGCCATGTCATCACGATCGCCGCGGAACTGCTCGGCGCGCGGGGGTTGGCGTGGCTGGCCGATGGCTTGTATGCCCGCGCCCATCAGATCATGCAAGACGCATCCGCGGCGCAATGGGAGCCCAGTCTGTTCGGCCTGCTGGGGCGCCACGTCAACGCCGCAATCGAATGCAAGAAACAGGAGCAACCCCATGTTTAAGATTTGGTCGAAAGTGAAACGCTATGGCCAGCCCCTACTGAAATGGACAAAGCAGGGCATGCCAGTGGCGTTGCTGCTGATGCTGACGCTCGCCTTGGCCGCCATCTGGTGGTTGGGGCCGATGTGGACATGGGATGAATACCAACCGCTGGCAAGTCTGACCGCGCGCGTGCTTGCCACGCTCGTGCTGATTGCGCTGCCCTTGCTGGTCTGGGCCATCAGGCTGCGCAAACGAAATCTGATGCTGGAAGCCGAGCGGGCGCAGACGCAGAAGCAGCAAGACGATCCCTGCTTGCGCTACGTGCAGGCGCAGGAGCGGGACCTGGACAAGAGCCTGAGCGTGCTGCAGGCAAACCTGAAGGGCCGCAACGCGCTTTATCAACTTCCGTGGTACCTGGTGCTTGGGCAGGAAAACGCGGGAAAAACCAGCTTCGTCAATCGGTCTAGCCAGACGTTTTCGTTGACCGGTGAGGTCAAGGCGGGCAGTCAGCGCCTGCAGGACGACCCGGACCGGATCTATCGCATTGACTGGTGGATCGGCGATGACGCGGTGCTGATCGACCCGCCGGGCGAACTGATCAGCCAGCCGCGAGTGACGGCGGAAATTGAAGCGTCTGCGGCGTCCGGAAATACGGAAGCGCCAAGGCCGGGAGACGCTGCGGGACCCGCGCTCCTGCCCGAGGCGCTTCATTCCCGTCTGTGGGATAGCTTTGTGAGCTGGCTGGGGCGCAATCGCAGCCGCCGTCCGCTCAATGGTGTGGTGCTGATGGTCAGCCTGGTCTCGCTGCTGAATCAGCAACCCAGCGACCGCAAGGCGCTGGCCTCGTTGCTGCGCGCGCGGCTGGCCGAACTGAGCCGCCAGCTCGGTACGCGTCCGCCGCTGTATGTCGTGCTGAGCAAATTCGACTTGCTTGAAGGATTCGAGCCGCTGTTTGCGCGGCTGTCCAAGTCCGCTCGCGAGGACATCTTTGGGTTTACGTTCACGCTGGACTCGGTGCAGCGTTACGATGCGTGGCGGGATGAACTGGGTGCGCGGTACGACGAGTTCCTGACGCGCCTGAACGAGCAGGTGTTTGATGCGTTGGCCGACGTCCGCGAATTGCGTCAACGGGAAGCCCTGTATTCCCTGGTGCGGCAGCTGACCGGCATGCGGCCGCTCTTGATGGAGTTCCTGACCGATGTGCTGGGCAGCGATCGTTACATCACACCGGCGCTGCCGCGTGGCGTCTTTCTGTCGTCGGTCTATCAGCAAGGTGTGCTGACCAACGCCTTCGTGGCGTCTGCCTCGCAGAACTACGATATCCGCGAGCCCGTGCCGGCCACGCATCCCAGCGGCCGCGCGATGGTTTACTTCGCCCAGCAGCTTTTTCAGCGCGTCATCTATCCCGAATCCGGCCTGGCGGGCGACAACCCGCGTGTGCGTGCCGAGAAGCGGCGCGCGCTGGCCTTGCGCTTCGGAGTGGCGTCGCTGGGCAGCGCGGTGATCCTCGGCGGCTGGTATCACTACTACGCGGTGAACCGGGACAAGGCCATGAGCGTTCTGGAGCGCAGCCGCGCTTATAGCGCCCACGCCATCGACGGCAAGCTGGACACGACAGGCCGCAATCTGCTCCAGCCGCTGGATCAGATCAGCAGCGCGGTGGCGGTGTATGGCGATTACCGGGAAGCGTGGCCGCTTGTGGCGGACATGGGTCTGTATCAGGGATGGCAGATTGGTCCGAAGGTCGATCAGGCCTATTTGACGCTGCTGTCCCAGCGATTCCTGCCTGCGCTGGCCAATGGGGTGATGGAGCACCTTGACGGCACCTCGATCGACAGCGATGCGCAGCTTGAGGCGTTGCGCGTGTACCGCATGATTGAGGATCGTCCCAACCGCCGGCCGCCGGTGGTTGAGCGTTGGATGGGGCGGCAGTGGGCACAGGCTTTCCCCGGCGAGGACAAGGTGCAGCATGCGTTGATGCGGCATCTGGACTACGCGATGAAGTATGCCGACACGCTGCTGCCGCAGTTTCAGCAGCGCGTGTCCGTTGTGCAGCGCGACCTGCGGCAGATTCCGTTGCCACAGCGCGTGTACATGACGATGCGCCGTCAGGCGGGCGAATTTCTCAGGGCGCCGCTGGATCTGCGCAATGAAATCGGCCCGGCCTTTGATGTGGTCTACCAGCCGGCGGCTGCGGCCAAGGCAGAAACGGGACAGCCCGCTTCCGATGGCCGTATCGACGCGCTGTTGACGGCCAAGGGGTTTCACAATTACTTCGCGCCGCACAGCCAGGATCTGACCGAACTGGCGATGATCGATCAGTGGGCGTTGGGCGAGCGGCGCAATATCGATTATTCGGAGGCCGACAAGCGCGCATTGGCCGAGCGCATCCAGGCCATCTACGGCCGAGATTACATCGACACCTGGCAGCGCAACCTCAACCAGCTTGAGGTTCGGGATTTTCATGATCTTGCCGAGGCGGTCAATGTGCTGGGCACGGTGACGAGTCCTGCGGCGCCGTTGCGCCGGCTGGTGGAAACCGTGCGCGACAACAGTGAACTTGGCGCCAACACCCCGGCCGTCACGGGTGCGCTCGACGGGAAGGGCGCAGCGGTTGCGCAGGCTTCTGGCGTGGCGGAAAAGGTGGCAGCTGGCAAGGACGAAACCGGCGCGATATTCGGGATTGCGCGGGCGTTTGCGCCGATGAGCCAACTGTTGCAGGCCAAGGGCGATCGGGCGTCGTACCTGGACGAAACTCTGGTGGCGATCGGTAGCGTGCAAGACAAGGTGCGCACGGTGCACGACAGCCCGGACCGCGGCAAGACGGCGCTAGACGTGGTGCTGGAGCGCTTCGGGCTGAAAGGGCCGGATCCGATCAGCAATCTGCAGCGTATTGCTGCGGGTCTGCCCGAACCGCTGAACCGTCAGGTGGGCAAGTTGGCCGACGAGTCGTCGCGGGTGATTCTGGTGGAGGCATTGCGTGAGCTTGAGCGTCGTTGGGACATCGACGTGTATCGCTTTTATCGCGAGCGGTTGGCGAATCGTTATCCGTTCAATCCGGCGAGCCGTGAGGAAGTGGCGTTGGACGATTTCACGGCGTTCTTCGGCCCGCAGGGGCGTTTGCAGCAGTTTCGCGAGAAGTACCTGAATCTGTTCATCGAGGACAACCTTGAGGCGTTGTACTCGGAGCGGTTGGGCGGGTATCTGGTGCGCAATGACGTGCTGACGCAGCTTGAAGCGGCCGAGAAGATCCGGGACGCGTTCTTCAATAGCCGCGGCATGTTGGGTGTGCAGTTTCATGTGGAGCCGTTGGGAATGGCGCCGAGCAAGCGCAGCAGCTCGCTTAGCGTGGAAGGGCAGTTGGTGACTTACAACCACGGTCCGACGACCAGCACGGCGTTGATCTGGCCGAATACGCTGGCGTCCAGCAATGAAAGCCGCATGACGTTGGTGCATGCGGGGGGCAGCAGCAGCGGACTGGCTTATCGCGGTCCGTGGTCGCTATACCGGCTGCTCAGTCAGGCCCGCCTGAACGGTGCGACGAGCTCGAGCGTTGATATCAGCTTTGCTGCGCCGGACGGCGGTATGCGCTATCGCATCAGTACGGAGAAGGCGAACAATCCGTTCACGCAGCCGTTGTTCAAGGGGTTTGCCTTGCCGAAGACGCTTCTAGAGGATGGCGTGCGCGGTAACGATGCAGGAGGGCAGAGTGCGGGGGGCAAGGCTGGCGGGAAGCAGGCTGCCTCGGCGGGTGGCATGCCTGCGCGGGTGGCTCGGCAGGTGGGGTTGCCGGTAGGCGTGGTCCGGTGAGGGAGGCGTGGCAACGCGATCGCGCTGCCACGCCTGGATGGATCATTCGACCAGCCAGCCGGCCTCGCCTTCGATCAGCGTGCCGCCATGGCTGGTTTTATCGCCTTGGCGCGCAACGGGTTGTCCTTCGATGATGGTGCCGGGCGAGCCGGTCTGAATGATTGCGCCGCAACTGATACGGTCGCCGATGCGGGCGACGGCCCGGCCGTTGACGATGGCTTCGCTTGCACCGGTGACGACGGTGCCGGTGCCGTGAGTGGGGCAGCTATGGCGATGACCTACAAGAACGATGGGTTTCATGATTGGCTTCCTGACGTTTGGGACTGTTGATTAGCCCCGTGTCGATCAAGGTCGGATCAGAACGGACAAGGCCGGCGCGTGATGCGCCGGCCTTGTTATTTAAGAAACCTGGGATCAGGCTTCTTGGGGCTTGCGCCAGTCGTCGGAGGCTTCGGTGCCGGCGATGGCATGGGTCCAGGTGATCTTGCGGTAGGCCATGGCGACCTTGACGAGCTGGGTGTACTCGGCCTTGGTGGGATCCTGGGCGTGCGGGAGCACGGTGTTGATGTTGACGATGGTGGCGTCTTCGAGCTTGGTGGTGAAGAAGTGCTCTTGCTTGCCTTCGGTGGAGGTGCGGTACCACTTGACTTCGACTTCGGGCAGCATTTCGCCGGAGGCGAGGGCTTGGTACATGAGGGGGGTGGCCTTGTTGAGGGGCGCGGTGAAGACGAAGGGCTTGTGGACGCGCTGGCCGGAAGGCTGGCCGCTTTGCGGGTCGGTGGGGGTGGCGATCAGGTGTTCGATTTCCTGGACCAGGATCTGGTCTTCATGACCTTCCTGGTAGACGTTGCCGACGGAGTCGGCGGTGAAGGCGCCTTGCGTGATGTTGCCCTGGGTCTTGCCCTGGATGCTGATGTAGGCGGGAGTCGGCATTTTGCTGTTTCCTGGTTTGGTTTCTATTGCGTGATGGCCTTATTGGCCGGTGTGTCATCGGGGATGACATCCGGTTAATTGCAAAGTCCGTGCCAGGGTTTGTTTGAATGCTGGTTTTCTCTTTTTTATCAAAGGCTTAATTGATGGTTTCGGGGCTGATCGCTGATTACGGATTGCTCGGAAAACGGGAAAGTGGTTTTTTCTGCGGGGATTCGGGTCAGTTGTGGCTCGGTGCTTTGGTAAGTCTTTAAAAACAAAGCGGAAAAATTCGGGTCGGGAATGGCTCGGGTGGGTCGGAGTTGGCTCGGTCTGTTTTTTGGCTGACTCGGAGAAGCTGGTCGTTCGGGGGGGGGGCTGGCGTTCGGGCGGGG
>NZ_DCYD01000003.1:37112-161696 GCF_002331005.1 Achromobacter sp. UBA2119 | reverse complement strand
CGGCGACTGCCTTCCGATTCCCTCGGGCGCATCTACACGCCCCGCGCACCCAGGCCGCCGCCACACCGGGCTGCGGTGGTTTGAACTTGATAGGACGCTGGCGTGGGTGGGGTTCTTGAGGTTCTTGCCGACGCTTTTCGTGAGTCGGAGCGTCTTGCGGGGCCCGCCCCACTGCGGCCGCGCGGGCGGCCTGGTGGGGCTTACGCGGTGTCTTGCGTCGGGGCGATGGCGCTGCGCGCTGGCGTGCGGGTGGTTTTTTGGCGGTGCCGTGTCGGTTGCCGACGGCTCGGTGATGGCTCGGTGGTGGCTAGGTGTCTGACACCCATGGGGCTTAACCGTAACGAGTGCAAGCCGGTTTACGCGGGGTGTCTGACACCGGGTTAGAAACGCCTCGCGTGTCAGACACCAAACTGGTTTGCGTTACTTCGTCGCCACCTTTTCCGGCGGGATCGGGTTATCCCAGCCGCCGCCGATAGCGCGAATCAACCCCACCGTCGACCGGGCCTGTTCGGCAGTCAGTTGCACCGACACGCGTTGCTGCAAGAGCACGCTGCGGTCGGCTTCAATCACGTCCAGATAGCTGATCGAGCCTTCGCGATACTGCGTGTGCGAAAGCTTCGCCGCGCGCGCAGCCGCTTCCACTGCTTCGTTCTGAGCCTTGGTCTGGTCGGCCAGAATGCGCAAGTTCGCGAGGTTGTCTTCCACTTCGCGGAACGCGTTCAGGACGGTCTGGCGGTAGACGGCGACGTCTTCTTCGTAGACGGCGCGGGCGCGGTCCAGGCCGGCTTGGCGGCGGCCGCCGTCGAAGATGGGCATGGACAGGGCGGCGCCGACGAGCGGGCCCAGCAGGAACGTGCGGCTGGACCACTGGAAGAGGTTGCCCAGTTCCGAGGACTCGTAGCCGAAGGCGCCGGTGATGTCCAGGCGGGGGAAGAACGCGGACTTGGCGGCGCCGACGCGGGCGTTGGCGGCGGCCATGGCGCGTTCGGCGGCGGCGATGTCGGGGCGGCGTTCGAGCAGCGTGGAGGGCAGCCCGGCGGGGATGGTCAGCGCGATCTTTTCGATGGGCTGGGGCGGCATGGTGAATTCGGATGGGGCGCGGCCCAGCAGGACGGCCAGCGCGTGTTCGGCGGTGGCGCGGCGGCGGTCGATGCCCAGGGCTTCGGATTGCGCGGAGGCGAGTTCGGCCTTGGCGCGTGCCAGGTCCAGTTCACTGATGTCGCCGGCGTCGTAGCGGCGCTGGATGAGTTGAAGGGTGTCGGTGCGCAGTTTGACGGTCTGGTGGTAAATGCGCGATTCGGCGTCCTGTTCACGGACCAGGAAGTAGGTGGTGGCGACGTCGGCTTGCAGGGCGAGCAGGACGGAGCGGTAGAGCGCTTCGCTTTGCTGGGCGTCGGCGGTGGCGGCGTCCACTGTCGATGCGACGCGGCCGAAGAGGTCGGCCTCGTATGACACCGTGCCTTGCGCGCGCCAGGTGGTGACGGGGGAAGTCGACGTGCCGTCGGGCAGGCCTTGCGAGACGGCCGAGGGGCGCTGGCGGTTGGGGCCGAAGCCGGCGTCCAGGCTGGGGAAGAAGCCGGAGCGCGCTTCGCGTTGCAGGGCGCGGGCCTGGGTGAGGCGGGCGGCAGCGGCCTGCAGGTCCTGGTTGGCGCGCTGGGCTTCTTCTTCAAGCTGGTTCAGGCCTTCGTCGTTGAAGACCTTCCACCAGGCGCCGCGCAGGGCGTCCTCAGAAGGTTCGGCGGGCTTCCAGGTGCCGGCTTCGGACGCGGGCAGGGCGGCTTCCTTGAAGGCGGCGGGCGTGTCGGCCGTGGGGCGCTGGTAGGTGGGACCCACCGCGCAGCCGGCCAGCACGAGCAGCATGGCGAGCAGGGCGGATCCTCGGGTCAGTCTTTTGATCATGATGACGTTTCTCTTTGGCGCGCGTCCCGTGCGAATTCGGACGGGACGCGCTGGCTACTCTTTTTTCTGTCGGCTTACGCGTGGTGTTGCGGCTCGGGCGGCGCGTTGGGGTCGATGTGCGGCACGCAGACGGGGGCTTCGTGCGGCGCGGCGGAGTGCAGCTTCTTGCCGCCGAGCGAGCGGAGCAGGACGTAGAACACCGGCGTGAGGAACAGGCCGAACAGGGTCACGCCGAGCATGCCGAAGAAGACGGCGACACCCATGGCGTGGCGCATTTCGGAACCGGCGCCAGAGGACAGCACCAGCGGCACCACGCCCATGATGAACGCGATGGACGTCATCAGGATGGGACGCAGGCGCAGGCGGCTGGCTTCGATGGCGGCTTCGAGCGGCGTGCGGCCGTTCATTTCGAGCTCTCGGGCGAATTCGACGATCAGGATCGCGTTCTTCGCGGACAGCCCCACCAGCACCATCAGGCCGATCTGCGTGAAGATGTTGTTGTCGTTGCCGGTGAGGTAGACGCCGGTCAGTGCGGCCAGGATGCTCATCGGCACGATGAGGATCACGGCGAGCGGCAGGGTCAGGCTTTCGTACAGCGCGGCCAGCACCAGGAAGACGAGCAGGACGCTGATGGGGAAGACCCACAGGCCGGCGTTGCCCGCGAGGATCTGCTGGTACGTGAGGTCGGTCCATTCGAACTTGACGCCACGCGGCAGGGTTTCGGCGGCGACGCGCTCGGCGGCGGCTTGCGCCTGGTCGGACGAGTAGCCGGGGGCGGGGCCGCCGTTGATGTCGGCGGCGGTGTAGCCGTTGTAGCGCACGACCATTTCGGGGCCGAAGGTCTGCTTGACGGTGACCAGCGAGGACAGCGGGACCATGTCGCCGGCGGCGTTGCGGGTCTTGAGCTGCAGGATGTCGTCGGCATGGGCGCGGAAGGGCGCGTCAGCCTGGGCGCGAACCTGGAAGACGCGGCCGAACCGGTTGAAGTCGTTGACGTACATGGAGCCCAGATAGATCTGCATGGTGTCGAAGACTTCGGTCACCGGCACGCCAAGCTGCTTGGCCTTGACGCGGTCCAGGTCGACGTCGAGCTGCGGGACGTTGATCTCGTAGCTGGAGAACGTGGGGCCCAGTTCCGGCGTCTGGCGCGCCTTTTCCAGGAAGGCCTGCTTGGCCTTGTCCAGTTCGGCATAGCCGAGGGCCGCGCGGTCTTCCAGCTGGAGCTTAAAGCCGCCGAGCGTGCCCAGGCCCATGACGGGCGGGGGCGGGAACACGGCGATGAACGAGTCCTGGATGGCGGCAAACTTTTGGTTGAGCGACGCGGCGATGGCGTTGCCGGACAGCTCGGCGTTGTTGCGCTCGCCGAAAGGCTTGAGCGTGACAAACACGATGCCGGCGCTGGAGCTGTTGGTGAAGCCGTTGATGGACAGGCCGGGGAAGGCGATGGCCGATTGCACGCCAGGTTCCTTCAGGGCGATGTCGCTCATGCGGCGGATCACGTCTTCGGTGCGGTCCAGCGAGGCCCCGTTGGGCAGCTGCGTGAAGCCGATCAGGTATTGCTTGTCCTGCGCGGGCACGAAGCCGCCTGGCACCAGGTACGACACGCCGATGGTCGCGGCGACCAGCACGGCGTACACGCCCATCGCGCCGGCCTTGCGGCGGATGACGCTGGCCACGCCCGTGCCGTAGGACTCGGACGCGCGGCCAAACATGTTGTTGAACCAGTTGAAGAAGCGGCCGAAGACGCGGTTCATGCCGCGGGTCAGCCAGTCGGGCTTGTCGTGGTGGCTCTTGAGGAGCAGGGCCGACAGTGCGGGCGACAGGGTCAGCGAGTTGAAGGCCGAGATCACCGTCGAGATGGCGATGGTCATGGCGAACTGCTTGTAGAACTGGCCGGTCAGGCCCGTCATGAAGGCAAGCGGCACGAACACGGCGCACAGGGTCAGCGCGATGGCGATGATGGGGCCGCTGACTTCGCGCATGGCGCGATAGGTCGCATCGCGTGGACTCAAGCCCGCCGCGATATTGCGCTCGACGTTTTCGACGACCACGATGGCGTCGTCCACCACGATCCCGATGGCCAGCACCATGCCGAACAACGACAGCGCGTTGATGGAGTAGCCGAACATCAGCAGCAGCGCGAACGTGCCGACGATGGAGACGGGCACCGCGAGCAGCGGGATGATGGACGCGCGCCAGGTCTGCAGGAACAGAATCACCACCAGCACGACCAGCGCGATGGCTTCGAGCAGGGTGTGCACGACGGCTTCGATACTGGAGCGCACGAATTGCGTGGGGTCGTATTCGATGCGGTATTCCACGCCCGGCGGGAAGTCCTGCGCCAGTTCGGCCATTGCGGCGCGCACCTGGCTGGAGACGTCCAGCGCGTTGGCGCCCGGCGACTGCATGATGCCCATGCCGACCGCCTGCTTGTTGTTCAGGAGCGAACGCAGGCCGTATTCTTGCGCATCCAGCTCCACGCGGGCCACGTCGGACAGGTGCGTCACGGCGCCGTCTGGCGAGGTCTTCAGGATGATGTCGCGGAATTCTTCTTCGGTCTGCAGTCGGCCGCGCGCGTTCACGTTCAATTGCAGCGGCACGTCGCCCTGCGTGGGCGAGGCGCCGATCACGCCGGCGGCCACCTGCACGTTCTGTTCGCGGATCGCGTTGACGACTTCGGATGCGGTCATGCCGCGCTGCGCGACCTTTTGCGGATCGAGCCACACGCGCATGGAGTAGTTGCCCGACCCCCACACCGTCACTTCGCCCACGCCCGTGATGCGCGACAGGCGGTCCTTGACGTTCAGGATGGCGTAGTTGCGCAGGTAGGTGATGTCGTAGCGGTCATTGGGCGAGATCAGGTGCACGACCAGCGTCAGCGTGGGAGAGCTTTTGGCCGTGGTCACGCCCAGGCGCTGCACATCCGGCGGCAGGCGCGGCAGCGCCTGCGACACGCGGTTCTGCACCAGCTGCTGCGCCTTGTCCGGGTCCACGCCCAGCTTGAAGTTGACCGTCAGCGTCAGGTTGCCGTCGCTGTTGGCCTGCGACTGCATGTACAGCATGTCTTCGACGCCGTTGATGGATTCTTCCAGCGGCGAGGCGACGGTTTCGGCGATGACCTTGGGGTTGGCGCCCGGGTACTGCGCGCGCACCACCACGGACGGCGGCACGACTTCCGGGTATTCGGAGATGGGCAGCTGGAACATGGCCAGCAGGCCTGCCAGCAGCACCAGGATCGATAGCACGCCGGCGAAGATCGGCCGGTCGATGAAGAATTTCGAGATATTCATAAACGTTCTCGTTCGACGCGTCGGCTCAGTTCTGCGCCGAGGCGGTCTTGACCGGGTTGCGCTTGGCGGCAACCATGGGGACAACGGTCGGGGTCACGGCGTCGCCGGGACGGATGCGCTGCAGGCCGTTGACGACGATGCGTTCGCCGGCAGTCAGGCCGGCGTCGACGACGCGCAGGCCTTCCTGATTGGCGCCCAGCTTCACCTGGCGGTAGACGGCGTGGTTCTTGTCGTCCAGCACCAGCACGAAGCGCTTGTCCTGGTCGGTGCCGATGGCGCGTTCGTCGATCAGCACGGCCTCGCGGGGTTCGCTGCCGCCCAGGCGGATGCGGGCGTAGAGGCCCGGCAGCAGCGTGCCGTCGGCGTTGTCGAACTCGGCGCGCACGCGGATGGTGCCGGAGGTGGCGTCCAGGCGGTTGTCCACCGACTGCACGGCGCCGGTGCGCGAGTAGCCGTCTTCATTGGCCAGGCCCAGTTCGACCGGCACCGCGCCATTGCGGCCGTTGCGGGAGGGGTTCACGTAGCGCAGGAAAGTTTGTTCGTCCACGTCGAACGATGCGTACATCTTGGACACCGACACCAGCGTGGTCAGCGGCACCGATGCGGCGCCGGCGGCGACCACGTTGCCCACGGTCACTTCGGCGCGCGACACGCGGCCGTCCACGGGGGCCTCGATACGCGTGTAGCCCAGGTTGAGCTTGGCGTAGTCCAGCGCGGCCTGGGCGCCCTGCAGGTTGGCGGCGGCTTCGCGCGCGGCGTTCTGCTTTTCCTCGAAGTCGCGGCGGGCGATGGCGTTGTCGGTCAAGAGGCGCTGGCCGCGGGCCAGTTCCGAGGCCGTGTAGGCGGCGCGCGCCTTGGCGGCGGTCAGCGCCGCGGCGGCGCGGTCCACCTCGGCCGCGTAGGGGCGCGGGTCGATGGTGAAGAGCACGTCGCCCTTCTTGACGATGCTGCCGTCCTTGAAATGGACGGCGGTCAGCGTTCCGGAGACCAGGGGGCGGATGTCCACGCGGTCGATGGCTTCCAGGCGGCCGGAATAGCGCTGCCAGTCGACGATCGTCTTGTTGAGGACTTCGGCCACCTCGACGGGCGGCGCGGCGGGGGCGCCCTGCGCCATCGCGACATTGCCGCCCGCGGGGCCGCGGGTGAGGGCGTATCCGCCGCCCGCCGCCAGCACGGCTGCAAATACGACGAGCACAGCAATACGTTTACGCGAAACCATGGTGTTTCCTTGAGTGGTCTTTTAGAGGCGGAAGCGCGCTTGCCCGGGATGCGGGGACGAGGAGTCGGCGGGGCGGGGATGCCAGTCCTAAGAATCCGGCGCTATATGGATATGCTGCGGTGCAGCATCGACCGGGGTCGCTTATCCAGGGGCGGCGGGCGCCTGATCAGGGCGGGTCGCTGCGGGGGCGGAATCTGAGGATTGACATGCCCTTTTCTTGCGCCGGGCGGCAAGGGCACTTCAAGATGGTTTGCATTCTGAGTGTTTTGTCCGGGCGGATAAACCTGTCTATCCCGGCAACACTGTTCGTGGAGAATGACTAATCCAGGCCGAAATCGGGTTATGCTCCGTCCACCCCGACTTATTTGCCTAAGGACACCCTTGCCATGGACCGCTTTCAGGCTATGCAGGTGTTTGTGCGCGTCGTGGACGCCAATAGCTTCACCCGGGCGGCCGACAGCCTATCGCTTCCGCGCACCACCGTCACCACCATCATTCAGAATCTGGAACGCCTTCTTGGCGTTCGCCTGTTGAATCGCACCACGCGCCGCATCGGCCTCACGCCCGACGGCGCAGGCTATTACCAGCACTGCGTGCGCATCCTGGCCGACGTGGAAGAGACCGAGGCCTGCTTCCAGGAAGCGGCCCTGCGGCTCAAGGGCCGGCTGCGCATCGATGTGCCGACCTGCATCGGCCGGTTGATCCTGATTCCCTCATTGTGTGATTTCCACGACAAATACCCCGACGTCGAGCTGGTGCTGGGCCTGGGCGACCGTCCGGTCGACATGGTCCAGGAAGCCGTGGACTGCGTGATCCGCGCCGGCGATCTCGAAGATTCCAGCCTCGTCGCCCGCCGCATCGGCACGCTGCAGACCGTGACCTGCGCGTCGCCGACCTACGTGGCGCGCCACGGCATGCCGCAGACGATCGAATCGTTGCGCGACCACCACGCGGTGCATTATTTCTCCAGCCGCACCGGCCGCAACTGTGCCTGGGACTTCAAGGTGGACGGCAAGCACCAGGAAGTGGACATGAAGGGCACGGTGGCCGTGAACGAAGCGGGCGCCTACCTGGATTGCGGGCTGAAGGGCTTTGGGCTGATCCAGACCGCGCGCTACATGGCGCTGCCGTATCTGCAATCGGGCGAGCTGATCGAGATCCTGCCGCAGTGGAAGCCCAGCTCCACGGCAATCTCGGTGCTGTATCCGCAGAGCCGGCAGTTGTCGCCCAAGGTGCGGGCCTTTACCGACTGGGTGGCCGAACTGTTCGCCGGGTGTCCGCTGCTCAGCGGCCGCGACGAGACCGACCCGGCCGCCGCGTCCTGCGCGGTGTACCAGCGCAATCAGGGACAGACCGCGCCGGCGCAACCGCCCGTGCCCGCTATCCCGGCGCTGGCCGACATGGCCCCGCGTCGCCGCACCGCCCGCGAGGAAGCTGCGGAATACGTGCTGTAAATCCGCGCAGGCTGAACGACGACATGGCGGACCTTCGGGTCCGCCATCTGCGTTAAGCACGGGAAACCCCGTAGTAAATACAGCCCTTACGTCCCTCGTATTGCATGAAACGTCTGTATAGTCCGACAGTCAAAGCCTACAACGCCCTTACAGTCGATCCGCTATGCAGCCTGTTCTACCCGCCTACCTGATCGCCCGTTGGCTGTTGCTGCTTGTGCTGTTGGCGGGGGTTTACTTTCTTAGCGGATTCCTGGTTCCGGCCCTGGCGGCGCTGATCATCGGCCTGGCCAGCTGGCCCCTGTACCAACGCCTCGTCGTCCGTTGCGGCGGCCGCACGGCGGTTGCCGCGTCGCTGGCGCTGCTGGTCGTCGTCGTGGTGCTGATCGTCCCGTTGTCGCTGGCCCTGTCCTATGCCATCAAGGAAGCCAGCGCGTTTGTCGCCTGGGCCATCGCGGCCAACCGCCACGGCGTGGACGTGCCCGCGTGGATTTCGTCCCTGCCGGTGGTGGGCGATCGCCTGGGACAGTACTGGCAATCCTATATCGGCCAGCCTCACGCGCTGGGCGCGCTGGTCGAAGCCGTCAGCGGCGAACACCTGGGCAACATCTACCGCATGGCGCTGGCCGCCACGGGCAACGTGTTCCAGTTGCTGCTGACCGTTCTCTTCATGCTGATCACGCTGTTCTTCGTCTACAAGGACGGTATACGCATGGTCGCGCAACTGGACGTGCTGGGCGAGCGCATTCTGCCCGCCCGCTGGCAGCGCTTTTCGCGCGTGGTTCCGGCCACCATCAATTCCACCGTCACCGGCATGGGCCTGATCGCGCTGGGCGAGGGCGTGGTGCTGGGCATCGCCTACTGGGTCGCGGGTGTGCCCTCGCCCGTGCTGCTGGGCGTGGTCACCGGCTTCATGGCGCTGATTCCCGGCGGCGCGCCGCTGTCGTTCACGCTGGTGTCCCTGTATCTGGTGGGCTCGGGCCATGTGGTCGCGGGCATTGCGCTGATGGTCTGGGGCAGCGTCGAACTCTTCATCGTCGACAAGACCCTGCGCCCGCGCCTGGTGGGCGGTCCCGTCAAGCTGCCGTTCCTGCCGACCTTCTTCGGGCTGGTGGGCGGCGTGAAAACCATGGGCATCGTGGGATTGTTCGTGGGTCCCGTGCTGATGGCGCTGCTGGTGGCCGTCTGGCGCGAATGGGTGCACCACGAGGTCCAGGAGCGCGACGCCGCCCGGCTGACGCCGCCGCCGGTCCGCCCCGAGAAGACGCCCGCGGGCTGAGGACGCGGGAGCCGCCCGGCGGCCTTGCCATTTGGTAATCTAGCCATCCCGCGTGACCGGCGCCTTGCCCGGTGCGCGCCTGCCCGCCCGCAGACGCGCCGCCTTCGCCGCGGGCTGTGAGGATCGAGATGTCCGGGTTATTGCCTGATGATCAGATAGCCGTCCTGCGCGAGCAGGGCTTCGTGGTGGCGCGCCAGTTCGCCAGCCAGGAACAGGTTGCCGCGCTGCGCGCGCTGGCCGAACGCCATTTGCGCGACCATGTCGCACCCATCGAATACGAAGCCGACCTGCGCTATCCCGGCGCGCCGCAATCGCGCAGCGCCGAGGGCGGCCTGACTGTGCGCCGCCTGCTCAACGCCTACGCGCGCGACCCGCTGTTTGCGCAGTGGGCCACCGATCCGCGCATTGGCCAGTGGTTGCAGCGCTACTTCAACGAGACGCCGGTGCTGTCCACCGTGCACCACAACTGCGTGATGACCAAGCATCCTGCGTACGGCAGTCTGACGGGCTGGCATCAGGACATCCGCTATTGGTCGTTCTCGGACACGGACCTGGTGTCCTGTTGGCTGGCCCTGGGGCCGGAGACGGGCGCCAATGGCGGGCTGTCGTTCATTCCGGGCTCGCACGCGGCGGCGTTCGCGCCGGACCAGTTCGACGACAAGAAATTCTTCCGCGAAGACGTGCCGCAGAACGCCGACTGGATCGCGCGCGCCGTCTGTCCCGAACTGCAGGCGGGCGACGTGGTGTTCTTTCACTGCCGCACGCTGCACGCCGCGCAAGGCAACAGCAGCGACCGCGTGAAGCTGTCGGTGGTCCATACCTATTACCCCGAATCCTGCCATCCGCTGCCCGGCACGCGGTCGTCGTCGCAGGCGGGCGTGCCGCTGGCGGGGGCGTGACGCCGCGGAATGCCCGTAGACTGTCGCATCAATGACCCGCGCGCCGGCAATGCACCCATGCCGGTCCGGTCCGCAATCCCTACTTCGGAACTGAAGCAACATGCGTGAAAAAATTGTCTTCATCGGCGGCGGCAATATGGCCTCCGCCATCATCGACGGACTGATCGGCCAGGGCCGGGCGCTGACCGATTTTCTGGTGATCGAACCCTACGCGCCGACGCGCGAGGCGCTGGTCGCACGCGGCTTGCCCTGCCAGGAAAGCGTCAGTGCCGACATCGGCGACGCCGCCCTGTGTGTGCTGGCCACCAAACCGCAAGTGCTGCGCGAAGCCTGCGGCCAGGTCCGGCAGCATCTGCCGGCCGAGGCCACCGTGGTCAGCATCGCGGCGGGCGTCGAACTGGCCGCGTTGTCGGACTGGCTGGGCGGGCACGCGCGCATCGTGCGCGCCATGCCCAACACGCCGGCAAAGGTAGGTCTGGGCATGACTGGCCTTTTCGCCACGCCGGCCTGCGAACAGGCGCAGCGCGATCAGGTCGATGGGCTGTTCGCCGCCGTCGGTGAACGCATCTGGACCGACTCCGAAGCGATGATCGACGCCGTCACCGCGGTGACGGGCAGCGGCCCCGGCTACGTGTTCCACTTCATGGCGGCGCTGGAGAAGGGCGCCGTCGAATTGGGCTTTGCGCCCGCCGACGCCCGCCGGCTCGCAGTCGCTGCCTTCCGCGGCGCGGCGGAACTGGCTGCCAGCGAAGACGTGCCGCTGACCGAATTGCAGGACCGCGTCACCTCCAAGGGCGGCACCACCTACGCGGCGCTGTCGCACATGCAGCAGGCTGGCGTGGCCCAGGCCATTACCGAGGCCGTGCACAAGGCGCAGCAGCGCGCCCGCGAGTTGTCTGCGGGGTAAAGCCTCGGCGCGGCTGGACGATGGGCCGTCAGCGATGACGGCCCAGCCGCCACAACAAGGCGGCCGCCACCAGGATGGCCGCGACATTGAATTGCAGGGCCGACGCAAACGCCTGCGCATGACGCTCCGCTGCGCTGGCTTCCGCGTAAGCCTCCAGCGCACCGCCATACAGCATGCCCGCCGCCGACAGGCCCAGCGCGGCGCCCACCTGCTGCAAGGTCGACACCACGCCCGCCGCCATGCCGGCCTGGCGGTCGTCGACCAGCCCCATCGCCAGGTTGACCAGCGGCGTGTTGACCGCGCCTTGCGCAGCGCCCAACCACACCAGCGCAGGCAGCAGCGTCCACGGCGACCGGCTGGCGCCGCCGATGCCGGTTTGCATCATCAGCGCCGCCGTCGCCCCGCCGTACAACAGCGCGGCCAGCGCGATCGCGCGCGTGCCGTACCGGGTGACCAATCGCGGCGCCACCATCGATCCCGCCACGAATCCGACGCTGGCCGGCGCGAAGATCATGCCGGCCGTCAACGCATCCAGGCCAAAGCCCGTCTGCACCAGCAAGGCGTAGCAAAGAAACATGGCGCTGGCGGTGGAGAACACCAGCATCACGACGAGGCACCCCGCCGCAAAGCGTGGTTGCGCCAGCAAGTCCATGTCCACCAGCGGCACGCCGCCGCGCGCGGCGATCCGGCGCTGCAGCCGCACGAAGGCTGCCAGCGCAACCACCGATGCCCCGCCGCAGGCGAGCGTCCAGGCGGGCCATTGCTGGGCGGGGCCTTCGATCAACGCCAGCAGCAGCAACGCCAACCCCAGGCCCACGAGCGCGGCGCCGGGCCAGTCCATCGCCGCGCCCGAGGGCTCGGCGGATTCGGGGATGTGCCGGGCAAGCCAGCACGCCAGCAGCCCCAGCGGCAGATTGATCAGAAAGATGGCACGCCACGCCAACCCGAACAGATCCGCATGGACGATCCAACCGCCGAGCACCTGCCCGGCGATGGCGGCCAGGCCCAGCGTCATGCCCAGCAGCCCGAACGCCCGGCGCCGCGCATGCCCCTCGAAGCTGACGCGGATCAGCGCATACACCTGCGGGAACAGCAGGGCCGCGGCGGCGCCCTGCAGGATGCGCGCGGCGATCAGCGTGTCCGGCGTGGGCGCCAGGCCGCACAGCGCGGACGCCACCGCAAAGCCCGCCATGCCCAGCATGAACAGCCGTCGCCTGCCATGGCGGTCGCCCAACCGGCTGCCCGCGATCAGCAGCACGCCATACGCCAGTTCATAGGCGGCGATGATGAAGTTGATCTGCGCGAAGCTGGCCGACAGCGTGGCCTGCATGCTGGGGATGGCCACGTTCACGACGAACAGGTCGAAGATCGTGATGAAGCCGCCGGATAGCAGCACCGCCAGGCCGAGCTTGCCGAGTCGTGGCGAAGCGGGGTCGGCAGGGGCGGCCGACGGCGTGGCGGGAAGGGTAGTGGTCGACATGAAAGCGTCCAAAAAGTCAGGATCGGCGCTATTCTGGGCGGACCTTTAGCCTTATACAATTTAGCTGTTTATGCTATTACTCTGTGCAACCCCGTCATGACCGAATCCGCCATTTCACGCCGTCTGGACCGCACCCGGGCCGACCTGTCCGAATTCATGCGCCTGCGCCGGGAACGGCTCACTCCCGCTGACCTGGGGCTTCCGCCCGGCCGCCGCCGCCGCACGCCCGGACTGCGCCGCGAGGAAGTGGCGGCGCTGGCCGGCGTCGGACTGGCCTGGTACACGTGGTTTGAACAGGGGCGCAACATCAGCGTGTCGGCCACCTTTCTCGAAAACCTGGCGCGCGTGCTGCGGTTGGACGACGCCGAGCGCCGCCACCTGTATCTGCTGGCGCACCAGCGTCCGCCGGCCGAGACCGGCCGCACGTGGTGCACCGTGCCCGCGCAGGTTCGCCGTTTGATGGATGACCTGCCCGCGCGGCCCGCCTACATCCTGAACCTGCGTTGGGACGTCGTCGTGTGGAACGCCGCCGCAGACAAGGTGTTCAATTTTTCCGGGCAGGCGCCGGGCCGGCGCAACCTCCTCTGGATGCTGTTCGTGGACCCCGCGATGCGTGAACGCTTTGTGGATTGGACGGTGCAGGCGCCCCGCATGCTGTCCTCGTTCCGGCGCGATTTCGCCAGCGCGACCGGCGTGTCCGATATCGCTGAACTGGTTGATGAATTGGAACGTGTGTCGCCTGAATTCCAGTCGTGGTGGCGCGAACACGACGTGCATGGCTCGTGCATGGGACTGCGCACGCTGCATGTGGATGCGTTGGGCGATATCGCGTTCGAGCACGCCACCTTGAGTGTCGATGAAAGCCGGCACTTGCGATTGGTGGTCTATGCGCCCGCGCCGGATGAAGCCCGTGCCGCCGACTTCGCGCGATGGGTGCAGGCGGGTCCCGCTGTGCCGCTGGCGCCCTCGGAGTAGGATTTTTCGGGGGCGCCAGCACAAGACATTGGCAGGGGATTTGACGCGACGGACAATGCGGCTATATCGTACGAGCTATCGTAAGACATATCGTAAGAGCTATCTATGCGCCAAACGGCTTTCCGCGAACACCCGCACCATGGGCGTCCCCACCATGGCCACCATCACCCCAGTCACCGCCACCCGCGTCACACCAGCGCGGGTGGCGACTGGTTTTCCGGTTCCCCCGACGGCCGCGGCGATGCGGACGGGTTCGGGGGCGACGGACGCGGCTTCACTCGCAGCCGCAAAGTATCCAGCGACGACCTGCAATTGATGCTGCTCGGACTGCTGGAACAGAACCCCAGCCACGGCTACGAACTCATCAAGGCATTGGGCGCGCTCAGCAACGGTTTCTATACGCCCAGCCCCGGCATGGTCTACCCCGCGCTGACGTATCTGGAAGAGCTGGGCTACGCCACCGTCGAGCAAGAGGGCGCCAAGAAGCGCTATCACCTGGCGGAACCGGGCAAGGCGCATCTGGACGCCAACCGCGAACGCCTGACGCTGATGTTCAACAAGCTCAAGCATGTCGCGCGCAAGATGGACTACATGCGCCAGGCCTGGAGCGGCCAGCCGCGTACCACCGGCCCGGAGGGCGAGGACGCCCGCACCGGCTGGCTGCCGGAGTTCGTGGAGGCGCGCCAGGCGCTCAAGCGCGCGCTTCTGGACCGTACCGACGCCTCGCCTGCAGAACAACGACGCATCGCGGCCATCCTGGCGCGTGCGACCGACGAGATCACCGGCAAATCCGGCGCGTGATCCCGTCCCACCCTACTGGAGTTTCCATGACTCAAAGCGACCTGACCGTGGCGCGTGTGCGCCACACCCTCAAGATGCGCACGCTGACCGTGGCGCGCGTCGAACGCATTGCCGGCCTGCTGGCGCGCGTCACCTTCACCGGCGAAGACCTGCAGGATTTCGTGTCCGCATCATTTGATGACCACGTGAAGATTTTCTTTCCCGCCGATCCCTCGCAGCCGCCCGTGCTGCCCACGGCCGGGCCCGACGGCATCAAGTTTCCCGATGGCGTGGCCCGGCCTGCGGCGCGCGACTACACGCCGCGCCGCTTTGATACGGCGCGCCAGGAACTGGAAATCGAATTCGTGCTGCACGGCGATGGCCCTGCGTCGACATGGGCCGAACAAGCCGCGCCTGGCCAGCAACTGGGCATCGGCGGCCCGCGCGGTTCGTTTGTGGTGCCGACGGCGTTCGACTGGCATGTGCTGATCGGCGACGAGACCGCATTGCCCGCCATCGCACGGCGGCTGGAAGAACTGCCGGCCTCGGCGCAGGCGCTGGTGCTGATCGAAGTGCCGGGGGCGACCAACGAAATCCCGCTGCAAACGGCCGCGAAGGCATCGGTGCGCTGGCTGCATCGCAACGGAACGGCGCCCGGCTACAGCACGCTGCTGCTGGAAGCGGCGCGCGAACTGGCGCTGCCGTCAGGCGATGGCTATGTGTGGGTGGCGGCGGAATCGGCCACGGCAAAAGCCGTGCGCGAAATCATGGTGGTGCAGCACGGCATCGACAAGAGCCGCATTCGCGCGGCCAGCTATTGGAAGCGCGGCGCGGTCGCCGTGCATGAATCGCACGACGATTGAGCGTCAGGACTTGCGGGCGGCCCGCGCGAGCGCCAGCAGATTCGCGGCCCGTCCACCCGGCGCGTCCCGCAAAGCCAGCCCCAGCACCGCGCGCGGCCATTCCAGCGCAAACGGCCGATACACCACGCCATCCGGCCGCAGGTGACGCAGCGACGCCGGTACGATGGCCACGCCCATGCCCGCCGCCACCAGATTCACCGCCGACGACAACTGCGGCGCTTGTTGTCCGATGCGCGGACTCAGCCCGTGCTGCCGGCACGCCGCCATGATGTCCGCGCTGAGTCCATAGCCCGATTTGCGCGAATACAGAATGAAGGTCTCGTGCTGCAGGTCGGCGGGGGCGAGGCGCTTGCGGCGCGCCAGCGCATGACCCAGCGGCAGCGCCACCACCAGCGGCTCCTCTACCAACTGCGTGAACGCCAACCCGCCATCCAGCGCGAAAGGCGGACGCACGAACGCGGCGTCGATCGTGCCGTCGCGCAACTGCGCCACCAGCGTTTCACTATCCCCCTGAGACAGCGTCATCTCGACCTCCGGATAGCGCTCGCGATATTGCCGGATCAGCTCGGTCACCGCGCCATTGAAGGACGCTGATTCGGTAAACCCCAATGTCAGTTCACCGACCTCGCCGCGCGCGGCGCGCTGCGCCGTGCGCACTGCGGCGTCCGCGCGTTGCAGGATGTCCTGGGCGCACGCCAGGAATGCGCGTCCCGCGTCGTTCAGCGCCACGCCGCGGCCCATGCGGTCAAACAGCGGTGTGCCGACTTCCTGTTCAAGCTGGCGAATCTGCTGGCTGAGCGGCGGCTGCGCCATGTTCAGCAGTTCGGCCGCGCGCGTGAAATGCTGGGCTTCGGCAGTGACGACGAAATAGCGCAGATGGCGCAGTTCCATTTTGATATCCAAAAAGTACTGATGAACAATTTTCAATATATTGGACATTCTAGTGGCGCGCGCCGATCATGCAGGCATCAGATCCCCGAATGAAGGAACGCCCATCATGACTGCCAATCCATCCCCCGGCGCGCGACTGCGCCAACACCTTGCCGACAGCATCGTGGTGGCGCCCGGCGCATACGACGGCCTATCGGCCCGCCTGGTCGCCGCGGCCGGGTTTTCAGCGGTGTACGCCAGCGGCGGCGCTATTGCGCGCGCCGCCGGCTATCCGGACATCGGACTGCTCAGCTTTACCGAAGTCATGGACCGCGTTGAAAAGATCGTCGAGGCCAGCGGCCTGCCGGTGATCGCGGATGCGGACACCGGATTCGGCGGCTCGGCCAATGTTGAGCGCACGGTGCGCACGATGGAACGCGCCGGCGTGGCCGCGTTCCATATCGAAGACCAGTCCTTTCCCAAGCGCTGCGGCCATCTGGACGACAAGAGCCTGGTGGACGCTGCCGAGATGGCCCGCAAGGTCCACATCGCGCGCCAGACGCTTGCGGACGCGGACACGCTGGTCATCGCGCGCACGGACGCCATTGCGGTCGAAGGCTTTGACGCCGCCATCGCGCGCGCCGAGCGGTACCTGGAGGCCGGCGCCGACATGATCTTCGTCGAGGCGCCCGAGACGCTGGCGCAGATCCGCGCCATTGCTGAGCGGTTGCCGGGCCTGAAACTCATCAACATGTTCTACGGCGGCAAGACGCCGCTGGTGCCGCTGCCGGATCTGGCCGCGATGGGCTATCGCCTGGCGATCATCCCGTCGGACCTGCAGCGCGCGGCGATCCACGCGATGCAGGCCACGCTCCAGGCCATCCGGCAGACGGGCGACAGCAGCGCGCTGGCGGATCGCCTGACCAGCTTCGCGGAGCGCGAAGAGATCGTGCAGACCCGCCGCTATCTGGCGCTGGACGCTCAGTAGGCCCGAGACGCCGCCGTGCGGTTGCAGCCGTGCGGCATGCGCAGCGGCCACAGCCGTTGGCCGACTGCACCGTACAGCGTGCGGATGCCGCATTGCATCTTCACCTGCGCCAGCATCTGGCCGGCGTGGTCGATGATGCGCGAATCGTCTTCCGTGGACACCACCGCGCGTTGGTCCGTAAAGCCCGACAAGGCCCGGAACTCGGCTGGAATGGCGAACTGGCCCTGGCCGTTCACGTAGCCATAGCTGCGGTCTTCGCTGGCGGGCGCCAGGCCTTCGCGCATCGGACCCAGCGCGTCGAAAGCCGGTCCCGTCAGCGCACCCTTGGCATCCACCCAACGCGCCCCGCCGCCGGACAGCTGCGTCACGGCGCGTCCTTCCGAAAACGCGGACGCAAAGCCTTCGACTGTCACTCGGGTCTTGCCCGAGAGGTCGGTGTAGTCCGTCATGGTGCCGCGGTCCGCCGAGTAATGGCGGATCAGCAGGTCGGAACGCGACGGCCAGCTCCATTCGCCCTTGGGCAGGGTCGCCAGGATCTTGCCGCTGGCGTCCATCACGTGCGTGCCCGCCGCGTCCGCCGCCAGCGCGCGCGCCGGCGAGCCCTGGAACGCGGTGCCGATACGGGACGACGGCGCGATCTGCCAGGCGCCCTTCGCGTTCAGGTAACCCTGACGGTCGGCGCGGCGGATCTCCATCCAGTCACCCAGACGGACGTAGTCGGCGTCCTTCATGTCCAGCGCGTCCTCGCCGTCCGGCGAGATGATCCAGCGGCGCTCGCTATTGCCCGCGCTGACCGAGCCGTCTCCAAAATCGCCCACCTGCAAGCCGCGCATGAATGCGGTCAGCGCCTTGCCCTTGGTGTTGAAGACCGCGGCGGGACGTTCGTATTCGTTCTCTTGCTTGCCCGGCTGCGTCACGCGCCACAGCGTGTCGTTCACGCGTTCCGCGCCTTGATGGCTGGCCGGCAGGATCCACCGCCCCTGCAGGTCGATGACGCCGACGCGCCCCGTGCCCAGCGAAGCGACGGCCTGGCCATTCTGGAACTCGCCGATGCTGCGGAACGCCGGCGCGGCCAGCTCCTTGCCGGCGACGAAGTCGTACAGGCCCCACGGCGCGCCGTCGGCCGCCGTCTTCAAATAGCGAACCACGCCCGGGGCGACGACCTGCGTATCGAAGTTCTCGGGCAGTTCGAACGTCTTGCCGGCACGGTCGATCATGCGTACCACGCCGTCGCCATACACCTGCGCGTAGCCCTGGCGGAACATACCGATGTGCTGCTGCGCGGGCAGGTCCAGCGGCTTGCCGCGTGCATCCAGCAGCACCATGCCGTCGGCCGTCTCGGCTGCATAGCGCAACTGGTCCGCCGTGAGATCGGCGCCTTCGCCGGCGTCGTCCAGCGGCGTCACGGCGGTCCACGACGGATCGGTGACCGTGCTGCCGTCGGCCAGCAGCAGTCCCACCTGGACATCGTCGCAGTGGCAGTGGCTTTGACCCAGCAGGCCCAGCGGCGCGCCAGGCACGCCGGCCGGCAGTGACTGAAGCTGCTGGTTCTGAAGCGTCTTCACTATCTCGGGCTTGAGGAGCGCCTTGCCGTTCTTGTCCAGCACATTGAGCAGCGCGCCTTGCGCGTCGGACAGCCACAGATTGCCTTCCCGCGTTTCCATGCGGCGGGCGTCCGCCAGCCACGCGGGCGCCGCGTCGCCGTGCACCCACGCGCCCGTGGGCGTCAGTACGCCCGCGGTGCGGCTGGCGCCGTCCACGAACAACACATAGCCTTCGCGTTCGTCGCCGGCCGACAGGCCCTTGCCCAGCGTCAGGGGCTGCGGGCGCCCCGGCACCAGCGCCACGAGGTTTTCTCCGGACGGGTACACGATGGTGTCGGCAAAGCGTTGGGATGCGTGGCCTTCCGCGTCCGTCAGCGTCGCAATCACCGCGCCGTCGCGGTCCAGCACCGCAAACCCCGCGCGGCGCGGCAGCGCTGCACTGTAGAAAGCCTTGCCCACGGGGTTCATGCTTTCGTATTGCTGGTCCGCGCCGATCAGTTTGCCGTCCGCCGTCACCAGCACCGAACCATCCGGGCCATAGCCGGTGGCCAGGTTGCCGCTGTCCTGCGCGTAGATGTCGTCCAGCACCGGTTCCACGACCCAGTTCCAGTCCTTGTCCACCACGCCGTACTTGGACTCGCCATTGGTGGCGATGTACAGGCCCTTGTCGCCCAGCGGCCGCGTGATCACGACGCCGGTTCCGCCGTAGCGCCGCTCGCCCTTGGCCGAGCGGTATTCCTCCTTGTACTGGACCGTGGCGCGCGCGGGCACGCCATCGTACAGGCGCACCGCGCGCACCACGTCCTCGAACGGTTCGCCCGCAGGATTGCCCTGGCGATCGATCAGCAGCGGCTTGCCGTCCAGCGTCACAACTGCCAGTCCGATCTCGACAAAGTCCTGCACCGCGTCAAAGCGGGGCGGAACGGCCATGCGGCCATTGCGGTCGATGTATCCCCACTTGCCTTGCCAACGCACCGCGGCCAGCCCGTGGCGGAAGTCGCCAACCGCCTCGAAGATCGGCTCGATCGCGACGCGGCCGTTCTGGTTCAGAAAACCCCAGGCGTGGCGGCGCAGCGAGTTGTCGCGCGGTACGCGGTCGATGTTCTCGATGGCGGACGGCAGCAGCACCGCGGCGCGGCCGTCGTGCAGGTCCCGGATGCAGCCGTTGCCGAAGGGGTTGCGCGAGGAAATGTCGTCGGCTGCCGGATAGGCCTGGTACTCCGCATCGCTCATGCAATACAGGTGCATCGACTGTATATAGCCGTTCTGCGCCTGGGCGGACAGGGATACGCCCAGCGCGGCCAGGGCGCAGGCAAGGCGGGTGGTTCGTAGCACGCGTGACGTCATGATCATTCTGCGTTGGCGTTGGCGTTGGCGTTGGCGGTCTCGGCGACGGGCGGTTTGACGCCGGTGGCCTCGGGGCAGGTGAGCTTCTGGGGCGGCCAGCTCTGCTGGTCCTTCGCATCCACGATCACCATCGTGTCGCACAGCACGCCGAACAGCGCGGTCGTGTTGCCCTTGGTGTCGATGTACTCGATCAGCCGATTTCGGCGGACCAGCGCGCGGCCTTCGTGGAAGCTGTCGGCCCAGGTGAACGCCGGCGCAATCGCATAGCGTCCGGTCAGGTCGACGTACCCGAACAGCTTGCCGGTGCGTTCCAGGCGGCGGGCCCGCGCCAGGCCGTCCTTCAAGGGGCCAAGCTGATTGAAGTGCGCGCCCACGACGCGCTTGCCGTTTGCGTCGATGAAGCCGTACTTGTTGTCGCCATCGCTGTAAGGCACGACGCCTTCGCTGGCTTTGTCATAGTCGACGGTGTGACGGCCCGGCAGGCGCGCGATCTCGCGTCCTTGCAGGTCCACCAGGATGCTGGACGAGCCCTCGTCGTCGTTGAATACGACGCGCTGCATCGAAGCCAGCGGCATGCCATCGCCCCATTTTTCCAGCATCGTCTTGCCGGTCTGGTCGATCACGCGGTAGCCCGCGCCGCTGTTGGCGCGCGCCAGGCCTTCGGGCTGGGTGAAGAACGGATTGAATTCTCCATAGCGCGCCGGCACCTTCATGTTGCCGCGCGCGTCGATGGCGCCTTCGCGCTCGTCGAACTTGATGTAAAGCCAGTCGCCGTACTGCTGCTTGTCTTCGGGACGGCCGTCGGACACACGAATCGCGCCGCCTTGCGCGTCGAACAACACGGCGCTCGCGTCGGCCAGTTCGCCCAGAAAGCGCCCATCCTTCAGCTTCTGCGGCTTGCCTACTACCGGCTCGCTTGCCTTGCCGGTGCGCAGGTTGATGACGCGATAGGCGCGTTCGGTGTAGCCGCCGCGCTTGCGCGTGTCTTCGGGCGCTTCGGCCAGCATCATGCCGTTACCCAGGTATTCCAGGTCATAGGCGCCGTTGTAGCGGGCAGGCACCACCCACTGACCCTCGCGGTTGACCACGCCCCAGCGATTCTTGTCCCGCACCTTGGCCCAGTCGTCCTCGAACTCCTGGACTTCATCGAAGGCCGGCTTGAGCACGGGCGCACCCTTGCGCACGTTCCACAGGCCCATGCGGCGCTGGCGGTTTTCGTTCACCGCGCGGTATTGCAGCAGTTCGCCGTCGAGGCGCGATGCGTCTTCCAGCACGTTGGCCGGAACCGCCACCGTCTGGCCGCGGGTATCGATGAGCAGCGCATCGCCGCGCAGCATGTCTTTCGTGCGGGCCCAGGTGTAGGGGCCTTTGAAGGGGCGCATTTCGCTGTACTGGGGCTCGATGGCCCACGTGCCGTCCGCGCCGATCGCGCCCACCGCGCCGGCCCGATCGGCCTTTGAACGCGCCACGATCGGCAGCGTGACGTCGTAGGTGTCGATGTTTGCCCAGTCTGGATTCGTGACGATATCGCCCGCCGCCGTCAGGATGCCGAGCGGCTGGTCATATTCGCTGGGTCGCAGGAGGGCCAGCGGCGCAGCGGCATCGGCGGCCGACTTGCGTGCGTAGTGGAACTCGCTGATGTCGTAGCCGCGCAGCTTGGCGACGGTGGTTTCGTCAAGGATGCCCAGGCCGTCGGGGTTGTAGATTTGATGCAGCGTCTCGTCGTCCGCGACGGCGTTGACGCTGCTTTGCACGGCGTCGGCGGCTGCGGTGGCGGTGTCGCTGGCGGCGTCCATTGCCGCGTCCCTGGCAGCGTCTGCGGTCGCTTCTGACGGCGTTGCGGGGGTTGGGGCTGCGTCCGCGTAGGTCGCCTCCTGCGCGGCGTCCGCGGCGTCAGCTGCGACCGGCGGATCCTGGATCGCGGCTGCGGTCTCCGCTTGCGACGCGGCCTGCACGGCTGCACCCACCGCAGCAGCCGCGGCCTCGTCTTCCGCGCTCATGTCGTCACGGGTGGCGTCCATGCCGGCGCCGGTAGCGCCTGCCGAAGAGACAGGCACGCCATACACCCACGCGCGTCCCTGATGAATCTTGACGTCGCCGTTGCGCAGGGCGAGCAGCTGCACGCTGCCTGCGGGATCGATCAGCAGCGTCATGCCGGGTTCGGCGGCAAAGCCCCAGCCGTCGCGGCGCTGCACGCCCAGATAGTCGCTCTTGAACGCGTGCAGGGTTTCAAGCTTGCTGTCCAACAGCACCGAACCGCCCTTGGCGTGCCGCGCCAGCCAGACGCCCGGCGCCAGCAATTCGACGCGTTCGTAGCGCTGTTCAGACAGCGGTTCGCCGCGTGCATCCACGAATTCCCAAGCGCGTTCGCGGTTCACAGCCAGCACGTCGCCATCGCGCAGCGGCGGGGCGAGCGAGCGCAGCACCTGCGGACTGATCGCCCATGCGCCGGTCTGGTCCAGCAGTCCCCACCAGCCGCCGTAGCGCGAGTCGCGCGATTGCGCCGGCAGATAGTCGCCCGTCGGTTCGGCCAGCGCCATCACGCCGTCGGGCAGCGTGGCCGGTTTGCCGGTTGCGGTGTTGAAAAGGCGCGGCGGGGTAGGGATCTCCATCGCCGCGAGCTTTTGGCCGGGCTGGAACCCGCCAGTGCGCGTGCCCAGCGGAAAGGTCTTCACGACCTTGCCCTGCCGGTCGATCAGCACGTCCCGGCCATCTTCCTCGGCCAGCGCCGTGCCTTCGGCATTGAAGCCGGTGGCTTCCGAAAAGCGCGGCTCGATGACCCAGCGTCCACGCTTGTCGATGTAACCCCAGCGTTCATCCTGACTGACGGCGGCCAGCCCGTTCTGGAAGGATCGGGCGTCCGAATACGCAGGCGTAATCGACATCACGCCCTGCTTATCGATGTAGCCCCACGCCGCGGATTCGCCATCGGCGGTGCCCACGAGCACCGCGGCCAGACCTTCCTGGTAGGGCTGATGACACATGGTCCCCGCGCCTTCGCCGTAGCTGCTGTAGGAGCACTGCTGCGTCCAGTCGGGCCGCGCCTGCGCGTTGCCCGGCGCCAGCAGCGTCACCCCGGCCAGCGCCACGACCAGCGCCAAGGGCTTGAAGAAGGGCGCCGCCGTCATGGCTTGCAAGCGCGGCGCAAGACCGCGGAAATGAGAGAGCCAGACCGGGCGTGCCACATGATTCGATGCCTGCCGAATGATTGGGAAGGCAGCACTGTAACCAGGGGTACCCGGGGACGGATCGGCAGATGTAACTATTGCGGACGAAGCGTTAACACCTCTGGCTCTTTGATCTGAAATGTGGCTAATTTCGGTTAATGGTTCGCAAGTCAGGCATATTTAGATGTCACTTGCTGTGAAGAGACATTTTCCCTCCAAGCGTCATCGTTTCAGGCCCGGAGGGCTTGAATCTCGCCAGCACACATTCCCCCCGCGCATGCAGCGGACAAAAATTAATCGGTTGAATCGCCTGCGCGCCAGTTCTGTAATACATCCACTGCCCGCCCGGACGGGGGCGACGTTCCCCTGCAAGAGGTTCGCCATGTCCACCCCCCAAAAACCTTCATTGGACGCATCCCAGCTTTGGCTGCTGGTCCTCGCCGGCGGCGGCGTCATGGGCCTTGCCCTGGGCGTGCGCCATGTGCAGGGCCTGTTTCTCCTGCCCGTCACGATGGACCGGGGCTGGAGCCGCGAAACCTTCGCCATTGCCCTGGCCGTGCAGAACCTGACGTGGGGCATCGTGCAGCCTTTCACCGGCATGATTGCCGACCGCTATGGCTCGGCCAAGGTGATTGCCGGCGGGCTGGTGTTCTACGCGCTGGGCCTTGCCGGTATGGCGCATGCCACGACGCCCGCCGCCTTCATGTGGACGGCGGGTGTGTGCATCGGCATCGCGCTGTCCGGCACGGCGTTCGCGGCCATCTACGGCGCGCTCAGCCGCCTGGTGCCGCCGGAGCGCCGAAGCTGGGCGTTGGGCGTGGCGGGAGCGGTTGGCGGCCTGGGACAGTTCACGATGGTGCCGGCGGCGCAATGGCTGATCGGCGGCTGGGGCTGGGTCGCGGCGTTGCTGGTGTTCGCGATGGTGCTGATGATCTTGCTGCCGCTGGCGGTTCCGCTGCGCGAGCCCGCGAACCGGGTGCGCGATGCGGCCGCGCCCGACGCGAACCTGTCGCTGTCTGACGCCATCCGCGAGGCCTTCACACGCCCCGGTTTCTGGCTGCTGAATCTGGGATTTCTGGCGTGCGGTTTCCAGCTGGCGTTCATCGGCACGCACCTGCCCGCCTACCTGATGGACAAGGGCCTGCGCGCGTCGGACGCGGTGGCGGCGCTGGCCATTATTGCGCTCACCAACGTCATGGGCACGTATGTCTGCGGCATCCTTGGCGCGCACCATCGGCGCAAGTATCTGCTCGCGGGCATCTACTTGGTGCGGACCGCGGCGATTGCACTCTTCGTGCTCGTGCCGCTATCCACGTGGTCGGTCTATGCGTTCGCGGCCGTCATGGGGTTTGTGTGGCTGGGCACGGTGCCGCTCACCAATGGGCTCATCTCGCAGGTGTTCGGCGTGCGCTACATCACGACGCTCTTCGGCTTCGTGTTCTTTGGCCATCAGGTCGGCTCGTTCCTGGGGGTGTGGCTGGGCGGCGTGGTGTTCGAGGCCACGCGTTCCTATGACCTGATCTGGCTGGGCGCGATGGCGCTGGGCGTGCTGTCGGCCGCCTTGCATTGGCCGATCGACGACCGCGAGATCCAGCGCGCGCGGCCAGCGGGCGCGGCGGGATAACCAAGCGGGGACGCGGCTACGCCAGCCGGTGCTGCGTGCCCGCGCCCATGGTGATGTGCAGCATGCGGCAAGGCTCCATGACCTTGACCGTATGCCATGCCCCTTTGGGGATGACGTAGGCGTCGCCGGCCAGCATCTTCACCACCTGAATGCCGGTGGGCCATTCCAGGTGCAGCTCGGCCGCGCCGGCCATCAGGCGCACGATCTCGTCGGCGCCGGGGTGCATCTCCCATTGCGGCCAGTCCGCGGCGAACTCGTATTCGGACACCAGCCAGCCGCGCCCGTATTGCTCGAGGTCTACCGGGGATTGGGACCAGAACTCGTCGCCGCCCGTCACGGTGGCGGCGGCGCCGGAGGCGTCCAGGTACACATAGTGCGACGTCAGGTCGATAGCCATGTTGCGGGTCCTCGGGTGTGGGGATCAGGGCAGTGTATGTCAGCGCGCAGCCTGTCACATCGTTGCGTTTATCATGTCTGCCATCGGCAACAGGGAGAGCATGCGATGAGCAAGGGATTCGAAGGGGTGCGCCCCGCGTCCGAATCGTCCATTGAGATTGGGTTCTTCCACGACGGCCGGCATTGTGTCGAGCGTATCCGGGTCAAGCCCACCGCCGCCAACCTCAAGCGCGCTGCCGACCGGCGCGTTGCCATCCTGGAGGCCATTGCGCGCGGGGACTTCGACCACGACGCCGAATTCCCCAAACGCGGCGCTAAGCCATCACAGGGTCCCGCATGACGAGCAACACGCAGCTTGAAATCCACGATCTGTCGCCTGATGCCTTCAACGCCTACGGGTGGATGCTGGGCAAGCCTATGCCGGACGGCAACGGCGTTCCGTTGTACACGCACCCGGCCACCGACTTCTGGCACGAACACCAGTTCAACACCGGCGCGGGTGGCGATGCCGAACTGCTGTGGGTCAATTACCGCAGCCAATCGCTTGAGGTCGCCAGCCTTGAAAAGCATCTGCTGACGCAGCAGGCAATCGTTCCGCTGACCGGCAGCATCATCCAGATCGTGGCGCGCAGCGCCGCCGATGGCTCGCCGGACCTGTCCACGCTGGCGGCCTTTCATGTGGCGCAGGGGCAGGGCGTATGCATGCGGCCGGGCTGCTGGCACGCCACCCGCGTGGCGGGCGACGAGGTGACCTGCATGATGCTGACGCGTCGCTCCACGACGGTTGATCTGATCCAGCATCTGACCACGGACGCCAACGCCACCGAAAGCGCCATCACCGCCATTCCCGCGCGTCAGCTGGAAGTGCCTCAGGATCTGCTGCAAAGCGCCTGAGAAAGGGTCATTCCGCTTCGCTGCATTCGTAGCCCAGGCGCGCGAACAGGGGCCACTTGTTGCGGTAGCTGTCCGTCCAGCACATGCCGAAGAAGGCGGCAAACGGTGCATCGATCCGTTGCGCGGATATCCGCGCTGCCGCGTCGGCATCCCGAGGGCAGAAGGGCTGGCCTGGCGTCGGGTACAGCGCACCGTCCCAGACCGGCTGCTCGCAATGCTCGCAAAAGTTGGACCATTCGCCGGATCGTGCCGGGTTTTCGCGGTAGAACGGCGCAATCGTGCGCAGGGTCTGCGCCACCTCGGGGGCGAGCGCCCGGGTCGACGAGATCATCGCCGGGCCGGGCATCGCCTGCCATTGCGCCGGCCCGAACAGCCAGTCCTGAAACGCCTGCGGATCCAGGCCGGGGCTGTCCGCGTCGTCTTCATTTAGCTCCAGTTCACCCTCGGTGCTTTCATGACCGGGCGGCAGTGCCAGCGCCGCCACACGCGTCAGTTTGCTGCAGGCCGCGCAGGGGTGCTCGGCCTGCAGCACGAAGTACGACGACGCGCGAATGTTGAAAGCCTCTCCGTTCGGGCCGGTCATGCTGGGGTCTTGCGCTGCCATGCTGCTGTGTCTTTCCTGTTGCGTCGGCAAGGTGCGCCGATTCTTTGATATGCGGGGGAAATATGCCAGAATCCCCCGGAATTCGAGCCTGGCGCATTACACGCCGCCGTCACCGGGCGCCCGCGCCATCCCGTCATGCCGGAGCCCTGAATGCGCCACCGCCAGATTAGCACCGCATTTCGCAGCGCCACCTGCCGTCCGTTCATCGGTCTCGTTGCCGTCTTCGCATTGGCGGGCGCCATGGCCGGCTGCACCTTCAGGTCACCCGACGCCGCTTCCGGCTCGCAGTGGGTCGGCATCGAAGGCGTCTCGGCGCAACAGGCGCGCACCATCGCCCGCGAATCCTACCTGTACGGCGCGCCCATGGTCGCCAGTTATCAGGCCATGTATGCATACAGCATCGACAAGAACGGCGCGCAATACAAAGGGCCGCTGAACACCATCAACCCCATGGGCACTGCAGCCGCTGCGGCGGCCGGGCTGGATCCCGCCTATCTGTATTCGTACGCGGCCCTGGACTTGCGCGCCGAGCCCGTAGTCGTCACCGTGCCTCGCGTGGAAAAGCAGCGCGACGCCTCGTTGCAGGTGATGGACCTGTATATGCACCACATCGGCGACCTGGGTTCGCGTGGCCTGGGCGGCGGCGTGTTCCTGGTGGCGGGTCCTTCCTGGAAGGGCAAGACACCCGCGGGCATCACCAAGGTGATTCGCGCCGAGACGGAGCTTGCCACGCTGGTCGCCCGCACGCAGCGCTTCAATCCCGCCGACCAGGACAACGCCAAGCGCATCCAGTCTCGCTTCAAGGTCCAGCCCCTGTCGGCGTTCCGCAACCGTTCCGCGCCTGCGGCGCCCGCCAAAGTTGAATGGATGGCGCCCGTACCGCGCACGCAGATGTATTCGTCGCTGGAGTTCTACGACGAGCTGGCCTTCCTGCTGCGGTTCGCGCCCGCGCACAAGTCCGAGACGATGCTGCGCGAGCGCATGGCCAGCCTGGGCCTGCGGCCGGGTGATGCATACGACACGGCGTCGTTGAACCCAGCCTTGCGGCGCGCGCTGCAAGAAGGCATGCACGACGGACAGAACGACATCGACAAGAACCGCGCGGCGCAGGGCGCCAACACCAATGCACTGTTCGGCGGCAGGGAGACACTCAAGAACAACTACCTGACGCGGGCGACCGGCGCGCAGATGGGGCTGTTTGCGTTTGGCGGCATGAGCGCGGCCAAGGCGCCTCCCAAGGCGCCGCCCAAAGCCCCGACGCGTTAGGCGCGCACCGCATGAAGCGCAACTTCAACATTCACGATCTGCGGATTTTCTATGCCGTGGTCATGACCGGCTCGACGCGGCAGGCGGCGTTGGCCATGCACTTGACGCAGCCGGCGATCAGCCACGCGATCTCACGCCTCGAAAGCGCGACTGGCATCCAGTTGTTCGATAGATCGCACAAGACCCTGCGTCCCACGGAGGCCGGGCAGTATCTCTACAGCGAGGCCAAGTTCGTGCTGGACGAACTGGTGCGCATCGACGAGGCCCTGCACAGCATCGAACAATTCGGCGGGCGTGGCTTGCGCATCGCTTCGTCGCCCGCGTTGGCGCTGGGTTACGCGCCCGACGCCGTGCGCCGCTATCTGGATATCAACGGTACGCGGCCGTTCTCCATCGACGTGGAATCGTCGATGCAGGTCATCAGCGCGGTGGAAACGATGCGCGCCGACTTCGGCCTGGGCGCCGTGGGCCGCGACAGCACGCGGCTGACCTTCACCCCGTTTCTGCGTGCGGACGTCATGGCGATCGCGCATCGGGAACACCCGCTGGCCGGACGCGAGACCATTTCGGTGCTGGATATTCCGCCGGACACCTACGTCAAGCCGTTGTGGTCAGACTATGTGGTGGCGCAGGGCGACATCGCCGACTCGCTGCTGCTGCGGTCCGGGATGCAGGCGCACATGTCGCTGCTGCCGGGCACGGTGCGCGCGGTCAGGGGCATCAGCCTGGTGAACGCGCTGTCCGCGTCCGATATCGTGGCGTCGTTTCCGGATCTGGTGGCGGTGCCGCTCGCCTCGCGCCAGTGGTTCGACTTCCTGCTCATCACCCGCGCCGAGTCCCGCAACAACGAGCTGACCGGGCGGCTGATGGATGCCTTGCGATCCACGGCGCAAGCGCGGCGGCAGGGCGTTTATGCGGAGACGATCGCGCTGCTGTAGCGGCGATCGCCACGCCGTCATTGCGCCGGCGGCTGCCATGGCAGCGATTGCAGATCGCCGTCGATGCTGATTGCCTGGCCGCTGACCATGGCCCCGAACGGACTGGCCAGAAACAACGCCATGTTGGCGATGTCCGCCGCGCGCACGAACTGCCGCAGGCTGACGCCCGACAGCTCCAGTCGGGTCTGTTCCTCCACCGACAAGCCCATGTTCTTCGCCCGGGCCGCAATCACGCGTTCTATGCGCGGTCCGGCGACCAGTCCTGGCAGCAGCGCATTGACCCGGATGTTCAACGGCCCCAGTTCCATCGCCAGCGAGCGGGTCAGCCCCACCACGCCCCATTTGGTGGCGGCATACGGCGTGCGCATGGGCAGGCCCATCCGGCCTGCCACCGAACTGATGTTGATGATGCTGCCACCGCCCGCCTCGCGCAGCGCCGGCAGCGCATGCCGCACCGTGTGGAATTGCGAGGCCAGATTGATGTCCAGCGTCGCGTCCAGCTCCGCTTCCGTGATGTCGGCGATGCCCGCCGTCGGCCCCGCGATGCCGGCGTTGTTCACGAGCACGTCAAGCCCGCCCAGATGCGACAGCGCGGTCTGCATGTAGCGGTCGATCTCGTCACGGCTGCCCACATCTGCGCGCGCCCAGGGTTGGCGGCACGCGGCCAGGGCTTGCTCATCCACGTCGCACAGATGCACGCGCGCGCCGCGCTCCGCAAAGGCGTCGGCCAGCGCGGCGCCGATGCCGGACGCGCCGGCGGTGACGATGACGCGCTTTCCGGACAGGTCGACGGGCAGGGCGGTGATCGCGGCGGGCGTATGCATAGGGGTTTCCGGTCGGTTCATGGTCAGGGCTTCATCAAGCGGCAGGTCGATTCCGCAGGCGACGTATACACCTGGTCGCCCGGCACCCGCGCCACCAGCTTGTAGTAATCCCACGGCGCCTTCGATTCCGCCGGCGTCTTCACCTGCATCAGGTACATGTCGTGCACCATCAGCCCGTCCGCACGGATCTTGCCGTCCTTGACGAAGAAGTCGTTCACCGGATTGGCCTTCAACCACTTCATGATGGTGTCGCCGTCGGTGCTCTTGGTGGCTTCCACCGCCTTCAGATAGGTCGTTGCCGCGGAATAGTCGCCGGCCTGCAGCATGGAAGGCTTTTTCTTCATCACGGACTCGAAACGCGACGCCCATTTACGCGATGCGTCGTCCTGATCCCAATACCACGCCGTGGTCAGGTACATGTTCTGCGCCGCTTGCAGGCCCAGCGCATGCACGTCGGTGATCAGCACCAGCAGGCCGGCGATCTTCATCTTGGGCGTCAGGCCAAACTCGTTGGCCGCCTTGACCGCATTGCTGGTGTCGCTGGCGGAATTGGCCAGGCCCAGCACCTGCGCGCCGGAGGCCTGCGCCTGCAGAATGAACGACGAGAAATCGGCCGTGTTCAACGGGTGCCGCACCCGGCCCTTGGCGTTGCCGCCATCGTCCTGCACCACCTTCGATGCGTCCCGCTCCAGCGCGTGACCAAACGCGTGGTCTACCGTCAGAAAGAACCAATCCTTGTTGCCTTCCTTCATCATCGCGCGCGCCGTGCCTCGCGCCAGCGACACCGTGTCGTACACGTAATGCACGGTATAGGGCGTGCACTGCGAGTTCGTCAGCTCGGACGCGCCCGCGCTCACCACGAAGAACGGCGTTTTCTTTTCCTCGGCCACCTTCGCCATCGCCAGCGCCGCCGCAGAGTTTGCGCCCGCGATCAGCATGTTCACGCCGCGCTGATCCAGCCATTCCCGGGCGCGTGACGACGCGATATCAGCCCGGTTCTGATGGTCTGCGACCAGCACCTCCACCTTCTTGCCCGCCACGGTACCGCCCAGGTCCGCGATCGCCATCTTGATCGCCTCGGCGCCGCCCGGTCCATCGGCGTCGGCCGACAGCCCCGACATATCCGTGATGAATCCGATTCGGATGACCCCGTCATCGGCCTGGGCCGCGCCCGTCATGCCCAACAGCGCGGCCAAGGCCGTCGCACGCAACGTTTTCTTCATGTCTCGTCTCCCCACTGGGTGGATGTGTGTTTTCAGAACGCGACGTTGCCGCGTCCCTTCAGTTGCAGGGTCTCGCGTGCGTCGTCGGGTGTGGCGACCTGCAAGGACAGGCTTTCCAGAATCCGCCGGATGCGGCGTACCTGGTCTGCGTTCGAGTGTGCCAATTCGCCGGGGCCGTCCCACAGCGAATCCTCCAGGCCCACGCGCACGTTCCCGCCCATCGTGGCCGCCATCGTTGCCAACGGTGTCTGCTTGCGCCCCGCGGCCAGCACCGACCAGATGTAGTCATCGCCAAACAACCGGTCCGCCGTGCGCTTCATCATCATGACGTCTTCCGGGTGCGTGCCGATGCCGCCGCGGATGCCGAACACAGACTGGATCAGGAACGGCGGCTTGAGCAGCTTGCGGTCCACGAAATGCGCGGCCGTGTACAGGTGGCCGATGTCGTAGCACTCGATCTCAAAGCGCGTGCCGTTGTCACTGCAAGACGTGAGGATGTGCTCGATGTCCTTGAACGTGTTGCGAAAGATCAGGTCGTTGCTGCCCTCCAGATAGGGCCGTTCCCAGGCGTGTTTGAACTCCTTGAAGCGCTCCAGCAGTTCATACATCCCGAAGTTCATCGATCCCATGTTCAGCGACGCGACTTCGGGCTTGAACTGCAGGGCCGGCGCCATGCGCTCGGCAATGGGCAACACTGGCGATCCACCCGTTGTGATGTTGACCACGACGTCCGACGCCTCCTTGATGCGTGGCAGAAACTGCCCATACAGCGGCGGATCCTGCGTAGGCTGGCCGGTGTCCGGCTGACGCGCATGCAGATGCACGATGGCCGCGCCCGCCTCGGCGGCATCCAGCGCAGACTGCGCGATCTGATCGGGGGTGACGGGCAGATAGGGCGACATCGACGGCGTATGGACCGAACCGGTGATGGCGCAGGTGATGATGACCTTCCTGGACTTTTTCATGGGCCTCTGGCGCCGTGTGATTGCGCTGTAGATTCTTGTGGCCCCGGCTGTCTCCTCCGGGTGTAGGCCATTCTGTCGCAGGCCTTCGGGTCCTGTCACCTGAACAGAAATTATCAATTGATAGGGAATCCGGTGCTGCGGTGCAGCGTGAGGTGACGCTGGCGCCAGGCGAAAAAAAACCGCCGCCAGGATCGCTCCGGGCGGCGGCTTTTTGAGCCAATTGGCTGCGAGGACTTAGTCCTTGCGGCTGGTCACTTCAACCAGGTGGTAGCCGAACTGGGTCTTCACCGGGCCTTGCACTTCGCCGACCGGGGCGCTGAACACGACGGTGTCGAATTCCTTGACCATCTGGCCCGGGCCGAAGGTGCCCAGGTTGCCACCGTCGCGGCTCGACGGGCAGCTCGAGTTTTCCTTGGCGAGCTGGGCGAAGTCAGCGCCATTTTCAATGGCGGTCTTGAGTTCGTTGGCCTTCGCTTCGGTGGAAACGAGGATGTGACGGGCGGAGGCTTGTGCCATGTGGGAACTCCTTGCAGACTGATTTGGGGAGGGGAGAGTAACGCATTCGCGTGAACTCGCTACGTTGGCAATGATAAACGGGGATTGATCCGGCCCCGGATCAGGCTTGGTATGCGCATGTGACCAGCATCCGCACTTCCCCTAATACCTGCCCATATCCTTATACGATTATCGTATTTTCAACGCGCCCCTCCCGGGACGCGTCCACAGCCGAGGCAACGCGGGCTGGCAATGAGATGCACGTTTTCGGACGAGACTTCCTATGCCTGATTCAGCTTCCCGAGTACTGTTGAAAAGAGAGTCGGTACCGCCGTTCTCGTCAGAGCCCAATCTGACGGACCGCGTCACCGAGATGCTGCTGGACGAGATTACCAGTGGCGACTACCAAGTCGGCGAGGTCCTGCCCCCAGAGCAGACCATCGCCACCCGGCTTGGCGTTTCGCGCACCGTGCTGCGCGAAGCGGTTTCCCGCCTGAAGGGCGACGGCATTGTGCAAAGCAAGCAGGGCCGCGGGCTGACCGTCATGCAGACGGCGCGGCCGTCGGTGCTGCGCATGCAGGCGGCGGACATTGGCGATGCGGATCAGGTGCTGCGCATCGTGGAATTGCGCCGCGGCTTCGAGATCGAAGCTGCTCCACTGGCGGCGGCTCGGCGGGACGAGGACGATCTGGCCGCGATGCGGCTGGCGCTGCGCAAGATGGCCGATGCGATCGCGTCCGGCGACGTGGCAGTTGGCGTGGATGCCGACATGGAATTCCACCGCTGTGTGGCGCGCGCCACGCGCAATGAACACTATCTGAATTTCTTTGATTTCCTGGCGGTTCTGCTCAAGAAGAACCTGCGCGTGTCGCGCTCTCGGTCGGCCAAGATCGCGGGCCGCGGGGCGCAGGCGCAGAAGGAGCATGAAGCGCTGTTTGCCGCCATCGAGAAGGGCGACGTGGAGCTTGCGCGGCAGTACGCGCGCACGCACGTCGACAACACGGAAGCACGTCTGCGTACAGCGGCGGCCACGGCTGAGAAGCCGTAGGCGCCCAATAAGGGCATCCTCCAAGGGGAAGTGGTGATGGGTCAGAAGACGATCGATGAGTTGGTGCGCGCCGAGGAAGGACTGGTCAGCCGGTCCATCTTCGTGGACGAAGAGATCTTTCAGCAGGAGCTGAAGCAGATCTTCTCGCGCGCGTGGCTGTTTGTGGGGCACGAAAGCCTGGTGCCCAAGCCGGACGATTACTTCGTCTCGCGCATGGGAACGGAGTCCGTGATCCTGACGCGCGACCGGCAGGGACAGATCCAGGTCATGCTCAATAGCTGTGCGCATCGCGGCATGAAGCTGTGCCGTTATGACCACGGCAACAACCGGACCTTCACCTGTCCGTACCATGGCTGGAGCTTTTCCACCGACGGCAAACTGGTGGAACGGCCCGGCGAGCTGGTCGGGGTGCCCGGCCACGCGACGCACTACAAGGGCGAGCTCGACAAGAAGCAGTGGGGCCTGAAGACGGTGGCGCAGGTGGTGAACTACAAGGGCGCCATCTGGGCAACGTGGGATCCGAACGCGCCGCCGTTCCTGGACTACATCGGCAACATGCGGCTGTATCTCGATGCAGCGCTGGACCATCGCAACGGCAGTCCGGGCGGCTCGGAGGTGATCGGCGGCGTGCAGAAGTGGCGCGTGAAATGCAATTGGAAGTTCGCGCCCGAAAACTTCATTGGCGATCTGTACCACGACATCAGCCACCGCTCGGTGGACATCGTGGGCATCGGGCCGGGCGGCGGCAAAGGCCGGCGCGATGCGTCGGCCACGAGGTCGGCGATCTGTTTTCCGGAACTGGGCCACGGCCTGCTGGGCCGCTTGCCGTTCTACGAAGAAGGCCCCTACGCGCCGCAGTACGGCCGCTACCCGGAGGTGGAAGCCTACTACCGCGAAATCCATGAGCAGCGCGAACGCACGCTGGGTTCGGCGATGCGGGTGCAGACCAGCGTGGGCACCATCTTTCCGAACATGTCGTTCCACGGACGCCAGCCGCGCACGCTGGCAGTGTTTCATCCGATCAGCTCGACCGAGATGGAAATGTGGCGCATGTATCTGGTGGACAAGGATGCGCCGGAGGCGGTCAAGGAGGCGGCTCGCCATTATTTCCTGCGCTATTCCGGACCGGGCGGCATGACGGAATCGGACGACATGGAAAACTGGACGGGCGCCACCGAGGCCAGCATGGGCGCGATGTCGCGCGAACTCTTCTTCAATTACCAGATGGGCGTGGGCCACCGCCAGGACGTACCCGAGATTCCCGGCTGTGCGGTCAACGGCGAGTACACCGAGGAAAACGCCCGGATCTACTACCGGCGCTGGGCGCAGTTCATGAACGGCCTGTCCTGGGACCAACTGATGGCGGGCGCGGTGCGCCTTGAGGAGGCGGCATGAACGCACCCATCGAGAACGCGCCGCCCGTGGCGCAGGACGACAGCGTGGACGACATGCTGCTGTGGTGGGAAGCGCACCGCTTCCTGCACTACGAGGCCGATCTGCTGGACCACCGCGAGTTCGACAAGTGGCTCACCCTCCTGGACGAAGCCATCACGTATCGCATGCCGCTGACGCGCAACGTTCGCCGCGACGCGATGGCCCAGGAATACTCCGGCAAGCAGGATGCCGCCTGGTTCGACGAAGGCATCGACACGCTGCGCCAGCGCGTCGCGCAGATCAAGACCGGTATTCACTGGGCCGAAGAGCCGGCCTCGCGTGTGTCCCATCTGGTGACCAACATCCGCGTGCTGGACGTGACGCCCGACGACGACGGCGGCGACCTGGTGCGGGTGCGGTCGCGCTTTCTGATCTACCAAAACCGCCTGCAATCCGAAGTGAATCTGTTCGTGGGCAAGCGCGAGGACGTGCTGCGCAGGCGGGACGGGCGCTTCACGATTCTGTCGCGCGAGATCCACCTGGACCAGAACGTTCTCTTATCGAAGGCGCTGACGATCTTCTTCTAGCGCGCTGATGCCGGACCCGGCCCGTCTGCCGGGATTCGATGGTTTTCCTTCCACTCGGGGCCTGACCGCCGACAGGACGCGCTCGCCCATACCTGGAGTTGCAGCATGCAAAGACGTACTGTACTGAAGGCCATTGCCGGCGCGGCCGCGATGACGGCGACGGGAATTTCATGGGGCGCCGACGCGGCGTATCCCAGCAAGCCGATCCGCCTGATCGTGCCGTATCCGCCGGGCGGCGTCACGGACGTGGCGGGTCGCCTGGCCGGCGAGATCCTCACCCGCAAGTTCGGCCAACCGGTGGTGGTGGAAAATCGGCCGGGTGCAAACGGCATGATCGGCAGCCAGCAGGTGGCTTCGGCGCCGGCGGACGGCTACACGCTGCTGCTCAACGGCCTGGGCGGCATGGTGTTGCCGATGGCCACGGTGACCGGCCTGCCGCTGGACACGGCGCGCGCCTTCACGCCGATTGCGCAGATGGCCGAATTCATCAACGTGCTGATCGTGCGGGCGGATTCGCCGATCCGCAGCGTCGACGACCTGATCGCCACGGCGCGCAAGCGCAGCAAGGATGGCCTGAACTATGGGTCCAACGGCATCGGCTCGTCCGTGCACCTGACCACCGCATTCTTCGCGCAGCACACGGGCACCAACCTGCTGCACGTGCCGTACAAGGGCAGCGGCGAGATGCTGGTGGACGTGGTCAATGGCAATCTGGACTTCAGCTTCAGCAACCTGCCGCCGGTGATGGGCCTGATCCGCAAGGGATCGATTCGCCCGATTGCGGTGACCAGCAGCTATCGCAGCAAGCAGTTGCCGGATGTGCCGACGATGGCCGAGCAGGGCGTGGCGGACTTCGACGTGACGAGCTGGCTGGGTGTGTACGGCCCCGCCGGCATGCCGCCCGACATCGTGCAGAAGCTCAGCGCGGCTTTGCAGGAAGGTATGGCGCAACCCCAGTCGCTGGAAACCTTGACCGCCGCGGGCTTTGAGCCCAAGCCGAGAGGGGCCGACGCCTTTGCGGAGCTGAACCGGGCTGAGCTGGCCCGCTGGAAGCAGGTGGCCACCAAAGCCAGCATTTCCCTGAAATTTGGAGCCTGAGCATCATGGAAACCTCATCAGCCCCGCTGCGCGTCCACACGGCCATCATCGGCGCGGGGCATGCGGGTGTCGAATGCGCGTGGGCCTTGCGCGCCGCGGGCGTTGAAGGCGATATCGCGCTGTTCGGCGCGGAAACGCATGCTCCCTATGAACGGCCGCCGCTGTCCAAGGCCCTGCTGACCGGCTCGACCAGCGCCGAGCGCATCGCGTTGCGCGCGGGCGCCGCCTACGAGAAGTCGCGTGTGATCGTGGTGGCGGGCGATCCGGTGGCCGCCATCGATACCGCGGCGCGCACGCTGCGCACGGCGTCGGGCCGCGAGGTGGCCTATGAACACTGCGTGCTTGCCACCGGCGCCAGCGCGCGTGGCATTGCGGAGGTGGCGGGCGAACAGGTGTTTTCCGTGCGCGGCCTGGACGACGCGCACCGGCTGCGCGAGGCGCTGCGGCCGGGCATCCGGCTGCTCGTCGTGGGCGCGGGTTATCTGGGGCTGGAGGCGGCCTGCTCGGCGCGCAAGCTGGGCGCCGAGGTATTGGTGCTGGAACAGGGCGGCAACGTGATGGCGGGCAAGGTGTCCGAATCCACTGCCACGCGCATCGGCGACCTGCACCGCGAAGCCGGCATCGAGATCCGCCACGGCGCGGCGGTGCGGCGCTGGGAACGCACGGCGACGGGTTGGCGCGCCCATCTGGCCAGCGGAGAGTCCATCGACGCTGAACTCGTGCTGGTGTCCATCGGCGCGGTTGCCGAGACGGCGCTTGCCGAAGCGGCGGGCCTGATCTGCCTGGACGGCGTGGTCGTCGATGAATGTTGCCGGACCTCTGCGCCCGGCGTCTACGCCATTGGCGATTGCGCAAGCGCCTTTCGCGGAGAGCTGCAGCGTTATGCCCGCATCGAAAGCGTGCAGAACGCGCTGGCGCAGGCGCGCACGGCGGCGGCAACCATTGCCGGCAAGGCCCCGCCAGCGGCGCGTCCGCCCACCTTCTGGTCCGAACAGCAGGGCCGCCGTCTGCAGATGGCCGGCCTTGTCGACCCGGCCGCGCCTTGCCGTGACGTCCTGCTGCCCACCGCCAAGGGCTGGCTGGTCGAGCGATACCAGCACGGCCGACTGGCCGCGATCGAAGCGGTCGACAGCCCCGTGGAATTCATCAAGGGCGTGCCACGCATCGGCGCGCCCGAAGCGGTTGCGGCCGCTGTTTGACGCTACTTCTGGAGACAACATGCCCGTTGCGATATTTGAATTGCCCGATGGCGCCGAACAGGTGCTGGACGTGCCCGACGACTGGTCGCTGATGGAAGCCGCGCGGCGCGATGGCCTGGAAGGCATCGTCGCCGAATGCGGTGGCGGCGCCATCTGCGGCACCTGCCACGTGCAGGTGGACGCGGATTGGCACGCGCGGCTGGAGCCGCCCGGCATGGCCGAGGAGGCGCTGCTGGAAGTCGTGCCCGAGCGCTGTCCCACCAGCCGCCTGTCCTGTCAGGTCATCATGACGCCCGAGCTGGACGGCATTCGCGTGCGCGTGCCTTCGTCGCAGCTTGAGCTGTAGCCGCGGCGCCTGAATCGCAAGACGCGAACCGAAGGAGCAATCGCATGGCCGACAACAAATCCATCAATCTCGTCGATCTGCAACCCGGCGTGCGTGTGCGCATGGCGGGCGGCGCGTTGGCCGAGATCGTCGAGAACCCGCAAGACGGCTTCTGGCTGATCGTCCGTTACCTGGACCATCCCGCCGAGCCCGCGCTGGTCGACGCCGGAGAGCAACAGGTGTTTGCCACCGACGTCGAAGCAATCGAACCCTGACCCCACTGGAGCCCCCAATGAATCAAAAGCCCAAAGTCATCGTCTCCGCACCCGTGCCGCCCGACCTGCGCGAGCGCCTCGCTGAGCGCTGCGAAATCGTCGAAGTGCCCACCGGACAGAATCCGGCCGAGGTGCTGGGCGCGGACGAGCGTGCGCAGATCGAAGGCATGGTGTGCACCGTGCGCACCAAGGTCGATCAGGCGCTGCTGGATGCATTGCCCGCGCTGAAGGTCAGCTCGAACTTCGCAGTTGGGTTCGACAACGTCGACCTGGCGGCCGCCACGCGGCGCAAGGTGCTGATCTGCAATACGCCGGGCGTGCTGGATGGCGCGGTGGCTGATGTGACCATCGGCCTGATGCTGTGCCTGTCGCGCAACCTGGTGGCGGGCGACGCCTTCGTGCGCAGCGGCGCGTGGACCAAGGGCGCCTTTCCGCTGACGCGCGACATCCGCGGCAAGACGCTGGGCCTTTTGGGCATGGGCCGCATCGGCCGTGTCGTGGCGCGCGCGGCGCAGGCCTTCGACATGAAGGTGGTCTATCACAACCGCCGCGAGGACCCACAGGCCGAAGGCCTGGCCACCTATGTGGACCGCGATGAACTTTTCAAGACGTCGGACGTGCTGAGCGTGCATATCCCGCTGTCGGCGGAAACGCGCCATTCCATCGGCAAGCGCGAATTGGAACTGATGAAGCCCACGGCGTATCTGATCAACACCGCGCGCGGCCCCGTGATTGACGAGGCCGCGCTGATCGAAGCGCTGCGCGCCGGCACCATCGCGGGCGCGGGGCTGGACGTGATGGAGCAGGAACCGCTGCCGGCCGACAGCCCGCTGTGCGCCTTGCCGAACGTGGTGCTGCAGGCCCACGTAGGCAGCGCCACGCACGAAACGCGGCGCGCGATGATCGACCTGGCGGTCGCCAATCTGATGGATGCGCTGGGAGGCCAGAAGCCGCAGGCCATGGTCAATGCCGAGGTGTGGCAGGCGCGCGTCTGACGGCACTGCGCCGATAGACGCGGCCCCGCCAAGATGGGGCTGACGGGCGGGACCCGCGCATGCAGCCGGTCCCGCCTTTTCCTATTTCCCGCCGTAATCCACCACGATTCCCGCCTGCTGCGCGACCTCGCTCCAGCGCTTGAACTCCGCCTTGGAGAACGCCTGGAACTGCGCGGCGTCGCGCAACTTGGGTTCAAAACCGGCGTTGATGATGCGGTTCTGGTATTCCGGCGCGGCCAGCCCGGTGACGATGGTGTTGGACAGCTGGGCGATGATGGCCGGGTCCACCTGCGCGGGCGCATACATGCCCAGCCAGCTCGTTACGTCGAAGTCCTTCATGCCCTGTTCCTGCATCGTCGGCACGTTGGGCAACTGCCGCGCGCGATAGGCGCTGGTCACCGCCAGCGCCTTCAGACGCTTGCCGTCCACCATCGGCAGCGTGGGCGGCAGATTCATGAAACAGAGGTCCAGATCGCCGTTGGCCGTACCCACCAGCGCCTCGCTGGCGCCCTTGTACGGCACATGATCGAACTTCAGGCCCGTGCGCATGGCAAAGAGTTCGGCCGTCATCTGTGACGAACTGCCGACGCCGTTGCTGCCGTAAAGCGGCTTGCGCTTCGTGGCGCGCAGATATTCGATCAGCTCAGGCACCGTATTGGCCGGATGGTCCACGCGCACGACGAGCGCGTTGACGAACTCGGCCACCTGGGCGATGGGAAGCAGTGCGGTGGGGATGTCGATGGGCAGCCCGCGCAGGGTGGCGGGGGGCAGCACGTTGTGGCCAAGACCCCCGGTGGTGAGGGTGTAGCCGTCAGGCTTGGAGGCGGCGGCGGCCTGCATGCCGATGACGCCACCGGCGCCGGCGCGGTTTTCGATGACCACGCTCTGGCCGTACTTGGCATAGAGCAGGTCGCCGACCAGCCGTCCCGCAAGATCGGTGGCGCTGCCTGGGGTGGATGAGACGATGATCTTGATGACGCGGGACGGATACGCCCCGTTCTGTGCCCAGCTTGCGCCGGTCAGGTGCAGGCCGGCGGCGGCCCCCATCAGCTTCAACGCACTGCGACGTTTCATGACGACTTCCCCTTGGGTTATAGACCTACTGCTTCACGTGCTGCTCCAAAAATGTGATCCGGACTTTGTACGATAAACATATTTCTCGTACGGTACGGGGCACACAAGCGCACGCAAATTGCGGCTAACCCTAGGGGAGTCGTTGCGGGCCTTGCGGCCCGTTTTTTAGCGCACCGGCCAGCCGTACATCAGGCCGCCGTTGCGGTACGAGGCGTTAAGCCCGCGTTCCAGTTTCAGGGGGCTGTTGGGGCCCAGGTTCTTCTCGAAGCTCTCGCCGTAATTGCCTACCGTCTTGATGATGTTGTAGGCCCACTTGTCGTCCACGCCCAGGTTCTTGCCCATGCCCGGCGTCACGCCCAGCAGGCGCTGGATGTTCGGGTTGGTGCTTTTCAGCATCTCGTCCACGTTCTTGGACGTGACGCCGTATTCCTCGGCTTCCAGCATGGCGTTCATGGTCCAGCGGACCAGGTTGAACCACTGCTCGTCGCCTTGGCGGACCATGGGGCCGAGCGGTTCCTTCGAAAAGTTCTCCGGCAGGATGTCGTACTTTTCCGGGCTTTCCAGGTTGCTGCGCGCGGCGGCAAGCTGCGACTTGTCGCCCGTGAATGCGTCGCAACGGCCGACGGCGAAGGCGCGGATGATCTCGTCCAGGCGCTCGACGACGACCGGCTTGAAGTTGACGTTCTGCGAGCGGAACCAGTCGGCCAGGTTCAGTTCGGTGGTGGTGCCCGGCTGCACGCAGACGGTGGCGCCTTCCAGTTCCTTGGCGCTTTTCACGCCCAGGGACTTGTTCACCATGATGCCCTGGCTGTCGTAGTAGTTGACGCCCACGCCGATCAGGCCCAGCGTCGTGTCGCGGGTCAGCGTCAGGGTGGTGTTGCGGGTCAGCACGTCGACTTCGCCGGATTGCAGGGCAGTGAAGCGCTGCACGGCGCTGAGCGCCTGGATCTTGGCCTTGGACGCGTCGCCGAACAGGGCGATGGCCAGCGCGCGGCACAGGTCCACGTCCAGGCCGATCCAGCCGCCCTTGCTGTCGTTCACGGAAAAGCCCGCGACGCCCGTGGATACGCCGCAATGGACAAAGCCCTTGCTCTTGACCGCGTCGAAGGTCGCGCCGGCATGGGCGGTCCAGGACGAGATGAACAAGGCGGTTCCTGCCGCAGCCAGTTTGAGTGCTTTCATGGTGTCTCCGCGCAGCGTTGCGCATGTTTATCGCTCAGCCGAAGGCTGAAGTGCGGCGCATAGTACCAGTGGGTCCGGGAGGGAGAATCGGGGAATTCCCCTTAAATCCGCAAGACGGAATTTGATGAGGAATAGAATCGGGCATGCGCGGCTCGTCGCGCCGCGCTTGCCCGCGGCGGCCGGCGGGCCGGATACGCCAGACCGCACCCACGCCAGCCTATGAAACGACACGACGATCCCGCAGGGCCGGACGACCGCCCGAGGCGCCCCTTCGCCTTCGTCAAGGACCAGCTGCACGGCACCTGGACCGAGCTGACCCGGGTCAACGCCAGCGACCGCCCGTGGGAAATGCCCCTGGCCGCCGCGCTGTCGTCGGGCCTGCCGCTGATGGTGGGCGCGTATTTCGGGCGCATGGACTACGGGCTGATGTCCAGCCTGGGCGGCATGGTGTTCCTGAGCCTGCCCAACGCCTCGCTGCAGATCCGCATGATGATGCTGCTGGCCGCGTCGTTCGGCATGGTGGCCTGCTACGCACTGGGCGCGCTGACGCAATTCTGGCCAACCGCCACCATCGCGGCGCTGACGCTGATTGCCATGGTGGTGAACATGGTGTGCCGCTGCTATCGCCTGGGACCGCCGGGCAGCCTGTTCTTCATCATGGCCACGGCGATTGCGGCGTACACGCCCGGCACCGTCCACGACGTGCCGCTGCGCGTGGGCATGGTGGCGCTGGGCTGCCTGGTTGCGTGCCTGGTGGCCTTTGCTTATTCGCTGCACATGACGCGCGTCGCGCCGCCGCCCGCGCCCATCGAGCTGCCCAAGCCGACCTTCGATTTCGTGGTCTACGACTCGGTGATCATCGGCCTTTTCGTCGGTATCTCTTTGCTGGTGGCCGAACTGCTGCAGCTTCAACGGCCCTATTGGGTGCCGGTGAGCTGCCTGGCGATCATTCAGGGCGCCAGCCTGCGCGCGGCGTGGAGCCGGCAGATGCACCGCATCCTGGGCACGGCGGTCGGCCTGTGCGTGGCGTGGGCGCTGCTCAGCCTGCCGCTCAACGTCTGGACGCTGAGCCTGGTGATGATGGCGCTGTCCTTCGGCATCGAGACGCTGGTGGTGCGGCATTACGCCAGCGCAGTTGTGCTGATCACGCCCTTGACCATCTTCCTGGCCGAGGCGCCGCATCTGGGGCAGGGCTATCCCATCGACGTCATCGAGGCGCGCTTTGTGGACACGGTGCTGGGCGCCTTCATCGGCGTGCTGGGCGCGGTGCTGCTGCACAACCAGCGCATCCGTCCCGTGCTGTCGCGATGGATGCGGGCGGTGCTGCCCCGCCGGGTGAATTGACGCCGCCGCGCCAACGCGGCAGCATGGGCTTTCCAAAACCCTGGAGGCACTTATGGATTGTTCTGTCGAAGGAAAGGTCGCGTTCGCCGACGGCCAGTCGTACCACTTCGCGACCGTGGACGCGGCGCTCGCATTCGCCGAATGCGTCAAAAGCACCCAGAATCCCGCGCAGTGCGCCGCCACGCACGGCAGCACCAGTCAGGTCAAGCTTGAAGACGTGGCCGCGCAGGAAGACGCGGAGCGGCGCGAGCAGGATCCGGGGGCGGGTGTGTGAATCGCGTGGCGCGGGGAATGACACCGCGCCATCGCTCAGGGATCAATCCGCCGCCCCGTCAGTCCCTTCGCCCGCCAGATACGCCTGCACCAATGTGATGATCCGTTCCGCGGTAGGCGACAAGCTGCGGCGGGCGCGGTGGATGACGCTGTAGGTCAGCGGGCCGGAGGCCGGATAGGGCAGGGGCAACGGCACGAGCGCCCCTTGCGCCAGCTCGGCGACGATGGCCTCGCGTGTGCAGAACAGCACCACGTCGCTCCCCACGGCCACGTCGCGCAGCGCGCTGACGCTATCGCACTCGAAGGCAATCGGCAGTTCATCCACGCCGGCCACTTGATACAGCTTTGCCAGATACTCGCGCGCGCGTTGCGGCAGGTCGGTGGCAGCCAGCCGATATTGCGCCAACGCGGCACGTAACTTTGGCTTTCGGACCGATTGCAGCGGATGTCCGGCCCGCACGAAAAGGCCGCCGTGCTGCGGTGGCAGCGCACGCACGATGAAGTCCGCCGGCGGCGGCAGGCTGTGCGTCACCGCCACGGCGAAGTCCAGCTTGTCCTGCAACAGCTTGTCCAACAGCCGCTGCCAGCTTTCGATTTCTACATGCACGCTCAGGCCCGGGTGATCGCGTGCCAGGCGGACCAGCAGCGGCGACAGAAACCCCGCCGCCGGAAAGGCCCCGACCCCGAAGCTGACGCGTCCTGTGTCGTGGCCCCTCATCAATTCGGCCTCGCGCCGAAGGGCGAGAACATCGCCCAGGATGCGGCGCGAACGATCGAGCACCATTTTTCCTGCCTGCGTCGGCGTCACGCCGATCGACGCGCGATCCACCAGCACCAGGCCCAGCGTCTCTTCAAGGGACTGGATGCTGCGCGTCAGCGCCGACTGCGTCAGATGCAGCCGCTGGGCCGCCCGCGAGAAGTGCCGCTCTTCGGCAAGGACGGAAAAGTGCTGGAGCGAACGTATCGTCAGGCCCATGTATTTTTCTCATCGGAATTGCGCCAAATATGCAATTGATTCGAGTCAGTTGCAAGACTAAAACAGCTTGACCACGGGCCGGCAGCAAATGCTGCAAGCACCCGGGAAAACACCATACAGAGCGATGCGCGGTCCCGCGACACGCCAACCTCGCAGGAGGAGACAACATGAACTGCAAGCCGATATTCCATCTGGCGGGCTGGAGCGCAGCCGCTGCGCTGAGCATGCTGGCCTGTACGGCGGCCGTCGCGGCGCCATCCCCGCAACCCGATGCCTGGCCTGCTTCGGGCAAGCCGATACGCATGGTCGTGCCGTTTCCGGCGGGGTCAGGGTCGGATTCGCTGGCGCGCATGCTGGCGGCCAAGGTGTCGCAGCAGACCGGCGCCTCCGTCATCATCGACAACAAGCCGGGCGCGGGCACGATGATCGGCGCGCAGGACGTGGCGCGCGCCAAGCCGGACGGCTATACGCTGCTGTACACCATCGTCGTCACGCACACGCAGAATCCGCATCTGTACAAAAAGCTGCCGTACGACCCGGTCAAGGACTTCACGCCGGTCCTGCAGGCGGTCAGGTCGGCCACCGTGCTGGTCGCCAACAACAACGCGCCGTTCTCTACAACCGCCGAGCTGATTGCCTACGCCAAGGCGAACCCCGGAAAACTGAACTACGCCTCGTACAGCGCCGGGTCGACCTCGCACCTGAATGGCGAGATTCTCAAGATGAAAACGGGCACCGACATCGTCCACGTGCCCTACAAGGGCACTGCCGACGCCAGCCGCGCGCTGTTGGCGGGCGATGTGCAGGTCTACTTCGACGGCACCGCCACGGCGGTCGAAAACGCCCGCGCCGGCAAGGTCAAGCTGCTGGGCCCGGCGACGGACCGGCGCCTAAGCGTGCTGCCTGAATTGCCGACGCTGGAGGAGCAGGGGATCGAGGGTCTGAACATCGTGGGCTGGCAAGGCATCTTCGGTCCGGGCGACATGCCGCCCGCACTGGCCGAACGCGTGGCCCAGGTGTTTCGCGCCGCGCTGGAGACCCCCGAAATCACCCAGACCATTCTGTCGCAAGGCAATGAGGTCAGCGGCGCCGGGCCGAAGGAATTCTCGGCCATCGTGCAGCGCGACAGCGCGCGGTGGGGCGACGTGATCCGCCGGATCGGGCTGGTATTGGAATAAGGCTGACGGGCCCGCGGGCCCCAGGAGACAACAATGCACGATGTAGTGATACGCGGCGGCACGCTGGTGGACGGTTCAGGCGCCAGCGCCCGGGTGGGCGACCTTGCCATCGACGGCGGCCGGATCGTACAGGCCGGCGGCAAGGCGGGCGCCGCGCGGCGAGAGATCGACGCGGCGGGCGCGCTGGTGACGCCGGGCTGGGTCGACATCCACACCCATTACGACGGCCAGGCGACGTGGGACCCGTACCTCAGCCCGTCGACATGGCATGGCGTCACCACCGCCATCATGGGCAACTGCGGCGTGGGCTTTGCGCCGGTCAAGCCCGACAGGCGCGAATGGCTGATCAAGGTGATGGAGGGCGTCGAGGACATTCCGGGCTCGGTGCTGTCGGAAGGCATCGAATGGGACTGGGAAACCTTTCCCGAGTATCTGGATGCGCTGGATCGGCGGCCCAAGGCGCTGGATATCGGGGCGCAGATTCCGCACAGCGCGGTGCGCGCTTACGTGATGGGCGACCGCGCCATTCATCACGACGAGGCCTCGCCCGCCGACCTGCTGGCCATGCGCGAGGTCGTGCGCGCAGCATTGCAGGCGGGGGCGGTCGGCTTTTCGACGTCGCGGACGTTCCTGCACAAGTACGACGAGCGCAAATACCCGCCGGGCACGTTCGCCACCGGCGAAGAGATCAGCGCGCTGGGCTCCGTCATGGGCGAAGTCGGCCACGGCGTGTTCCAGATGACGGCCAACCATCCCGCGATGGAGGGCGAGATTCCCTGGCTGGAACAGCTTGCCCGCCACAATCGTCTGCCGGTGCTGTTCAACCTTCAGCAGACTGACGGCGCGCCTGACGTCTGGAAGCAGATCGTGCGCACGCTGGACAAGGCACGCGATGAAGGCGTGCCGCTCATGGCCGGCATCAGCGGCCGGCCGCTGGGCATCCTGTTCTCCTGGCAAAGCTCGTTGCATCCCTTCATCGCCCATCCGACCTATCAGCCGCTGCACGCGCTGCCCCTGCCGGAAAAGCTCGCGCAGCTGCGCGATCCGCAGGTGCGCCAGAAAATCATGAGCGAGCAGCGCGGCCTGCTGGACCGCCGGGCCGAGACCTTGTTCAGCAGCTTTCACAAAATCTACCGGCTGGGCCAGGATCCCGATTACGAGCCGCTGCCCGAAGACAGCGTCGCGGCCATGGCGGCGCGCACCGGGCGCCCGCCGTTGGAACTGGTGTACGACCTGATGCTGGAGAACGAGGGCCGGGCGATTCTCTACTATCCGTCCTTCAACTACTCATACGAAAACCTCGATCACCTGCACCAGCTGATGCAGCACGCAAACACGGTGAACAGCCTGTCCGACGGCGGCGCGCATTGCGGCTACATCTGCGATGTCAGCATGCCGACCTTCATGCTCAGCCACTGGACGCGAGACCGCCGCCGAGGTCCGCTCCTGCCGCTTGAACACGTGGTGCGCCGGCAGACCCGCGATACCGCGCTGGTGTATGGCTTGCACGATCGCGGGCTATTGCAGCCGGGATACAAGGCCGATATCAACGTCATCGACCCGGATGCGCTGAAAGTGCATTGCCCGGAAATGGTGTTCGACCTGCCGGGTGGCGGGCGCAGGCTGGTGCAGCGTGCCGATGGCTACGCGGCCACGCTGGTCAACGGCCTGCCGATCTTCGAGCGCGGCGAGGCAACGGGAGAGCTGCCGGGCAAGTTGTTGCGGGGGGGCGGACCGCAACCGGGATGAGCATTGGGGCGTTCCTGTCAGACCCCGGAAGGCGGCGCCTTTTTGGTCCTTCTGCCCAGCACCTTCACCCCCGCTGGCACCGGCTTGTCGTGGATGACGTCCCGGATGTACTGCAGGAACAGTTCCGAACTTGCCGACAGCGACCGCAAGCGTCGCGTGATCAGACAGACCTCGCGCGACAACCGGGGCGAACTCAGTTCCCGGAACACGAACGGCACCGGCTCGCTCCCTAGCGTCTGCGGCGGCGCGATGGAGCTGGCCGCAAGCGCCGGCAGGATCGAATATCGCCCGCCGCCACGCAGCACGGCGTGCAGCGACGACGTGCGCGACACCTCATCGTGCTGCTGCTCGAAGAACCCCGGCTTGCCAGCGTGTGCGCGCAGGAACGCGCCGATGCCGGTGTCTTCGGTAAACCCCACGTATTGCGCCGGGTCCAGGTCGGCCCACTTCAAGGGCTTTGCGCCTTGCGCGTACGGATACGATGCGGCACAGATCACGCCGTAGCGGTCCTCGAAGAGCGGCGTATAGACCAACTCGTCAAAACCATGATGCGAGGTCGAGATCGCAAAGTCGATGTCGCCGTTGGCGATCATTTTCTCGACGAGCTCCGAGCTGGCGTCGTGCAGTGAAAACGTGATCTTGGGATAGGCCTGGCGAAAGGCCGCGATGGCGTCGCCCAGAAAGTAGTTGGTGACCGACGCCACCACCGCGATCCGCACGTGTCCCTGGCGGCCCTGCGACAGCGCCTCCAGGTCGCTCAGCGCGCCGTCGAACTGGCTGAGGATGCGCTCGGCCTCCGCCTTGAAGCGGGCGGCCTCCGGCGTCATCGCCACACGGCGCGTACTGCGGTCGAACAGTTTGACGCCCACGGCGTCCTCAAATTGCTGGATGGTCGCGGTCAGCGAAGACTGCGTCAGAAATAGCTGCGACGCCGCCACGGTGAACGAGCCGGTGTTGGCCACCGCCACGAAACTGCGGAAGTGCCGCAGGGTGATGCTGCGCTTGGTCGACATGCTTCGCCACCGATCTATTTATTGGCAAAACCGAATAATAAGCAGAAACCAACAATTTGTAGTGAAGAACGCCACGCTCTAGAATTTTTCTCGACTCGGCGTCCCGTGCCGCCGTCATCGCGTGCAAGAGGGAGCAATCCGAGATGAGCAGTGCAGATTTATCGCAGACCGCATCATGCTTTTCGCGCGTGGGCTGCCGCCCATGACCAGACCACAACAACCGCTGCGGATCCTCATGTCCGAACCGACGCTAAGCCGCATCGGCAGCGAGATCGCGCAGGCGTTGGATGGACGCGCGTTCGAACCCGTCATCGCGGCGCGGACGCAGGGCAACGCGCCCGCCGGTGCCGACGTCGCTTTCATATCGCGCGATGTGACCGGCCTGTCGACCAAGCACCGCGTGCTGGAACCGCTGGAAGCCTTCTACGTCTCGCTGCGTCAATCGCCGAAGCTGGCCTGGGTGCACGTGCACTCGGCGGGCGCGGACCGGCCGATCTTTGGCGAACTGAAATCCCGCGGCGTGCGTGTCACCACCTCGTCCGGCGCCAACGCGCAGGTGGTGGCGCAGACCGCGCTGGCCGGGATTCTGGCGCTGGCGCGCGAGTTTCCGCGCCTGTTCGACGCCCAGCGTGCCCAAACCTGGACGCCGCTGATCGGTGACCGGATGCCGCGCGATCTGCCTGGGCAGACCGCCGTGATCGTGGGATGGGGGCCGATCGGCCGCGCGCTGGGCGGGTATCTCCGGATGCTGGGCCTGAGCGTCATCGCCGTGCGCAGCGAGGCCGCGCCGCCTGCTGACGGCGTCGAGACCTACGCCTTTGAAGACCTGCCGCACATTGCGGGCCGCGCCGACTGGCTGGTGCTGGCGTGCCCCTTGAGCGACCGCACGCGCGGCCTGGTGAACGCCCGCGTGCTGGCCGCCATGGCGCCGCACGCCCGGCTCATCAACGTCGCGCGGGGCGAAGTCGTTGCCGAAGCCGACCTGATCGAGGCACTGCGCGCCAACGCGCTGGCTGGCGCCTTTCTGGATGTCTTCGAACACGAGCCGCTGGACGCCGCGTCGCCACTCTGGACGCTGCCAAACGTGATCGCCACGCCGCATTCGGCTGGGCACTCCGACGGCAACGAGGCGCGCGTGGACCGCATCTTTCTTGATTACCTGCGCGACTGGCGGCAATGATGCCGCCCGCGATGCCCGCGACCCTTTCAGGGACCTTCATGATCCAGACCGCCGCGCGCATCCCGCGCGGACCGTCTACGCGGCCGCCACGCAATACGGGCAATCGGTCGTGCACGCTTGTCCGTTGGCAGGTTTGCCAAGATCCGGCTTTCCTGGCGCCTGCCCCGCAGGGTCCGTGCCGCCGCCATGAAAGCACTCATGCGCCAGCCACTGGCTCAGCCGCTCGTAGCTTTCCATGTTGCTGCGCCAGTTCGGCGCGCAAAGATAATAGCCAAGCGGGCTTTCAAAGGTGCGGTCGAATATGTCGACCAGCTGCCCCGTGGCCAATTCCTTTTCGATCAGGCAGTGCGGCATCAGCGCCACGCCAAAGCCGGACGACGCGGCCTGGATAATCATTGAAAACAGATTGAAGCCGGGGCCAAAACGGGCGCGGTCATAATCTCCAAGGTACGTCGAAAACCAGTATTCCCAGGACAGCGGAATCTCGATGTGCTGCAGCAGCGTGCACTGCTTGATGTCTTCCAGGCTGCTGATCGGATGCTGATCCAGGTATTCCCGCGAGCACACCAGGCGGGTTTCGCGGCCCGTCAGGTATTTGGCCGCGCCGTCGTGCCAATCGCCGTATCCATACTGAATGGATGCGTCGAAATCGAGCTCGGTGCTCTTGTAGTCCGCGACGCTATAGCGCACGAAGTTGATCGATATATCCGGATTGACCTCGCGGAACGTCTTCAGGCGCGGAAACAGCCATTGCGCCGCAAACGTGGGCGCGGCCGAGACATTCAGGGATTTTGCCGACTGCTGCGTCGCCATGACCTGCGACGTGGCGCTTTCCAGCGTATGCAACGCCGGCCGAATCAGGCTGAGGTAGGTGGCGCCCATGCGCGTGAGCTGCAACCCGTTCGTGCCCCGAATGAACAGCGCGTGGCCAAGATAGCTTTCCAGCGTGGCGATATGCCGGCTGATGGCGCTTTGCGTGACGAACAGTTCCTTGCCCGCCTTCGAGAAAGACAGATGCCGGGCGGCCGCGGAAAACGCGTTCAATTCGGACAGGGTGGGGCAGCGGCGTCTCATAGGGGGGTATGAGTAAAGCTCATAAGGCTCTTCAAATTTGTGTCGAGCGCATAGGGGGAGACCCGGTATCGGACCCCGGAATTGTACCGGTAGAGTTCGGCATGCCGCGATTTCCCGGCGTTTTGAACTGTTTACGTGGTCGATTTATGAATCCGGTTGTCATCAAGAATTGCAGGATCCTCAATACCCGAACCTTGGTCCTCGAAGCCGCTTCGACCGTGCTGGTCGAAGACGGGGTCATCACCCGCATCGCCGCCGACGCAACGGCGCCGGCGGATGCGCAGGTGGTGGACGCCAAGGGCATGACCTTGATGCCCGGCATGATCGACTGCCACGTGCACGTGGTGGCGTCGTCGTTCAACCTGGGCCGCGTCGCGGCCCTGCCCAACGCGCTGGCGCTGCTGCGCGCGCTGCCCATCATGCAGGGCATGCTCGACCGCGGCTTCACCTCGGTGCGTGACGCTGGCGGCGCGGATTGGGCGCTGGCGCAGGCCGTGCTGGATGGCACCATCGACGGCCCGCGTCTCTTCTGCTCGGGCAAGGCCCTGTCGCAGACCGGCGGCCACGGCGACTTCCGCCAGCGTAACGACGAACTCGATCCGTGCCCGTGCTCGGTCAAGATCGGCAACATCGGCCGCGTGGTCGACGGCGTCGATAACTGCCGCCTGGCCGTGCGCGAAGAAATCCTCAAGGGCGCCACGCAGATCAAGGTCATGGCGTCCGGCGGCGTGGCTTCGCCCAACGATCCCATCCAGAACCTGGGCTTCTCCGAAGCCGAGCTGATCGCCATTGTGGAAGAGGCCAGCAACGCCAACACCTACGTGATGGCCCACGCCTACACCCCGCGCACCATTACGCGCGCTGTGCGCTGCGGCGTGCGCACCATCGAGCACGGTAACCTCGTCGATCGCGAGGCCGCCGAGGTCATGAAAGAACACGGCGCCTACATGGTGCCCACGTTGATCACCTACGAAGGCCTGGCCAACGACGGCGAGCGCTATGGCCTGCCGCTGGACTCGGTCAAGAAGATCGCCACCGTGCGCACGCAAGGCCTGACCGCACTGGAGATCCTGGACGAAGTCGGCGTGAAGATGGGCTACGGCAGCGACCTGCTGGGCGAAACCCACTACATGCAGTCCGACGAACTGGTGCTGCGCAGCCGCGTGCTGGGCAACGCCAAGGTCATCCAGCAAGCCACGCTGATCGGCGCCGAGATCCTGAACCAGGAAGGCCTCTTGGGCGAAGTGTGCGAAGGCGCCTACGCCGACCTGCTGCTGATCGACGGCAATCCGCTGGACGACATCGAACTGCTGACCAAGCCGGATTCGATCAAGCTCATCATGAACCGCGGCCTGCTGCACAAGAACGCCTGCTGACGTTCGCGCGCTTCGTTCCCCTCTTCTTTACTCCGGAATTTCCCCCATCATGTTTTCCGTATCCGACCGCCTGGAGCGGTTGCCCTTCAGCAGCTTTCATTTCCGGCTGCTGATGATCGGCGGCCTCGGGCTCGCCTTCGAAGCGCTGGACGCCGGCATCATCGCCTTCATCATTCCCTCGCTGCGCACGCAGTGGGGCCTGACCACCGGCCAGATCGGCTGGATCGCCAGCAGCACCTATGTCGGCTTCCTGGTCGGGGCGCTGTTCTCCGGCATCCTGGGCGACCGCTACGGCCGCAAGAAGATCATGATGTGGGCGCTGCTGCTGTTCTGCGTCGCCACGTTCTTCAACGCCTTTGCCCGCAACTATCACGAGTTCTACATCCTGCGCATGATTGCCGGCATCGGCATGGGCGCCGAAGGCGCCATCATCGCGCCGTACCTGGCTGAATTCGTCAGCAGCAAGTATCGCGGCCGCTTCACCGGCGCGCTGGCGGGCTTCTTCTCGTTCGGCTTCGTGATGTCCGCGTTGCTCGGCTACTTCATCGTGCCGATGAGCGACGACGGCTGGCGCTGGATCATGATCATCGCTTCTGTTCCCGTCGTGTTCCTGTTGTGGTGGCGCAAGTCGCTGTTTGAATCGCCGCGCTGGCTTGAACACACCGGCCAGACCGCGGAAGCCAACCGCATCTGCGAAGCCATCGAAGCCGAAGTCCTGAAAAGCACCGGCCGCCCGCTGCCCACGCCCGTTGCCACGCGCAAGGCCACGGCCACCGCCGCGCCGCAGCAGACCGCGATGGCCAAGCTGGCGCAGCTGTTCTCGAAGGAATACCTGGGCACGACCGTGCTGGTGTGGGTGTTCTGGATTACGGTGCTGTTCTGCTACTACGCCTTCCTGGTGTGGATTCCCAGCCTGCTGGTCGAGCGCGGCTTCACCATCACCAAGAGCTTCTCGTACACCATCCTGATCTACCTGTCGCAGATCCCCGGCTACTTCTCGGCCGCGTACTTCAACGACAAGATCGGCCGCAAATACACCATCCTGGCCTACATGCTGCTGTCGTGCCTGTCCGCGCTGGGCCTGGCGCTGGCCACCGGCGAGCACCAGATCATCATGCTGAGCATGCTGCTGTCCTTCGGCATGAATGGCGTGATCGCCGGCCAGTACACGTACACCGCCGAAATCTATCCCACGTCCATCCGAGCCACCGGCATGGGCGCGGCGTCGGCCTTCGCCCGCATCGGCTCCATCGCTTCGCCGACCATCGTCGGCGTGGCGTACCCGGTCCTGGGCTTTGCCGGCGTATTCGCGATGATGACCGCCATCCTGCTGGTCGGCGGCCTGGGCATCCTGTTCTACGGCAAGAACACGCGTGGCGTCGTGCTCGAGGAGATCAACGCATGACGAAGGGCTCCGCATTCCGCCCGCTGGCCGGGCACGCGCGCGATCTGGCGCTGGCGGCGGACCGGCAGGCGCAGTGGAGCGTGATCTCCAACCTGCTGCACGCCTGCTTTGGCCACAAGCTGTTCACTGCGTTGCTGTACCTGCAGGACCACCGGCTGATGAAGCGTCTGCATACGTCGGACGAATCGATCAGCCCGCTCGGCGGCTTCAAAGCCACCGGCAACGGTCCTTGGTCGCGGCTGGTGCTGGAAGAAGGGCGGCTGTATGTCGCCAGCAATGAAGACGATGTGCGCACCGTGTTCTCCGAGGCGCCGATGCTGATCGAACGCGGGCTGCAGTCGGCGTTCAACATTCCCGTGCGGCATGAGGGACGCGTGATCGGTTCGCTGAACATGCTGGCCGGGCGTCATGCCTATGACGACATCGATCCGGATCTCGCGGCAGTTGTCGCCGGGCTGTGCGCGCCGGTCTTCATCGAAGAGATGAAGGACGCGGCGTCCGCGGCGGCGAGCGTGGACCGGTCTGCGCTGGATAGCGTGTGATGGTTTGAATTTGAGTATCCGTCCCGGTGCGGGACTGGGTTTGCGGGCTGCTTGCCGGAGCGGCCCGTTTTTTTTGGGATTGCCTCGCGTGGCAATCCCTTTTTTTTGCGCATTGTTGCGGTATTGGTCCGAATTGTTGCGTGCTACTGCATTTTTGCAAGGGGGGGACCGAGTTTTAGAAATTGTTCGATGGGCGAGGTTGCGTAGCGTCAAGAGAATGGTCGCTTTTTTCCGTGGCGGTTGTGCGGTGCTGCAATTGGCCGGCATCTGGCGGTTCGCATCTCCAAAGCCGCGCACGGTTTACGGAGCTCGCAATGCACTTCCCCCATTCCCCGATTGTCGCGGCGATTCTCGCCGCTACGATCCCGGCCTTTCCCTTGATGGCGTCGGCGGCGCCGACAGCGCCCATCGTTGTCGATGACCCGTTGGGCAACACGTCATTGTTGTTGTTTCCCGGCTGGAACGTCACGGTCAGCACCGGAGAGGCAATCCGCGTCAACGGATCGGGCAATAGCGTGGAGGCAAATGGCATCACGCTGATCGGAGAAGCCGACAGCCGGGGTGCGCACGCCCAGGGCGGCGGGATGATCACGCTCACGGATAGTACGGTTCAGACGCAAGACGGCGCCGCATTGTCCGCGTCCGGGGTCAGTAGTCTGGCGAGCGCGACCAACTCCCAGCTCTCCTCGATGGCAACCACGGTTCGCGCGGCGGATGGCGGCCGCATCGAGCTGAACGGCACAAGCGTGTCCGGGTCAGGCGGGTTCGAAGCGACGACGCATGTGAGCGGAGGGCGCCTCATCGCAAAGAATCTTGAGATCACCAGCGTGGCTCGCAATGGGATCGAAAGCTATGTGGTGCGCGCGCAATCGGGCGCGAACGTCCAGTTTAAAGATGTCATTTTTTCCAGCGTGGACGAAGTTGGCGCCGCAAGGACCGCGCTCATCTCGGTGCAGGACGCTGACTTCGCGATGACCAATAGCCACACCAAGGCAGGAATCGTACAGGGCGCTGCCTCGTCTCTGCATGTGTCAGGCAACTCCGTGGCGACCGTGAAGGGAAGCGTCATCGAGGGCGCCATTACCGCATCTGACGGGGCAACCCTGGACATCTTCGACACGGTCTTGGCAGGGCCCAACAGCGTCTTCATTGGGGTGTACTTGTTGGGTGCGACGGCATCCACCGCGTCACTCGATAACGTGACAATCGGTAGCGAGGCCGTCGCAGTCACTGACGGTGTCGTCGCGCGGGCCAACCATGTGATCAACGCGAAGGACGTGGATATTCACGCCAGCCGGTTCGGGATTCGCACTGTCAACGGGTCGGCTCAGGTTCAAGGGGGCACACTGCGTGCAGGACAAGCCGGCCTGTATGCGCTTTCGGAGGATGACACGGCGCCATCGACGATTGCCGCCGTCAGCACGCATGTGCTGGCCGAAGCCACCAATGCGGTAGGGGCAAGCGCCGCCCAACGCGGTGCCCAGGTTTCGCTGGACGGCGTCACGGTGGACGTGTCCGGCACAGGGGGAATGGCGCTCCGGGCCACAGACGGGGCGCACATCGACGCTGTCCATTCCCAATTAAATGGCCAGTCCACAAACGCGACCGGCGTGCAGTTGCTTGGAAGCATTGGCACCGGCGACACGGCTGTTTCGCTGAGCGACACGCAAGTCATGATGACGGGTCAAAACGCAAACGGCGTGCAGAGCGTGCGCTACGAGCCGCAGGGCGCCAACTCGCTCGTGCTGTCGAACGGCAGCGACCTTCAGACCCACGATGGTGTGGGGTTTCTCGTCAGGGGTGGAGATCACGACATCACCGTTCAGAACGCGACCGTGGTGGCCCGAGCCGGCGGCGACGACGCCAGCGGCATCCTGCTTAGAACGCAGGCGACTCCCAACGCGGGAATCATCCCCGGGCAACCGTACCAGACGCAACGCGTCACCCTGAATGCCACGGACGCGCTCCTGACGGGCGACGTGCTGACTTCCGACAGCGGCCGCGTCGACATCGGTCTGGCGAGCAGCAGTGAGTGGACCGGCGCGGTGCGCGCGGGGCAGGGTTCGGTCGACAGTGTCTCGATAGACGGCAGCAGCGTCTGGAACATGCGCGGCGATTCCGCCGTGAAGACTCTGACCAACGCGGGCGTCGTCCGGTTCGTGTCTCCCAGTGCGCAATCTGGATTCAAGACGCTGACCGTGTCCGACTACATCGGCGGCGGCACCTTGGTCATGAATACCCATTTGGGTGACGATACTTCCCTCACCGACCGGCTCGTCGTGGACGGCGGGGCTGTGACGGGAGCCACCGGTCTGCGTATCTTGAACGCCGGCGGCGCAGGCGCGTTGACGACTCAAGGCATCCGGCTTGTGCAGGCCGTCAACGGCGCAACGATTGCAGGTGATGCCTTTCATCTGGACGCGGACTCGACTGGCTTCCGGGACACGACCAATAGCCTGGCTATGAACGGCTACGACTATTTTCTGGTGCAGGGCGGAACGGGCGGCGTTGCGTCCGATTGGTATTTGACCTCCACGACGTCGCCGGGAAGTGGCGTTGAGACGCCTCCTGGCAGCGGTACCGAAACGCCGCCGGGTAGCGGTACTGAGACGCCTCCTGGCAGCGGAACCGAAACGCCGCCGGGTAGCGGCACTGAGACGCCTCCTGGTAGCGGAGCCGAAACGCCGCCGGGCAGCGGTATTGAGACGCCTCCCGGGAGCGGTACCGAGACGCCTCCTGGCAGCGGAACCGAAACGCCGCCGGGCAGCGGCACTGAGACGCCGCCGGGCAGCGGTACTGAGACGCCTCCCGGGAGCGGTACGGAATCGCCTCCCGGCAGCGGTGGTGGTTCTCCCGGGTCTGGCGCGGGCAATATGAAGAACGTCTCACCGGAAAACGGCGTGCATATCGGCAACCAGTCCGCGGCGACACGGATGTTCGTACATCGCCTGGCGGATCGGACCGTGGCGCAGTCGTCGGCGGGCCAAGCAGCACCCGTCGGTGCATCCCGCCAGTTGTGGGCTCGTACCGAGGGCACGCGGCACACCGGCATGAAACTTCAGCAAGGCCAGGTAAGCATCGACACCGACACCGCCATGCTGCAGATGGGCGCGGACCTGTTGAGCACGCGCCTGGGTCAGCAAGGCGTCCTCAAGGCAGGCGTCATGGCGGGCGCGGGCGATGCGCGGACACACGCCACGTCCCAACTCATCCATCCGGGCACAGGCATGGCGATGCGTGTCGATGCCCGCGGCAAGGTCACGGGGTATTCCGTGGGCATCTATGCCACCGCCTACGCCGACGACGCGACCCGACTGGGCGCCTATGCCGATTCATGGTTGCAGTTCGGCCGCTACTCCAACGAAATCAATAGCGAACTGGGCTCGGCCCGATACCGTTCGAACACCTGGACCGCATCGGTGGAAGCGGGATACGCGCTCAAGCCCTTCGCCGCCGATTCGGCATTGGGTTCGATGGTGGTGGTGCCGCAGGCACAACTGGCCTATACGCGTTACAACGCCCAGGACGCCGTCCTGCCCAGCATGACGCTGAAAAACTCGCCCGCCAGTTCGGTCACTTCGCGCGTGGGTGTCCGGGCGTACCCGCTTGGCAACGACGCCGCCACTCCGGTGCGGCCTTATGTCGAAGCCAATTGGCTGCACAACTCGGGCACCGCGAAGGCCAACGTGGGCGCATCGACCTTCCACGCAACGCCGATGCGCGACGCGGCGGAACTGCGAATGGGCGTGACAGGCAATGTGCGGGAGTCGCTGCAGGTCACCGGAGAACTGTTCGGCCAAGCCGGTAACGGCGGTCAGCGTGGCTACGGCGGCATGCTGAACGTCGGGTATCGCTGGTAGCCTTGCACGCGGAAGGGCGGACTGCAATGCGGGCCGTTGATGGCCGCGGCGGTCCGCCCTTCATGTCGACGGGCAAGGCGATTCAAGCCACGCGCTTGTTGAGAATCACCAGCGACACGCCCGCCAGCACGAGCGCGGACGCGGCCACCAGCAAAACCGTCAGCGGCTCATCCAGAAACAGCGTCCCGCCCAACGCCGCCAGCACCGGGACACTGAGCTGCACGGTGGCGGCGCGCGTCACGTTCAACTGTTTCAGCGCGGCGTACCAGAGGATGTACCCCAGGCCCGATGTCACCGCGCCCGACGCCACGGCATAGGCGGCGCCCGCGGCGTCGAGCCGAACGTGCGACATGACGAACTGCGCAAGCAACAACGCCAGCGCAACCGGCGCGGCGCGGATGAAATTCCCCGCGGTTGCCGCCACCGGATTCCGTGCGCCCCGGCCCAGCAGCGAATAAACGCTCCACGCCACGCCGGACAGGATCATCAGGAATCCGTAGAACACGGGTGGCGCGTCCGTACCGGGCAGCATCAACGCGAAAAGCCCGGCAATCGCCAACGCCATGCCAACGCATTGCAGCGGCGCCAATCGTTCGCCAATCGCCAGGCCGTACAGGATCATGCTGATCTGGATCGCCCCAAACAGCAGCAGGGCGCCCGTGCCGGCGGGAATATGCGTGTACGCAAAGGAGAACGCCAGTGCATACGCCAGCAGCGCCAACGCGCCCGCCCAGGACCCTTCCAGACGCTCGGACTGCCGGCGCAGTGCCAGCACCAGCCATAGCATCAGCGCACCCGACACAACGCGGATGACGACGAAGGTGGTGGGATCGATCGCCGTCTGTTTGAGCGCGAGGCGGCAAAGCAGGGAATTGCCGGCAAAGGCCAGCATGGCGGAAAGGGTGAGCGCGAAGAGGCGGAGGGTCATGGCGGGGGCCTTTGAATCACCACTGCGATCCGCGGCCTCTGCCGTCTACTGCACGGCCGAAGCGGTCTCGCGGAACCGCTGCACCAGCGGGGAGCCGTCTTCCGAACGATACGCCAGCAGCACCTGGCTTTGGGCGTCTGGCGTATCCAGTTCGCGATAGGCCACGCCGGGAATGCCCGTCTTCATGTAGGTGTCGGGGAGGATGGAAATGCCCATCCCCGCCGCGACCAGACCGATGATGGTCGCGCCTTCGCGCGCCTCCTGGCCGACTTGCGGGGCGAAGCCCGCCCGGTTGGCCAGTACGCTCACGTGGTCGAACAGGCCGCAGCCCAGTCCGCGCGGGAACAGGATGAAGGATTCGTCCGCCAGGTCCGTCATTGACAGCGGCGTGTCACGGCGCGCCAGCGGATGCGATTGCGGCAGGGCGGCCATCAGCCGGTCGGTCCACAGCGGCAGCGTCGCGATGTTGGGCGGCGGCACGAACAGGATGGATGGCCGCAGAAATCCCACGTCGATGTCTTTGGAAGCCAGCGCCCGCAATTGCTGGCCCGTCGACTGATGGCTCAGGTCCACGCCCACGCCGGGAAAGTCCGTGCGAAAGGCATGCACGATGCGGGGAAAGGCGTCGAACATCGGCACCGACGCCGTGAACGCCACGCGGATTTCCCCGGTTTCTCCCAGCGCCGACTGCCGCACGACCTCGCCGGCGCGCTCCAAGTGGGACAGCGCGCGGCGCGCCTGGTCCAAGAACAGCGCGCCCGCCTGCGTCAGTTCCACGCTGCGGCTCGTGCGGGTCAGGAGCGGCGCCCCGAGTTCTTCTTCCAGCGCCTTGATCTGCAGACTGAGGGGCGGCTGGCTGACGTGCAGCCGGCGCGCGGCCTGGCTGAAGCTCAGTTCCTCGGCGACGGCAACGAAGTAACGCAGTTGGCGGAAATCCATATTGATTTGGAAAGCAAATAGATGGTCTTGAAAAACGGTATTGGACGGTATGAGTGTACGCCGCGCATCATTCGGCCATACCAACACGTATAACGACACAGGAGACAACCATGAAGGCTTTTCAGCCCTCCCGGTCCCGCCGCACGTTTGCCGCCGCCGCAGGCGTGGGCGCATTGATCGCCGCCATGCTGGCGCCGCTGCCGGCTGCCGCGCAGGCCAATTTCCCCGACAGGCCGATCCGTATTGTGGTGCCGTACGCCGCCGGCGGTGGCGTGGACATCGTCACCCGCCTGGTCAGCCAGAAAATGGGTGATGCGCTGAAGCAGACGATCATCGTCGAAAACAAACCTGGCGCGGCCACCAATATCGGCTTGGACACCGTGGCGCGCGCCCCGGCGGACGGCTATACGCTGCTGACCGCGTCGAATACGCTGGCCGCCAACGGTGCGCTGTTCTCCAAGCTGACCTTCGATCCCGCGCACGACTTCACCCCCGTGGGCGCCATCGGTTATGCGCCGCTGGCCGTGGTGGTGCCGGTCGAGTCGTCGTTCAAGACCTTGAAGGACCTGACGGACTATGGCCGCGCGCATCCCGACAAGCTGACCTACGCGTCGGCCGGCAACGGCAGCTCCGGCCATCTGGCTAGCGAACTGCTCAAGCGCGAGAGCGGCATGAAGGCGCTGCATGTGCCGTACAAAGGCGGTTCGCCCGCGGTCACCGACCTGTTGGGGCAGCGGATTTCCTTCATGTCCATCAACCCGCTGGAAGTCGTCTCGCACGTGAAGGCGGGCAAGCTGCGCGCATTGGCCGTGCTGGACGACGAGCCGGCAAGCATGCTGCCCGAGGTGCCCACGGGGGTGTCGCAGGGCCTGCCGGGCGCGATGGCCACGGTGTGGTGGGGCCTGATCGGCCCCAAGGATTTGCCGCCCGAGGTCACGGCAAAGTTGAATGCCGCGCTGCAATCCGCATTGAAGGACCCCGCCGTAAAGCAGCGCTTCGGCGAAATGGGCGCGGTCGTCACGCCCGGGACGGACAAGCAGTTCGCACAATTTGTCGCGGCGGAAACCACCAAGTGGACCAAGGTCATCAAGGACGCGGGCATCAAGGCTGATTGACCGCGCTCGCGCCGGTACGGGTCCGCAGCGCGGGTCCGGCCGGCAACCATGCATAGAGGAACTGAAATGGAACGGCAAAAGAACGGGCTGGTGGTCAGCGCGCACTCCGCGGACTTCGTCTGGCGCGCGGGCGGCGCCATCGCCCTGTACGCCAAACGCGGCTGGAAAATGACCGTGGTCTGCCTGTCGTTCGGCGAACGCGGCGAATCCGCCAAGCTGTGGAAGCAGCCGGGCATGACGCTGGAACGCGTCAAGGCCGACCGCCGCGACGAAGCACGTCTGGCGGCCGACATCCTGGGCGCGGACATCCGGTTCATGGACTGCGGCGACTATCCGCTGCGCGTCTCGGACGTGGCCCTTTTTGAACTGGTGGACGTGTACCGCGAATTGCAGCCGGAATTCGTGCTGACGCATTCGCAAAAAGACCCCTACAACTTCGACCATCCGCTGGCCACGCACGTCGCTCAGGAAGCCCGCGTGATCGCGCAGGCGCACGGGCACCATCCCGAGCAGGCCGTGCTTGGCGCGCCGCCCGTATTTCTGTTCGAGCCGCATCAGCCCGAGCAGTGCGAGTGGAAGCCCGAAGTGCTGCTCGATATCTCCGAAGTCTGGGACCAGAAGCGCCGGGCCTTCGAAACCATGGCCGCGCAGGAACACCTGTGGGAGTACTACACGCGCGTCGCCTTGCAGCGCGGCGTGCAGGCATCGCGCAACTCGAACCTGAAGATCAAGTACGCAGAAGGCTACCAGCGCGTGTTCCCGCAAGTCACCGGGGAGCTGGCATGAGCATCGCCGTCAGGAACATCGACCGCGCCGACAGCAGGGTCATCGCACGCCTGGCGTCGGCAGGCGTGGCCACCGCACACGAGGCGCAGCATCGCACCGGCCTGCTGCAACCCTACCTGCGGCCCGTGTACGCAGGCGCATCCATCGCAGGCAGTGCCGTGACGGTGTTGGCGCAGCCGGGCGACAACTGGATGCTGCACGTTGCGATCGAACTCTGCCGGCCGGGCGATATCGTCGTCGTGGCCTGCGCGTCGTCGAGCGAGGACGGCATGTTCGGAGAACTGCTTGCCACCTCGATGCGCGCACGCGGCGTACAGGGGCTTGTCATCGACGCGGGCTGCCGTGATGTCGCGGCGCTGAAGGACATGCAGTTTCCCGTGTGGTCCAAGTGCGTCTCGGCCAAGGGCACGGTCAAGGCGACGCCCGGGTCGGTGAACGTGCCGGTCGTGTGCGCGGGAGCGCTCGTGCAGCCCGGAGATGTCGTCATCGCCGACGATGACGGCGTGTGCATCGTGCCACGCGAGCGTGCGGTGCAGGTCGCCGACGCCTGCGAGGCGCGGCTGATCAACGAGACGGCCAAACGCAAGCGGTTGGCCGCCGGGGAACTGGGGCTGGATATCTACGGCATGCGGGAAAAGCTGGCCGCGGCGGGGCTGGCGTACGTGGACCGTAATCCCGGGAGCTGAAACGCCGGCGCGGAAACCTAGGGCGACCGCCTCAAGCGATGGATGAGGCCATCTGGATGACTTTTAGGGCCGCCAGCACAGAAGGCACGATTGATGCGCCGATGCCACATCAAGATAACCCCCATAGCGATAACGAATAAGAATGCTTATCATGCGCGTTTTATATAAAAGAACGCATGGGGTGGGCTGTGGGTAAAGCATCGAAAGGCCGTCAAGGCAGGCAGAAGGGCGTCGCCCTGGCAGTGAAGCAGGCATTGGCGGGCAGCGCCGCGCTCTATGCCGCGTCGGTTTCCGCGCAGACGCAGGCCCCGGCTCCCGCCGCGATCACCGTCCTGCCCGCCGTCACCGTGACCAGTGCCCCGATCGCCCTGGGCGAGGCGCCTGCGCCCATCGCCGGCGGCCTGATCGGCGGCGGCGCCCGCATGGGCATCCTGGGCAACACGTCCGTCATGGACACGCCGTTCAGCGTCACCAGCTATACCGCCCAGACCATCGAGAACGAGCAGGCGCGTTCCGTGGCCGACGTCGCCACTATGGATCCGTCCGTGCGCATGAGCAGCGCGCGTTCGAACATCAACGAAGACCTCACCATCCGCGGCTTCAATGTGCCGACTGCGGACTTCGCGTTCAACGGCATGTTCGGGCTGACGCCGTACTGGCGCGCTCCGGTCGAGACCCTGGAACGCGTGGAGATCATCAAGGGCCCGTCCGCGGCGCTTTTCGGCATGACGCCGGGCGGCAGCGTGGGCGGCGTGGTCAACCTGGTGCCCAAGCGCGCGACCGATGAGCCCATCACCCGGCTCACGGGCTCGGTCATGTCGGACTCCGTCTTTGGCGTGCATGCCGACGTCGGCCGCCGCTTCGGCGAAGGCAACGCGTTCGGCATCCGCGTGAACGGGATGCTGCGCGACGGCGACACGCCCATCAAGGACCAATCCACGCGCGAAGCGCTCGGCTCGGTTGCGCTGGACTATCGCGGTGAAAGACTGCGGTCGTCCCTGGACCTGATCTGGCAGAAGGAACGCATCGACAACGTCGTGCGCCAGTTCCAGCTTGGCGACGACCTGACCTCGATTCCCGAGGCGCCCAGCAACAAGAATCCGTATCCCGGCCTGGGCTGGAGCGATGGCCGCAACACCGCTGGCGTCTTCAAGATCGAATACGACATCACGGACTACCTGACCGCCTACGCGGGCTACGGCCAGCGCAAACTGGACTGGGACGCCTTTGCCGCCAACCCCGTGCTGCAAAATTCGCAGGGCGATTACTCATTTTTCGGCGGCTGGCAGCGGATGACGGTGGACAGCAAGTCCACCGAAGCGGGCCTGCGCAGCAATTTCAAGACCGGCCCCGTGAGCCACAAGGTCGCCTTCAGCTACACGCTGCTGGACCAGGACTCAGACCTGGGCTTCAACACCGGTTTCCCGCCCGGCAATTCCAACATCTACGCCGGCAACACCTTCGACACGCCGTCCATCTCGGGTGTCAGCAATCCCCTGAACCGCTACCAAAGCGTCAAGCTGACCAGCTACGCGCTGGCCGACACCCTGGGCTTCATGGACGACCGCCTGCAGTTGACGCTCGGCGTGCGCCGCCAGAACGTGCAGGGCCAGAACTACAACTTCACCAACGGCGAGCCCAGCGGCCCGCGCTACGACAAGAGCGCCACCACGCCGCTGGCGGGCGTCGTCTTCAAGGTGCGGCCGGACCTGTCGGTCTATGCCAGCTACGTCGAAGGCCTGTCGCAAGGCGACACCGCGCCCACCAGCGCGGCCATCACCAACCCGGGCGAGACGCTGTCGCCGTTCAAGTCCAAGCAGAAGGAAATCGGCGTCAAGTACAACCTGAACGACAACATGCTGGCTACTGTCGCCCTGTTTGAGCTGACGCGGCCCAGCTCCGGCATCTCTGGCAACACCTTCGGCGAGTTCGGCGAACAGCGCAACCGCGGCATGGAAGCCAGCTTTGCCGGCGAAGTCACCAAGGGCGTGCGTCTGTTGGGGGGCATCAGCTATATCGACGCCGTCATCAACAAGGCCACCACGCCCGACCTTCAGGGCAACAAGGCCATCGGCGTACCCGACTGGCAATTCAACCTGGGCGCCGAGTGGGACACGCCCTTCGTCCCGGGGTTGACGCTGTTGGGCCGCGTCATCTACACCGACAGAACGTATGCCAACGCCGGCAACAGCTTGTCGGTGCCAAGCTGGACCCGCGTCGACGCCGGCGCCCGCTACGAAACCAAGATCAGCGGCACCCCCGTCACTTTCCGCTTCAACGTCGAGAACCTGTTCAACCGGAACTACTGGGGCACCGCCACGGCCGGCTATCTGTTCGTAGGCTCGCCGCGCACCTACACGCTCTCGACCAGCATCGCCTTCTAAGGAGGCAGATATGTCCACGCAAGCCTGGTCCTGGATACACAAGTGGAGCAGTCTGATCTGCACGGTCTTCATGCTGCTGCTGTGTCTGACCGGGCTGCCCCTGATTTTTCATGAAGAGATCGAGCACCTGTCAGGCGTGGTCGAAGCGCCGCCGATGCCCGCCGGGACGCCCAACGCCAGCATGGACAAGATCGCCCAGACCGCGCTGGAACGGCGCCCGGGCGAAGTCCTCCGCTACATGTTCTGGGATCAGGACGAGCATCCCGACATTACGTATGTCTCGATGGCCAGCGCCGTCGACGCCCCGCCCGAGGAGAACAACGCGGTTGTCATCGATTCGCGCACGGCCAAGGTCCTGGACGAGCCGGCCACCGACGAAGGCTTCATGTACGTGATGCTCAAGCTGCATACGGATATGTTCGCGGGCTTGCCGGGCATGCTGTTTCTGGGCGCCATGGGCCTCTTGATGGTGGTCGCCATCGTGTCCGGGGTGGTGCTGTATTACCCGTTCATGCGACGTCTGAAGTTCGGCGCGCTGCGCACCCAGCGCAGCACCCGCGTCAAATGGCTGGACTGGCACAACCTGCTGGGCATCGTCACCGTCGTCTGGCTGCTGGTCGTCGGCATCACGGGCAGCATCAACACCTTGAATCGCGTTGTGCTGAGCCTATGGCAGATGGACCAGATGGCGGAAATGACCGCGCCGTTCCGCGGCCTGCCGCCGGTTACGCAACCCGCACATCTGGAAGACTCTATCCGCACCGCGCGTGCCGCGGTGCCGGACATGGCGGTGAGCCTGGTGGCGTTTCCCGGGACCATGTTCTCCAGCCCGCACCATTACACGTTCTTCATGAAGGGCAATACGCCCGTGACTTCGCGCCTGCTCAAGCCGGCGCTGGTGGACGCGACGAATGGGGAACTGACCGACACGCGCGAAATGCCGTGGTACGTCAAGACCTTGTTCCTGTCGCAGCCGCTGCATTTTGGGGATTACGGCGGCTTGCCGTTGAAGATCCTCTGGGCGGTGTTGGATCTGTTTGCGATCGTGGTGCTGGGTAGCGGGTTGTACTTGTGGCTGCGCAAGCCCAAGGCTGCGACGGCTGCCAAGCCCTTAACCGATGATGCTGCCGAAGCCGCCAATGCGCTGCGTCAGAGCGACCATCAGGAGGCCGCGCAATGAACAAGAACAAGATGAGCGAGGCGCGCGGCGCGCGCACCGAACACCTGCAGTCGGCTGGCGAGGTGTTCCGCGTGCCGATCTGGCTGGGCGTGGCCTCGGTGGTGGGACTGGTGTCGGCGCTGCTGGGCGATGGGGCGTGGGATGGCGTGTCGTGGTTGGCGATCTTTGCGCCGATCGGGGCGGTGTGGTGGGCCTGGCGGGGGCGGGGCGGGTGAAGTCTCCTTCATCTGGCCGCCGGCCGCTCGTCAGTGGCGCGCGGCCATCAGCGTAAGCACGTCGCTTAGCGATTGAACGGCGTCCGCTGACTTTGACGTGGCTGTGTGCCGGTCAAGGTGATAGCCGTGAATGCCGAATTTTCGTGGCCCGATCATGTCGGCCTCGATGGTGTCGCCGATCATCAGCACTTCATCGGGCCGGCACGCAATGCCATCACAAAGGTATTGGTAGATCTCGGCTTGCGGCTTCACGGCGCCGGCTTCGTACGACCAGGCGCAAAAGTCCGGCCGAATGGGCAGCAAGTCCAGCACCGGCGGGCCATACGGCGCCGCCAGGTTGGAGCAAAGCGCGACCTTGATGCCGCGTTCCCGCAATGCAAGCAACGTCGGCGTGGCATCCGCGAAAAGCGAGATGGATTGAATCTCTTCACGCAATTCGGCTTCAAGCGCGTTCAGGTCTGCGTCGCTGACCACTCCGCCAAACAGGCTGGCGGCCTGTCGCAGGTCGATCGGATTGCTCATCGCGCGGACCCCGTCGTCGCGCTGGCGCGGTCGACCCGCTTCATGCAGCAGCCGGACCAGCTTGCGGAACGGTCGGGTCGGCCGTTCGATGTGGACCAAGGTTCCGAATACGTCGAATGCCACGGCCTTGATTGCCATTGAACCTCCTGCGCCAATGAGTCTTTCCGGTGATTGGCCGGACCGTGATGTCCAACCTGTCTGCGACGGATTCTAGCGGCAAAACTTCTGGCGGCTTGCTGGATCCCTCGGTCTTCGGATGAGTAGGGAGGCAGGCGCACCGGGTGAGGGGCTACTCGTCGCGCGCGATCGTGACGAATATGCCGTCGGCTTCGTTCAAGCGGGGGCCCGCCGGCAGGATCATTACCGACACGTCATCAGGCAGGTGAGACGCCAGCGCTTTCAGGCGTTCGCTGACGATGCTGTCCAACGAATCGCGGCGCGACTCTGCTGACACCGCAAGGCTTACCCCAACCTTGTTCCAGCTTTCCCAGGATTCTGGCGCTTGCCGGTATGCCACTGTCGTCCATTCCGATGGGTTGATGATGGTGCCGTCCGCCAACCGTGGGGGCGCATCGCTCCAGGCTTCCAGCTTCTCACGTGTCGCGCCGGAGTAGATCCACGCAGGGGGCGGGCGAATGCCCTGGGTGGGCTGGGCGGAAATATCCAGTTTGGCGGCCAGCGCCTCCAATGCCTGATCCGTGGACAGCTTGGCTTCCTTAAGCCGGGCGGGATCGATCGACAGCCATAGCTGGATGGGTTCCGGCGTATTGCTCCAGATCTGGGTGATGGTTTGGTTATCGCCAATCCCACGACCGATCCTGTCGGCGACCAGTTGTTGCAGCTCGGGCTTGCTGAGGCGCGGACTGGCCACCAGCAGGTAGAGATCCGCGCTCGGGACGGCGCCCCACACGAGGGCCGGCGGCTGGATGGCGTCTGATGGCGTTGCCTGCGCGGCATTTGCGGGCAGGTAGACGCAGAGGGCCAATGCGGCAAGCCAGCTGCAGCGCGCCGGCCAAAAGCGGTGAATCCAGGTCATCAGAGGCATAGGTTTTTAGTTGTTTAAATGCTGTTAAATCCCGCGCGCGATGGTCACGAGCGGGGATTTGATGGACATGATCATTGTTTCGATACCGGTCTGGAAGCGCTGAGTCGCGCTCCTGACGGATCTGACGGGTTGAGGTCCGGGATTATCCCAGACGGCAAAAACCCACAGAGCGCGAGCTGGTGCGGGTTTGAGGTACTACCTGGATATCAGTCCAGACAGGTGTCTGGTGCCCGGCGGCCGGAATCGAATCGGCACGCCTGTCTTGCGCCTGGATTACTCGCTTTTCTCTGCGCGAACAAAATGATCAAGGCAAGAGTGATGATGAGCATAAACGAACCGACGTCGATATTTAACGCGCTCACTCGCTCACGCGCCGCGGCAAAGGCCGGCCGCGGCGCGTGCGCCTATCAACGCCGACGCGCGGTCAGCCAGTCGATCGGCTGTAGCGCCTGACCGACGATACGGATCTCGCCGACGCTGCCAAAGAAGCCATCGGCCCGCGCGCCATCCCACGAACCGGCGCCGACGATCCACGGCATGTTGGCCGCCAACGTCGCCAGGCCGCGAGCGCCCGAGGTGTTGCGCAGAACCGGCGCGCCTTCCACGTACAGGATGGTTTCGTGCGTGGTGTCATCGTTCACCACGGCAACGTGCATCCACTTGTCGGGGATGATCTCGCCAGACCAGTTTGCCTTGGGACTACGCGTTCCCGTGTCGTCCGGCACCACTTCCCACTGGATCTCGCGCAGGCTCGACACGGCAAACAGCAGCGGCGGGGATTCGGGGTCTCCGCCCGAAAATCCCGCCAGATCGCCGCGCTTGCCATCACGCGTCATGATGTTCATCCACGCGTGCTTGGACGAGACCCAGTCGCGGTCGATCTTGATGAAGGCTTCCACCGTGTACCCGTCAGTCGCGGTTTCACCGTTGATGATGGCCGCGGCATCCGTCGTGAAGTAGCTCATGCGAGCCGTGTTCTTGTCGGTGTTCAGGAAGCGCACGGAGCCGGGCGCGGCCGACAGGTAATGGTGATCGTCGGACCAGACCACATCGCCCACCTGCGCACCGGCCACGCCGTCGATATTCAGCGGCGCGCGCCGCATCGGGTTCAGACCTGCGCGGTCCGCGATCACCTCGCCCACCGGCACCGGCTGCCCATTGGTGCCGCCAAAGAAGCGCCAGTGCGCCAGCGTGCCTTGCACCTGCGGATAATCATCCGGATCGGCGGCGGGCTTCTGCTCGGCGGCGACGGGATCCGTGTAGTTCGCCAAAATCAACGCGCGCGCCTGGTCGATCAGCGCGGTGTGCGACGGCGTAGCCGCCTTGAATTCCTTATTGAAGCCGCCAAAGCGCTTCGCAAAATCCATCTTGATGGTGAACTGCTCGTTCGCGCCGGTCAGAATGGCCTGGTCAAACGTGTTGAGCGTGTTCTTCGGCTTCTGCGGCACCCACGGTGAGAACGACAGCACCCGGATCTCGTTGTTGCTGAGGTCGAATTCGTACAGACGCATCAGGCCGTTGCCGCCCTGATAGGCCATCTGATAATCCACCACCATCTCCTCGACCGCGTTTCCAAACGCATTGGTCTTGGTCAGATGCGCGGCGCCGTGATAGTGGCCGTTCAGCGTCATGAAGATCTGATCGTTGTCGCGGATCAGCTTGTCCCACAGCATCAGCCCGTAGGGCACTTCCAGCGGCGTGACACCATCCTTGTCGATGTTCAGCAACTGGTGATTGACCAGGATCACCGGCAGCGTCGGGTTCGCGCGAATGACCTGGTTGGCCCAGGTCAACGCGTCATCGGAGATGCGCCACGACAGCGACAGCACCATGAACTTCTGGCCCTCGGCTTCGAACACGTGATACTCGTGAAAGCCGCTGGGATCGCGGCCGCCAAACGTGGCCTGGTTCTTGGCGCGATCGGCACTGAAGGTTCTCAAATAGGGTTCGTTAGCCAGATTGCGCTGCGCGTCCGTGGCGCTGGCCTGGCTGCTGGCGTCGACGTAGTCGCGGTCCAGGATCACGTCGTGGTTGCCGGCCAGAATCGAATACGGGACCTTGGCTTCTTCCAGAATCGCCATGGCGGCATCGGCCACTTTCCATTGATCCGGTTTGCCTTGTTGATCGACGACGTCGCCCAAGTGGATCAGGAACGGAATGCCCAGCGACTTCGAATGATCAGCCACCCACTGCGTCTGCGCCTTGAACGGCTCGCTGCCGTACTTGCGCATGAACTGCTGGTTTTCGGCGTCGGTTGCGTAGCGCGAATAGAACTGCGTGTCCGGCAGTACTGCTACTGCGAAGCTGGAGATGTTGAGGGGTTGGGGTTGCGGCTCGGGTTGGGGCTGCGGTTGCGGTTGCGGTTGCGAGCCAGGCGTGTCGGGCGACGTGATGTCGTCGTCATCGTCGTCGCTGGAGCAGGCAGATAGCAGCAGCGAACCGCCTACGGGCAGCAGCGTGGCGCCAAAGCCGGCCTTAAGCAAACTGCGACGACGCGGATCCGCATCGGTTGGCAGTGCCGCGAGTTTGTTGGCAACCTCAAGTTTGCCGTCGTGCTTGTCGTTCGCCATCTGTGCTGCCCTTCAGAAAAAGCGGGAAGCTTAGGTAGGGCGGATGACGAGATGATGAATGCGGAATTACAGAATCGGGAACCGTAAAGAGCGGCGATGATTCGGGTGCAAATGTCGGAGGAGATCGATGCTGGGATTGCCTTCACCGTTGATCCGTCTGGAGGCCGAGACCATACAGCAGGTCACATCTGCTATAGGATCAATCAACTGATTACCCCCAAAAACTCGCCAACAACCCGATACCGATGTTCGTCGTCGTCCTTGCTGAGTTCAACTGTGGGCACCGCGGGGTTGGTTGACCGAGGTTTCAGAAGAATCCGCTCATTTTCGGTGCCATCCTCAGTGTGCATCTTAAAGCTGTGATATTCCTTGACCGTGTAACGCGAGCCAGCGTCGCCGTCCTGAGTATCGGCGCATTCCACAAGTACGATTTTCCCGTTCCGGGTGCCTCCAGGATTCAAGCGAAACAAACAGATGGAGCCGTCGGGGATGATTTCGTTCATTGAGTCACCTACGACGTGGCAGGCGAAAATGCTTTTCCCGACGGGCATGCCATCTGGCACAGCCACCCAGTTCTCATGTTCGACCTGCTGAAGCGTGCTGAAACCACCAGCCGCCGCTCGCAAGTCATACAGCGGAACTGCATTGACGTAAGGTTCCAGCGGCTTCGCAGGGGGGCGAATCGGAACGACGTTCGACTTGTAGATTTCCACATGCCGCTGTAGATAGCTTCGCAGGCCCTCATCGCAGGCGTAGATGAAAGTGCCGCGTATGCCTCGCAGCATGATTGTGCGGTAAATGTTGAGTATGTATTGCTTGAGTTTCTCGGGGTCTTTGATGGAGTGCTTTCCCAGTTTGTCATGGTAATTCTTGCTCTCGATGACGATCTGGTCTAGCGCTTCGTCGTAGCGGATCTCGTGGCCGAAGATAACCCCGGTGTAGTTCAGGTCGTAGCCTTGAGTGGTGTGGATGCATCCCACTTCACCTTCGGCGCCTTTCGTGTTTATCCAATCGTTGTTGGTGCGGTTCCAGCGCAATTGGACGTCGCCGATCTCGATGTCATACTTATCCGAGTCGTTTTTTGAAGTCCAGCGCCAGGAATAGCCAGCCACCAGGCGTGCCAGGCCACAGCTGCGATTTCTGCGTTCAATTTCCTTCACCATGTCGGACAAGTCGTCGAAGACCTGGAACTCGTATTTGCTGGAATGGAACTTTTTGTTCGCAGACAGTCGCACGTGCAGAAGATCGTCAACAAACTGGACATAGTGCAGCCCCGCTCGAACCCGGAATTGCGAGACCAGCGTTACGAGTTTGCTGTCGGGCGAAGACTTGATGGCATCGAAATCCGATGAGTTCGCATCGGATGGCTTTATGCTTTGGTTCGGGTCGTAGAAGAAGACCGCTTTGTCGGATCGCGTCGTGACCCAGTCCACTTCGCTGCATGTGTCGCGGTCCAACCCAAGGGCGACACAAGCTTTGTCGAATGCGCCGTAATATGCGCCGAGATTGACGCGTTTGCGCAAGCGGTGCGACTCATCTACCAAGACGATGTCGTAGTGTTGCTTGATCAGTTCTGAAGGGCTGATGACCATGTGCGAGCCAAGGCCGGCAACGTTGCGGAATGCCTTCTTCAACGTGCTCCGAAACGAGTTCATCGGCACGACCAAGGCCATGCGCGGATTTGGCAACAGCTGTTTAATCCGTCGCACGAGGTCCCGCAGTTCCTTTTCTTCTTCCGAAAATTCCCGCAGGTCCAACTCGTCAGGATTTGAGTGAATCAGCTTGAAGAGAAATATTGCGAGGACAGATTTTCCAGTTCCTGCTCCACCCTGAACCACGATAGTCTTCGATCGGGGGGCGACCAGCGATCGCAATATTTCGATTAGGCCTTGCTGCTGGTCGGCAGATAGCGACTTGTACGGCGAGTATTTGAAAACGTCCGAATTGTCGATAGCCTCAATCGACTTTTCCACAACGCCGTGGGTGCGCAGCTTGTCCCAGGTTTCACGAAATATCTTGGAATAGAGTTCGTCACGCTGATAGTAGTTGTGGTCGCTCAGTCCCAGGTTGCCGTTCAACAAGTTGAAGCGGCCGTCAGCCGACATGTACTTTATAAGTGAAGACTCAATGTCGAGTGTCGCCGACTTGTTAAAGCGTGCGCTGCTGACAAGATGAACCGTCGTCAAGGATCGCTTCTGCGGGTGCTTAAGATGCGTGCTTAGCCGGCTGAGCAGGTCCGTGGTCTCCCCGATGTAGGCTTCGCGTTTGTCGCGATCACTCAGGACGTAGACAAGAGGCCAATTGTCGGAGGCATATGTGTCAGATTGGATTTCCGTCAGCGTCCTTCCAGAAAACGGATAACGGTTCACTTCTACCAGGTGAGACTGACTCATAGCTCGTTATATTTTTTTGCCGTTCCCTTCGCCTTGTGGACGGGATACTTTTCTTCGTTCTTCTGGATTTTTTCCAGGATGATCTTTTGAATGTCGAAGTTGTATGCATCGGACAGCAGCAGCGCATAGGCCAGGACATCCGCAAGCTCTTCCTTCACTTTCTCGGGGTCCGCTGCTTGAGGTGCTTTCCATAGAAAAGCTTCCAGCAGTTCGCTCGCCTCAATGCTGAGCGCCATGGCTAGATCTTTAGGATTGTGGAATTGCTGCCAGTTTCGCTCGTCGCGGAACTCACGCAACCGCTGAATGACTTCTTCCATTTCCTGCCTTTACCGGGTGAGGTTGCTGGAAGGGATGATAGACCGCTCCGCGACATGTTGCACTTCTGCGCCTAGATGACCGGTCGTACTCGTTCGGAATATCGCCTCACCTTCGATGCGTCGAGGTCCGCACTTGACGTTGTATCGGGCCCCGATTGCTTTGGAGGTAGACGATCAGGTCGTTTTTTTATCAAACTGCTCGGTACGGGCGTGGGTCATACTGGCGACAGCCATATGTTGGAACCGTTCGGACATGACACTCGGAGCGTCGCGGCGGTACGAGAATGGTTGTTTGCTGACCAGCTTGGAAGTTCCCCGGTTTCAGGGCAAGACAACGAATCGCTCTAGATGTTCGAAAACACTAGGGATTTTCAGATGGTGCCCGGGGCCGGAATCGAACCGGCACGCCTTGCGGCGGGGGATTTTGAGTCCCCTGCGTCTACCAATTTCACCACCCGGGCTAGGGGGTCGCGAGCGCGTCCAGGTGACGGCTGCGGGAGATGCGAAGACCGCGATTATATGCGGTCTTTCTCATCTTGTCAGGCGACGGCGGGGCGAACCTGCCGTCACAGGGGCAAGCCGGGGCTGCTAAACCCCGATCACACCCCGCCAAACCTCACTTCTTCTCAGGCAGAAACCAGTTCATCACCAGTGCGCAAATCCCGCCGGTGGCGACGCCCGATTCCAGCACGCTCTTCACCGAGTGCGGCAGGTGCGACAGGATTTCCGGCACTTGCGACACGCCCAGGCCCAGCGCCAAAGACACGGCGATGATGAGCAGCGCGCGCCGGTCCAGCTGAATGCCCGCCAGGATGTTGATCCCAGACGCGGCCACCGCGCCGAACATCACCATGGCTGCGCCGCCCAGGACGGGTTCGGGCACGGCTTGCAGGACGCCTGCGACAACCGGGAACAGGCCCAACAGAATCAGCATGCCGGCAATCCACACGCCGACGTGGCGGCTGGCGATGCCGGTCAGCTGGATGACGCCATTGTTCTGCGCAAATACCGAGCTGGGAAACGTATTGAACACGCCAGCCAGCAGCGAGTTCGCGCCGTTGACCAGCACGCCTCCTTTGATGCGCTGCATCCAGAGCGGACCTTCAACCGGCTGCTTCGACACCTTGCTGGTGGCAGTGACGTCGCCAATCGCTTCCAGGGACGTGACCAGATAAATGATCAGCATCGGCACGAACAAGGCCCAAGAGAACCCCAGGCCAAAGTGCAGCGGCACCGGAACCTGGAAGACGGCGGCTTCGCGGGCGCCGGTGAAATCCAGACGGCCCATGTAGGCAGCGGCGATGTAGCCGACCGCCAGCGCCAAGACCAGCGCCGTACTGCGAATCCACACCACCGGCACGCGGTTGAGCAGGATGATGGTGCCCAGGACGAGGCCGGACAGGGTCAGGTTCTCGGCGCTGGCGAAGGTGCCGTTGGCCATGGCGCCGAAGCCGCCGCCCATGCTGATGAGGCCGACCTTGATGAGCGTCAGGCCGATCAGCAGCACGACGATGCCGGTGACGAGCGGAGTGATGAGGCGTTTGACGAAGGGCAGGATCCGGCTGATGCCCATTTCAACAAAGGACCCGGCGATAACGACGCCAAAGATCGCGGCCATGACGGCTTCGACCGGCGTGCCTTGCTTGACCATGACCGAGCCGCCGGCGATTAGCGGGCCGACGAAGTTGAAGCTTGTGCCCTGCACGATGAGCAGCCCGGCGCCCAGGGGGCCGAAACGCTTGCATTGAACGTAGGTGGCGATGCCGGAGATCACCAGCGACATGGAGACGATCAGCGTGGTGTCGCGGCTGCTGACGCCCAGGGCCTGGCAGATGAGCAGGCCGGGGGTGACGATAGGGACCAGGATGGCCAGCAGGTGCTGCAGGGCGGCGACGAAGGCGACGGGAGGCGCGGGGCGGTCGTCGGGGCCGTAGACCAGGTCGTGACTGGTGTCGGCGTCATCGGACGCGCCGTGGGGGGCGGGTTGGGTCAGGGAGGCGGGTTGCATGGCGGGAGGGCCGGCCGGGGAGGGGGTAGGTGAGAAAAGTGCGGGATTTTACCGGGGACAGCCGCCTGTCAGGTTGCTTGTCCGCCACCCCGGTCTTGAAAAGTCCCCATTGGCCCCCACATCAGTAGGGTTTCCGGGCGGCCGCGCGGGCGCATCGCCCCAGCCGACCGAGATTTGTCCCTAATTTATTTTCTGAGCCACGTAGAACTATGAGCCAAACCGCCACGAATTCCGCGTCCGAAACCCTGGGGTTCCAGGCCGAGGTGAAGCAACTGCTTCATCTGATGATCCATTCGCTGTACAGCAACAAGGAAATCTTCCTGCGCGAGCTGGTGTCGAACGCGTCGGACGCCTGCGACAAGCTGCGCTTCGAAGCCATCGACCAGCCGGAATTGCTGGAAGGCAACGGCGAACTGGCCATCACGGTCAGCTACGACAAGGCCGCCCGCACCATCACGATCTCCGACAACGGCATCGGCCTGTCGCGCGAAGAAGCGGTGGCCAACCTGGGTACGATCGCCCGCTCGGGCACGCGCGAGTTCTTCTCGCAACTGACCGGCGACAAGCAGAAGGATGCGCAGCTCATCGGCCAGTTCGGCGTGGGCTTTTATTCGTCGTTCATCGTGGCGGACAAGGTCACTGTGGTCAGCCGCCGCGCCGGTTCCACGGACGCGATCCAGTGGGAATCCGACGGCCAGGGCGAATTCACGATTGCCGCCGCTGAAAAGGCCAGCCGCGGCACGGACGTGACGCTGCACCTGCGCGCCGACGAAGACGAACTCCTGAACGGCTGGAAATTGCGCGAGATCCTGCGCCGCTACTCCGACCACATCTCGCTGCCGATCCGCATGGCCAAGGAAGAGTGGGATCAGGAAAAGGGCGAGCAGGTCAAGACCGACGAACTGGAAACGGTGAACCAGGCGAACGCGCTGTGGGCCCGCAACAAGTCCGAAGTGACGGAAGAGCAGTACCGCGAGTTCTACAAGACGGTCTCGCACGACTACGACGATCCGCTGGCCTGGACGCACAACCGCGTCGAAGGCCGCAGCGAGTACACGCAACTGCTGTACGTTCCCAAGCACGCGCCCATGGACATGTGGGACCGCGACGGCCGTCATGGCGTGAAGCTGTACGTGAAGCGTGTCTTCATCATGGACGACGCCGACCAGCTTCTGCCGTCGTACCTGCGCTTTGTGCGCGGCGTGATCGATTCGGCGGACCTGCCGCTGAACGTGTCGCGCGAAATCCTGCAGGAAAGCCGCGATGTGCGCGCCATTCGCGAGGGTTCGGCCAAGCGCATCTTGTCGCTGCTGGAAGACCTGGCCGAGAACAAGCCGGAAGACTACGCGACGTTCTGGTCGGAGTTTGGCCAGGTGCTGAAGGAAGGTGCGGGCGAGGACTCGGCCAATCTTGAGCGCATCGCCAAGCTGATGCGTTTTGCGTCGACGAATTCCGGTGATCAGGCGCAGACGGTGTCGTTTGCCGACTACGTGTCGCGCATGAAGGAAGGCCAGGACAAGATCTACTACGTTACGGCGGACACCTTCGCCGCGGCCAGCAACAGCCCGCATCTGGAAATCTTCCGCAAGAAGGGCATCGAAGTCCTGCTGCTGTCGGATCGCGTTGACGAGTGGATGCTGTCGTACCTGCGCGAATTCGACGGCAAGTCGCTGGTGTCGGTGGCCAAGGGTGGCCTCGATCTGGCGGAACTGGCCGACGAGGAAGAAAAGAAGCACCAGGCCGAAGTGGCCGAGGACTTCAAGCCGTTGGTCGAGCGTCTGCAAAAGACGCTGGAAGAGCAGGTCAAGGAAGTGCGCGTGACGCTGCGCCTGGTGGATTCGCCGGCGTGCGTGGTGGTGGGCCAGAATGAACTCAGCCCGCACCTGTTGCGCATGCTGAAGGCCGCCGGGCAGGAAGCGCCGAACGTGAAGCCGGTGCTGGAGATCAATCCCGAGCATCCGCTGCTGGCGCGTATTCGTGCGGCTGATGATGGCGAGTTCGATCAGTGGGCGCGTCTGCTGCTGGATCAAGCGCTGCTGGCAGAAGGGGCGCAGATTGCGGACCCGGCGGCGTTCGTGAAGCGGTTGAATGCGCTGCTGTTGAAGTAAGCGGCGGTTGGTGCGAAGAGGGGCGTCCGGAAGGACGCCCTTTTTTGTGCATTGACGGATTCCCGGTCGGGAAGTTATCGATCCAAATCGTGCATCACGAGGGAAAAATTACCGATCGGTAATAATTAACCGATTTGCTGCTTCCAGCGCAGAAAAATTCCCGATCGGGAAAATTTTCACGTTAGAACTCCTAATTCCGGATAAACTTCCCGAACGGTAAAAACGGAGGTCGCTATGGGTTCAAAAGTAGACGCCTTCCCAGTGACGGTGCAGTCTTCGGCCGAACTGGGCGAATTGGTGAAAACCGTCCGGCGTTCTCAAGGTTTGCTGCAAGCGGATCTGGCCGGGTTATCCGGAACGGGCAACCGCTTCGTGGTGGATCTGGAGCGGGGCAAGCCGACGCTGCAATTGCAGAAGGTGCTGGATACGCTGGACCTGCTAGGCCTGGAAGTACAGATCGCGCCCAAGCGCGCGAGGCTCCCATGATCAACGCGGACGCTCTCGATATTTACCAGGATGGTCAAAAAGTCGGGCGGCTGTTCGATGAGCAGCCGTTGCGCTTTGTCTATGACGACGTGTGGCTGAGCCATCGGGATGCGCGCCCGATTTCGCCATCAATACCGCTTCTGCATGGCGACCAATCGAGCGAGGCCGTTCACGCCTTCTTCGAAAACTTGCTGCCCGAAGGCCACGTGCGCAAGTTCCTGCAGGCCAGCCGGCATGCGACGACGGTGTTTGGATTGCTGCGCAGCGTGGGCGGCGACACCGCCAGCGGATTGACGATATTGCCGCAAGGGGAAGCGCCCAAGCCCGCTCATTATCGGCCGGTCACTTGGGCGGACATTGCCGCGCGCCTGAAGCAAACGGGCGTGCCGGCGCTGGTCGCCGAGAACGAGGAAGGAACCCGGATTTCGCTGGCCGGCGCGCAGGACAAGCTTCTGCTGACCGTATTGCCCGACGGGTCGCCCGCGCTGCCCGAAGGCGCGGCGCCCTCCACCCACATTCTCAAACCGGACATTCGCGGGCTCGATGGGGTATGGGCATCGGCCCTGAACGAAGCGCTGGTCATGCAACTGGCGGCAAGACTTGGGCTGGGGGTGGCGCAAGCCAGTTATCAACCAGATACACGCGCGTGCCTGATTCGGCGGTATGACCGAGTACCGAATGGACAAGGGGGCCTGCAGCGGTTACATCAACTGGATCTATGCCAGTTGGCGGGCAAGCCCTCGAACGCGAAGTACGAATCGGATGGGGGCCCCACGTTGGCGGAATGCCGCAAGCTGCTGGCAGCCACGGGTGTCGGGGGCCCGGACATAAAGCGTTTTTTGCAGTGGATCCTGTTCAATCTGCTGGTGGGCAACAACGACAGCCACGCAAAGAATCTTTCCGTGCTCCTGACCGACGAAGGGACGTACGTTCTGGCGCCATTCTATGACCTGATGTGCACGGCGATTTATCCGGGGTTGAGCGCTCGATTCGCGTTTGCCATTGGCGGGGAATACAAGCCCGGCGCCATTGGCAAGGGACAACTGGATGCCATGGCGACCGATCTGGGCTTCAACCCGCGCTATGTCGGTACGGTGGCGCAATCCCTCGTTGGCGCATTGCCGGATGCATTGGCGCAGGTAAAGGCCAGCTTGTGGGACGAGGCCCGGTTGGGCACCGAACGGACGCTTCTGGAGCGTCTGGCGCAATGGATCACATCGAACACGCGCAGGCACGCAAAGCGCTGGGGACTGCAAACCTGAAGACCTGTCCTGGCGAGGGTTCTTCCCCAACGGATTAATGACCTGAAGTCAAAAGTGTTTGCCCGCTAGACGCCTTTTTCTGCAAGTATCCGGCCGTCATACTGCACGCCTGTCTATCCGATGCGCCGGCCATTTCAGGCCGGATGCGCCCCAGGAACGTCCTGCCGGCGCCGTCGAATCCAAGGAACTTGCATGAATTCCCAAGAAACCCAGCCGGTGAAGGCCGGCCCGCCGTTGTTGGCCCTTGCCGTCGGTGCGTTTGGCATCGGCGTGACCGAGTTTTCCCCCATGGGCCTCTTGCCCGTCATCGCCGAGGGGGTGAACGTGTCCATCCCCAGCGCCGGCATGCTGGTCAGCGCCTACGCCATCGGCGTGATGGTCGGCGCGCCGCTGATGACGCTGGCGTTCTCGCGGTGGTCGCGGCGCAAGGCGCTGATCCTGCTGATGGCGATCTTCACCATCGGCAATATCCTGTCGGCGCTGTCGCCCAACTACACGACGCTGCTGCTGGCCCGCCTGGTGACCAGCCTGAACCACGGCGCGTTCTTTGGCCTGGGCTCGCTGGTGGCCGCCAGCGTGGTGCCTCGGCACAAGCAGGCCAGTGCGGTGGCGACGATGTTCATGGGCCTGACCATCGCCAACGTGGGCGGGGTGCCGGCCGCGACGTGGCTGGGACAGACGATCGGTTGGCGGATGTCGTTCTTTGCGACGGCGGTGCTGGGCCTGATTGCGATGCTGTCGCTGTGGCTGGCGTTGCCTGCGGGTGAGGCCGGGCGTCGTCCCAACGTGCGTCATGAACTGGCGGTGCTGCGCAGCCCCGCCGTGTTGCTGGCCCTGCTGACGACGGTGCTGGGGGCGGGGGCGATGTTCACGCTGTACACGTACATCGCGCCGACGCTGGCCGAGATCACTGGCGCGTCGCCGGCTTTCGTGACGGGCATGCTGGTGCTGATCGGTCTGGGCTTCACGCTGGGCAACGGCGTGGGCGGGCGCATGGCCGACCGCTCGCTCGATGGCACGCTGATCTTCTTCCTGGTGCTGGTCATCGTGGACCTGCTGGCGTTTCCGTGGCTGGCCTCGACGCCGGTCGGTGCGGCGATCGCGCTCCTGATCTTCGGTATCGCGACGTTCGCGGTGGTGCCGCCGCTGCAGATGGGCGTGATGCGCGCCGCGACGGATGCGCCGGGGTTGGCCTCGTCGATGAACGTGGGCGCGTTCAACCTGGGCAACGCGGTGGGCGCGGCGGCCGGGGGCGCGGTGATTTCGGCGGGCATGGGCTACGCGGCGGTGCCGATTGCCGGCGCGCTGATCGCAACGGCCGGCCTGGCGCTGGTGCTGGTGCAGCGCGCCGGGAATGTGCGCCGGCGTAAGGTGGCGATGCAGGGCTGCTGAGGTTCGGTCTGCGGGCAGCGTGATGAAAAGCCCCGGCGGAAAGCTCTCCGCCGGGGCTTTTCACATGGATGGGCTTCAGAACTTGAAGACGTCTTCCAAGTCGACCGACTCTTCCACCGATTCCAGCTTCACGCTTTGTTCGATGTGCTCCAGGTGATGCAAGGTCAGTTCCTCGGCGCGCTGCGAATCGCGGGCCGCGATTGCCTCGGTGATGAGTTCATGTTCGTCGTCCCGGCAACTGGTGGCGGTGGGCAGGTTGTACAGGAAGATGACCAGGCACGTCAGCGTGGAGAGTTCGCGCATGGTGCGCGCCAGTTCCCCGTTCCCCGCCAGTTCACTAAGCAGGATGTGGAATTCACCTGCCAGCCGGATGATGGCGCGCTTGTCGTCGCGTTTGCGGGCATCGTGCTCCAGCACGACGTGCTCGCGCAAGCGCGCCAGCTTTTCGGGCGTCAGATTTTGCGTCAGTCGCCGCACGACGGCCGGTTCGATCAGCCTGCGAGCCTCAAAGACATCGCGCGCCTTTTCGATGGACGGCTTGGCCACATAGGCGCCGCGTTGCGGGAATAGTTCAACGATCTGCTCGTGGGCGAGGCGCGCCAGCACCTCGCGGATGCGCGGGCGGCTGACTTCGAAGATTTCGGCCAGGCGCTCTTCGACCAGTTTGGTGCCGGGCTTGAGGCGGTTGTCCAGGATGGCGCGGTAGATGCGTTCGTAAATGCCGGTCACCGAGGTGTCGCGTTTGTCTGATGCCATGGGCTCGTTGTTGATTTGCGCGTTTGATGCCAGGGCGGGATCGCCGCCGTGGGTGATGAGCGGTTCTTCGCCGCTTGTAGACGTCGTGTTGGCCCCAGCCTGACTGGGTGACCGTGAAGATACCCGATCAGGCACCGCCATTGTGGATTGAAGCCAAGTGATGTCAAAAATAATGTTAACAATTTGGACTTGAAATGTATATTTTAGGGTAATCACTAGCGTAATCATTTTTGTATTCGGCCTAGAATCCGCTCACGACATGTCCATCCGGCCGCGCTTTTGCAGCCAGGGAAGGACGGATCAGACGGGCCGACGCATATGACGAAGCAGGGTTTTGATCTGGTGCTGCGCGACGCGGTGCTGGCGACTGCCGGCGATACCTGCCGCGCGGATCTGGCGATTTCCGACGGCCGCATCGTGCAAATCGGGCGCGGCCTGGCGCCCGGGCTATGTGAAATCGACGTGGCGGGGCGCGTGGTGACGCCGGGGGGGATCGACGCGCATTGCCACCTGGATCAGCCCATGGCGCCACCGGTGAAGTTGGCAGACGATTTTTTCACCGGCACGCGCTCGGCCGCCTGCGGCGGCACGACCACCGTGATTCCGTTCGCGGCGCAGCGCAAGGGGGGCACGGTGCAGGCGGCCGTCGACGACTACCACCAGCGGGCTGAAGGCCGCGCATGCGTGGACTATGCCTTCCACCTGATCCTGACGGACCCCACCCCCGCCGTGCTGAACGAGGAACTGCCGCGCCTGATCGAGGCCGGATACACCTCGTTCAAGCTGTACATGACCTACGACGCGCTCAAGCTGTCCGACGCTCAGATCCTGGATGTGCTGGACGTGGCGCGCATGCATGGCGGCATGGCGATGATCCATGCCGAAAACTCCGACTGCATCGCCTGGCTGACACGCCGCCTGGAGGCCGCGGGGCGTACGGCGCCACGGTTTCATGCGGTGTCGCGGCCCACGCTGGTGGAGCGCGAGGGCGCCCACCGCGCGATTGCGCTATCCGAGCTTATCGATGTGCCGATCCTGCTGGTGCACATCTCGGGCGGCGAGGCGGTGCAGCAGATTCGCGAGGCGCGCGCCAAAGGACTGAACGTATACGCGGAGACCTGTCCGCAGTACCTCCTGCTGACAGCGCAAGATCTGGGCATGGACGATAGCTATTTAGGCGCGCGGTGCGTGTGCAGCCCGCCGCCGCGCGACGCGTCCAGCCAGGAAGAGATCTGGCAGGGGCTGGCGGATGGCCTGTTTACGGTGTTCTCGTCCGATCACTCGCCGTTCAACCTGACCGGCGAAGACGGCAAGACGCCCGGCGGCAAGGAGGTGGCTTTCCGCCATATCCCGAACGGCATCCCCGGCATCGAGACCCGCATGCCGCTGCTGTACTCGGAAGGCGTGCTGGGCGGGCGCATCAGCTTGAACCGCTTTGTGGAGCTGACCGCGACGCAGCCCGCGCGAGCCTATGGCCTGTATCCGCGCAAGGGCACGCTGGCAATCGGCAGTGACGCCGACCTGGTGATCTGGGAAGAGCGTGATTTCACGCTCGGCAACGAACACCTGCACCACGCGGGGGACTACACCCCCTATGCCGGCATGCAGCTACGGGCGTGGCCCGCGCTGACGCTGCTGCGCGGTCAGGTCGTCTGGGACGGCTCGAGTTTTGCAGGCGCGGCGGGTCAAGGAATGTTCTTGCCGCGCGAATTACCCAGCCTGGCGCCGCCCAGTGCGCGCAAGAACGCGCAACCGGCCTGGCGCTAGCAGCACCCGAATACCCGAAACTCATTTCCAAGGATATTGCGTTGAAAACTACCCTGATCAAGAACGCCGAGGTTGTGGTCGCCTGGGACGCGGCGCGTCAGCAGCATGTCTACATGAAGAACGCCGACGTGGCGTTCGCGGACGGGCGCATCACGCACGTCGGGCCGGGCGCACAGGCGGCCGCGCCGGATGCGGACATTGTCAGCGGCAGCGGCATGATGGTCATGCCGGGGCTGGTGGACATCCACAGTCACCTGGTGCATGAACCCATCAACAAGGGGTACACGGACGAGACCGGCTCGGCGGGCCTGTACAACTCGAATCTGTACGAGTACATGCCCACGATGGAAGGCGATGACGAGGCTGCGCCCGCGCAGCTCACGCTGGCCGCGGCCGAACTGCTGATGTCTGGCGTGACGACCGTGGTGGACATGTCGGTGGCGCACGAGCACTGGATCGACATCATGGTGCAAAGCGGCCTGCGCGCCTACATCGCGCCTATGTTCCGCTCGGCGCGCTGGTACACGAAGAATGGCCATGTCGTGGAGTACGACTGGAACGAGCAGGCGGGCGAGGCCGGCATGGAACGCGCGCTGGCGCTGATCGATAAAGCCGAGGCGCATGAATGCGGCCGGCTGACGGGCATGCTGGTGCCGGCGCAGATCGACACCTGCACGCCGGAACTGCTGAAGTCCAGCCACCAGGAGGCCAAGCGCCGCGGCATCGGCTGGCAGACGCACGCCGCGCAATCACTGCCGGAGTTCCACGAGATCACCCGGCGCCATGGCCTGACGCCCGTGCAATGGCTGCACAGCCTGGGCGTGCTGGATCCGGGCAGCATCGTCGGTCATGGCATTTTCGTCGATGACCACCCGAACACGCACTGGAACACCGCCACCGACCTGTCCATCCTGTCCGAAACGGGCGCCAGCGTGGCGCATTGCCCGACGGTGTTCATGCGCCGCGGCATGGCGCTGCGCGATTTCGGGCGCTACCGCCGCGCAGGCATCAACCTGGGCATCGGCACGGATACGTATCCGCACAACATGATCGAGGAAATGCGCCACGTGGGCTATCTGGCCCGTTTGATGGCGCAGACGCCGCGTGCCGTGACCACAGGCGAAGTCTTCCACGCCGCGACGGTCGGGGGCGCGACGGCGCTGGGCCGCGAGGACCTGGGCCGCATCGCGGTGGGCGCGCGCGCCGACCTGGTGATGGTGGACATGACCCACCACCTCATGCGTCCGTCGCGGGATCCGGTGCGTAGCCTGGTCTACGCCGCCGCCGACCGCGCCGTGCACTCGGTGTACATCGACGGCAAACGGGTGGTGCATGAAGGCCAGGTGCATTCCCTGGACTATCGCAAGGCCGCTGAACAGGTGGACGAGGCCCAGCGCCGCGCCGAGGCGCTGGTGCCGTCACGCGACCTGGTGGCTGGCCGCAGCGCCGAGCAGATGTCGCCGCTGTCATTCGACATCGTCTGATCCGATCGCAATTCGACACCAGGGGCCGGCTACAGGCCCCGTTCATCCATAAGAACTTCAAGGGAACGACATGGCTTATCTGAACGCTGAAAGACTTGAAACCCGCTTCGGTCTTGCCCGTCTGGGCGCCGCGCTCGCTTGCGCCGGCGCATTGGCCTGGGCGCCTGCACAGGCTGAAACGCTGACCGTGGTGATGGCCAGCAAGCTGACGGTGCTTGACCCGGTGCTGACAGCGTCGCATCAGACGCGCAACCATGCCTACATGATCTACGACACGCTGCTGGCCACGGACGCCGACAACAAGATCCAGCCGCAGATGGCGGATAAGTGGGAGATATCGCCCGACGGCAAGACCTACACGTTCACGCTGCGCGATGGCTTGAAGTGGCACGACGGCGCGCCGGTCAAAGCCGAAGACTGCGTGGCGTCGATCCAGCGCTGGGCGCAGTCGGACAAGACTGGCCGCCAACTCATGCCGCTGGTGGCGTCGATGGACGTCGTCGACGACAAGACCTTCAAGATCGTGCTGAAGACGCCCGCCGACGTCCTGTCGGCGCTGGGCAAGCCCAGCGGGCTGCCCAGCTTTATGATGCCCAAGCGCGTGGCGCAGACGCCGGTGGCGCAGGCCATCACCGATTACACCGGGTCCGGTCCATTCAAGTTCGTGCAGAAGGAATTTCAGCCAGGCGTGAAGACGGTCTATGAGAAGAACACCGACTACGTGCCGCGCAAGGAAGCGCCCAGTTGGACGGCGGGCGGCAAGGTGGTCAATGTGGACCGCGTGGAATGGGTGGCGATGGCCGACCCGATGACGACGGTGAATGCGTTGCTGGGCGGCGAGGTCGATTACATCGAGACTGTGCCGTTCGATCTGGTGCCGATGGTGAAGAGCTCGCCGGACCTGACGCTACGCATTCTGGACAAGATGGGCTACCAGCCCATGTACCGCTTCAACCAGCTGCATGCGCCGTTCGACAACAAGCTGGTGCGTCAGGCCGCCATGTACGCGGTGGGCCAGGACGACATTCTGAAGGCGCAGGTGGGCGACCCGGAATTCTTCAAGACGTGCGGCGCGGTGTTCGGCTGCGATCTGCCGTATTCCAGCAACACGCGCGCCGACATGATCGTGCCGTCCAACATCGAGAAGGCCAAGGCGCTGCTCAAGGAAGCCAAGTATGACGGCGCTCCCGTGGTGATCCTGCACGCCACCGACATTGCGATGGCCTCGGCCATCCCGGTGGTGATAGCGCAGCAGTTGCGTCAGGCGGGCTTCAACGTGCAACTGCAGGCCATGGACTTCATGACCATGCTGTCGCGCCGCGCCAATCGCGACGTGCCGGCCAAGGGCGGCTGGAGCATCTTCGTGACCACGTGGCACGTCAGCGAGATCATGGATCCGCTGCGCAATTACGGCGTGTCGGCCAATGGCGAGAAGGCGTGGTTTGGCTGGCCGACGGTGCCGCAGGTGGAAGCGCTGCGCGACAAGTTCCTGGTGGCGGGCACGGAACCGGAACGCAAGCAGATTGCCGAGCAACTGCAGGACGTCATGCTGGACGAGGGCGTGGCGATCACGCTGGGCCAGATCGAGACGGCGGCGGCTTATAACAAGAAGCTGTCGGGCGTGCTGGAATCGCCGGCGCCGGTGTTCTGGAACATCAAGAAAGCCAGCAACTAAGCCATGATCAGCTACATCCTCAGACGCGTTCTGGCCACGGTCCCCGTGGTGCTGACGGTGGCCGTGCTGGTGTTCTGCCTGCTGCGGCTGACGCCCGGCGATCCGGCGCTGATCCTTGCGGGTGACGCGGCCACCGAGACGCAACTGGCGCAGATCCGCGAGCACATGGGACTGGACCGGTCGCTGGCCGCCCAGTTCATGCTGTGGGGCGGACAGGTGCTGCAGGGCGATCTGGGCACGTCGCTGCATTCCGGCACGCCGGTGACGACAATGATCGGCAGCCGCGTGGGGCCATCGTTGGCGCTGGCGTTGTCGACCATCCTGCTGTCCACGCTGATCGCGGTGCCGCTGGGCGTTTTCTCGGCCTGGCGGCGCGGCACCCGCGCGGACCGGACAGTGATGGCGTTTTCGGTGCTGGGTTTTTCGGTGCCTATCTTCGTCACCGGCTACGCGCTGATCCTGCTGTTCGCCATGAAACTGGGCTGGCTGCCGGTGCAGGGCTACAAGTCGCCTTCTGCCGGCCTCGTCGCGTTCGGCATGCACCTCTTGCTGCCCACGATCGCGCTCAGTACCGGCTTTGTGGCGCTGATTGCGCGCATCGCCCGCAGCAGCGTGCTGGAGGTGATGGGCGAAGACTTCATCCGCACCGCCCGTGCCAAGGGCATTACCGAGCGCGCCGTGATGATGGCGCACGCGCTGCGCAACGCGGCCGTGCCGATCATCACCGTCATCGGCGTCAGCATCGCCCTATTGATCAGCGGTGTGGTCGTCACGGAATCGGTATTCAATTTGCCCGGGCTGGGCCGGCTGGTAGTCGAGTCCGTGCTGGCCCGGGATTATCCGCTGATCCAGGGGCTGATCCTGCTGTTCTCGCTGGTCTATATCGGCGTGAACCTGACCATCGACGTTTTGTATTCGGTGTTCGATCCGCGCATCCGTTACTGAAGGAATCCGCATGTCCACTTCCATACACTCGATCGCGGGTGGGACGGGGGCCGCCCCGGCCGTCCGCAAGCCGCCCCGGTCGGCGCTGGTTCGCACGCTGTCCACCTGGCCGGTCATGGCCGCGCTGGTCATGCTGGCGGTCATCGTACTGGCCGCCGTCTCGGCAAACCTGCTGGGGCTGGCCGATCCGATGGCCATCAATCCCATGCAGCGCCTGAAGGGCTTTTCCGCCGAGCATTGGTTCGGCACCGACGCGTACGGGCGAGACGTGCTGTCGCGCGTGATCCACGGCGCGCGCATCTCGTTGATGATCGGCGCGGGCACAGCCTTCGCGGCGCTGATACCCGGACTGGTGCTGGGCGTGATCGCTGGCTACTTCCGGGCGGCGGACATGGTCATCATGCGAGTCATGGACGGCATCATGTCCGTACCCAGCATCCTGCTGGCCATCGCGCTGGTCGCCGTCACCGGCGCCAGCCTGCTGACGGTGCTGATCGCGATTGCCGTGCCCGAGTTTCCACGGGTGGTGCGCCTGGTGCGCGGCCTTATCCTGAGCCTGCGCGACGAGCCCTATGTGGAGGCCGCCATCTCGCTCGGCACGCCGACGCGGGTGTTGATGATGCGCCATCTCGTGCCCAACACGGTGGCGCCGCTGATAGTTCAGGGCACCTTCGTCTTTGCGTCCGCCATGCTGTCCGAGGCGGTAATGAGCTTCCTGGGCGTGGGCATGCCGCCGGAGTTTCCGTCCTGGGGCAACGTCATCGCCGAAGGCCGCATGTACTTCCAGGTCCGTCCCGAACTGATCCTGTTGCCGGGCTTGTTCCTGGCGTTGACGGTGCTCAGCGTCAACATGCTGGGCGACGCGATGCGCGACGCCCTCGATCCCAAGATGGCGCGGAGGGTCTGACATGAATGAATCCACAATGCCCGTGCTGCAAGTGCAGAACCTGTCGGTCCAGTTGGTGGGCGCGCCGCAAGAGGAGCCGCGCCACGTGGTGGAAGGCATCAGCTTCGACATTCACGCCGGCGAAACCTTGTGCGTGGTCGGCGAGTCCGGTTCGGGCAAGTCGGTCACGTCGTTTTCGGTGATGGGCCTTCTGGCGCCCGATGCGCTCAAGCCCTGCGCGGGCCGCATTCTGCTGGATGGCGAGGACGTGCTGACCTGCATGCCGGAACGTTTGCGCGAACTGCGCGCCACGCGCATGTCCATGGTCTTTCAAGAGCCGATGACGGCGCTGAATCCCGTGCGCACGGTGGGCTGGCAGATCGACGAAGTGCTGCGCACCCACACCGGCATGGATGCGGCCTCGCGCAAGCGAAAGATTCTGGCGATGCTGGAATCGGTGCGGCTGCCGGACGCCGAACGCATCTACCAGTCGTACCCGCACCAGTTGTCGGGCGGGCAGCGCCAGCGCATCGTGATCTGCATGGCGCTGATTCTGAATCCCAAGCTGCTCATCGCCGATGAGCCGACCACCGCGCTGGATGTGACGACGCAAAAGCAGATCCTGGCGCTGATCCTGGAGCTGCAGCAGTCGCACAACACGGCGGTGCTCTTCATCACGCATGACTTCGGCGTGGTGGCGGAAATCGCCGACCGCATCGCGGTGATGAACCGCGGGCGTCTGGTGGAAGTGGGCACGCGCGACGAAATCCTGGCGCGTCCCAAAGAGGCCTACACCCGCATGCTGGTGTCATCGGTGCCGGGTTTGGCGCCGCAGGCTAGGCAGGCGCCGGAAGGTGCGCCGGTGCTGGTGGTGAAAGGCCTGCAGAAGACCTATGCCGAGCGCGGCATCTTCAAGGCCAAGCGCACGGTGCATGCGGTCAGAGATGTCAGTTTCACGCTTCGAAAAAAGGAAATTGTCGGCGTCGTCGGCGAGTCGGGGTCGGGAAAATCCACGCTGGCGCGCTGCATTGCGCGGCTGATCGATCCGAGCGCTGGCAGCGTGCGGCTCGACGGCACGGAAATCGCCACCGCCACCAAACGGGAGTTCCATCCGGTGCGCAAGCGCATCCAGGTCGTGTTCCAGGATCCGTACCGGTCGCTCAATGCGCGCATCCGGGTAGGCGATTCCATCGTCGAAGGCATGCGCAATTTCGGCGTGCCGGAAGACGAAGCGCGGACGCGCGCCATCGAGCTGCTGGATATTGTCGGGTTGAGTGCGGAAACCATGGATCGTTACCCGCATCAGTTCTCGGGCGGGCAACGCCAGCGCATTTGCATCGCGCGGGCCCTGGCCCTGCGGCCCGATATCTTGATCGCCGACGAAGCGGTGTCGGCACTGGACGTTTCGGTGCAAGCGCAGGTGCTGGAGCTGATCGAAGACATTCGCGCGCGCACCGATACCGCAGTGCTGTTCATCACCCACGACCTGCGCGTGGCGGCGCAGATCTGCGATTCCATTGTGGTGATGAAGTCGGGGCAGATTGTCGAGGCCGGGGATGCGGCAGCGGTGCTGACCCAGCCGAGGGATGGCTACACGCGCCAGTTGCTGGAGGCGGCGCCGGGCAGGCACTGGGATTTCAAGCGGTTCAGGCCAACGGAGGCGGTTCTGCAGTAGGACGGCGTGAGAGGCCGATGCGGCTAGCCGGCGTGCCGTTGATCCAGCGGCTGCACCGCCAGTCGCAATCCCATCGCCTTCAGGATGGCCGTCAGACTGCTGAGTGCTGGGTTGCCGCTTGGCGACAATGTGCGATATAGCTGCGTCGGATTCAGACTTGCCTGCGAGGCCACAGACTGAACGCCTCCGAAGGCCAGCGTAAGCTGGCGTAGCGCAATAAGCAGCTCGGCCTGGTCACCGTCTTCCAGCACGCTGTTGATCAGGTCTGCGGCCAGACCTGGATCATCGCGGTACAGCGCTGCCATCGCTTCGTCATGGGGTCTGCTTTTCATGATTGTTTCTCCCAGTCTTTCCGGTAATTCACGGCCCTATCGATATCCGATGCCTGTGTTTTCTTGTCGCCGCCACAAAGCAGCAGTACTACGCGCTTGCCATATGGGGCGAAATACACGCGATAGCCGGGGCCGGCGTCAATCCTCAATTCCCAGACGCCATCGCGGCAAAACCGGTGATCCCCAAAATTGCCCATTTCAATTCGCGAGATGCGTCGTATGACGGCAACCTTGATCTGATTGTCTCGCAGGCCTTTCAACCAATCGAGATAGGGATTCGTGCGGCCACTTGCGGCCAAGTAATGTTCGATTTCGTACATGCGGATATTCGTTTATAGACGAAATCTTGTCAAGCCGTGGAGAAGTCCGGGAGGGCGACCGCCATGAATCGTTTCGTCGCCGACGCTGGCGCAGCTTTCGGAAACGGATATTCCGGGAATGTTTGAAGGGAAACAACCGCCAACGGTGACAGTTTTGGCACGGTTAAGAACGGCGTGGCGTGGGGCGGCGGCCCAATGACGAACTCCTCGGCGCAAGGACGACGCTGCATCGCACCCGGGGTGACCTGGGCCGCTAGGACCTGCCCAGTGGGATGCTTCGCAAATGAAAATGGGCGTCCCGTTGGACGCCCATTTGGTCAGGACTGGCCTGGATGGTGAATTCCCGGCATGCCGATCAAGCCTCGATCCGCTCCACTTTCCCGACCAGCAAGATATACGACAGCGCGCCCAGCAACGCCAGCGACGACACGTACACGATCGCCGGCGCAAAGCTGTCCTTAGACACCAGCAAGCCAATCACGATGGGCGTGCAGATCGACGACACGGGCACGCCAAGGTGCTTGCCCTTGATGTCCCACAGCGCCTGGTCGATACCGGCCAGCGCGCTCATGTGGATGGCGCCGCCGCGGTAGAAGCCGCCGCGGTACAGGACCGTCCAGTGATCTTCGATGTTGCGCGGATCCTTGCCGATCAGGTAATCGGACAGTTCTTCGACGGCGGCAGCAACCGAGTGCGCGCGGCCTTCGACGACGGGTTCACCCCAGCCGACGATGCCTTCGTCCGTTTCAATCTTCAGGAAGCACCACCGGGGCGGCACGATGTAGGTGGTGAGCTTGGTGATCTTCATGCTTGTGTCTCCTGGGCAGGATAGGCGCGTTGCCAGGCCGCGACGAAAGCGCGCGCGTTCTGGCCGGTTGCTTCGACCGACAGGCCGGGTTTGTACAAGGCGGAGCCCAGGCCGAAGCCGCTGGCGCCCGCCTGGGCGTAATTCGATAGGTTGTCGGGCGTGATGCCGCCCACGGGAACCAGCGCGATCGGCGGGCGCATCACCGCGCGCCAGGCCTTGAGCACGGCCGGGCCAAGCTGCTCGGCCGGGAACATCTTCAGCACGTCGGCGCCCGCTGCCAGCGCGGCAAAGGCTTCGGTGGGCGTGGCGACGCCGGGGCAGGACGCCATGCCCAGCTTCTTGGCCTGGCGGATGACGGCCGGATCGCTGTGCGGCATGACGATGAGTTCGCCGCCGGCCTGCTGGATGCGCGCGCAGTCGTCGGGATTGAGGACGGTGCCGGCGCCGATGAGGCAGTCGGTGGGCAGCGCGGCGCGCATGGCGCGGATGCTGTCCAGCGGATCCGGCGAATTCAGCGGCACTTCGATCAGGCGGAAGCCCGCGTCGTACAGCGCTTGCCCGACGGGTTCGGCTTCGGCGGGCGTGATGCCGCGCAGGATGGCGATCAGGCCGCAGTGGGCCATGGCGGTTTGCAGACCGGGATGGTTCATCGAAGGTTCCTAGGCGGGGATCGGGGTGGAGGGGGACACAAGCCCGGCGCAGATGGCCAGGTGCCACAGGCCGCGCTCGGTGGCGTTCTGCGCCTGCTCGGGCGCGCCCAGGCCGTAATGCTGCATGGCCAGGAGGTAGCGCTTGCACAGCGCGGGCTCGCCGCACAGCACGATGTGGGGCAGTTCGCCCTGCTGGCGAAGCATCTCGGCCAGCGCGGCGACTTCATGGCCGATCAAGAGGCCCGACAGATAGTCGGCCTGCGATTCAGGCGCGAGTTCGCCGGTCAGGCCCAGCGCGCGCGTGCTGAAGATGGTGGACATCACGCCCGCCCGGCCAGCCGGCGCGCCTGCAACTTTCACGCCGCGCTCGAAGGCGGCCATGTCGGCGTTGGGGGCGTCGGCCATCGTGCGGCCCAGAATGGTGTGGCCGCGCAGCGCCGCGTAGACTTCGCCGGTCATGAAGGTGTCGAAGTGCGTGACGCGGCCACGGCGTGCGTTGACCCATTTGGAGTGCGTGCCGGGCAATCCGATGAGCACGCTGTCGGCATTGGCACTGGCCTCGTCGGCCATCACGCCGAAGACCTGGGTCTCTTCACCGCGCATCACGTTGGGCAGGCCGTGGCGCTGGATGAGGCCGGGCACGATGTGCACGGGCGTGCCGCCGGGGCGTTCCACCACGGTCAGCAACGTGCCGATGCGTTCCAGGTCGACGGGCACGTCCAGGTAGGCGGCTTCCTTCCAGCCCTGCGCGCTGCCGACCATGCCGCAGGCAATGACGGGCAGGGAGGGCTCGGCGCGCAGCCAGTCGCCGCATGCCTGATCAAAAGCCAGTTCAAAGCCGGACAGTGTGGTGGTGGCGGCGCCGTCCTGCAGCGGTTGCGGCAGGCGCATGATGCCCCAGGGCAGATGGCGCGTATCGAGCGTACGGCCCGTGGAATCCAGGCGATAGGCGCGAAGTGAAGAGGTTCCCCAATCCAGCGCGATGAGAGCCGCACGGGCGGGCGATCCGGTATTCATCAGAGTCTGTCTCGTCTCTGGCCGCGCATCCGGCTGCCGTCGTTGCGCCGTCATGCGCGCGGGACCGGGCGGAGTGGTCGCGGACCTTGTTGTCTGAAATCTTGACGTGCGCGCGCGGGAGGCGCGCGGTGCACGTTGGCAAAAATTCTAGTTCAGCGCTTGAAAAATCTCAAAATATAGAATTAAATCCCACATACAGGGAATGTAGTGTGCATTTCGAATAGGCTTTCAGTTGAGCCTTCGAAGTGTTTTGTTCGCTCGGCGAAGCGCCGTGCATATCCCTATCTCCGACGCATCCGTGCCGCGGCGCCCGGTATGCTTGCTGATCTTTCCCATCGCGCCGCAACTTTGCCTTTGCCACATGACCGCCATCACACTGCCCCCCGAGCAACCTGCCACGCTTGACCCCGATGCCGCCGCGCCCGCCGGCACGCAGACGCTGATGCGCGGTCTTGCCGTGGTGCAGGCGGTGGCCGATGGCGCGCGCGATCTGAAGGAAATCTGCGCGCGCATCGGGGTGGCGCGCAGCACGACGCACCGGCTTGCAAGCTGTCTGGTGCAAGAGCGCTACCTGCGCGCACTGCCGGGCGTGGGCTACGTGCTGGGTCCCAAGCTGATCGAGCTGGGCTTTCAGGCGCGCGAGGCGTTTCCGCTGGCGACGCTGGCGCGGCCCTATCTGGACAGCCTGGCCGACATGACCGGCGACACGATCCATCTGGCCGTGCGCGACAACAACGACGTGCTGTACCTGGAGAAGATTCCGGGCAAAAAGGGATTGGAAATGCGATCGCGGGTCGGCCACCGGATGCCGCTCGCCGCGACCGGTGTGGGCAAAGCATTGCTGCTGGACGCGGATGAGCCGCAGTGGAAGGCGCTGCATCGCGTCGGCGCACCGGTGTCGTCGCGCGCGCCCGGCGGACAGCAGGGATGGGAGGCGTTCCGTGATCGCATGCGCGATTACGCGTCGCAGGGTTATGCGTTCGACCTGGAAGACAACGAGCCTTCGATCCGCTGCGTGGCAGCGCCCGTGCGCGACGCCTCCAGCGGCATCGTCGCCGCCATCAGTGTGTCGAGCACCGTGCCTTATATGTCGCTGGAGCGCATGCGCGAGATGGTGCCGGTGGTGCAGGGCGCGGCTGCGGGGATTTCGGCCGAGATGGGATGGAAGGTTGAGCGGGGCTGAGGGCTACTCAGGCAGATGATCCCGGACCGCGTGGCCATCGACGCGCGCTTTCGAGCCACTGGCGATCAGGCGCGCGCCACACGCTGTCTTCATGCCGTGCAGCGCCACCGGGACGCCATTGACCTTGTATGTCGGGCTGCCCTCGACGATGGGGAAGACGCCCTTGCACTTGGGGCAGGAGACCTGATGGCCGACGCCGGCCATGGGTCTGCCATTGAGGTTGGTGTGCGGGAAACCCTCGAGCACCAATCCGCCGTGGTCTGTGGTGTCGGCTTTGCGGATGATTTCTGGCATGTGGTTGTTGCCTCCGCTATAGCGCTTTGACAAGACGCCAGGTGACTATTTGGCCGTTCACTTCCGGCAAGAGGTCGTTGTGCATGAAGGTCTGCCTGCCTTGAGAAGGAACTTCTTCGCAGATCCAGATGCCGGGCCATGGGCAGGGCGAGCCGGAGAGCATGCGCAGGAAGTGCCGTTCGTTTGTTTTGACGTTGCCTGCCTCGTCGATTACGGCCTTGATTTCCTGCGGCGTATCGAAGCGGCGCAGCCAGAGGTTGCTGGTCAGCGGATTGAAGCGAATCTCGCCGGCGATGGAGCCGTAGTGGAGTGATCCGATGTCTTGCACGCGCAATGAACGGATGGCGTTGTTGACCTTTACGTAAAGTTCGGGAGTGGGGTCTGTCTCGGCTTTGCCTAGCGCGGGCCAATCACCGGCGCGGATGGCGGTGCCCCATTCGTAGGGGAGAAGGGCGATGCGTTCGTCGTTGAGCTTGGTCTTCAATTCTTCCGGCGTGCCCAACGTGGCAATCCAGTGGTGGGCGAGGAAGGTGTACCAGTTGAGATTGGAATAGCCGTCGCGCCATGCTTCGTTTCCTGTTGGACTGCACACATCTACTCCCCTGTATGCCCAAGCTGTTTCGTATTCGATGGTCTGGTAGTCCTCCCAATCGTGGCATCCTTGAATGCCCAACCCGGCCGCGCCATGAAGAGGGCGAAGCAGCGCACAACATTGCAGCAGGAACCTTTCGAGCTTTTGCTTGCCTTCCCCTGCAAGTTCTTCAATTGGCAGATATATGCGAACGGTGGTGAGTGCTTTGTGTATCTGCTCGATCCAACCGGCTGGAGAGTAAACACCGAACATATAGTCGCTGACATGTCCGAGGCTCAATCTGGACATGCAATCGAATTCGACGACATTCATCGGACTGGTGTTCACGATGTAGTCTCGATAGGCTTCAAAGCCCATTTTGGCGAAGGGCCGGACGATCATGCGCTTATCTTCGCGATAGCCGCCCTTGAGTTTGTCTCCATAGAGTTCGTAGTAAAGCGAGAATGCCTCCGCGATGCCTTTGCGGCGAACCGGTAGATAGGCGTCGACGAGATGAAAGATTGCAACGATCCCGACTTGCTGAACGAGTAATGTGTTGTCGTCCTCATCGGCAAAGGTGAAGTACCACCGTTCAGCGTCGAACTCATTGAAGAAATCGGTCACTTTTTCGTCTCCGGCGCGTCGGGCCAGAACAGATACAGCTGTTCCGTGCGCGGTTGGTGTCGTTGACTGGCTTCCCATTCTTGATAGGCCTGCCATTGGCGTTGAAGTTCGGGATTCAGTACGGGCGCGGAGCTGCCGTCTTCTGATCGTGCGTAGGCCATAGTGGCTCCAGCTGAACCAGTTCCTCCGATGAGACGGCCCCAGCCGATTAGGCGGCCGTAGTGCACCACTCTTGGGCCGGCGCTTGCAGTCAGTGTTGAACTGGGGATTGCCGCACTGCCTCCAGCAACCGTTGCCACGCCGGCGCCAATACCTGCCGCGCCTAAAATTAGGAACGGCCCGGTCAGCGAAAGCTCGATTTGCGCTCGCGCCCGAGCGGCCCTTGCATTGGCCTCGTGCATGTCGGGGCGGGCGCTCATCACAGGGGTTCCTGGAGGCGGCGGACTGACTTCAAGGACTTGCCGCGCGGCTTGGTGTTCGGCATCAATCAGTCCGACGACCAAGCCGTGCGGATCGGCCGAAGCTCTCAAGGGGAGCGACATGACTTGCGACACGGGCTTATAGACCGGTTCGTTCTGGGCTGCGGTCATCCATTCGCGACGCTGGTGCTTGTCGGCTTTATTGCATCGTTCGGTATGAAGCAATCGAAACTTGAGCCTGTCACCGGCAATTCTTTCGTAGGCCCATTTCTGATCTTTAGAGAGTGAATCCGCGCCGAATTTCATTTCGATCACACCGGCCAGATTCGGTTGACTGTATTGAGGCGCACCTCCCATCGTGTGGTTGATGACCCGAACAACGTCGGGAATCCGCATCGGGCTTGTCGGCGGTTTCTGAATATCCTGCCAAATTCCGTTTTCGACAGCTGGAGGTAACGGCACCGGAATCATTTGCTCTAGCTCCTTCAGCCCCAACAGGTCCACCGCGACCTCAACACTGCTGTACTGAGGAAACTGCCGACTGCTGATCCGCTTGTATTGAGACAGCGGAAGGGAACTCGGTCGATGCGGCTGCCTTTTGCTCATGATCGGCGCCGGCGGTGTCTTCGTCATGTCGTAGCCGACTTCGGCGCAGTAAGGCCAGCGATACTCAAAGAGCTCGTTGTCCGCCCGGATCATCAGCGCGACCGTGCGTTGATACATGGGCGCTTCGTCGCTGGCACGCCGGTACGGATTAGCGCTGGCATAGCGCGCCTTCTCGCACAGGTACCAAAGGTCAAGTGGGTTGGTCACGGGCAGCACCTGGCCCGATGCGTCAGGTTTGGTCGAGCCCCGGGTGCTGCCCCCGGGATTCTTCGGCCCGGTACGTACATGCTGGGTGGCCATGGTTAAGCCTTTCTCCTTGATGGAGTTGTGGATGAGTTTGGCAGGGCTATGCTTGTCGGTACGCTGATGCACAGACCAGAAGCTGACCCGCTACAACGCTTTGATCAGACGCCAGGTAACTACCTGCCCGTTCACTTCCGGCAAGAGGTCGTTGTGCATGAACGTCTTCCTTCCCTGTGACGGTTCCTCCTCGCAGATCCAGATGCCAGGCCATGGACAAGGTGTGCCCGAGGGCATACGGAGGAAGTGACGCTCGTCTGCTTTTACGTTGCCCGACTCATCGATGACGGCCTTGATTTCCTGCGGCGTATCGAAGCGGCGCAGCCAGAGGTTGCTGGTCAGCCGATTGAAGCGGACCTCGCCGGCGATGGAGCCGTAGCGCAGAGAGCCGACGTCCTGGACTCGCAATGAACGGATGGCGTTGTTGACCTTTACGTAAAGTTCGGGTCTTGGGTCTGTCTCGGCTTTGCCAAGTGCTGGCCAATCACCTGCGCGGATGGCGGTGCCCCATTTGTAGGGGAGGAGTGCGACCCTTTCGTCGTTCAGCCTGGTCTTCAGTTCCTCGGGTGTGCCGAGGGTGGCAATCCAGTGATGGGCCAGGAAGGTGTACCAGTTGAGATTCTGGTAGCCCTGGCGCAAGTTTTTCTCTCCGGTCGGTCCGCAGACGTCTACCCCTCGGTATGCCCAGGCCGTTTCGTATTCAAGGGTCTGGTAGTCCTCCCAATCGTGGCATTCCTGAATCCCGAGTCCGGCCGCGCCATGGAGAGGACGAAGCAATGCACAGCACTGCAACAAGAAAGCCTCGAACCGTGCTTTCCCTTCTCCCGCAAGCTCTTCTACGGGCAAATACGCCCTTACCGTGGTGAGAGGTTTGTGAACTTGCTCATACCATCCGGCAGGAGAATAGACCCCAAACATATAGTCACTGACATGGCCGAGACTTAACTTGGACATACATTTGAACTCGACGACTCCCATGGGACTCGTGTCCACGATGTAGTCTCGATAGGCCTCAAAGTCCATTTTGGCGAAGGGCCGGACGATCATGCGCTTATCTTCGCGATAACCGCCCTTGAGTTTGTCGCCATAGAGCTCGTAGTAGAGCGAGAATGCCTCCGCGATGCCTTTGCGGCGAACCGGCAGATAGGCGTCAACGAGATGGAAGATGGCAACGATGCCGACTTGTTGGACGAGTAATGTGTTGACGTCCTCATCCGCAAAGGTGAAGTACCAGCGTTCGGCATCGAACTCTTTGAAGAAATCGGTCATTTTTTTGTCTCCGAGGCGTCGGGCCAGAACAGATACAGCTGTTCCGTGCGCGGCTGGTATCTTTGGCTGGCTTCCCATTCCTGATAGGCCTGCCATTGGCGTTGAACTTCGGGAGTCAGTACTGGCGCTGAGCTTCCGTCTCCTGATCGTGCGTAGGCCATGGTGGCTCCAGCTGGACCAGTTCCTCCGATGAGACGGCCCCAGCCGACAAGGCGGCCGTAGTGAACCATTCTTGGGCCGGCGCTTGCAGTCAGCGTTGAACTGGGAATCGCTGCACTGCCTCCAGCAACCGTTGCCATGCCGGCGCTGATACCTGCCGCGCCTACAAATAAGAACGGGGCGGCGAGTGATATTTCGATTTGCGCTCGCGCCTGAGCGGCCCGCCGATTGGCCTCTCGAATGTCGGGGCCGGCGCTCATCACAGGGGTTCCCGGAGGCGGCGGACCGACTTCAAGGATGTGCCGTGCAGCTTGGTGTTCGGCATCAATCAGCCCAACGACCAACCTGTGAGGATCCGCCGAAGCTCTCAATGGGAGCGACATGACCAGTGATACGGGCTTGTAGACCGGTTCGTTTTGGGCAGCGGTCATCCTTTCGCGACGCTGGCGCTTGTCGGCTCTGTTGCATCGATCCGTATGAAGCAAGCGGAACTTATCGCTGGTGCCAGCAATATCTCGGTATGCTCTTCTTTGGTCATCAGAGAGCGAGTCGTTCCCAAACTTCATTTCAATCACACCGGCCAGATTTGGCTGGCTGTACTGCGGCGCACCTCCCATCGTGTGGTTGACGACCCGAACAACGTCGGGAATACGCATCGGGCTTGTCGGCGGTTTCTGAATATCCTGCCAAATCCCATTCTCGACATCTGGCGGCAACGGCACTGGAATCATCTCCTCAAGCTCGTCCAGCCCCAACAGGTCCACCACAACCTCAACACTGCTGTACTGCGGAAACTGCCGGCTGCTGATCCGCTTGTATTGAGACAACGGAAAAGAACTCGGCCGATGCGGATGTTTCCTGCTCATGATCGGCGCCGGCGGCGTCTTCGTCATGTCGTAGCCGACTTCGGCGCAGTACGGCCAGCGATACTCAAAGAGCTCGTTATCCGCCCGGATCATCAGGGCCACCGTGCGTTGATACATGGGCGCGCCATCGCCTGAGCGCCTGTACGGATTAGCGCTGGCATAGCGCGCCTTCTCGCACAGATACCAAAGGTCGAGAGGATTGGTCACGGGCAGCACCTGACCCGAAGCGTCAGGTTTGGTCGAGCCTCGGGTGCTGCCCCCGGGATTCTTCGGCCCGGTACGTACATGCTGGGTGGGCATGGTTAAGCCTTTCTCCTCGATGGGGTTGCGGGTGAGTTGGGCAGGGCTATGCTTGTCGGTACGCTGATGCACAGACGAGAAGCTGACCCGCTACAACGCTTTGATCAGACGCCAGGTAACTACCTGCCCGTTCACTTCCGGCAAGAGATCGTTGTGCATGAACGTCTTCCTTCCCTGTGACGGATCCTCCTCGCAGATCCAGATGCCAGGCCATGGACAAGGTGTGCCCGAGGGCATACGGAGGAAGTGACGTTCGTCTGCTTTGACGTTGCCCGCCTCGTCGATTACGGCCTTGATTTCCTGCGGCGTGTCGAAGCGGCGCAGCCAGAGGTTGCTGGTCAGCGGATTGAAGCGAACCTCGCCGGCGATGGAGCCGTAGTGGAGCGAGCCGATGTCCTGCACGCGCAATGAGCGGATGGCGTTGTTGACCTTCACGTACAGTTCGGGGGTCGGGTCTGTCTCGGCTTTGCCTAGCGCGGGCCAGTCACCTGCGCGGATGGCGGTGCCCCATTCGTAGGGGAGGAGCTCGATGCGATCGTCATTGAGCTTGCTCTTCAACTCCTCGGGTGTGCCCAAGGTGGCGATCCAGTGATGGGCCAGGAAGGTGTACCAGTTGAGATTCTTGTAGCCCTCGCGGAGGTTTTTCTTTTCGGACGGTCCACAAAGATCCACTCCTCTGTATGCCCAGGCAGTCTCGTGTTCAAGGGTTTGATAGTCCTCCCAATCGTGGCATTCCTGAATCCCGAGGCCGGCTGCGCCATGAAGAGGACGAAGCAACGCGCAGCACTTCAATAGAAAGCTCTCGAATCGTGCTCTCCCTTCGCCAACAAGTTCTTCCACGGGTAGGTAGATCCGTACAGTCGTAAGCCTTTTATGGACTTGCTCATACCAGCCGGCAGGAGAGAAAACACCAAACATGTAATCGCTCGCGTGCCCCAGGCTGAGTGTGGACATGCAGTCGAACTCAATGACATCCATCGGGCTGGTAGCCAAGACGTAGTCCCGATACGATTCAAAGCCCATCTTGGAGAAGGGGCGAACGATCATGCGCTTATCTGCGCGGTATCCGCCCTTGAGCTTGTCGCCATAGAGTTCATGGTAAAGAGAAAGCGCCTCCGCAATGCCTTTGCGGCGAACCGGTAGATAGGCGTCGACAAGATGAAAAACTGCAACGATCCCGACCTGTTGAACGATGAGTGTGTTGTCGTCTTCATCTGCAAAGGTGAAGTACCAGCGTTCGGCGTCGAACTCATTAAAGAAATCGGTCATTTTTTCGTCTCCGGCGCGTCCGGCCAGAACAGATACAGCTGTTCTGTGCGCGGTTGGTGTCGTTGGCTTGCTTCCCATTCCTGATAGGCCTGCCATTGGCGTTGAAGTTTGGGATTCAGTACGGGCGCGGAACTGCCGTCTTCGGATTGTGCATATGCCACAGCGGCTCCCGCTGAACCAGCTCCTCCGATAAGACGGCCCCAGCCGACAAGGCGGCCGTAGTGCACCACTCTTGAGCCGGCGCTCGCGGTCAGCGTTGAACCGGGAATCGCTGCACTGCCTCCGAAAACCGTTGCCATGCCGGCGCCGATACCTGCCGCGCCTACAGTCAAGAACGGGGCGGCAAGCGAGAGCTCGATTTGCGCTCGCGCCTGAGCGGCCCGCCCATTAGCCTCTCGGGCGTCGGGTCCGGCGCTCATCTTTGGGGTTCCCGGAGGCGGCGGATTGACTTCAAGAACCTGCCGTGCAGCCTGATGCTCGGCATCAATTAATCCAACCACCAAGCCGTGCGGATCGGCCGAAGCACGCGAGGGCAGCGACATGACCTGAGACACGGGTTTGTAGACTGGTTCGCGCTGCGCTGCGGTCATCCACTCTCGACGTTGGCGCCGATCTGCTCTGTCGCACCGATCGGTATTGAGCAGGCGAAATCTGTCGCTTTTCCCGGCAATGTCCTCATAAGCTGCCTTTTGCTCTGTTGACAAGGCATCCCTTCCAAACTTCATTTCAATCACACCAGCGAGATTTGGCTGACTGTATTGAGGCTCGCCTCCCAACGTGTGGTCGATGACACGCACCACGTCAGGGATCCGCAATGGGCGTTGCTGGACTGCCTGGATATCCTGCCAAATCCCGTTTTCGGCATCTGGAGGAAGCGGCACCGGAATCATTTCCTCAAGATCATCCAGCCCCAAGATGTCCACCACCACCTCAACGCTGCTGTACTGCGGAAATTGCCGGCTGCTGATCCGCTTGTATTGAGACAACGGAAAGGAACTCGGCCGATGCGGATGTTGCCTGCTCATGATCGGCGCCGGCGGCGTCTTCGTCATGTCGTAGCCGACTTCGGCGCAGTACGGCCAGCGATACTCAAAGAGCTCGTTATCCGCCCGGATCATCAGGGCCACCGTGCGTTGATACATGGGCGCGCCATCGCCTGAGCGCCTGTACGGATTAGCGCTGGCATAGCGCGCTTTCTCGCACAGATACCAAAGGTCGAGGGGATTAGTTACGGGCAGCACCTGACCCGAAGCGTCAGGTCTGGTGGATCCTCTGGTGCTACCCCCGGGATTCTTTGGCCCGGGTCGTGCAGTTTGGTTGGCCATGATTCAGCCTGGCTCCTAGTTGGGATTGCGAAGAAAATCCAGCGAATAGCTGCCACCGCCATCCCAATAGCTGGCGTCCAGATGCAAGAGATCGTCAGAGTCCGGTATTGCCGAAGCCTCCAGAGGTTCTCTTGCGTCGCTGGTGATGACCTGCGTACGGCCTTGCGCGTCGGTCCGTCCACGCACGATGTCGCCGCTGGCGCGGACGATCTCGTACGCGTGATCCGGCAAGATTCTGTTCGTGCTGGCGTCGCGCAGCACGAAGAACTCTTCAAACGGCCCGGGCCGGCCAGAGAATTGGCCCAGCGTGGGCACCATCGTTCCCGGCCCGGTCAAGTTATGGTCCGTTGCCTTGACGGTGAAGACGCCGGGCATGCCCATTTCGATATTGCCGCCAGCCATCTTGATATAGGCGCCGCCGCACAACAGGGTGATGTGTTCTTCGGCGGACACCGTGACATGGTTGTTGTTGGCGCGAACTTCCACGCTCTTGTCGGCATCGATACGGATGGCGTTGTGTTGCGCCTGCAAGAGCAGCTGGCCGGTATGCGCGATGTGGCGCATGTCTCCCCGTTGCGCGAACGTGCCCAGGCCATTGCCGGCGTTGACGACCACGCGTTCACCGGCTGTCAGTTGCAGGTTTGCGTGGGCGACGGCATCCAGATGCTCGCCCGCGCCCAACGCGATGGAAAGGGGCGTTCCGGCCGCGATGCCGGCGGGGGCGGAGAGCGCCATGACAGGCGCCGCGCCTTCGCCTGTGCCGCGGGTCTGGTCGTTGGCGCCATGGCCCAGGTCTCGCACCAATGCGGTCAGGTCCCGGCGGGGCTCGGCGTCGTGCGGGGCTCCTTGATGTTCACTGGCGTAGTTGCCCAGGCTGCGGGCAAGTTGTAGCGCTGCCTCCAGGACTGCCACGATTTCGTCGCGGTCGAGTTGGCCGCCCTGGGCGTTGGCTTGCGCTTCCGTGGTCAACAGCAGGCCTTGCGCTGCGCGCAGCGTCCCGTGCAAGTCGGTGCGCAGTTCGAAGCCTTCGCCGCGCGGCGCGCCGCCACTCGGACGCGGATGGGTGAGGTAACCCAGGTGCAGGTGGCTTGCGCCATGATCGTTCATCAGGGCGGCGCTGATTTGGGATGGCGTGTCATCCAGGCGCAGTTCGCTGGCCCGCTTGCCCTTGTGCTCCTTGCTCTTGACGGTTGCGAGGTCTTTGAACTTGGGAAGTTCGTATGGCGGCAACTGCAGGCGGTTGTAGACGCGGCCGGTGATCACGGGCTGGTCCGGATCGCCGTCGAAGTGCGAGACGATGACTTCCTGGCCGATGCGTGGAATGGCCATGTGCCCCCAGGTGGCGCCGGCGATGTTCTGGGAGACACGAATCCAGCAGGAGCTGAACCCATCATGTTTGCCCACGCGGTCCCAGGGAAACTGGACCTTTACGCGTCCATATTCGTCGGTATGGATTTCTTCGTTGGGTGGACCGACCACCACGGCGTTCTGCGGGCCATCGACGCGAGGCCGGGGCAGCGGCTCGGCGCGCCATTCGGCATCGTCCGGCACCAGTTCGGCTTCGTAGCGGTAATGCGTACTCGACTGCGCCTCAGCGCTTTCCTCGGCCTGGCTGGTGTGCTGCCTGCCCCGGTGGACGATGCGTACGGGGCGCCAGCCGCGATTCATGTCTTCGCGCGGATGACCGGCCAGCGTGAATGAAATGCCCGGCTGCAAGCGGGCATCGTCGCCTTCGACCAGCGCAATGCGCGCATCGCGGCGATGGCCGCGCAGGCGGTTCTCGGCAAAGGGCTTGCCGGCTTCATCGAACTTGGCGCGCGCCGGATAGTCGTAGCGCTCGTAGCGGCGGCCCTGGTGGTTCAGGTCTTGCCCGTCGCGGCTGTGCTGGTGCGCGTATTGCGGATGGTGGAAGGTGTAGTCGCGCTGCGTCTGGCGCGCGGTGCGCACGTTTTCTGTGTACGCGAAGCGCCGCAGTGCGGGCTGCGGCTGATCCCCGCCGGGTGTGGGGTTGTACTGGACCGGTTCATCGCCCACGCGGCCATGGATGAACAGGCGGTCGCTGTGGACCAGTCGATGGCCTTCGGGGCTGTGGCGGAAGGAATAGAAGAAGCCTTCCTCGCGCATGATGCGCTCGACGAAGTGGTAGTCGGTGTCGCCGGCCTGCACGCAGTATTCGCGGGCCTGGTGCTCGGTGGTGTTGCGCTGCTCGTAGTCTTGAGTCAGACCATGCGCTTTGAGCACTGCTTCGGCGATCTGCGGGACCGTGACGGCTTGAAAGATGCGCCAGTCGGCACTGAGTTTCAGGCGCGCCAGCCGCGGCTCGACGACTGCGCGATAGCGGGTGCGGCGAAAGCCTGTGTCGCCCTGGACAAATGAAGACACCGCGCCATGCACGTACCGCGCCGGGGTGTCGCCATGCCAGAGAGTGAGCAGCGCGGCGCGGTCCAGCACCTGGGCGAAGTCGATGGCGGCGTTGCTGCTGGCCAGTTCCACTTCAAGCAGGAAGGTCTCGGACAGGCCTTCTTGCAGGGAGAATTCGACGACCTCAAAGGATTCGTCGCCGACGGTGAACGTGAAGCGAAGATCGGATTGGATAGGTATGACGTGCTCCCGCAACGACAGACCTTTCCCTGCAACGGTGAGCGTCAGGTCCGCCTATAGGCAAGCGTCCGCCGCAATCGGAGAATTGCAATGGACTCGCATGGCATGCGCTTCCATTTCGTCATACCGGCCAATTTCTGGGTATCGAACCGTTCTTATATTTGTCGGCAGGTGCGCTGAAAACGCGCGGAAACAGCCGGGCGCGATGGTGTCGGCCCGGATCTGCAACGTGGCATTGCATGATGCGTGTTCGGCGCGGACGTGCAGCCCCTCGCTCACCGCTACTTTGCGCCGCCGCGGTGCTCGATGGTCGACAGCATCTCCAGCAACACGTCCATATCCACCGGCTTGACCAGATGCGCGTCGAAGCCGGCTTCCATCGAGGCTCGGCGGTCTTCTTCCTGCCCCCAACCGCTAAGCGCGAGAATCGTTGCGCGCTGGCCCCAGTCCAGGGTGCGGATGTGGCGGCAGGCCTCGTGGCCGTTCATACCGGGCATTCCGATGTCCATGAGGATCACTTGTGGCCTGACCTGCTCGCCCACGGTGATGGCTTCTTCGCCATCGTACGCAGCGGTGACGTCGTGGCCTTCAATGGCGAGCACCGCAACCAGGGACTCGACGGCATCGCGGTTGTCATCGACAACGAGCACCTTGCTTGCCACCGGCGACAGCGCGCCGGCAGGGAGTTGCGGCGCCACCTCCTGAATGTCTGTGACCGGCAGCCGCACGACGAATGCGCTGCCTTTGCCTTGACCGTCGCTGTGCGCGCGCACCGTGCCGCCGTGCATCTCGACCAGGCGTTTGACGAGCATCAGGCCGATGCCCAGTCCGCCCTGCGCGCGTTCCAGCGTTCGATCGACCTGCGTGAACATCTCGAAGATACGGTCGAGCTGATCCGGCGGAATGCCCGATCCGTTGTCGCGGACCGTGATGTCGACGCTGTCCTTGCCGGGCTCGACGAAGAGTTCGATGTCGCCGCCGGGCGGCGTGTATTTGGCCGCGTTGGACAGGAGGTTGCCGAAGACCTGTGTCAGGCGTTCGGCGTCGCCGTGCAGCATGATCTGCGCGTCGGGCTGCACCAGTCTCAGCCGGTGGCCGTGCTGTTCCAAGGCAGGCTTGCACGACTCGACGGCATGCTGCAGAACGGAGTCGAGCGTGAGGGCGGTCAGCCGAAGTTCCAGCTTGCCACGATTGATGCGGTTGACGTCGAGCAGGTCGTCGACCAGCCGGACCAGCTGGCGCAGCTGGCGGTCCATCACTTCGCGGGCGCGCGCCGTCATGCCGGGGTCGCGTTCGGCGCGCTTCAGCACTTCCAGCATGTTGCGCAGCGCGGCCAGCGGATTGCGCAGCTCGTGGGCCAGCACGGCAAGGAACTCATCCTTGTGCCGCCGTTCGCGCGCCAGTTCGGACTCCGCGATATGGCGTTCCAGCAGTTCGGCGGCCTGCCGCGCCAGCAGGTCGATGTAGCGCAAGGCTTCGGGTGTGGGGCCGCCGGGCCAGCGGTAATGGTTGTTCAGCATGCCCAGCAGTTGGCCGCTGCGGCTGAGCAGCGGCGTGCATTGGATCGACCGGATGTTGTCTTCCATGACGATCTCAAGCCCCAGCGTGCCTTGCAGATCCGTCAGTTGCTCGACATCGGGCACGACCAGCCGTTCCAGGTGCTGGGCGGCTTCGGCGCAGCTTGCGACCCAGCCGTCTTCGGCGAAGTGTTCGACCAGGCGCGCGCTCAGGCCCTGGTGCACGGCGATGCGCAGCGTGTTCTTTGCCGGATCGTAGATCTGGATGTTGCCTTTTTCCGTTCCGGAAATGTCGGCGGCGGCGGCCAGGATCTTCTTGAGCAGCGGTTCGAATTCGCCGGGGCCGACAAGTTCGGCGCTCAGTGCCTGCAACCGGGATAGCGCGTTGACCTCGTTGCGCAAATCTGCCGCGGCGCGGTCGCGTTCCACGACGATGCTGGTTGCCAGCGCACCGAACTCGGCGACGCGCTGTTCCCACGGCGTGCAATGACGCACCTGCGGCAGGCAGAGCAGAAACCAGCCGACCGGCGTGCCGTCGGGCGCCATCGCGGCGCGCGCGTGGCAGGCGTGGATGCCGTTGTCGCGGCAGATGGTGCGCCAGGACTCGGCCCACGTCGTCGACTGCTCGATGTCTTCGCTCTCGACGGGGTTGCCTTGCCGGATTGCCGGATCATCCGTCGCAAAGAGCGCCTCGTGGATCGGCAGGCCGCGCAGGGGGCAGGCGATCGAGGCGGGGAGATGGGTGGAATAGGCGTCGCCGACGGTGACGCGATCGGAGCCGGTCAACAGGACGCATGCCCGGCTGCCGGGCGCCAGGCGGCAGACGGCTTCGGTAAGCGCTTCCAGGCATGACCCCGTTGGGGCCCCCGAAGCGACAAGGAGCAGAAGCTGCCGCTGTTCTTGGTCCAGGGCAGCTTGGCTCGCGGAATCTGGCGGCTCGTGGGTCAAGAGCATCTCCTCTTCTTGCGACGCCTTGGCGGCGGCCGTCCCCCGGCAGGGCGGGGGATTGAAACGAGGCGCTCAAGGCAAGGGCCAAGGCGCCTCAGAGGCTTCAAATAATTGCACGAATCGCGCAGAAGGAATGTTGCAATTTGTCCCGGTTGTGGCGGGGCGTGACGGCCCCCCGTCCGGTTACTCCAGCGGCAGGGTCAGGACGCCTTGCGGAGCGGGGCGCATCATGACGCGCCGATACCACGCGGACAGCGCGGGCGTGTCGGGCCGCTCGATGGGCAGGGCCAGCCAGCGGTGCGCGGCGGCGACAAGCGCGATGTCGCCCATGGTGAGGTGACGCCCGGCGATGAACTCGCGGCCTTGCAGGGCCTGGTCCAGGATCAGCGCGCGGGCGTTGGAGCGTTTGATCGAATTTTCGATGGCGGCCTTGTCACGCTTGTCTTCCGGGGTGCGGATCAGGCCCAGAAAGGCCGGCCCCATGGCCGGCTGCCATTCGGTCGCCTGCCAGTCCATCCAGCGGTCCGCATCGGCGCGCAGGCAGACGTCCTCGGGCCACAGCGTGCCCACGCCGTAGCGCGCTGCCAGGTAGCGGACGATGGCATTGGATTCCCACAAGATGAAGCCGCCGTCGTCGATGACGGGGACGAGGCGGTTGGGATTGAGCTTGGCCGCGTAATCGGCGGTGTCGACCACGCCGAATGGGCCGCCGGCCTGGACAAAGGTGTGCGGCAGGGCCAGCTCGCGTACGGCCAGCATCACTTTCTGAACGTTGACGGAGGTCAGGCGCCCCCAGATCTTCAACATAGCCAATCCTTCTAAGGGTCAGGCCGGCGGCAGGTGCCGCCGCGCAAAGCCGCTGTCGCGCCCGAAGCGCGTCCAGTCGAATGCCGGCCCGGGATCGGTCTTGCGCCCCGGGGCGATATGTTCGTGTCCCTGGGCGGCAACCAGGGGATAGCGCGCGCGCAGGGTGTGGGTCAGCCGGCGCAGCGACGCGTACTGCTCGCCAGTGTAGGGCAGCGTGTCCGTGCCTTCCAGTTCAATGCCGATGGAAAAATCGTTGCAACGCTCGCGGCCGGCAAAGCGCGACACGCCCGCGTGCCAGGCACGCCGGTCCGTCGAGACGAATTGCACGATGCTGCCGTCGCGGCGGATGAAAAAGTGCGCCGACACGCGCAGGCCGCGCAGGCGTTCCAGCCAGGGGTGCGAGCGGTAATCGAGCGTATTCAGGAAGAGGCCTGCGACCTCAGGTCCGCCAAATTGGCCTGGCGGCAGGCTGATGTTGTGCACGACCAGAAGCGAGACCTGCTCGCCCGCGGGGCGCGCGTCGCAGTTGGGCGACCGCATCAGGCTAATGCCCGGCGCCGGCGCCAGCCAGCCATGTCGATCCAGGAACAAAGGCATAGAGAGAGACGGTCAGCGTTTGGCCGGACCCAGGCGGGCGTGGTCGGGGCTGCACCAGGTCTGGCCGTCCTGCAGCAGGGCCTCGGAGCGGGGCAGATGGATGCCGCAATGGGCGCAGCGCACCATGGATTCGATGGCGGGCGGGGGCTGCGCGCCCTGCGCCTTTTTCTTCTGGCCGCCTTGCGCGTCGGCCTGGCGCTGCGCGGCCATGCGGCCGGCAATGCGGGCGACAAACAGAACCAGGATGATCAGAACGATCCAGAACAGCAACTTGCCCACGTCAGCCTCGATGCAGAATCATTTCCAGCACGAACCGGCTGCCGGTGTAGGCCAGAATCAAAAAACCAAAACCCGTCAGGGTCCAGCGCAGCGCGACGCGGCCGCGCCAGCCCCAGATATGCCGGCCGGCCAGCAGCACGCCGAAGGTCAGCCAGGACAGCAGGGTGAAGACAGTTTTGTGGTCGAACGGCAGGATCTTGCCGGTCAGCTTCATGGAGGCGACCGAGCCCGAGCCCACCGCCAACGTCAGCACGACAAAGCCGATCCAGATGATGCGGAAAAGCAGCTGCTCCTGCACCAGCAGCGGCGGCTGCGAATCGAGCACGCGCCCGATGATGCTGCGTTCGGCGGGGGCGTCCAGGGGACGGTGCAGATGGCGGTCGAGTAGGGCCATCATCATGGCGTGCAAGGCGGCGATGGTGATCAGGCCGTAGGCCGCCAGGGCGATCAAGAGGTGCACGCGCAGCCAGGGATCGTCGGCATGGGGCACGAACTGCCCCTGCGGGAAGATGGCGGCAAGGCCGCTGGCGATGGCGGCGGCGGGCAACAGCAGCAATTGCAGGCCGTCGATGCGTACCAGCAGGCTTTCCAGCCAGAACACCACCATGCCCAGCCAGATGGCGGCGGACAGGGCCAGCGCCCATCCAATGAAAAGATGCTGGGATCCCAGCATCGATTGTTGCAGCCCGATTCCATGGAGAACCAGGGCGCCCAGCAGGCACAGACGGGCAATTTTGCCGGTCTGTTCCACTTCCCCGGCGCCGGCCAGGCGGATCCAAAGCGACCCCCCTAGCACCGCGTACGCCAAGGCAGCCGCTGTGTGAAATACAATGCCGAGTGACATAGAAACCGTTGTCTGGATGGGGCCTTGGGGTGCGCGTCACCCGAAAGCGCAGAATCCGCGCCTGCGGCCACCGTTCAATCAACTAGTTTAAGCGGAAACGCCTCTCATGCTCGATAACCTAACTCAACGCCTGTCGCGCGTCGTCAAGACGCTGCGCGGGGAAGCCCGCCTGACCGAGGCCAACACGCAGGAGATGCTGCGCGAAGTGCGCATGGCGCTGCTGGAAGCCGACGTCGCGCTGCCGGTCGTTCGCGACTTTGTCGCGCGGGTGAAGGAAAAGGCGCTGGGCGAAGAAGTCGCTGGCAGCCTCAGCCCGGGCCAGGCGCTCGTCGGCGTCGTCAACAAGGAACTGACTGCCCTCATGGGCGGCGACCTGGGCGCCGACGCCAACGAACTGTCGCTGGCCGTCCAGCCGCCCGCCGTGATCCTGATGGCGGGCCTGCAGGGCGCCGGCAAGACCACCACCACCGGCAAGCTGGCGCGCTGGCTCAGCGAAGGGCAGCACACGCAGCACGGCCGCAAGACCGGCAAGAAGAAGGTGCTGGTGGTGTCCGCCGACGTGTACCGTCCGGCCGCTATCGACCAGTTGAAGAGCGTGGCCGCGCAGGTCGGTGTGGATTTCCTGCCGTCCGATCCCAGCCAGAAGCCCGAAGACATCGCGCGCGGCGCGGTTGATCACGCCCGCCGCCATCATTACGACGTGCTGATCCTGGACACGGCCGGCCGCCTGGGCATCGACGAGGCCATGATGCGCGAGATCCGCGCGCTGCATGACCTGGTCAAGCCGGTGGAAACGCTGTTCGTGGTGGACGCGATGCAGGGCCAGGATGCGGTCAACACCGCGCGCGCCTTTGCCGACGCGCTGCCCCTGACAGGCGTCGTCCTGACCAAGCTGGACGGCGACGCCCGCGGCGGCGCGGCCCTGTCGGTGCGCCACGTCACCGGCAAGCCGCTCAAGTTTGTCGGCGTGTCGGAAAAGCTGGATGGCCTCGAGCCGTTCTACCCCGACCGCATGGCGCAGCGCGTGCTGGGCATGGGCGACATCGTCTCGCTCGTGGAGCAGGCGCAAAAGAACATCGACATCGCCGAAGCGCAGAAGCTTGCGTCCAAGATCAAGTCGGGCAACAAGTTCGACCTGAACGACTTCCGCGATCAGCTCGGTCAGGTCAAGAAGCTGGGCGACATGGGCTCGCTGCTGGAAAAGCTGCCGGCTCAGTTTCAACAGGCCGCAGGCCAGTTGCAGGGCGGCCAGGCAGAAAAGCAGCTGCGCCGCACGGAAGGCATCCTGAATTCCATGACGGCCGCTGAACGCGCCAAGCCCGAACTGATCAAGGCCTCGCGCAAGCGCCGCATCGCCGCCGGTTCCGGCGTGCCGGTTCAGGAGGTCAATCGTCTGCTGGCTCAGTTTGAGCAGATGCAGGGCATGATGAAGCAGATGAAAAAGGGCGGCATGGCCAAGATGATGCGCGCCATGGGCGGCATGAAGGGGCTGGGCCGCTTCGGAATGAAGTAGGAGGAGAGGCCCCCACGCCGCACTCGCTTTGCTCGCTTGCTGCCCCCCGAGGGGGCTGCCCCGCCTCCGGGCGGCCGAGCGGCCGGGCGGCTTTTCTAGCGCAGGCTGTAAGTTCGAGGTCAAAAAAATGGCCAGACATTGCGTCTGGCCAAGCAATCGCGGCAGGCAGGGGGCGCCGCGCCGCGACACAAGCCGGAGAACGCATGGGTGTCCTCCGGTTTGTTTGAATTTGGTGCCGCTTACGACAGCGGCGGGATGCGCAGCACTTGGCCCGGGTAGATCTTGTCGGGGCTGGTGAGCATGGGCTTGTTGGCTTCGAAGATCAGGGTGTTCTTGGCGCCCTGGCCCTTGCCGTATTGCGCTTCGGCGATCTTCCACAGGTTGTCGCCCTTTTGCACGGTGTACATCTTGGCTTCGGGCGCGGCCTGCTTGACCTGCAGCTGATTGTCCACCGCGGCCACGCCGACGGTGTTGCCCAGCGCCAGCGAAATCTTCTCGGCGTCTTCCGTGCTCAACGCCTGGCCCGCGACCGTGACCTTGTCGCCGTCCACCGTGATTTGCAGGCCATCCGCGTTCAGGCCGTGCTTATCCAGCTCTTTCTTCAATTCCTCTGCCGTCGCGGCCTTGGCCTCGCTGGCGCCGAAGAGTTTTTCTCCAACGTCCTTGATGAAATTGAGCAGACCCATAGCGTTTCCTTTATCGATATTGCGGTGAGAAAACCTGTGCTCTCGAAGGCGCCTGTCCGGTTGAAGGCGGCGCGATAGAAACGATTATGACTCGCACATTTGCCCTACGACGAGGGGTTGTGGTGTAACAGGTTGCTAGCCTCTTGCCAGACTACGCAACAATGCTGGCACCTTCGCAGGACGTTTGTATCCGGGGGCGTAAGCCCCCTCGTGCGTGGGGCGGCATGCAAAAAGGCCGCTGGGTGTCAGCGGCCTTAGAGGGGGTGTCGCGATGCGGCGCCGGAGCGCTGCAGTGACCGTCGTTCAGCCTCCGCCCACCGCGACCACGATCTCGATCTGGTCGCCGTCAGACAGCGCCGTCTGCGCGTGCTGGCTCTTGGGCACGATTTCGCCGTTGCGTTCGACGGCCACGCGCTTGCCCGCATAGCCCAGCGTTTCGAGCAATTCGTTGACCGTGGTGTCCAGCGGGAACTCGCGGGCGTCTCCGTTCAGGGTGATGTGCATGTCAGGGCTCCTCACTGTTTGGCGTAGGCGTCGGTGGCGGCGATCAGGCGCGCCAGCGTGCCGGGTTCGTCGAAGGCGTGGCCGGCATCGGGCACCAGGTGAAACTGCGCTTCCGGCCATGCGCGGTGCAGGTCCCACGCGGTGCGCGCGGGCGTGCAGACGTCGTAGCGGCCCTGCACGATGGTGCCGGGGATGCCGCGCAGCTTCTGCGCGTCGCGGATCAACTGGCCTTCTTCCATGAAGCCGGCGTTGAAGAAATAGTGGTTCTCGATGCGCGCAAAGGCCAGCGCCGCGCGGTCCGCGGCATGGCTTTGCTGATGGCGCGGGCTGGGCAGCAGCGTGATGGTGCTGTCTTCCCATTTGCTCCAGGCCTTGGCGGCGCGCAGTTGCTCGGCGGGGTCGTTGCCCGTCAGGCGCTTGTGGTACGCGGTGACCAGGTCGCCGCGTTCGGCCTCGGGGATCGGCGCCAGGTATTCTTCCCAGCGGTCCGGAAACAGCCACGATGCGCCTTCCTGGTAGAACCATTGGATCTCGGCGCGGCGCAGGCCGAAGATGCCGCGCAGCACCAGTTCGCTGGTGTGCGCCGGGTGCGTCTCGGAATAGGCCAGCGCCAGCGTCGACCCCCAGGATCCGCCAAACACCAGCCACTTCTCGGCGCCTATGACTTCGGTGCGCAGTCGCTCGATGTCGGCGACCAGATGCCACGTGGTGTTGTTGTCCAGGCTGGCGTGCGGATGCGATCGGCCGCAGCCGCGCTGATCGAAGAGCAGCACGTTGTAGCGTTGCGGATCGAACAACTGCCGGTGCACGGGCGAGCAGCCGCTGCCGGGTCCGCCATGCAGGAAGACGGCGGGCTTGCCGTTGGGGTTGCCGCACATTTCCCAATAGATCTGGTGACCGTCTCCGGTGTCCAGCATGCCTTGGCGGTACGGTTCGATCGGCGGATAGAGCATCAGGCGGCTCGCTTGAAGATCAGGTCCCAGACACCGTGGCCCAGGCGCAGGCCGCGTGTCTCGAATTTGGTGAGGGGGCGGTAGTCGGGTCGCGGCGCATAGCCGTCGACGGTGTTCTTAAGGAGCGGTTCGCCGCTCAGCACTTCCAGCATCTGCACCGCGTAGTCTTCCCAGTCGGTGGCGCAGTGGATGTAGCCGCCGGGCGCGATGCGGCTGGCCAGCAGCGAGATGAACGTGGGCTGGATCAGGCGGCGCTTGTGATGGCGCTTCTTGGGCCACGGATCCGGAAAGTAGATGTGCACGCCGGCCAGGGAGTCGGGGGCGATCATGTCGCGCACCACTTCAACGGCATCGTGCTGGATGATGCGCAGGTTCTGGATGCTGGAGTCTTCGATGCGGCGCAGCAGCGATCCGACGCCGGCGTTGAACACTTCCACGCCCAGGAAGTTGTCGCCAGGCCGGGCCAGCGCGATCTTTTCGGTGGTTTCACCCATGCCGAAGCCGATCTCCAGCACCGTCGGGGCCTGCCGTCCAAAGGCGGCGGCCGGATCCAGGCCGCGGGGAGCGTACGGGATGGACCATTGGCCCATCAGGCGCTCCAGCGCCGCCAGCTGGCCCTGCGTGATGTGGCCGCGGCGATGGACGAAGCTGCGGATGTGCGCGGCGCCCGGGCTGTTGGGCGCATACGCGGCGCTGGCCAGCGCGGCCTGGGTTTCCGGGGAAACGGGGGCGGGCGCGGCGTCGGCGGCGGGCGAGGCGGAAGGACTCACGCCCGGCTTGGCGGGCGCGTCTGCGGGGGTGTCCGCAGGGGTGTTCGTGGCGTTGTTCGCGGGGTTGTTCGTATTCATAGGCGGGATTGTAGTGGCAGGTCTGCCCGCGCGGAGCCGGTCATAGGGACTAAAACAGGGACACATTTATTCCGGACGCCTGCGGCTATAGTTTCAGCCCGGTTTCCCTGCGCCGTAGTCCTTTGTCATGAACTTTGCCCGGATCGACCTCGTCACGCTTGCCCTGTTTGTTTCTGTTGCGCGCCAGGGAAGCATCTCGGCCGGCGCGCGCCAGTCGCATCTGGCGGTAGGCGCGGCCAGCAAGCGGATTTCCGACCTGGAAGCCGCGCTGGGGTCGCCCCTGCTGTTTCGCAATGCCGCCGGCGTGGAGCTGACCGACGCCGGACAGGCGTGCCTGGTGCACGCGCTGCGGGTGCTGCAGGAAGTCGAGCAGATGGCCGGCGCGCTGTCCGACTTTGCGCAGGGCGTGCGAGGCCAGGTGCGCATTGCCGCCAACACCTCGTCGCTGACCCAGTTCCTGCCCGAGGACCTGGCCGCTTTCATGGACGAGCATCCTGCCGTGCGCATCGACCTGGAAGAGCAGAACAGCAGCGACATCGTCACCGCCGTGCTGGAGAACCGCGCGGACATCGGCGTCTTTGCCGACCGCACGCTGGCAGACGGTCTTGCCACCTTTCCCTATCGTCTGGACGAGCTGGTGCTTATCGTGCCGCAGCGCCATCCGTTGGCCGCGGAGCCGCAGGTCGCCTTCGCGGACACGCTGGCCTACGACTACGTCGGCCTGCCGCCCGCGACGTCGCTGGCGACCCGGCTGTCGGAAGAAAGCGGCCGGATGGGCCGGGCGATGCGGCTGCGCATCCAGGTGCGCAGTTTTGACGCCATCTGCCGCATGGTCGCGGCCACGCGTGGCGTGGGCATCCTGCCGCGCATCGCCGCCGAGCCGCACGCGCGGTCCATGCCGATCCGGCTGATTCCGCTGACCGACGAGTGGGCGCGCCGCTGGCTGCTTTTGGGCGTGCGCGACGCCGACACCTTGACCGTGGCCGCGCGGCTGCTGCTGGCCCACCTGCGCGGCGAGGGCTGAGGGTTAGCCCGGGGTTTCTCGTTCCGGGAATGCCCCTTTCCCCGATTGTCCATTCCGCTCCCCGGCGCTTTGCGCGCACACTGCCGTCCATCACTACCGTAAGACGCGCCTGGGAGGCGATATGGCAGGGCAGATTCTTGCCGGCATTCGTGTGCTGGAACTGGGACAACTCATTGCGGGGCCTTTTGCGGCCAAGACGCTGGCGGACTTTGGCGCCCAGGTCATCAAGATCGAGCCGCCGGGCCAGGGCGATCCGCTGCGCAAATGGCGTCTGCTGCACGAGGGCACCTCGGTGTGGTGGGAGGCGCAGTCGCGCAACAAGCAGTCGGTCTGCGTGGACCTGCGCCAGCAGGAAGGCCAGGACATCGTGCGCATGCTGGCGCGCGAGGCCGATGTGCTGATCGAGAATTTCCGCCCCGGCACGCTGGAAAAATGGGGCTTGTCGTGGGAAGCCCTGCACGAACTGAATCCCCGCCTGATCATGTTGCGCATCTCGGGCTACGGCCAGACCGGTCCCAAGGCGCGCGAACCCGGCTTTGCCGCGATCGGCGAAGCCATGGCGGGCCTGCGCTACCTGAACGGTGAGCCGGGCCGCGCGCCGGTGCGCGCCGGCCTGTCGCTGGGCGACACCATCGCGGGCCTGCATGGCGCGCTGGGCGTGATGCTGGCGCTGTATCAACGCGATGCGCGCGGTGGCGTGGGGCAGGTGATCGACACTGCGCTGTACGAAAGCCTCTTCAACCTGAGCGAGAGCCTGCTGCCCGAGTATTCGGTGTTCGGCGCGGTGCGTGAGCCTGCCGGCGCGTCGCTGCCCGGCATCGCGCCGTCCAACGCCTACCCGTGCCAGGACGGCTACGTGCTCATCGCGGGCAACGGCGACGCCATCTACACCCGGCTGATGGCCCGCATCGGCCGCGACGACCTGGGACAGGACCCGGCGCTGGCGCACAACGACGGCCGCGCGCGCCGTGTGGAAGAGATCGACGCCGCTATCGGCGCGTGGACGCGGGAACGGCAGATCGACGACGTCCTGGCCGCGATGCTGGAAGCCGGCGTGCCCGCCGGCCGCATCTATTCCGTTGCCGACATTGCCAAGGATCCGCACTACCGCGCCCGCAACGCCATCACCTCGATGGAATCTGCGGCGGGCATGCAGGTGGAAATGCCCGCCGTCTTCCCGTATCTGTCGTCCAATCCGGGCGCAGTGCGCGAACGCGCGCCGACCCTGGGCGAACACACCGACACGGTGCTGGCGTCGGCGGGCCTGACCGAAGAACAGCGCGGCGCGTTGCGCGCCAAGGGAGTGATTGCATGAACCACGGACCCGCCCGCATCGAGATCAACGAGGTCGGGCCGCGCGACGGCCTGCAGATCGAGAAGACCCTGGTGTCCACGGACGACAAGGTCGCCTTCGTGGACGCGCTGTCCGACTGCGGCTTTGCCCGCATCGAGGTCACCAGCTTCACGTCCCCCAAAGCCATTCCCGCGCTGGCCGACGCCGTTGATGTGATGCGCCGCATCCGCCGCCGTCCCGGCGTGATCTATACCGCGCTGGTTCCGAACGTACGCGGATTGGAACGCGCGCTGGAGGCCGGCACCGACGAGATGAACCTCGTCATGTCGTGCAGCGAGACGCACAACCGCGCCAACCTGCGCATGACCCGCGACCAGTCGTTTGCCGAGCTTTCGCAGGTTCTGGCTGCCGCCGCAAAGGCCGGCGCGCCGTGCAACGTGTCGTTGTCGACCGCGTTCGGCTGTCCGTTCGACGGCGACGTGCCCGCGGACACGGTGCTGGACCTGGCGGCGCGTCTGGTCGATGCGGGCGCGGTCGGCATCACGCTGTGCGACACGACAGGCATGGCGTTTCCGACACAAGTGGCCGCCCTGTGCGAACAGGCGGCGGCGCGCCTGCCGTCCACCGCGCTGACCGTACACCTGCACAACACGCGCGGCATGGCGTTGGCCAACGCCATCGCGGCCTGGCAGACCGGCATCACCCGCTTTGACGCCGCAGCGGGCGGCCTGGGCGGATGTCCTTACGCGCCGGGCGCCAGCGGCAACGTCAACACCGAAGAGCTGGTCCACATGTTCGACTGTATGGGCGTGGAGACCGGCGTGTCGCTGGAGCCGCTGCTGGCCATCGTGCGCAGCCTGCCCGGTTTGGTCCAGCGCGATCTGTCCAACGCATTGCTGCAGGCGGGGCCGAGGCTGGCCTTACATGCGCCGCCCGCGTGGCTGGCCGAACGGTTTCCGGCCGACGCCTGATTGATCTGTCTTTTCCAAGCTGTACCTGCCGTACCCGAACCACCCACAGATAAAACAATACCCAGGAGACAACGCATGGCCTCTTTTCGCCTGCCCACCGCACTGCGCGTCAGCGCCGCCTTCGCCCTGATCACCGCCACCGGCGCCGCCAGCGCACAGGCCGATTTTCCGAACCGCCCCGTCACGCTGATCGTGTCCGCTGCACCCGGCGGCACCACCGACATCGCCGCCCGCCTGATTGCGCAGCCCTTGGGTGCGGCGCTGGGCCAGAGCGTCGTCGTCGAGAACAAGCCCGGCGCCTCCGGCGGCATCGCTGCGCAGGCCGTGGCGCGCGCCAAGCCGGACGGCTACACGCTGCTGCTGCAGTACTCGGGCTTTCAGGTCATCACGCCGCACGTGACGCCCGCCGCCGGCTGGGATCCCATCAAGGACTTCGCCCCGGTCGCCAACGTGCTGTCCGCGCCGCAAGTCGTGGTCGTGCGCCCCGATCTGCCCATCAAGTCCCTGAAGGAACTGGTCGCGTACGCCAAGGCCAACCCGGGCAAGCTGAACTACGCGTCCTCGGGCAACGGTTCGCTGCAGCAGGTCGCCACGGAACTGCTCAACCAGATGGCCGGCACGCAGATCACGCACATCCCGTACAAGGGCACCGGCCCCGCGCTGAATGACTTGCTGGGCGGCGCTGTCGACATGACGATCACCACGCCGCCGCCGCTGCTGGGCCAGATCGCCGCAGGCAAGCTGCGCGCGCTGGCGGTCACGGGCAATGCCCGCTTGCCGTCGCTGCCCGACGTGCCCACGGCCGCCGAAGCCGGCTACCCCGACCTGATCGTGTCGTCGTGGTTCGCCATGTACGCACCCAAGGACACGCCCGCGCCGGTCGTCGACAAGATCGCGGGCGAGATCCAGAAGATCATGAAGACCGACGAGTTCCGCAAGAAGGCGGCCGAGCAGGGCGCCGAGGCGATCTTCATGGGCCCGAAGGAACTGGGCGCCTACACGCAGACCGAACTGGACCGCTGGGGCAAGGTGGTCAAGGCCGCGAACATCACGGCGAATTGATATCGGCGATTCTTTGGTCGAAGGGGCGGGCTTTTTTGACCCGCCCCGACCGAAAAAACCCGCGCTATAATCGCGGCTCTGCCCGGCCCACGGCTGCGGCACGACACCCGAGCGGGTGTAGTTCAATGGTAGAACGGCAGCTTCCCAAGCTTCATACGAGGGTTCGATTCCCTTCACCCGCTCCATCAATCCCGGCAAGTTCCCTTCATGCGACGCTGATCAGTTAATTCTGCGGCGTCGACATTCATTCCCTGCATCGATTCAACGCATTGCCCGAGGATGTCCGCGTCGACCTGCGCTGGGGCGTTCCTGAGCGCGCCTTCCGGTCAAGCGACCCGGTGACAAACGGCCTCGATGTTGTAGCCGTCCGGGTCCAGAATGAAGGCGCCGTCGGTCTCGAACGTCTTGCGTGCCACATAACCCAGCGCCGCCAGCGCGCTCAGGTAAAACGCGCGGCTGCGCTCGAAGTCGCTCACATGGATCGTGATGTGGTCCAACATGCAACGCTCCTTCAGAAAGGTGGCCGATCGGGCCGGAACGATCAGCATAGGCCATCAGGGCGGACGACAGGGCGGTGATTCGCAAGGTGGCGCGATTGGAGGGAGCCGGCGCGGAGGCGCTCACACCTGCGCCATCCCGCCATCGACAAACAGCGCGATGCCATTGACGAAGCTTGCCAATCGATCACCGAATTAATGGACGACTCCGGAAAGATTGGAACGACTATGCGTGTTTGTGGATAATCGCTTCATCTCAAGGAGTCTTCGGCATGGATCAATTGACCGCGATTCGCGGGTTTGCGCGCGTGGTGGAGGCGGGCAGTTTCACGCGGGCGGCGGATTCGCTGGATATGCCCAATGCCACGCTGAGCAAGATCGTGCAGGACCTGGAGGCGCACCTGGGCGTGCGCCTGCTGCAGCGAACGACGCGGCGCGTCACGGTCACGCCGGAAGGGCGCGAGTACTACGAGAAAGCGTTGCGCATCGTGCGCGACCTGGAAGACATCGACGGGTCGTTCAATGCTGTGCAAGGCAAGCCGAAAGGACACCTGCGCATCGACGTGGGCGGCTCCACCGCGAGCGACGTGCTGATCCCCGCGATCTCGGATTTTCTGACGCGCTATCCCGACATCCGGATCGTCTTCGGGGTGTCAGACCGCCCCGTCAACCTGATCAGCGACAACGTCGACTGCGTGATCCGCGGCGGTCCGCTCGATGATTCGTCGCTGGTAGCGCGGCAGATCGGCACCGCCGATCTGATCACCTGCGCCACACCGGGATACCTCAAGCAGTTCGGCACGCCTGCCTATCCGGATGAGTTGAAGAACGGCCACAAGCTGGTCAGCTACCTGTCGCCGCAGAACGGCCGCGCCTTTCCGTTCCGTTTTGAGCGCGATGGGGAAAAGACGGAGATCAAGGTCGAGCATCGCGTCGGCGTCAACGAAAGCAACGCGCATCTGGCGGCGGCGCTGGCGGGCCTGGGAATTGTCCAGACCTTCACCTATGCGGCGGGCCCCGCGTTGCAAAGCGGCGCGCTTGTCGAGATTCTGAAACCGTGGCGGCCCCAGCGCTATCCGTTTCATGTGGTGTACCCGCACAACCGCCATGTGACGCATCGGCTGCGAGTGTTCATTGATTGGCTCGTGGCGAATCTGCCCGCGCGGCTCAAAGGATGAAAGGCAGGTGCTGGTCCACCCAAGCCCTCATCGAAGATGTCATGTTGGGAAAGGCGCACCCCGTCAACACGAAGCGCGCCCCGTTCAGAATTACTGATATGCGTTAGAAGCTGGGCTTTCTGGACTGGCTGCGCTGCACATACTCGATCCGCGCATTCATCCATGCCGGGTCGTGCATCTGGATGCTGACGCCGCTGTATTTCAATACCGCCTGCGTCAGGTCCGTCGAGCAGCCCATGCCGGGGTTCGTGCTGGGTTGGTGCACCATTCCATGTTCAGGTCGTTGGGATAGTTCGACTGGCGGCCGTATTTTTCCAGCACGGCTTTGCCCATGGCTTCCTTGTTGGCCGGCGTCCACGGCAGTTCATAGCGGATCTGCGACACCGCCAGCGGCCGTTGCTTGTCGACAGGCACGCGCGGCTCGAAGTGGACGATGAAGCTGACGCCATCTTTGTCGTAGCTGAAGTTCATCGGCATCTTGGTGTTCGTGACGGGGTTGTTCGTCGCGTAGCCGATCCGGATGTCCTTCTTGCCAACATTGAAGTTCTTGGCAGTGGCGGCAAGGGCTTCGTCGAAGTCCATGCCCGTCTTGACGCCGGCGACATCAAACGTGCGGGCGTCGACCGAACGGGGAGACGCGGCATTCGCGGGAGCAACGACGACGGCGGTCAGCGCGGAAATGAGGAGTGCAGCTTTCAACTTCAAAATAAAGATCCTTTTCGAATAGCGCGAGGATTATCCGATCGGGTCTTTCTTATGACCCTAATAAAGTGCAACCAAAATTGTCATCGAGGCGTTTTATTCAAAGGCTGAAGGCCAGGACAAAGCCCAGCAGGGCAACGGTCATCAGCCCGCCCGCGACGGCTGCGGATGGACGGTGATCCGGGCCGGAGCCGTTGTCCTTGAACCGGAAAGGCCGTTTGACGCTGATGTACACGCTGCCCGCCAAGGCGGCCGCCGCAACTGCGCCGATTGTGTAGGCAAGCATCTGAACTCCGGGACCAATGTAGCGGCCGGGCGCGCGCCCGGCCACCAACTCAAACCGGCTGGCTCGGCTCTTCGGCCAGGAACCCCCCGCTCTGATGCCGCCACAGGCGCGCGTACACGCCGTTCATTGCCAGCAGTTCCGCATGGCTGCCCTGTTCGATGATCTGGCCTTGATCCATCACGATGAGACGGTCCATCGCGGCGATGGTGGACAGGCGGTGCGCGATGGCAATGACGGTTTTGCCCTGCATGACTTCGTCCAGGCTCTCCTGAATGGCGGCCTCCACTTCCGAATCCAATGCGCTGGTAGCTTCGTCCAGCAGCAGGATGGGCGCGTTCTTGAGCATGACGCGGGCAATCGCGATGCGCTGGCGCTGGCCGCCCGACAGCTTGACGCCGCGTTCGCCGACGAGCGTGTCGTAGCCGGTGTTGCCGTGCGAGTCGCTGAGCTGCTGGATGAAGTCGTCGGCCTGGGCGCGGGCCGCGGCGGCGCGGATTTCTTCGCGGCTGGCGTCGGGGCGGCCATAGGCGATGTTGTCGCAGATGGAGCGGTGCAGGAGCGATGTGTCCTGCGTGACCATCCCGATGGCGCTGCGCAGGCTGTCCTGCGTGACCTTCGAGATGTCTTGGCCGTCGATGCGGATGTGTCCCCGTTCGACGTCGTAGAAGCGCAGCAGCAGGTTGATGAGCGTGGATTTGCCGGCGCCGGATCGTCCGACCAGGCCGATCTTTTCGCCGGGGCGCACGGTGAGGGTCAGGCCGTCGAGGACCTGGCGCTCGTTGTTGTAGTTGAAATAGACGTCGTCGAACTGGACTTCGCCTTGCGTGACTTGCAGGGTGGCGGCGTTGGGCGCGTCCTGCACCTTCGGGACGTGGGTCAGGGTGGCGATGCCGTCCTGCACGGTGCCGATGTTCTCGAACAGCGACGTCATCTGCCACATGATCCAGTGCGACATGCCGTTCACGCGCAGCGCCATGGCGGTCACGGCGGCGACTGCGCCGGTGCCGACTTCGTTGCCGTGCCATAGCCACAGCGCGTAGCCGCCGGCCGCCAGGATCAGCGCCGACACCAACGCCTGGTTCACGATTTCAAACTGGCTGACCAGACGCATCTGGCGGTAGCCGGTTTCCTTGAAGTCCTCCATGGCGGCGCGCGCAAAGCGGGCTTCGCGATTGGTGTGCGAGAAGAGCTTGACGGTGGTGATGTTGGTGTAGGCATCGGTGACGCGTCCGGTCATGGACGAGCGGGCATGCGCCTGCTCTTTGCCGACCTTGCCCAGCCGCGGCACGAAATACATCATGGCCAGGCCGTAGAGCGCCATCCAGCCGATGAAGGGCAGCATCAGACGCCAGTCGAAGCCCCCGGCCAGCGCGACGATGGTGACGAAGTAGACAGCGATGCCGAGCACGATTTCGCAAAAGGTGAGCAGCACTTCGCGCACGGCAAGCGCGGTCTGCATGACCTTGGTTGTGACGCGGCCGGCAAATTCATCCGAGAAGAACGACAGGCTTTGCCGCAGCATCATGCGGTGAAAGTCCCATCGCAGGCGCAGCGGCAGGTTGATGGCCAGGACCTGATGCTGGACCAGTGTGCGTAGCGCGACGACGCCAACGCTGACGCACAGCACGATGGCAATGCCCCACAGGACCTGGCGTTCGTGTGCCGACGCGGCCTCGCCGGCTTTCCAGACGGTGAGCATGTCGACAACCTGCCCCAGAAAGGCGAAGAGCCACGCTTCGTAGATGGAGACCGCCGCGCTCAGGACCGCCAGTGCGGCGATGTAGCGGCGCGAACCGTGCGTGCAGAACCACAGGAAGGCGAAGAACCCCGTGGGCGGCGGGGGGACGTTCTCGGAAGGGAACGGATTGAGCTGGCTTTCAAATCTGCGGAACAAGGCAGAGACTCCAAATTCACGAATTAATGCGAGGCGGTCGTGCGGCGGACCCGGTAGGTGATACCTCAGCGATATTTCAGCGCGTCGACAAAGGCGGAGAAGGCGGGCGTGGCGGGGGCATGCAGGTGAATGCCCCGGAATGCAGGGTCGTTCTTCCGCGAACTTCCAGGCGTGGATGGATCCGGATGGCCGCTGCCGGATGCTGTCGCGGGATGGCCCGGTCGGATCTTGCGGCGTGGCGGGTGTCGGATTCCGCGCGGCGTACGCAGGCGATCCTACCACCATCAGACGCCGGGCCGTCCGCGCTGGCAGGGATGACCACGCACGCGGCAGTGATCAGGACTTGAAATACCGCGCCGGCGTCGTGCCGAACACGGCCTTGAACGCAGCGACGAAGCTGGACGCGGATTCATACCCCACGTCGAGCGCCACGTTGGTGACGCTTTCGCCGTAAGCAAGCTGCTCCAGCGCGGTGAGCAGCCGCTGGCGCTTGCGCCATCGGCCGAACGACAGGCCGGCCTCCGTCTGGAAAAGGCGCTCGATGGTGCGGGGGCTGGATCCCACTTGGCGGGCAAGCGCGGCCAGCGGCTGGCGGTTGGCGGGGTCGGCGCGAAGCAGGTTCGCCAGGCGCAGCGCGCGGGTATCGGTGGGATAGGGCAGGTCGACCGAGGTGTGGTCCGTTGCGCGCACCTGGTCGATGAGCACGCTGGCCAGCCGCGCTTCGGGTGAGTTAGCCGGATAGTCCCACGGCGCAGCCGCACAGCTGGCGATCACCTCGCGCATCAGGGCGCTCACCGCCACGACGCGGCATTGCGCGCCGTCGGGCATGGGATAGACCTCGGGGTCGATGTACAGCACGCGCGTGTGCGCCGGCCGCCTGACCAGCGTGGAATGCAGGGTGCCGCTGCCGATCCAGATGGCGCGGGTGGCGGGTAGCACCCATTCGCCGACGCTGGTCGTGACGTGGATCACGCCGCTGGCCGCGCACAGCAATTGATGCCGGCGATGGACGTGCGGCGCCTGGTCGGCCGGCATCCATTCCTCCATCAGGCCTACGACCGGCGCGGTGGCAAGGTCGGGGTCCGGCATTTCGCCGGGGGGCTCGGCAGCACGGGCGGCGGCAGGTTGGCGGATTTTAGACATAAGTCGGCCAAGTATAGACAGAACCCGCCACTCGCTCCTGATAACTTGGACCGCTTCCAAAACGCGGGCTCGCGTTCATTCATCCACGCAGTCACGCGGTTCATATCAGGAGTTCGTATTGCAGCAGGCTGACATTCACGCCCCGGGCAGGCCACCGGCCGCGCAGGGCCAAGCCGCGTCGCTGCGGGCGCCCAAGCGCGCCACGCAGTTGTCGCTGTTCATCGCAGGTTTCGCCTTGTCGTCATGGGCGCCGCTGGTGCCGTTTGCCCAGCAGCGGCTGGGCGCCGACGCGGCCACGCTGGGTTCCGTGCTGCTGTGCCTGGGCCTGGGGGCCGTGATCGGCATGCCAGGGGCGGGCGCGCTGGTGGGGCGCGTGGGTTGCAAGGCGCTGATCGTGACGGCTGGCCTTCTCCTGGCCGCCGTGCTGCCCTTGATGGCGATCGCGTCGACCGCGTTCACACTGGGCCTGTGCCTGCTGATCTTCGGCGCGGCCACCGGCGCCATTGACGTGGCGGCGAACGTGCATGGCACCGAGGTCCAGCGGATTGCCCGGCAGCCGCTGATGTCGGGCTTTCATGGGCTGTACAGCATCGGGGGCCTTGTGGGCGCAGCGGCAATGACGGCAATTATTGCCGCCGGCGCCACCGCGGCGGCCGCCACCATCGCAGCCAGCCTCGTCATCGCGCTCTGCGTGCTGCTGGCCGCACCCGGCTTCCTCACTCTGCCGCAGGCAAAAAAGGCGCCGTTGCTGATCGTGCCGCGCGGCATTGTGGTGGGCATCGGCCTGCTGGCGATGGTGATCTTCCTGGCCGAGGGCGCCATGCTGGATTGGGGCGCGCTGCTGTTGTCGCGCGAGAAGGGCGTGGACCAGCGGTTTGCCGGCGCGGGGTACTCGGTCTTTGCGTGCGCCATGACGCTGATCCGCTTTGTGGGCGATCGATTCGTGGCGCGGGTGGGTGAGCGCGTCGTGCTGATCGCGGGGTTTCTGATTACGGCGGGCGGTCTGGCGCTGGCCGCGTGGAGCAGCAACCTGGCGGTCGTGTATCCCGCCATCGCCTTTGCGGGGCTTGCCGCTGGCAATGTGGTGCCGATCCTGTTTTCGCTGGCGGGACGCCAGACTGCCATGCCGCCGTCGCAGGCCATTGCGGCGGCCAGCATGCTGGGCTATCTAGGCGTGCTGCTGGGGCCGGCAGTGCTCGGCTACGCCGCGCATGCGGTGGGACTGGTTGACGCGTTCCTCTGGCTTGCCGGATTGGTGGCCGTGTCGGCGGTTGCGATTCGCTTGG